>NZ_DAIMZT010000157.1:0-1501 GCF_036733805.1 Novosphingobium sp. | reverse complement strand
AACGCCTGCGTCAATCTGTAGCGCAAGAATCTGACGGATTCGTAACTGGGGGTGAATTTCGGCTTAGCTAAGGAGCGCGGGGCTTACCCCCCTCTGCCCTGCCGGGCATCTCCCCCACAAGGGGGGAGATCGGCAAGACGCATCTTTATCGCTTCAATCTCCAGCTTTGTGTCGGACGAGACCGCGCCGCAGATCGATCTCCCCCCTTGTGGGGGAGATGCCCGGCAGGGCAGAGGGGGGTAAGCCCCACGCACCTAGGCCCACCTTTCCTGAAAACGCCCTAAACCCCCAACAGCTTCATCCCGCCCGGCGTTGCCGGTCGGGGATACTCAGCGTGCGTCGGGCGATTGCCCGGCTGCGCTTCGGTTGAGGTTGGTGTGGGTCGGATGCGTTGCGCAGCCGGGTCTTTCACCATGCCGTATTTCGCAAGCGGCGGTGCACCGCCTTTTGCGAAATGGTCCTTTCCACGAACGTTGCCAGCGTTCCACCACCAGGACCGTCCCTCGGTTTCCGCCACGTCTGGCGTCCACCCGGCGGGACTGCGTTTAATCTAACAGCGCATCGCGGGGTGGGGAAAAGCGGGGATGAATTTTCCGGCGTCAGTCTTCCTTGCGGGTGACATGGCGGTGGAGTGCGGCAAGGTCCTGACGGAGCGCGGCCAGTTCGGCCAGCACCTTCACATCGATCTTTTCATGCAGGGACAGAACCTCAAGCTCGGCCTTCAGGTTCACCTCGTAGTCCTTGGCGGCCTCGAAACGGTCGCGGGCGGCCTGGCGGTTCTGCGACATCATGATGATCGGCGCCTGAATGGCCGCCAGCATGGAAAGCAGCAGGTTGAGGAAGATGAAGGGGTAGGGATCGAAAGCGCCGGTCGTCAGGATGATGGTGTTGATGATAGCCCAGAAGATCAGGAAAAAGCAGAAACCGAGGATGAAACCCCAGGAGCCGCCGACCTTGGCGATATTGTCGGCCAGCCTGTCGCCGAAACTCGCGCCAGCGGAAAATTCCGCATTGGTGTCGCTCGAAACGAGCTTCTTCTGGTGCGACAGTTCCAGAATGCGCCGCTCCACTTCGCCGATTTCGCGAGAGGAACGCTTGAAATGCGAAACGATATAGTCGGAGATATCTGACACGGTGTGTCTCCGGTTCTGATGGGGCGATGCGGATGTTTCCCGAGATAAACCCGCATGGCGGTGGAATTCAAACGATTTCCACCGCCATGCGGTTCAGGCGTCCCCGCCGAAAAACATCAGACCGATGGCGCGCCCTCGTGCAGCCAGTTGAAACCGGGGAAGAAGCGCTCGCGGCCATATTGCTGGCCGAACATCATGTCGAATTGCAGCAGGCGGTAATCGCGCACCACGTCGGGAACAGCATTGGGCGCTATAGACCAGTCGGGCAGGGCCTTGCCGTCGGTCGTCACCAGCATATGCCGGTCGATGACGGAAAAGGCCTGCTGCACTTCGCCCAGCGTGCCGGTATAGAAGGGATCGGAGAAGCC
>NZ_DAIMZT010000156.1:0-1574 GCF_036733805.1 Novosphingobium sp. | reverse complement strand
GCTTGATGAAGCCCGCCGCGTCGCGCTGGTCATAGGCGCCCGCATCGTCCTCGAAAGTCACGACCTTCTCGCTGTAGAGCGAGTAAGGCGACTTGCGGCCCACGACATAGACGCCGCCCTTGTACAACTTCAGCCGAACCGTGCCCGTCACCTTCTCCTGGCTATGGTCGATCGCCGCCTGCAGCATCTCGCGCTCGGGCGAGAACCAGAAGCCGTTATAGATGAGCTCGGCATAGCGCGGCGCCAGCTCGTCCTTGAGGTGCGCGGCGCCGCGATCGAGCGTCAGCTGCTCGATGCCCCGGTGCGCCAGATGATAGATGGTGCCGCCCGGCGTTTCATACATGCCGCGCGACTTCATGCCGACGAAGCGGTTCTCGACCAGGTCGAGCCGGCCGATGCCATGCTTGCGACCATAGTCGTTAAGGGTTTCGAGCAGGGTCGCGGGCGACATGCCGACGCCGTTGATCGCCACGCCATCGCCACGCTCGAAATCGATCGTGATATATTCCGGCGCGTCCGGCGCATCCTCCGGGTTCACCGTGCGCGAATAGACATAATCCGGGGTTTCCTCCCACGGATCCTCCAATACCTTCCCCTCGGACGAGGTATGCAGCATGTTCGCGTCGGTCGAAAAGGGGCTTTCGCCGCGCTTGTCGCGGGGGATCGGGATCTGGTGCTTTTCGGCGAATTCGATCAGCTTGGTGCGGCTGGTGAGGTCCCATTCGCGCCAGGGCGCGATCACCTTGATGTCGGGGGCCAGGCCATAATAGCCCAGTTCGAAACGCACCTGGTCATTACCCTTGCCGGTCGCGCCGTGGCTGACGGCGTCAGCCCCGACCTGCTTGGCGATTTCGATCTGCCGCTTGGCGATCAGCGGCCGCGCGATCGAGGTGCCGAGCAGATAGAGCCCCTCATAGAGCGCATTGGAGCGCATCATCGGGAAGACATAGTCCTTCACGAATTCCTCGCGCAGGTCGTCGATGAAGATATGCTCTTGCCTAACGCCCATCAGCTGCGCCTTGGCGCGCGCCGGCTCCAGCTCCTCGCCCTGCCCCAGGTCGGCGGTGAAGGTTACGACCTCGCACTGGTAGGTCTGCTGCAGCCATTTCAGGATCACGCTGGTATCGAGCCCTCCCGAGAAGGCTAGAACGATGCGGTTGATCTTGTCGGACATGGGCGGTGCGACCTTCCTGTGCTGGCGCGAAAATTACCGGCGCGCCGGTATCAGGGGTAGGCCTCAAGTGCAACCGAGTCGGTGCAAACGGCTCATGCAAAAGGGCGACAGCCCCGCCATGCCCAGCCTATTGCGTTTCGTCGGACCGCGTTTCCCGCCTGCTGCCTTCCAGTTGGCGATCCTTGCGCTGTTCTTCCTGAAACTGCGCCTGCCGCTCGGCCTTGGTGCGCCCGAACTTAACCCGATTGGCCTCGGCTACACGCGCCTTGTCCGCCCGCATCTTCGTCTTGCGCGCCTGCCTCAGATTGATGATGTCGGCCATGACTGCTCCCGCGGCTCGGCAGGAAGGGAGACGGTGGAGCGGGTAGCGGGGATCGAACCCGCATCACAAGCTTGGAAG
>NZ_DAIMZT010000155.1:0-1582 GCF_036733805.1 Novosphingobium sp. | reverse complement strand
ACCTGGAGGGCCAGGGCGCGATCACCATCGGCGATCTCGTCAAGAACGCGCTGCGTATGCGTCCCGACCGGATCATCCTGGGCGAAATTCGCGGCGCGGAATGTTTCGACCTGCTCGCCGCGATGAATACGGGCCATGACGGCTCGATGTGCACGCTCCACTCCAACTCCCCACGCGAGTGCCTGGGCCGTATGGAGAATATGATCCTGATGGGCGACATCAAGATCCCCAAGGAAGCCATTTCCAAGCAGATCGCGGATTCGGTCGACCTGATCGTGCAGGTGAAGCGCCTGCGCGACGGCTCGCGCCGCGTCACCAACGTGACCGAGGTGATCGGCATGGAAGGCGACGTCATCGTCACGCAGGAACTGTTCAAGTTCGAATATCATGACGAGGATGAAAGCGGCCGGATCGTCGGCGAATATCGCTCGATGGGCCTGCGTCCCTATACGCTGGACAAGGCGCGGCAGTTCGGTTTCGACCAGCCCTTCCTGGAAGCCTGTCTGTAACGCACTGATTTGTCTTCCTCACTTGCATTGGACATGCAGGGACGGCACATCGGGGATCCCCAATAGAGAGGATTCCCGATGAACCGTCTCGCCCGACAGAGCCTGCTGCTGGCAGGCCTGCTCCTTCCCGTCCTTCCGCTGGCGGCGCAGCATGTCGATCATGCCGGCCATGGCGCTTCGCACGCCAGAGATCCGATGGCGGCCGCCATTGCCGCGCCGAGCCGAACGCCCGCCAACGTCGCGCGCGACAAATATCGGCATCCAGCTGAAACGCTCGCCTTCTTCGGTGTCAGGCCGGACCAGACGGTGGTGGAATATTCGCCGAGCGGCGGCTGGTATACGGAGATATTGGCGCCGCTGCTGAGCGCCAAGGGCACCTTCTACGCCTTGCAGCCCGTGGGCCGCAATCTGGACGGCTACAAGACCTTCCTGGCCGCCAAGCCGGACGTCTATGGCAAGGTGAAGCTGGTGCCCTTCCCCGACCAGCTCAGCCTGATCCCGGCGGGCAGCGTCGACACGCTGCTGACCTTCCGCAACATCCACAATATGGTGATGAACGGGACGGAGGCAGCCACCTTCAAGAGCTTCTACGACCTGCTCAAGCCCGGCGGCATATTGGGCGTGGTCGACCACCGCCTGCCCGAGGCACGGGACAGCGCGCTGGAAAAGACGAGCGGCTATCTCAAGGTGTCGACCATCCGTCGTCTGGCACAAGCGGCGGGCTTCGAATATGTCGGATCGTCGGAGATCAACGCCAACCCCAAGGACACGGCGGATTGGGAAAAGGGTGTGTGGACGTTGCCGCCGACCCTGCGCAATGGCGAGGTCGACAAGGCCCGCTATCTCGCCATCGGGGAAAGCGACCGGATGACGCTGAAATTCCGCAAGCCGGCGAGCTAAGCACTTATGGCCTCGCTCCTGCCCGCGCAGGGGAAAGTTCCATTGCCGCCCTAGCCGCGTCGACAAATTCGGAAGGATCTGAAATCGGCCAATGTCGGACATATTCCCCCTCCCGCAAGCGGGAGGGGGTTAGGGGGTGGGCTTAGCGCAACGTTGCACTGGCCCACCCCGCT
>NZ_DAIMZT010000154.1:0-1583 GCF_036733805.1 Novosphingobium sp. | reverse complement strand
TGTGGAATTCCGACCTGATCGAGACGCTCGAGTTCGACAACCTGATCGCGCAGGCGGTGGTGACGATGAATTCAGCGGCCAACCGCACCGAGAGCCGCGGCGCCCATGCCCGCGAGGATTTTCCGAACCGCGACGACCAGACCTGGATGAAGCATACGCTGGCCTGGATCGACGAGCGCGGCAACACCACGATCGACTACCGTCCGGTCCACGATTACACGATGACCAACGACGTACAGTACATTCCGCCCAAGGCGCGGGTGTATTGAGTGAACTTGTCATGCGCGGGCTTGACCCGCGCATCCATCTTCAAAAGAGGATGGATTGCCGGGTCAAGCCCGGCAATGACGAGGCGGTTGATAATTGGGGCCGGAAAGGGCTGACATCGGCGAACTCCGTCGCTATATCAGCCCCCGCCCGGCACGTCCGGGCATTTGGCGTTCGGATGGGATTGTTGAAATGACGGGTACGACACGCTCGAGCGGTGGGCTCGACGACCGCCGCAAGCGGCTGCTGTTTCGCTGCTGGCATCGCGGCACCCGCGAAATGGACCTCATCCTCGGCCGCTTTGCCGATGCCGAGATCGGCAACCTTTCCGACGACGAACTGGACCGGCTGGAACGGCTGATCGAAGTGCCCGACCCGGACCTGTATGCCGCGATCACCGGCGACCAGCCGCTTGCGCCGGAACATGCGGGCGCGCTGTTCGACCGCATCAAGGCGTTTCGCGCGGTGGAACACGGCGTATGAAAGTTTCCGCCAAATCGCCCGCCCTGATGCTGGCGCCGGGCCGCGCGCTAACCTTCGCCAATGTCGCCGAGGGGGCCGAAGGGCTCGTGGTCTCGGACCTCGCCCGCGCCGTCGCCGCGCAGCCCAAGCGGCCGGCGGTCAGCCTGGCGGTGGTCTGCCGCGATGGCCCGCGCATGCAGCAACTGGCGCGGGCGCTGGAATTTTTTGCGCCCGACCTCGCCGTCCTGCAGTTTCCGGCCTGGGATTGCCAGCCCTATGACCGGGTGTCGCCGCACGGCGGCGTTCTGGCCCAGCGGCTGACGACGCTGGCCAAATTGTCGCGGCTGCAGGGCAGTGACAAGCCGCTGATCGTGCTGACCACCGTCAATGCGATCGTGCAGCGGGTGCCGGCGCGTGAGGCCGTCGCGGCGCAGGCGCTGTCGGTCGCGCCGGGCAACGTCGTGCCGATGGATTCGATCGTCGCCTGGCTGGAGCACAACGGCTACGGCCGCTCCTCGACGGTGCGCGAGCCCGGCGAATATGCCGTGCGCGGCGGCATTCTGGATTTGTTTCCGGCCGGGCTCGATCAACCCGTGCGGTTCGATTTCTTCGGCGATTCACTGGAATCCATCCGCAGCTTCGACGCCGAAACCCAGCGCACGCTGCTGGACATGCGCGGCCTCGATTTGGTGCCGGTCTCGGAATTCCAGCTTACCACCGAAACCATCCGTCGTTTCCGGATGGGTTACGTCGCAGCGTTCGGTGCGCCAGAGCGCGACGACCAGCTTTATGAAGCCGTCACCGAGGGCCGCCGTCATCCCGGCATGGAGCACTGGCTGCCGCTGTTTCAGGAC
>NZ_DAIMZT010000153.1:0-1594 GCF_036733805.1 Novosphingobium sp. | reverse complement strand
GGTCCCGGCGTGCATTATCCGGATCATCATCATGAGGCTGAGGAGATCTATATCCCTCTGACCGACGGCTCGCTCTGGAGCAAGGATGCCCAGCCATTCCTGCCGCGCTGGTCCGGCGAGATCATCCATCACCCCTCGAACATCCGCCATGCCATGCGCACGGAAGATAGGCCGCTTGTGGCGCTGTACCTCTGGCGCGGCGGGCCGCTAGCACAGAAATCGATCATATCAGGGAGAATGCAATGAGCGACGAATTGGCGGAAACCGGCGCGGACGCACCGAAGAGCGACGATGCTCGTCACGCCGACAAGATGGCCAAGAAGAAGGCCGCGCGCGACAAGATCATGGCGACCAAAAACGATGAGAAGGGTCTGATCATCGTCCATACCGGCAAGGGAAAGGGAAAATCCTCCTCTGCCTTCGGCATGATCTTCCGCCATATCGCCCATGGAAAGCCGAGCGCGGTTGTGCAGTTCATCAAGGGTGCCATGTGGACCGGCGAGCGCGATTTGATCGAGAAGCATTTCTCCGACCTCTGCCAGTTCCATACGATGGGCGAAGGTTTCACCTGGGAGACGCAGGATCGCGCCCGCGATGTGGCGGCGGCGTCTTCTGCCTGGGAAAAGGCCAAGGAACTGATCCGCGACGAGCGCAATTCCATGGTGCTGCTGGACGAGATCAATATCGCGCTGCGCTACGATTATCTCGACATCAAGGAAGTGATCGAATTCCTGAAGGCCGAAAAACCCTACATGACCCATGTCGTCCTGACGGGTCGTAATGCGAAGGAAGAGCTGATCGAGATTGCCGACCTCGTCACTGAGATGGAACTGATCAAGCATCCTTTCCGCTCGGGTATCAAGGGGCAGCCCGGCGTGGAATTTTGATCGCTGGCCGGGCGTTCAACCGCCCGGCAGTATCGCCTTCAGCGCTTCCGCTGTTTCCTGATTTGCGGGAAAGAAGGATTCGATCGCCAGTTCCGACAGGGTGACATCAACAGGTGTGCCGAAGACGGTCGTGGTGGACAGAAAAGACAAATGTCCCGCCTCGGTGATAAGCTCGAGCGGCACGGCAATGCCGGCGAAATCCCGTTCAGGAGCTGTCGACTTCGGCGCCGCCGGCGCGGGATAGGCCGATAGTTCCGCCAGCAGTTTTATCAGGATAGGATCGCCGGTTGCCGATATCTGCTGGCGCAGGCGCTCCAGCAGATGCGCTCGCCATTCGTGGAGATTGGCGATCCGAGGCGCGAGGCCATTCGGATGCAGGCTTAGCCGCAGGACATTGATCGGCCCCTCGGTCAGTGAGACATCGGTCACGCCGGCAAGCAGCGGTGTGACGGCGGCATTGGCGGCGACGAGCGTCCAGTGCCGGTCGACGGCCAGAGCCGGAAAAGGCTCGTGCCCTTTCAGCAGCATGTCGATGGCGCGCCGGGCCGGTGCGAGTGCAGGGTCATCCAGCTTGCGTTCGGGAAAGACCGGGGCAAATCCGGCTGCCAGAAGTATCGGATTACGTTCGCGCAGCGGCACGCCGAGTCTTTCTGCGAGATGCATCAGCATCTCGCGGCTTGGAAGCGCCCGCCCGCTCTCGATGAAGC
>NZ_DAIMZT010000152.1:0-1618 GCF_036733805.1 Novosphingobium sp. | reverse complement strand
TGCCGATCAAAAGGCCGGGGCCGATCGTGCTTCCGCTGCGATCGGCCCTGTCCATTCCTGGCGGGCTCAAAGCCGCTCAAGGTCGGGCTCAAGCTGCAGGGCAAGCGGCCCGGTAATGCGGGCCGTCATGTTGTACCAACCGATGCTGAAAAGCAAAGCCAAGCTCTTTTCATCGCCAAGGGCGGAATGG
This sequence comes from Novosphingobium sp., assembly GCF_036733805.1. Classification (GTDB taxonomy): domain Bacteria; phylum Pseudomonadota; class Alphaproteobacteria; order Sphingomonadales; family Sphingomonadaceae; genus Novosphingobium. The sequence goes on along the minus strand of NZ_DAIMZT010000152.1, from coordinate 1,428 downwards.
ACCGCGTTCCACACGTCCCGGCTTACCTGTTGGGGCGCCTGCGTCGCGTGCCGCGCAAGACGAAGCACTGACTTCTCAAGATTCGTAAAGGCATCCGAACTCTCGAAATCCCAGATGAGTTCAAGCTTCTCCCGAGGCAGACCAAGCCGGCGGGCGATATTCCAGTGGCGCGAGAGCTCATACTGGTTGCCAAGGGTCTGGCACGCCATGATGATCGCCAGTTCTCGAAGTGCCGGATCAAGCCCGGCGCCTTCGCGCACGCGATCCGCCATGGCGATGAAGGCGCGGAGGATATCCGGACAGTTTGCCATCAATGCGAACACCCGCGCATCTGCCGCCGCACCGCGGCGCTCGTCCAGGAATGCGAACAGGTCAGGCATTGCATCCCGCGATTGCAAAGGGAGGCGGCAGACGGAAGGTGCGTCAGTATCCGCGTCCGTTTCCATACCGCCAGAATTTGTACCCATGCGAAACCACTCCCGTCCATCTTCGCCTACACGGAGTGGCGGGCTCGCGGGTGAAACGCCAATTTCCTTTTTTCATGGGCAGGAATAAATTTCATGGCTGCCGCTGTTGCGACCGGGCCGCCACTCTTGGCGGCGACTTGAGCTATGGACATAGCGCGTTTTCATGTCCGCCGTGGAGGGGATCGCTGCCATATCCAGCGTATGAGCAACATCCCCATCGATCGAACCCGGTCCGGGCGCCTGCCAGAGCCGGCCATTTCCAGCCTTTTCCACGAGGCACGGACCTACAACCGCTGGCAACGTTACGAACTTGGCGACGATGAAATTCGCGAACTCTATGAAACCGCGGCGTTCGGGCCTACCTCCGCCAATGGCAATCCCGCCCGGTTCGTCTGGGTCCGCAGCGAGGCTGCGAAGCAACGTCTCGTCGAATGCGTGAATCCTGGCAACGAAGCCAAAGTGCTCGGCGCGTCGACTACGATCATAATCGGCTATGACCCGCATTTCTATCTCAAGCTTAATCGTTTGATGCCGCACGCAGCCGATAAGCTCATCCAACTGTTCAGCGGCAATCCCCAGGACGCATGGGAAACGGCATTCAGGAACAGCGCGCTCCAGGGCGCCTACCTGATCATGGCGGCTCGGGCGCTGGGCTTGGATTGTGGGCCCCTTTCGGGCTTCGATCATGGCAAGATCAACGCCGCCTTCTTCGAGGGCACGGAGATACGAGCGAACTTTCTCTGCTGCATTGGGCATGGATCCAATGCGCACCTTATGCCGCGTAACGCACGGCTGCCATTCGAAGAGGCAAATCAGATTCTCTAGCGCCGACCGCCATCGTCCTTCCTTTTCGCCACTCGCGCGCACGATTCACGCAGTGGACGCCGCAGCTGGCTTGTGCTATCGTTAGCGCAACTAGTTCAGGAGATGGTGAGGAAGGTAAGATGGACACACGCCGCTT
>NZ_DAIMZT010000151.1:0-1618 GCF_036733805.1 Novosphingobium sp. | reverse complement strand
CTTCGCTCGAAACGAACGGATCAAGGTAAAGTCATCCTACTCTAAGGGCGGCGTCAGCCAAGGCTGGGATCTCAGGAGAGGAAGCGCGACATGGCCTGAGACCCCAGCCTGCGCTGGGGTGACGGCTTTGGGTAGGGTGTCAGGAAACCACCCGCCCCCCGCCCATCAGCCCGCACCCTCCAGCTTGTCCTGCGTCTTCGTTTCGAAATCGCTGGCATCGTGCCGTTCGTGGAGCTGTTCTTCCAGCGGCCCGCCGGCTCTGTTGACGATGCGACCGCGCTTCACCGCGGGACGTGCGTCGATCTGCTTCGCCCAGCGCTGCAGATTGCTGTAGCTTTGCGCGTCGAGGAATTCCGCCGCATCGCCGTAGAGCCGGCCGAGCACCACCCCGCCATACCAGGGCCAGATCGCCATGTCGGCGATCGTATATTCCTCGCCCGCGATGAATTCATGCGCGGCGAGTTGGCGGTCCAGCACATCGAGCTGGCGCTTCGTCTCCATCGTGTAGCGGTTGATGGCATATTCGATCTTTTCGGGCGCATAGGCATAGAAATGGCCGAATCCGCCGCCAAGGGAAGGTGCGCTGCCCATCTGCCAGAACAGCCAGGACAGGGCGGCGGTGCGTTGGGCGGAATCGTTGGGCAGGAACGCCCCGAACTTCTCGGCGAGATAGAGAAGGATCGCGCCGGATTCGAAGACCGGCTGGGCCGGTGAGACGCTGCGGTCCACCAGCGCGGGGATCTTGCTGTTGGGATTGATGCCGACGAAACCGCTGCCGAACTGGTCGCCTTCGCCGATGCGGATCAGCCAGGCGTCATATTCGGCGCGCTCGTGGCCCGCCGCCAGAAGCTCCTCCAGCAGGATCGTCACCTTCTGCCCATTGGGCGTGCCCAGGGAATAGAGCTGGAGCGGATGGTTGCCGACTGGCAGTTCGCGCTCATGAGTCGCGCCCGCGATCGGCCGGTTGATGCTGGCGAATTCGCCACCATTCCCCTTGTCCCAGGTCCAGACGCGCGGAGGCGTGTAAGATGTGCTTTCTGTCATGAAATTCCCCAAGGGCGTTTATGAGGGAGGACGGGTGGCATGGGCGCCCGCCGGTGGCTGCTAGGTAGGAAGCCGAACGGCCCTGGCAAAGGCCGGAGAAAAAAATGATCGTAAGCCGCGCGTTGGCCGGATCGCGCTCGTCTCATTTCCTGCACGACGAAGCAGGAGCAGCGGGGTTTTGCTGTTTTCCGGCCTGCAAAAGCGCTATAGGGCCGCAGCCGCAAGTCGAAGCGAAGAGCGTCGGCAGCCGGCACATTTTTCTGATCATGCCCCCTTGACCGGCGCTTGCGTCGGTCCATATGAAGCAGCGCTGGCACTCGCGACAAGGGAGTGCTAACAGAAGGTTCATCGGGAGACGGAGCAAGAGGCGCATCGGTTCAAAAAGGGGTTCTCCTGCCGCGCGCATCTTCCTGATCCCATCAACGTCGTAAGAGGGAAAGGCACTCAACATGGCATTTCGTCCGTTGCATGACCGCGTTCTCGTCCGCCGCGTAGAGGCGGAAGAGAAGACTGCCGGCGGCATCATCATCCCCGACACCGCCAAGGAAAAGCCGCAGGAAGGCGAAATCGTCGC
>NZ_DAIMZT010000150.1:0-1702 GCF_036733805.1 Novosphingobium sp. | reverse complement strand
TGCGGGTTGAGGTCGAGGATGTAGAATTTGTTGATCCATGGCGGGCAGATCAGCAACGGCCGCTTCAGCACCGTTTCCGTCACCGGATCGTATTGGATGATCTCGGCGACATCGCTGCGGCCGATCACCTTGCCGGGCGTGGTGGCGATGTTCTTGCCGATCTCGAAGGGCGAATAGTCGGCCTGGCGCAGCTTGAGATCGCCGCGGCCGGCGGCGATGTCCTCGGCCAGCATCTTCATGCCGCGCACCAGGTTCTCGCCATTCGAGGCGACGGTCTCGCGGAACAATTCCGGATTGGTCAGGATGAAGTTCGACGGCGCGATCGCGTTGGACACCTGCTTGACGTAGAAGCTCGCCTTGTGACGGGTGTGCTCGTCCAGCCCTTCGGCGTGCTCGACCAACTCGCCCGCCCAGCGCGAGGTGACGAGATAGGCCTGCTTCAAGAAGTCGAAGAAGGCGTTGCGGCCCCATTCGGGGTCCAGGAAGCGCTTGTCGCCGCGCTCGGGCGTCACCGCGTCCTGCGGACCCTCGGCGTTCGGGTTGACCTTCTGGATGGCGTTGGCCCACACCGTCATATAGCCGGCGAACAGCCGCGTCTGCGCTTCCAGCGCGCGCTGCGGGTCGCCCAGCCAGTATTCAGAAAGCTTCGAGAAGGTCTTGACCATGTCGACGACGGGCTCGGCGACGTGGTCACGCACCTCGCCCTTCTCACGCGGCTCGCTCCAGGCGGACGCCGCCTTGCCGGCCTGTTCGATCATGCGCGCCATGTTCAAGGCGAAGCGCTCAGGATCTTTCACCAGATATTGCTCGATGGCCGAAGGTCCGCCATTTTCCACTTTGTCCGAATCGGCAGGTTTGGACATGGTTCGCGGGGTTCCTCCCGGGGCGTTTTCTTGACATATTACCATGGGACATCTGACCGGGTCCAATTCGCTGTAACCCGGCTGCCAGGAAAACAATATGACGATTAATGTTGGCGGGACTTTTTTTCTCAAGCCGGGTTCGATTTGCCGCATGATGGTGGTGGCGGGGCTGGTCGGCGTTTTGCTGCCGGCCGGCGGCTGTACGAGCACCAGCCCGAGCAACACGACCCCGGTGGGCTTGACCGAGGGCCCGAAGGACACCGGGTCCTACCCCAATCTCAACGTCCCCCCGCCGGTGGCCGCCAAGCAGCTCACCAAGGAGGAGACCGCCGCCAATCTCGCCCAGCTCAAGGCCGAGGAGCAGGCGCAGGCTGCCAAGGGCGGCAAGGTAACCGCGCCGTCCAATGCGACCGCGCTCAACACCCTGGCCAAGACGCATGGCGCCGACACGCTGAAGCAGATCGAAGGCAAATGCGACCCGACCCTCGACCCTAACTGCAATTAGGTCTATATCGCGCGCCGAAAGCGCCCCCTTTTTGATCGTCTGGAACTGACATGGAAGAATTTCACAAGGTCCGCCGGCTTCCGCCCTATGTCTTCGAGCAGGTCAACCGGCTGAAGGCCAGCGCCCGCTCGCGCGGCGCCGACATCATCGACCTTGGCATGGGCAATCCGGACCTGCCGACGCCGAAGGCCATCGTCGACAAATTGTGCGAAGTGGTGCGCGACCCGCGCACGCATCGCTATTCCTCCTCGCGCGGCATTCCGGGCCTGCGCCGCGCCCAGGCCGCCTATTACCAGCGCCGCTTCGGCGTGAAGCTCAATCCCGACACGCAAGT
>NZ_DAIMZT010000149.1:0-1707 GCF_036733805.1 Novosphingobium sp. | reverse complement strand
AGCACGTGCGTTTTTAGCCGAGTGCCTGTTGCCAAGAGTCTGTTTGGAAATGCGCGGAAGAGCGCATTTCAGAACCGCACCAGCCCTCTCCCCCACCCGGCCACCCATAGAATACTGCCGTTGGGCGGTCGGGTGGGGGAGAGGGCTGGTGCCGCGATGCGCCGAAGGGCGCATTTCCAAACAGACTTTAACAGCCTAAAGGACCACCCAGTGATCCGCCTCGCTATCATCTCACTCGTCTTCGCTGCGGCGCTCGCCATATTGGGCTTTGGCGGCGCTGCGGGCACTTTCGTGGGTATTGCCAAGTTCCTGTTTTTCCTGGCGATCGCGCTGTTCGTGATTTTCCTCGTCCTGGACCTGCTGGCTGGCAAGGGGATCAAGAAAGCGATAGATTGGGCCGGAGGAGATCCATCCCACTTACGTCATGCAGGACGCGTTCAGCATGACGGGTGAATAAGATGCGGGACCATGTTGATACAAAGCACACCGGAAATCGGCACAGTAATGGACGAAACCGGGCGGCTCATACGGGATGAGGCCGGTTTCCTGCTGCAGCGCGATCTGGGCGGCACATTCCGCCTTGTGCTGCTGCGCGTGCCGGTCGACCATGTCGAAAAGCGCGTGCGGGTGCGGGGCTATTATGCCGGTGACAATGTGGTGGAAGCGGAAGGCGTCGCCGCCGCCTGAAGGTCCCCCTTGGCGGCAGCGTTGACCCGTCAGACGGTCAGGGGATCGAACGGAACGCTGCTATGTGCGTGCACAAAGCGCGCACAGGCCCCGACCCCCCGGTTGTTTTCCAGCGGAAGCGCGGTTTCGCAATAGGCGCATTCGGCCATCAGGCGACCGACGATCCACTGGCTGCGGCCACAGCTGGGGCAGTGGTTCGCTTCCCCTAGATGATAATGGATGATGTATCCCCGCATCGCCGGGTCGAATGACTTGCCGGTGGCGAGGCTTGACACTGGGCGCATCGTCTCTTCCTCCTCAGACATATATTCTCGGCATCAGGCGTAAAAAGCGAAACCAGTTAACGCCGAACAGATGCAACGACAAAAAGCCAGAGCACGCGACCCATCGATTTAAGCAGCCCGCTCCTTGAACCAGAACGCGGCCGATCACCAATGTATCCCCTGCCTTGCGAGCGCGTCTACAAGAAAGATTCTCCAATCGTCCCATTTCGCGCCGCCGCATTGACTCCGGGGCGGCAGGCGCTATGGCGGCGGCCATCAAGGGACATACCCGCTTCGGCCATGGTTGGGGCGCATCCCGCCACCTTGCCGTCCGGTCTTTTTCGCCGTCCGGCGAGCCTCTGGTGGAATACGTCATCCTCCTAGCTGCCGGGGCAACTGCGAGGAGACGCACGACTCATGACCGCCATCGGACAGGACACACTCGGCACGCGCGACACTTTGAAGGTCGGCGGCAAGGATATTGCCATCTACTCGCTGAAGAAGGCCGCGGCCAAGCTCGGCGACGTCAGCCGTCTGCCCTTCTCGATGAAGGTGCTGCTGGAAAACCTGCTCCGCTTCGAGGATGGCGTCACCGTCACCACCGACGACATCAAGGCGATCGTCGACTGGCAGAATGACAAGGGCAAGGCCGAGCGCGAGATCCAGTATCGCCCCGCCCGCGTGCTGATGCAGGACTTCACGGGCGTTCCCTGCGTGGTCGACCTGGCCGCCATGCGCGACGCGATGACCGCGCTGG
>NZ_DAIMZT010000148.1:0-1725 GCF_036733805.1 Novosphingobium sp. | reverse complement strand
TCGAGCATAGGTGGGCATATATCGCGCCTCGCCTTAAAGCCGACGTTGCCGGAAATGACCTCAGACTGTCCGAAAACTCAGCGGCATGTCGTGAGGCGGTGAGCCGGGGAGCGCCGGGGTTTGTGGATGCCGGTTTTTCGACGCGGAAGGCACGGGGACGGTCTGGATCGGCCCTATTTGGACGTATGACGCGCTGTGACTTCGAGACGGGGAAATGCGCGCCCATTTCAGGCTCACACCGCGCGTAGCAGAGCCGGAATACCCAGGATATTGATGGCTCTGCGCAGATTATAGGCGAGCGCCGTCAGGCTGAACTCGGCGTTGACGTTGGCCAGACCCCGCATGAGGAACGCGCCTTGGTTCATCCACTGCTTGATGGTGCCGAAGGGATGCTCGACCGTCTCGCGCCGCCGATCGAGAATGTCAGGGCGGGCATCAAGCCTTTCCGCCATACGCTCCAGCACGGCTTCTCCCTCCCAGCGATCGATGGTCCGCCGTGTTCCTGATGCGCATTGAGGTTTGAGGGCGCAGTTGCGACAAGCTCGCATATTGCCGTAGCGGATGGTGACATGTCCGTTCTTCTGCGAGCGGGTATAGGGATCGAGGCGCGCCCCGCCGGGGCAAGTGTAACAATCTTCGTTGGCGTCGTATCGAAACTCACTCTTCGCGAAATAGCCTTCGTTGATAGCCGGGCCGCGTTGCGGGCGCACGACATAGGGTATGACGCCGACATCTTCGCAGGCAGCGATATCCTCGCCCTTGTAATAGCCCTTGTCGGCGACGGCATCGATCTGCTCGACGCCCAGCACCTCGCGCGCAGCGCTCGCCGTCTGCGCCAGAAAGCCCAGGTCACTGCCGGAGTTGGTCACATATTGTTCGACGATGAGCTTGTGCCGGGCATCGACCGCGACCTGCGCGTTGTAGCCCACGCCGACCTTGGGCTGGGTCGCCATGCCGCGCGCATCGGGATCGGTGAGCGACAACTGGCTTTCACCGCTGGCGACGAGATCGGCCAGCATCGCGCTGTGTAGTTCGCGCCGTTCCCGCATCCGCGCGATCTTTGCCTCCAGCACCGCCGCGCGGCGAGCAGCCCCTTCCGCCTCGGCTTCGGCGCGATCGGCAAGGTCGAGACGGGCCAGATATTCTTCGATCCGCTCATCAGCGAGCTTGATCCACCCAGCCAGCTTCTGGCGGGTGAAGTTCCGCTTGCGGCTGTTCACCGCTTTGAGCCGTGTGCCGTCCACCGCCACCAGTTCCCGCCCGAACAGGTCGAGGCGGCGGCACAGCAGCACGAAGGACCGGAACAGCGGCTTGAACGACGCCCTGTTGGTGCGGCGGAAATCCGCGATCGTGCGAAAATCGGGACGTAGCCCACCCAGAAGCCAGATCACCTCAAGGTTGCGCGCCGACTCAGCCGCCAGGCACCGGCTCGACCGCACCCGGTTGAGATAGCCATAAAGATACAGCTTCAGCAGATCGGCGGGAGCATAGCCTGGACGCCCTGTCGCCTTGGGACGAGAGCGGTCAAAGCCCAACTCGCCAAGGTCGAGATCATCGACAAATGCCGCGATGAAACGCACCGGGTTGTCTGCCGCAACATAGTCATCGACCGACGCCGGGAGCAGCAGCATCTGATCACGTGAATGTCCTTCGATGTAGCCCATGCCTAATCATACCGAACACGCAACCATCCGGGTATCTGCTATCGAATTTTCGGACGGACTG
>NZ_DAIMZT010000147.1:0-1764 GCF_036733805.1 Novosphingobium sp. | reverse complement strand
CTCCGTCACGTCGGCATCTTCCCGCGCTTCGAGGTGATGCGCGACTGGCACGAGACGCAGTCGATCCCGGTCGAGAGCTTCGTCATCGCCGACGGCCTGCACATGAACGACTGGGGCTATGCCTGCTTCGCCCAGCTTCTCGGCGACGACATCATCCGCTCGGTCGGCCAGATCAAGCTGGGCGTGAACGTGCCCGCGGACGTGCGGACGTATCGGCCGATGTGAGAGGGCGAATAGTGCCGTAGAGCCTGTGAGCCAATTCGCTTTTCGGCGTTCGACATTGAGGGGCGCTAGCGGCCCTTGATGTCAGAAGCCGGCGGCATCCGGTCGTGGTGGATGCTTCTGCGGTCTATGCTTTTGCGAGGCGGTGTCCTTGTAGGATGTTGTTGGTGAGCGCGTGCCAGAGCACGACGGCACGGACCTTCTCGATGCCGCGCACGGTCAATTGCCTGAGGTCCCAGTTCCGCCATCGGGCATGAATGCATTCGCAGATCGTGCGGGCTTGGTACTGTGCCTTGCCGGCCTCGCTGGCCATGCGGGCCCGCCAGGCCGCCACTCCAGGGCCGTCGCTGCTCCGGGGTAAAAAGGGATCGACACCGCTCCTGGATTTGGGCGGTGGACAGTAAACCTCGATGCCTTCGCCATGCGCCCATTCGATGTCCTCGCCACTGCAGAACCCGCCATCGGCGAGGTAGCGGCGCGGCAAGCGCTTCAGCCGAGCGCGCGTTCGCTCCAGCATCGGCCGCATCAAGCCACGATCTGAGCCGCTGTTGTCGACATCGATCGCGACCACGATCAATTCGCCGGCCGCGCTGGCCACCTGCACATTGTAGGCCGGACGGAAGCCGGCATCCGCCATCTTCATCACCCGTGCCTGCGGGTCGGTGGTGGAGGCCCGTGGCTCTTTTGGCTTTTTGCCGTTGCCGCCCTTGTCGTCGAGCTGTTTTCGCTTGCGCTTGATCTCAGCCAGCGCGGCTTGCGCGGCCTGCACCCGCTCGCTGCGTTCCCGCGCCACGCGCTCTTTAGCCGCCCGGATACGCCGATTGCTGGCTTCCGGATCCGCATCGACCTCGCGCTTGAGCCCTTCCACCACGGCCTCGGCCTGTGCCATCTGCCGATCTAGCGTCGCCTCCCGCCGGAACGATCCCGTCCCCGCACTCGCCCGTATCCGCACCCCGTCCTGGGTCAGCTTCTCCAGATCGATCAACCCTGCCTCGTTCAGGGCCACGAGATGTTCGACCAGCAAACGGTCGAGCAAATCGGCGCAGCCGACCCGGAAGTCCGACAACGTGTGATAGTTCAAAGAGACGCCGCCACAGAGCCAGCGGTAGACGTCATGACTGTCGCAGAGCCGGTCCAGCGCTCGCGCGCTGCCAACGCCGTCGCTCGTGGCGTACAGCCAAAGCGCCAGCAGCAACCGGGGCGATGGCGCCGGATGACCCGGCCTGTTCTCCCGCGCCTTGACGCGATCTTCCAGCTCGCTCAGATCGAGCCCTTCGACATAACCCCAGATCACCCGCGCCGGATGATCCTGCCCGATCAGGCTATCGATATCGACCGCTCGCAGCTCGACCTGATCGCGCACGGGCTCGCGCAGCCGAGCTGCGCCCCGCGGTACTGCTTCAGTCCGGGGCGCCGACTGTTCCGGCAACTCGCCAAAAAGACTGTCGTCAGCCATCATTCTCTCCAGCAGATCAATCTGCTCAGAGAATCATATCCGCTCGACACTCGATATGGGAAAGAGTCACAGCCTCGTAGGGTGGG
>NZ_DAIMZT010000146.1:0-1779 GCF_036733805.1 Novosphingobium sp. | reverse complement strand
TGGCTGACCGCTATATCGAACCTGATACGCCTGAATTGCGGGCGCGTTGGGGCAATTTTGCCTGGACGGCCGAGAATACGGAAAAGGCGAAAGAGATCATTGCGCGCTATCCGCAAGGACGCCAGCGCTCGGCGGTGATGCCGCTGCTCGACCTTGCTCAGCGACAGGTTGGCGCCGAACTGAACACGCAAGGGTGGCTGCCGATCCCGGTGATGGAATATGTCGCCGCGCAGCTCGACATGCCGATCATCCGCGTGGTTGAGGTGGCGACATTCTACACCATGTACAACATTGCCCCGATCGGCCGCTTCCACGTGCAGGTCTGCGGCACCACGCCCTGCATGCTGCGCGGTTCGGACGAGATCATGGCGCGTTGCAAGTCGCGCGGCATGAAGAAGGGCCACACCACAGATGACGGCCTGTGGTCGCTCACTGAAGTGGAATGCATGGGCAACTGCGCCTCGGCCCCGATGGTCCAGATCAACGACGACAATTACGAGGATCTGACCGCAGATCGCCTCGATGCCGTGCTCGACGCGCTGGCGCGGGGCGAGACGCCCAAGACCGGCACGCAGGAGCCGGATCGCCACACCGTCGAACCGAGCGGCGGGCCGACCACACTGAAAGAGATGGTCACCGAAAACCACGATTATCGGAGTGAGTGGTAATGGCTCTCGCCGACAAGGACCGCATCTTTACCAATGTCTATGGCTATCAGCCGTGGAACTTGAAGGAAGCACAGGCGCGCGGCGCCTGGGACAATACGAAGGACATTCTAGCCAAAGGGCGCGACGCGATCATCGAGGAGATGAAGGCTTCGGGCCTGCGCGGCCGTGGCGGTGCGGGCTTCCCGACCGGTCTTAAATGGTCGTTCATGCCCAAGCAGCCGCCGGTCGATCACAACGGCAATCCCAAGCCTAGCTTCCTTGTCATCAACGCCGACGAATCCGAACCCGGTTCCTGCAAGGACCGCGAGATTATCCGCCACGATCCGCACATGCTGCTGGAAGGCGCGCTGGTTGCCGGATTCGCGATGGGCGCGCGGGCGGCTTATATTTACATTCGCGGCGAATATATTCGCGAGGCCGAAACGCTCTTCGCCGCGCGCGATGAAGCTTATGCCGCTGGCCTGCTGGGCAAGAACGCCGCCGGTTCGGGCTATGACTTCGACGTCTTCGTCCATCGCGGCGCGGGCGCCTACATCTGCGGCGAAGAAACCGCGATGATCGAAAGCCTTGAAGGCAAGAAGGGCCAGCCCCGCCTCAAGCCGCCGTTCCCCGCCGGTGCGGGCCTCTATGGCTGCCCGACCACGGTCAACAACGTCGAATCGATCGCCGTTGCGCCCACCATCATGCGGCGCGGCGCCACGTGGTTCTCCGGCTTTGGGCGGGAAAACAACAAGGGCACCAAGCTCTTCCAGATCAGCGGCCACGTGAACAAGCCGTGCGTCGTCGAAGAGGAAATGAGCATTCCCTTCAGCGAACTGATCGAGAAGCACTGCGGCGGCATCCGTGGCGGCAGGGACAACCTGCTGGCCGTGATCCCCGGCGGCTCCTCGGTCCCGCTGGTTCCGGCAGACCAGATCTGGGACGCGCCGATGGACTTCGATGGCCTCAAGGCGGTCGGCTCGGGCCTCGGCACCGCCGCCGTGATCGTGATGGACAAGTCCACCGACATCGTGCGCGCCATCAGCCGCCTCTCGTACTTCTACAAGCACGAATCATGCGGCCAGTGCACCCCTTGCCGCGAAGGCACCGGCTGGATGTGGCGCGTGATGGA
>NZ_DAIMZT010000145.1:0-1789 GCF_036733805.1 Novosphingobium sp. | reverse complement strand
TGAGCCGCCTTCGCACCGACCCCGTTCATCCCGGACTTGCAGGATTGGAGGAGGCTGTCTTCAAACGGCTCGCGGCGCGACCGCAAGTCTCGATAGCCGCGCAACTGAGAGTGGGCATGGCCGCAGCCTTTGTCGCGGTGCTGTTGGGTGTCGCCAGCACGGGTTTTACGCCGCCCGCTGAAGCATCCGCCACCTTGTCCCCTTTCGGTCCTTCCAACCCGCTTGCGCCGTCGACCTTGCTTGCAGGTTCGCGATGAAAGCGAGGCTGGTTCTGTTGATCGCGCTGGTCGCGTTCGTCGCGGCTATCGCCGGTGTGTGGCTTGGACGCCATTTCTTCCCGCAGCCGGCCCCCGCCGGTGTCGAGCTGCATGACGTTCTGCATAGCAAGCTCGATCTCGATGACCGGCAAAAACGCCAGATCGATCTTCTCGAGAAGCGTTTTGCCGTGCGCCGCCAAGCACTGGAGCTTGAACTGAGAGCTGACAATGCGCGGCTTGCCGATGCAATCGAAGCCGAACATGGAAATGGTCCGCAGGTCGCCGCAGCCGTCGATCGGTCGCATCAAGCGATGGGTGAGCTGCAAAAGGAAACGCTCGGCCATATCTTCGCCATGCGCCAGATCCTTCGCCCGGATCAGGCCAAGACTTTCGACCAGGCGGTGGTCCATGCGCTCACCGACGATGTGCGGTGAACCCCGACTTCAAGGCGTTTTCGGACGGTGAACTGGCTGCGCTGACCCTGAGCGGACGGCAAGCGGCATTCGCCGAAATCATGCATCGGCATCAGACCCCGATCTTTCGTCTGGTGCGTGGCCTGGTTGGCAACGCTGACGAGGCGCTTGATCTCACCCAGGATTGTTTCGTGTCGGCCTTTGGTCATTTGCGGAAATATGATGGGGAGCGCCCGCTGCGCGCCTGGCTTTCGCGGATCGCGATCAACAAATGCCGTGATTGGCGCCGCCGGCAAAAGGTGCGGCAGTTTTTCACCTTGGGCACGGCGGCAACCGAGCAGGAATGGGAAGCTGCCCCCGATGACAGTCCGTCCGCCCATGACAGCGCAGCCGGGAAACTGGAGTTGCAGCGCTTGAACGCGGCAATGGCCGACCTTCCAGCGCCGCTACGGGAGGTGCTTTTGCTGCGAACCGTCGAGGGGATGACGCAGGCGGAAACCGCAGCCGCTCTCGCGATCAGCGGCAAGGCCGTCGAAACGCGATTGTACCGGGCGCGGACGCGACTTGCGGAAATTCTGGCGGAACCATGAGGGGTCAGCCCGCTTCATGCGTAAGGCAGAGAGAGTGCAGCGGATAAACAGGTTCCCCGAGCCGGGTCCGCCGAAAGGAACAAGGGAGATTACATGACCCCGCTATTGACCCGCCGCGATATGATCCGCGGTGCAACGATCGCCGGTGGCGGCCTTGCTTTCTCCACCTGGATGCCGGCGTGGGCGCAGCCCGTCTCCGCTGGCATCGTCAAACCGCTCCCCACGGTTTCGGGCAACGACATAGCTCTGACAATCGCCAGGCAGACGATGGTGATCGATGGCCGTAAAATGCGCGCGATCGGGGTCAACGGAACCGTACCCGCGCCCTTGGTCCGGCTGCGCGAGGGGCAGACGGTTCGGCTGCATGTAACCAACGATCTTGACGAGGACAGCTCGATCCATTGGCATGGCGTGCTTGTTCCGCCGCAATTTGACGGCGTGCCGGGCGTGTCATTTCCCGGCATTCGGCCCAAGTCCACGTTCGTCTATGAGTTCCCCGTCATCCAGAACGGCACCTATTGGTATCACA
>NZ_DAIMZT010000144.1:0-2071 GCF_036733805.1 Novosphingobium sp. | reverse complement strand
TTCTTGATACCAGCCATAGTCAGCCCTCGCTCGGATTTGCGGACAGATGTAGGTCGGCCCGCCTGCAAACGCAACGGCTATTCAAGGACTTCCGTCAAGGTGGTCCCGCTTAGGCAGCAAGGCCCTGCGTGCTGCCCTGCCGGACGAAGTTGCGCAGGCGGTAAGCCATGGTCAACGGCTTCGGGAACGGCTTGCGCAGAAAGGCAACCTTGCGCAGATAGCGGTCGATGCGCCAAGTCGCCCAGGTGCCGCCGGCGAAATAGGCGACATCGCCGGCATGCAGCGTGCGCTCGACACCGTCTTCCGTGGTGATATGCACCTCACCTTCGAGGATCATCACTGTTTCATCCCAGCCGAAATACCAGCGGAACTCACCCGCCGTGCAATCCCACAGCGCGGTCACCGCGGCATCGTCCTGCCCGCGCGAATGCTCGGCGATGCGGGCAACGGGATCGCCCGACAATATCCAGGAGCGTTCGATCGGCGACGGCTTCATTTCCATGTCGCCACTGGCGCCTGCCACAAAGGTTTTCGACTGCGGCATCGCGACAACGACCGGGACGGCACGCGCGGCAAAAGCCGCCATGCTCGCCAACATCAGTTTCAAGACCATGCAATCCCCCAAATTCCATGCGCGTCTACAGTTTCATCGCATGGAAGGGGTAACGGCGCAGTTCATGAAACTGAGCGCATTTTAACGATTGCAGCGATTAAAGCGCATCGCGATCTTTCAGATTCGCTTTTCGCGCTTTAAGTCTTTGATTTTGTGCACGTCGTTGTCGCAAAGCCGCCGCAAACTTTTGCGCGACATGCACTAGGCAGAAAAACCTTCGATTGTGCAGACGATCATGTCGTGATCGGACAGCGGCTTGCCCTCTCCATTGAGGGAGGAAACAAGGTGGCTTTCGCCGATCTTCAAGCCGCGGGTGATGAACCAGTCGAGCTTCATGGTGCGATCGGGAAAGCGCGTGATCAGGCTCGGGCGGGTGCTGGTCTGGTCGAGCGGGCCGCCGTGGCATTCGAAGCCGCGGCTCTCGGCCATGGCAAACAGCGTATCGGTCGAAAAATCGCCGCCGGTGTGGTTGCCGGTGTTGAGATCGCCGCCGATCAGGATCGGCAGGCCGGGCGCGAAGGCTTCGACGGCATCGATCAAAGCGGCCAGCTGCCGCTCGCGATAGGCAGCGGTCGCCACACTTTCGAGGTGAACGGAAACGGCGACCATGGGACCAGCCTGCGTCTCGACGATAGCGCCGATGGCACAACGATCGCCGATGCGCGGCTGCTCATTGCTGTCATTGAACCAGACGGCTTCGCCCGGCAGGCGGATCATGAAGGCGTCCTTCAAGGCAACGGCAGCCATCAGAGCATTGCCGTGAAAACCGTTTTCGTTGAAGTCGTCCCTGCAATAGGAGCGCTCGATCTCCGAGCCGAGGCTGAGTTCGAGGAACTCGACGCCATAGGCGTAGTTCATGCCGAGTTCGCCAGCGATGATGTCCGTCGGGTCGCGCTGTTCGGTGCGGGCCATGCCGTAATCCATCTCCGACAAAAGGACCAGCGGCGCGCTGGTTTCCCGCAGCTTGGCCGCACTTTCCTCGGCAAACAGGCAGCGCTCGAGGTTCCAGGCGGCGACCGTGAAGGGGAAGGACAGGGTTTCGGCCTTGGCTTTTGCGCCACCGACGCGGACCGTATTCATGCAGTCAAGCGACGCAAGTTTTTCGGCATGGATGGCCGGGGTCTTTTCGAGAGAGACAAAGCTTTTGCGCTCTTCCTGCGAGGGGACGATGAAGGCGGAGACGGTGTTGCGGATCATGACTGGGCCTGTCGAAACGAAATGGGGAATGCCGGCGGATGAATCGCAAGCGCTGGTCGCCCGGCAATAGGCTGATTTTGTGACGGTCCTGTAACGCTTCGGTCAAAAGGCATCCGGAAAATGCTGCGGCCAGCGGCCGGGCAGCATGGCGACGATGTCATAGCGTTGCGATAACAGGGCAAAATCCGGCTGCCGGGCGAGCCATAGATCGCTGGCGGCGCGGATGCGTCTTTGCGACGAGAAGGAAACGGCATCGATCGC
>NZ_DAIMZT010000143.1:0-2148 GCF_036733805.1 Novosphingobium sp. | reverse complement strand
TCCTTTTCGCAAGCCTCAGAAATTCAAGGAGCGGGTGGCGCGCTTCTTTGCGTCATAAGGATCATTGGTCGGGGATACTGATCGTCATTCCATTCGCCTTTGTCACACGGTAGATGTGCGCAGTGGCGGACACCAGCATCGTTCTCGTCATGGGGTTTGCTGACTTAGCTGGCCAGTGCTCCCAGGCTTATCTGCAGCTTCTTGTCCACCTGCAGGTCCGGCGCAGGCGGCCTAGAGCATCGAGCCTGAAATAGGAATCTGGGGATTTCCAAAGGTTGGGGAATGTGATGGGGTGGACGCCCCCCGACGGCATCAATGTGCCAAGGTGAGTTGTCGAACATCACCTGAGGGAGGCGTCCATGAGTGAAGTTAGCATAATCGGTCTTGATATCGCTAAGCATGTTTTTCATGCCCACGGGTCGGATGCGCGTGGTCATCAAGTTTTCACCCGGAAGATCGCACGCGGTAAGCTGCTGGATTTCTTTGCCAAGCAACCGCGTTGCCTGGTGGCGCTGGAAGCCTGTGGCGGAGCGCACCATTGGGCGCGCGAGTTGGTGCACCTGGGCCATGAGGTGCGGCTCATTCCGCCAGCCTATGTGAAGCCCTTCGTGAAGCGGCAGAAGAACGACGCTGCTGATGCAGAAGCAATCTGCGAAGCGGCACAGCGCCCAAACATGCGATTCGTCGCGGTAAAGAGCGAAGAGCAGCAGGCCTCAGCGCTGGTATTCCGCGCGCGCGACCTGCTGGTCCGACAGCGCACGCAACTGATCAATGCGATCCGCGGGCATCTCACAGAATATGGTTGGGTTGCCCCCAAGGGCAGGTCCTACGTGGCACTGCTTGGCGATCTGCTCGAAGATGAACTGGGCTCATCGCTTCCCGAAGCGGCGCGCGCTATGTTCAGGGTGATGCTCGGCATGCTCGAGGTGCTCGACGGCAGGATCGCCGAACTGGACAAGGAGATCGCCCGGCGCGCCCGGGAGGACGAGGTCGCCCGGCGGCTGATGACCATCCCCGGCATCGGGCCGATTGCCGCCACCGCCATTGCTGCCCTGGCGCCGCCGGCGCAGAGTTTCAAACGAGGCAGGGATTTTGCCGCATGGCTCGGCCTGACCCCACGGCAGATGTCCACCGGCGGCAAGCAGAAGCTCGGCGCCATCTCGAAGATGGGCGAACGCACGCTCAGGCGCCTGCTGATCATCGGCAGCAGCGCGGTCGTCATGCAGGCCAGCAGGCGGGGCGCTGCCAAAGGGTCGTGGCTGGAGGGGATGCTGGCGCGTAAGCCGCGCATGTTGGTGACTGTGGCGCAGGCCAACAAGACCGCGCGCATCGTCTGGGCACTGCTGGTGAAGAACGAGGATTACAGGGCTCGGGTGGTAGCGGCGGCGTAACCCGCCGGTCCACCAGAGGTCGTCGGAAGACGTAGGCGGTCGAAGGAGGGTATGGCATAACAGTCGGCGAGACGGGATTGGAATAACCAGTGTGAATCAGAGTGCTGCGAGCACGCTGTTGTGATGTGGATCCGATCCGCGAACTCCCATTCGGGCCAGCAGTATTATAGCTGCATCAAAAGGCCGGACAGATGGCAGCATCCGACTACGTGCAAGCCCATTTTACCGCTTGCGTCTGAAGGGGCGTCCACAGATGATTCACGCTCTGGATGGAACGCTTCGTACTGACCGACGCCCAGTGGGCGCAGATGGAGCCGCATTGTCTGGGCAAGGTGACGGACCCTGGGCGCAGCGGTGGGGACAACCGGCTGTTTGTGGAGGCGGTGTTGTGGATTGTGCGGACGGGCAGTCCGTGGCGCGATCTACCTGCGCTGTTCGGGAACTGGAGCACGGCCTATCGCCGGTTCAGGGACTGGCGCGAAGCTGATGTTTTCAAGCGGATTTTCGATGCCGTGTCGGATGAGCCGGACATGGAATACGCCATGGTCGACGCCACCATCGTCAAGGTTCACCGGCACGGCCAGGGCGCAAAAGGGGGACTCAGAGCCAGGCCATTGGTCGCTCAAAAGGCGGCATGACGACCAAGATTTTGGCGCTGACCGACGCCTTGGGCAATCTCGTGCGCTTCATACTGCTGCCGGGAAACCGTTACGACACCATCGGCGTTGCGCCGTTGATCGACGGGGTCGAGTTCGAC
>NZ_DAIMZT010000142.1:0-2216 GCF_036733805.1 Novosphingobium sp. | reverse complement strand
TTGTGCGATTTTCGCTTCACTGTCACCAAGTACTCACAACACGGGGAGACGCCTGATTCGGATGTGTCCTCCACCAGGATACAAGATTATTTTATCCAATATGCCACGCTGGAACCCCGCCTAACAGCGTAGATGAACTACATCCACAGCTGCCCCTCTTGCGCGCCGCAAGTTGGGCGATCCAGGCCCGGTAAAGGGCGCGCGGGCGTCGCGGAACCCGGCGCATGTCTGAAGAAAAGTCAGCTTCCCGATCTGGGGTTTCCACGTTTCCGCCAGCGACCTGGAGAGCTTCGTCTTCGCTGCCTGCGATGCCTGGGATCGCGGGTATGCTGCTGCATGATTCGCAGCTCCGGGAGTATTGCAAACCTCTCGCCCCCCTTGATTCTCGACGGCTCCAATCTCCGGCCATCGCTGACGCGTTGGCGGCAGGTCTGCAGTCAGTGGTAAGCGATGTTCTCAGGCCACGCGCCAGCATTCTTGGGTAGCGAGATAGGCCCAGGGTAGCAGTTCGTCGATCTGGCTGTTCGGGTGGTCGTTGACGATGCGGGTGATGACGTCGGTGAGATAGGCGTGGGGTTCGACGCCGATGAGCTTGCAGGTTTCGATCAGTGAGGCGATGACGGCCCAGTGTTCGCCTCCGCCGTCCGAGTCAGCGAACAGGGCGTTCTTGCGGTTGAGCGCGATTGGGCGGATAGCGCGCTCAACGACGTTGGAATCGATCTCGATGCGGCCGTCGACAATGAAGCGCGTCAGCCCGTCCCAACGCGACAGCGCATATCGGATGGCCTCCGCGAGTTTGGTCTTCTGGCTGATCAGACCAAGCTTGGCGCGCAGCCAGGGTTCGAACTCGTCGACGATCGGCCGGCTCTTCTCTTGGCGGACGGCGCGACGCTCGTCGGCGGTGCGGCCGCGGATCTCGGCTTCGATGATGTAGAGCCCGGCGATACGTTCGAGCGCCTCGCTGGCGATCGGTGCGGGACCGGCCGCGGCGAGTTCGTAGAAGCGCCGGCGCACATGGGACCAGCAGAACGCCAGTTCAACGTCACCGCGCTCGGCCAGGACCCGATAGCCGGCATAGCCGTCGACCTGGAGGATGCCGGCAAAACCCGCGAGGTGGACGATCGGCCGTTCGGCCTTGCGATCAGGAGCGTAGACATAGGCGACGGTGGGCGGGACCGTGCCGCCCCAGGGCCGGTCGTCGCGGGCATAGGCCCAGAGCTGGCCGGTCTTGGTGCGGCCGCGTGCGGGATCGAGCACCGGGGCGGTGGTCTCGTCGGCAAACAGTTTTGGCGACTGCTTCAGCCTCGCGAGCAGCCGCTCATGCACCGGCCGCAACAGGAAGGCTGCCCGCCCGACCCAATCGGCCAGGGTCGAGCGATCCAGGTCGAGGCCCTGGCGGGCGTAAATTTGAGCCTGCCGATACAGCGGCAGATGGTCGGCATATTTGGCGACGAGCACCTGCGCAACGGTGGCTTCGGTCGGTAACCCGCCCTTGATCAGCCGCGCTGGCGCCGGTGCCTGCACCATGGTCTCGCAGGCCCGGCAGGCATACTTCGGCCGCCTTACGACTAGGACCCGGAACTGGGCCGGGACGATATCCAGTCGTTCGCTCACATCCTCGCCGATCCGGTGCAGCGCCTGCTGACAGCACGGGCAGACGTGATCGTCGAGGTCGATCAGCATCTCGACCCGCGGCAGATGCGCCGGCAGCGCTCCTCTGTTCCTGCGGCGCCGTGCGGCTCGGCTCGATCGCTCGGCCGCATTGGCTGCATCGGTCGCGGCATCACTGCTCGCCTCGACATGCTCGACCTCCTCCAGGCCGAGCAGCAACTGGTCCTCCGGCAGCGTCTCGGCCCGGCGGCCGAAGCGATGACGCTGCAATTCCTTGATGATCTGCTCGAGCCGCGCGGCGCGCGCCCGTTCGGCCAACGGCATCGCCTTAAGCGTGTCGGGATCGTCCGGAAGCCGGGTCAATCGTGTGAAGCTGCGATCGCTATATGGCCCAAGTCCATCGGGTGCGACTACTCGGCCCTGAAGGGCCGAGCTTCCGCCTCGCGCGGCGGAGGCCTCATCGCGATCGCCCCCCAAAGACCACCGAGGCGCCTCACGCTGGCGACCTGTGAACCCGCCGGAGGGCAGGCGGAAACGGCGGACCGTTTCGGGGATGCATTGGCACGGTCACAAAAAAGGTCGCTGCCTGCGGCAGCGACCCAAGT
>NZ_DAIMZT010000141.1:0-2216 GCF_036733805.1 Novosphingobium sp. | reverse complement strand
CCGCGGGTTCCGCTTAACTCCAGCGCCCAAGCCAAAACGGAAGCGCAGTCGCCGCAATCCCGATCCATTGATCGAAGCGAGCATGCAGTTGAAGCGCTGGTTCGAGGAGGAGCCGTGGCGTGCCGGCCGGGCATTGCTCGAGACGTTCTGGCGATCAATCCGATGGCCTGTTGCGTGCCGTCCGGCATCGCGTGAAGATATCGCGACCCAAGCAGGCCTGCGCTCATTTTCGTCCGCTCTGTGGATCGGCGTGCAAAAAGGGCCCCCTCATTTCGATAGCTTAAACAGCCGTCTGGATATTCAGGCGGCGAGATCTGGATGTTGGTTTTGGAGACAGTGGTTCGAATCCGGCGTGAGTAGCCAATGTCCGCGCCTCTCACTCTGTCGGTCAAATCCCAGCGGGCGTGCTAATGCATGAAGAAATCGATCACTTTAGCAATGCAAGGCACTCGCCAAATTATTGAAATCCGTAGCGACCAGATCCCAGTCGCTTTCGCTTCGGAGATCTGTGGTTTGCTCAGAACCATATTCCGTCGGTCGCGGCACGAAGATGGTGCGCATGCCGACCGCGCGCGCCGCGTGGAGATCATCATTATGCGCAGCCACCAATGCCACCTGCGACGGATCGAGCTGCAGGGCTTCGGCAGCCGCAAGATAAGTCCGCGGTGTCGGCTTGTAGGTTCGACTGAGATCGGCGCCCAGGATCGCATCCCACGGCAGTCCGGCATGGCGGGACAGCCGCGTCATGAGCGCTATGCTCCCATTCGAAATCGGCGCCAGTATATATTTCGCCTTGAGGCGGAGCAGTCCGCCCGGAACGTCCGGCCATGGGGACAATTGTTCCCAAAGACGGGCGAAAGCCTTGCGATCAACGGTCTCATGCCCGTCGCGCGGCAAACCGAAACTGGACAGCAGATCGTCGAGCATCTCGGCGTGCAATGTATCGAGCGGCACATAGTCGCGCGCTCCTGTTCGGCAGGCCTCCATCGCCGGCTGATAAAGGGCGCGCCAGCGGTCGGCGAACATATAGGGGTCGACCGAAGAAAGACCGCACTCGATCAGGAAAGGCCGCGCGGACCGCGCAATACTTGAGCGCCAGTCGACAACCGTGCCGAACACATCGAAGCCAAGGGCGCTGATTTCAAGCATGTGAGAGCTGCTCCCCATCGCAGCCCAACTGTCTCGCCGCGAATTCTCGCAAGGTGGAACCGACAAGGTCTTGCCCAAGACCGAGCCCATGAATTGTCGACACATGATTGTGACCCGCAAACCAATGCAGTTCGGGAGGGCGGCCATCCACCGCATTGAGCGCGGCCGCGAAATCGAACGTCTGGTCAGCGATCTGCGCGGGGTCGAATTCCGCTACGCTGAGCAGCAAGGGCGGATGGCCGGTGCGCACATGCGACGCGGGCGAGCGGTCAGGCCACAGAGCCATGTCCTCTCCAAGATAGAGCCGCGGGCCCGGCAAGATCGGCTCCTTTCCTCGATAGAATCCGCTCAGCAAGGCGACCGCCCGCACCGATGTGTCGGAACATCCGCCCCAGCGCGGGTCAAAGAGATAACCGGATACATGTGCGGCGCCGGCCGATTGTCCTATCAGGACAAGCTGTTGTGGATCGCCCCCATATTGGGCCGCGTTCTGCCGGATCCAGTCGATCATGGCCGCGACGTCTTCATTTCCGGACGGCCAGACGGAGTCGGGCGCCAAACGGTAATTGGCGAGGATCGTCAAAAAGCCATGCGCGGCGAAATAGCGGCCCACATTGGCGTAGAATTGCTGATCGCCGCGCTTGTCCCCGCCAACGAAACCGCCGCCATGTACGAACAGGAGGACCGGCGCGTTCGCCTTATCCGTCGGGTATACATCGAGGCGGTTTCGCGAAGCCGGACCATAGGCAAGATCTTCTACGATAGGCCTCTGCGCCCAAGGAAGCGACGCGGTGGGCGCGCGATACAGTTCACGTGTCGCCTTGAGCACTTCCGGGTCGAAACATGCCCCGATCCGTTGCAACTCGACCTTAACGGCTGCCTCATCAAAATATGGTTGCTGCACGACCGCCCTACCTCTCAGACAATTGGTTATCGACCGACAATGCGAACGGTCAGCGGAGTCAGATCAGCGACATAGCCCATCACCACATCGCCAGGCTGAATCGCCCCTACCCCTGCCGGCGTTCCGGTATAGATGAGGTCGCCGGGTTCCAGGCGATATTGGC
>NZ_DAIMZT010000140.1:0-2244 GCF_036733805.1 Novosphingobium sp. | reverse complement strand
TCCCGAACACGCCCATCAGGCCGAATGCGCCGATCAGTGCCAGGACAGGGCCGATCGATCCGGTCAGTGCCCGCTGCCACTGGTGGTGCGAAAACCATCCGGTCAGGTTCGCGATCAGGGCCACGATGGCGAAAATCGGAATCAGGAAGCGTACGAACAAGCCTTCCCACTGGCCCAGGAAGCCAAGGCCGATGGCGGCGCCAATACTGGCGACCGCCGGGAAGCAAGCGGCGCAGCCAAAGCTGCCCACGATGGTGCCGATGACACCGGCTTTGTCTGCCACACGCGTGGTGAGGGACATGGCCTGACTCTCCAGAATGACTCCGTTCGTCTCGCGATCGCGGAACGCGCAGGGGTAAGCTTATGACCGTACCCAAGTACGGAGTCAACCAACATGCCGCCTCGCGAAAAATCCCTGACGATTGGACAGATGGCCGCAGAAGTCGGCGTGAATGTCGAGACGATCCGCTTCTATCAGCGCAAGGGGTTGTTACGGGAGCCGGACCGGCCCATCGGGGGCATTCGCCGCTACGGGCAAACCGACGTTGATCGGGTGAAATTCATCAAGTCGGCACAACGATTGGGGTTCAGCCTGGAAGAAATTGGGCAACTATTGTTGCTCGATGACGGAATGCAGTGCAGTGCAGCCGCGCAATTGGCTTCCGAGCACTTGGCCAATGTGCGAGTGCGGCTACAGGACCTCAGCCGAATCGAGGCGGCGCTCACAAAGCTGGTCAAACGGTGCGCTCGTCATCGTGGGGAAGTAGCGTGTCCGCTCATCGCAGCACTTCATGGTAATGCGGATGAAGCCAAGTACACGCCACAAAAGCGGAACAGGACGCATACATCAGCCGGAGAGCAGCGTACGTGATCGTGGCTTCAATGGCCGCATTTGCCGCCTGTGCCGATGGTGCCCAAGATCGCTGTCCGATAAATAGATCGTCCATACTGGCTTGGCCTTCGGCCACACGCATTGCGGCTTTTGACGACAGACGACACACCAGCTCAGTCGTTGCTGAATCGTAACCGGACGTTTGCTGCGCATGCGGCAACGGCAGCAACTTGGCCGGCAACCACCTGTCGATCCGTGAGCAATCAAATGCGGTGGTTAGAGGGTCGTCGTGACTGGAGAGTTGGTGGCGAAGCCAGTTAGACCGGTTGCCGGTCATGGTCAATTTTGTTGGATGCTGGCCAGTTCTCGCAGCGACGGAGGACATGTGGCTGGCGTTTTGTACTAGAGTTCGCGGGACAGCACACGCACCAAGCGAGCGCGGCTTGCGGACGTTGTGTAGTTTGGGAAATGGATACTTGCGGTGACGCCGGCGCCGTCTTGGAAACGATGGCCGACGATCGAGATCCAGCGCGCGTAATCGTGGCGCGAGTCGCTAGGCTCGACACACTCGGCCCCGTCCATGCCAACGTCGCGCGCTGCGCTAACGGCCCGGTGTAATGTCACGTCTTGATCGACAAACCCACGCTCTGTGCAGTCGCCAAGCTCCACGTCCTCGGGAAGCGTGTAATCGTAGGTCACATTGAAACGTTGCATCGCGGCTGCCTCAAGTTCGCCACGGATCGCCCATGCGTGCCAGCGCGTCCCTGCGCCGGCACTGGCTGGCGATCAGATAAGCCCACGCGCCGCCATCGAAGTCGGCTCGCCGGCGCCGACCACCAGATGATCGAGCACTCGCACACCGACAAGCTGCAGCGCGTCGCGAAGCTGGCGGGTAATGTTCCGATCGGCAGCCGAAGGTTCGGCGACGCCGCTGGGGTGGTTGTGAGCGAGGATCACCGCCGCCGCATTGTGCTCCAGCGCCGCGCGCACCACTTCGCGCGGGTGCACGCTCGCACCATCCAAAGTGCCCCGAAACATTTCCTCGAATGCCAGTACGCGGTGGCGGTTGTCGAGGAACAGGCAAGCGAACACTTCATAGGGCAGATGGGCCAGTCGCGCTTTTAGATAAGCCGCGCTATCGCGCGGGCTGGTCAACGCCTCACGGCCTGCCAGTTCTTCGCCCATCACGCGCCGCGCAAGTTCCAGCGCCGCACGCACACGCGCTTGCCGCCCCAGCGGTAACGCCCCATCGTGGCGAATCATGTATCCGGCCAAACCTCCCGCCGCGCAAACATCCGCGCGGATTCGCTCGGGATCGCAGCCGAACAGCACCGCCAGCAGTTCAGTATTCGAAAGCGCACTTGCACCGCGCGACAACAAGCGATCGCGCGGCAGGTCGGATGTGGCAATGT
>NZ_DAIMZT010000139.1:0-2259 GCF_036733805.1 Novosphingobium sp. | reverse complement strand
CGGCCGATGCCTACATCATGGCGTTGTCCAACGGTTACGACGGCATCTCCGTGCAGGGTCCGATGGACGTGGTGGCACTGAACGTCGGCAGCGACGATGGCGTGGACAACGGCACCACGTTCGCGATTTACCAGCCGGGTGACACCGTGACCGATCTTGTCGCGGGCAACACCACTCGGCGCGAATTCGGTCCCAAGGTGAAGCTGCCCAGCGAATTCGTCGGCCACCTGATGGTGTTCCGCACCTTCTCGCACGTGAGCTACGGACTGGTGATGGACGGCATTCGTCCGGTGAAGGTCGGCGACACGCTGCAAGCACCGCAGTAATCGCAAGGTAGGCTGTTCCTGACACGACGGCGCGGTCCCCACCGCGCCGTTTGTCTTTGCGGCGGCCCTACACTTGCAGGCATGACCGACGATGATGAACTGCTCGCCTGGCTGACCTTGCTGCGCGCGCCGGGCCTGGGTGGCGCGGGGCTGCGCGCGTTGTTGCAGCGGGTGGGAACGGCGCGGGCGATTTGCCGCGATGCGCGTCGCTTGCCCGGTCTCGAATCGGCGGCGCTGGAGTGGATCGCCCGTCCCGACACTGCACGGCTGGATGCGGATCTGGCGTGGCTGGCTCAACCCGGCCATCGGCTGCTGCGTTGCGACGAGGCCGACTTCCCGCCGCAACTCGAAACCATCCCGCAGCCGCCCGCGGCATTGTTCGCCGCCGGCGATCCGTCCGTGCTGCTTGCCCCGCAGATCGCGATCGTCGGCGCCCGCAGCGCGACCGCACAAGGCCTGGCCAACGCCCGCGATTTCGCCCGCACCTTGAGCCGCGCCGGGCTCGTCGTCACCAGCGGCATGGCCGATGGCATCGACGGCGCGGCGCACGTCGCGGCCCTGGAGTCCGGCGGCCAAACGGTCGCCGTGATCGGCACCGGCCCCGACCTGGTCTATCCGCGCAAGCACCGCGACTTGGCCGCCCGCATCGAGCAAAGCGGCGCGATCGTCAGTGAATTTCCGCCCGGCACCGAAGCGCGCCCCGATCACTTCCCGCGCCGCAACCGCCTGATCGCCGGGCTTTCGCTCGGCACGCTGGTAGTGGAAGCGGGCTTGCAATCGGGCTCGCTGATCACGGCACGCTTGGCCGCGGAAGCGGGCCGCGAGGTGTTCGCGCTGCCCGGTTCCATCCACAATCCGCTGGCCAAGGGCTGCCACCGCCTGATCCGGGACGGTGCGCGGCTGGTCGAAACCGCGGCCGAAGTAATCGAAGCGCTGGCGCCGGCCGCGCAGGCGCAAGGGGCAGGATTGCGCGCCCGTCTCGAAGCTGACGAAGCCCCGGATGGCCCGTCCCCGGACGGCAACGATCGCGGCCGGGACCCCGACTACATTTCCCTTCTTGCCGCCCTCGGCGATGCGCCGGCTTCGCTCGATGAACTGGCCGAACGCACCCGCCTGGCGCCCGCGGCGCTGTCGTCCATGCTGCTGTTGCTGGAACTGGAAGGCGCGGTCGGCCCCGCCGTGAACGGGCGCTGGCAGAAATTGCGATCCTGAAGGAACACGCCCTCGCCGGTGATGCCGGGCGAGGGCGCGCCTGGCTCAGTTGACGTATCCGGATTCGTTCGGATTGACGATGATGCGGATCAGCTCGCCATTGCCGCCGAAGGTCAGGAGGCCTTCGCCCTTGTAATGAAATTCCGTGCGTGCCATGTCGGAACCGGCATAGAACGGAATCCAGGCCTTGCCCGTCGAGTAGACCTTTTCATCATTGGGCTGTCCGATCACGTCGGTGACGTGCCGGCGATCCCAGCCGATCTGGATCCTGGAGAACTTGCTGCCCTCCGCCGGGGTGCCGATGACGCCGTACCCGTCCTTGCTGCTGCTCTGCGGGCTCTGGCTGGCGGCCTGGCTGAACGCGATTGGCGCGAAACCCGCCATCAGGACCCATACCGAAAAGAACACCAAAAACCTGGCTTTCATGACTTTCTCCCTTTGTTTTTGGGAGACGTCGGCACGCCATCGAAGCCGCGGAATCCGCGACTTGCCCGACCTGAACGAAGTCCCCACTTCCAGTGCGAAACGGCGTTGCCGCCGGGGTTTCGCCCATTTCGAAACCCAAGTCGATGATAGGCAGGGCCGGCGGCCAATGCAACGCCGACCCGGTGGCCGGAAAGGCAAAGCTTGACACGCCCACCCTGCGCATGCGTTCACTATATATAGGGGGCGGACCCAAGCCGCCCATGGATCGCGTCCCAGACATGGCCAAGAACCTGCT
>NZ_DAIMZT010000138.1:0-2272 GCF_036733805.1 Novosphingobium sp. | reverse complement strand
ACGAAGGCGAGGCGTTTAGCGCCATCATCGCCCAGGCGAAGGCTGCGCTGCCCGCGGCCTGAGCTTAGAACGATCGCAAGATCGTCCAAAAGGGGCGCCGGGGCAGATGCCTTCGGCGCCCTTTTTCGTTTTCCAACGACCGTTCGTTTCGAGCGTGTCGAGAAACGAGATGGATGCGCTATCCGCTTCTCGACTTCGCTCGAAGCGAACAGGAGTGGAAGCACTCCGTTAGGGAGACAAACCCATGTCGCTGCATGTCTGGTGGTTGTACGTCACGGCGGTTTTCCTGATCTCGGCCACGCCGGGACCGAACATGCTGCATGTGATGACGCAGAGCATTCACCATGGACCGCGACGGGCTGTCGCCACCATGGCGGGGCTGATGAGTGCGATCCTGCTCTGCCTGATCGCTTCGGCGCTGGGACTGGGGGCGTTGCTGAAGGCTTCGCCGGGCCTGTTCGACGGGCTGCGCTATGCGGGGGTCGGCTATCTGCTCTGGCTGGGCATCAAGGCGTGGCGCGCGCCGGTGGGAGACGCGGGGGAAGTGGGCGCGACGCGGGGGCGATCGCTGCGGGCGCTCTATGGCACCGGGCTGCTGACGGGGCTCAGCAATCCCAAGCTCATCATCTTTGCCGCCGCGCTGTTTCCGCAGTTCATCGACACCGACCGGCCCTTTGCGGTGCAGTTGGCGATCCTCATCATCAGCTTCGTCGCGATCGAATTCGGCTGGCAGTGCGTCTATGCGCTGGGCGGGGTGAAGCTCGCCCGCTGGCTGGCGCCCGCGAACCGGCAGCGGCTGTTCAACCGGGGCACCGGCCTCATGTTCATCGGTTTCGGCGGGGCACTGCTGGGCGCGCGGGCGTAATTCATCTTCATTATCCCGTCATTCCCGCGAAAGCGGGAACCCATCTCCCGAGGGCGTCATGAAGTGCGAGATCAACCCAGCAGTCTACATATTAGCAAGCCGGAAGAATGGAACGTTATATACCGACGTCACTTCCGACCTCGTAAAGCGGCTATACGAACACCGAAACGGCTTGATCGATGGCTTCACCAGCGACTACGGCGTCAAGCGCCTCGTCTGGTTCGAGGCGCATGGCGAAATGGACAGCGCGATCTTGCGAGAAAAGCGGATCAAGAAATGGAACAGGCAGTGGAAGATCAAGCTGATCGAAGCCGGCAATCCCGATTGGGATGACCTGGCTCTTGGCTTGGGTTTCACAGCCTTGCCCTCTTTACGCGGCGACTGATCAAGAGATCAGGAGATGGGTTCCCGCTTTCGCGGGAATGACGAGATGAGTGGAAGTTTGGATGACTGAGATTAGCGCATTGAAAGCCGGCCTGATCGCCGACATCGCCGCGGCCGATACGCTCGACGTGCTGGAGACGCTGCGTGTCGGCGCCATGGGCAAACATGGGGTGGTCACGGGGCTGCTCAAGACCCTGGGCCCCATGAGCCCGGAGGAGCGGCTGGAGAAAGGCCCACCGATCCAGGATTTGCGCGAGAGCGTGACCGCCGCGCTGGCGGAAAAGAAGGCGGCGCTGGAGCAGGCGGCGCTCGATGCCAGGCTCGCGGCCGAAAAGATCGACATGACCTTGCCTGCCGACCTGGGCGCGCAGGGGTCGGTGCATCCCGTCAGCCAGGTGATGGACGAACTGGCGGAGATTTTCGCGGACCTTGGTTTCTCCGTGGCTACCGGGCCGGAGATCGAGGACGACTGGCATAATTTCACCGCGCTCAACATCCCCGAGACGCATCCGGCGCGGGCGATGCATGACACCTTCTATTTCCCCGATGAGGGCGACAAGAAGATGCTGCTGCGCACCCACACCTCGCCGGTGCAGATCCGCACGATGATGAACGGCGAGCCGCCGATCCGCATCATTGCGCCGGGGCGCGTCTATCGGTCGGACAGCGATGCCACGCACACGCCGATGTTCCACCAGATCGAGGGGCTGGTGATCGACAAGGGGATCACCCTTGGGCACCTCAAATGGACACTGGAGACATTCCTCAAGGCCTTCTTCGAGCGCGACGATATCGTGTTGCGGCTGCGGCCGAGCTATTTCCCCTTCACCGAACCGTCGGTCGAGGTGGACGTGGGCTATACGCTCACCAACGGCCAGCGGGTGATCGGCGGCGACGGCGACAGCCCAAGCGGCGGCTGGCTGGAAGTGCTGGGCAGCGGCATGGTCAACCGCCGCGTGATCGAGGCGTGCGGGCTGGACCCGGATGAGTGGCAGGGCTTTGCCTTCGGCACCGGCGTCGATC
>NZ_DAIMZT010000137.1:0-2288 GCF_036733805.1 Novosphingobium sp. | reverse complement strand
CGGGCGCCCCAACGCCGGCCCGATGTTCTCCCTCGTGCCCCTCGCGTCCCCCGGCACTATCCCGCACTCGCCAGCGGGCGATAAGCCATGCCTGCGCCCCCCCGCTCCCTCATGCAGATCAAGGCCGCTCTTCACCTCCTCCCGGAGCCTGAACACTCCGTCGTCCCCGGCGTGAATAGCGCGTCCAAGCGCGCATCGCGTCCGTAAATGTCGGGAAGGATGGCGAAGGAGCCGTCACTCAGCACGCCCGCCGTGAAGTAGGTGACATAAACGGGCAGGGGCCTAGTCAGATTGACCGTGGTGGTTCGTCCGGTCGCGACCAAGGCATCGATCTGCGCGCGGTTTTGGGTCCCATCGAGCAGCGCCGTGACCAAGTTCAGCGGGTCGTTCACACGAATGCAGCCATGGCTGAAAGCCCTGACATCCTGAGCGAAGAGGCTCTTGCTTGGGGTGTCGTGCATATAGACGTGATAGGGATTGGGCATCACAACCTTCACTTGGCCCAGCGCATTCAGCGGCCCCGGTTTCTGGCGAAAACCGCCTGCCGTCTTCACGTAGCCCTGGCCGGTCGGAAAGCGACCATGCCTTTCGCGCACGATGCTCGCCGGAATGTCCCACCAGGGATTGAACGTCACACCGGTGATGCGGGCCGAGAACACCGGACTGGGTGTGGAAGGCTTGCCGACGATCACTTGCCAGGTGCCTGCGCGCTCGCCGCCGCGCCAGAGGCTGGTCTCAAAGCTGGCTGTGTTGACGAGCACGTACGACTGGCCGAGCGACTGTGGCATCCAGCGCCAGCGCTCCATGTTGAGAGCAATGGTCTTGCGGCGCACCGGGTCCTTTTCCGCCGCATAAGCGACGCGCAGAGCGGCGTAGTCGGGATGAGTGGGACGCAGGCTTGCGAAGAACGTGTCAATGCTGCCGGCGGCGAGGGCTTGTTGCAGCCGTGCCTCCAGGTCGATTGCGGTATCGCTGTCCGTAATTCGCCAGCCGGCGCGCTGGGCCGGCGGGGCCGCGCCGAGCAGCTGCATCCGGGCGAGCCCCAATGCTGCGCAGTTTGCCGCCACATCGATCGCATGTTGGTCTCCGCTCGCCATGGCGCTCTGCAAATCATGCAGGTCCGGCACGGGAAGCGCATCGTCCGGCGCGGCGATCGCCCAATGAACCAATCGTTCAAGCATGTCCCGGTTCCAGCTGGCGGCTGGCTTGGGAGCATTGGGTGGCGCACTTGGGGAAGGGGAATGCCGGTTACTGTCGGTTTCGTTCTTTGTGGGCCCCTTCGCCGCGCCGCACGAGACAAGCGCAAGTACCAGCACAATGGCCCGGCAAGTATCAGCCAGAGGATATTTGAAAACGCCGTCAGTCACTCCCATATCCCCCGAAGAGCATAAACTCGGGATCGCATAACAATGAAATTCAACAGACGCCATTTCCTTGGCGTCGTTGCTGCGGGATCCACCGGCCTGGTCGCGCCGCGTGCTTTCGCGACGGTTCGCACCGGCGAGCCGCCTGCGTTGCTGGGGCAGGCCAGGGCGGCTCTCGATGCGCACGGCGCCGCCATAACGCACCGCGATATCGTGGGCATCGTCGATTTTTCGCTGCCCTCGGCGCATCCGCGTTTTCATCTCGTCGATATCGCCGGCGGCCGGGTGGGAGCGACATACCTCGTCTCGCACGGCCGAGGTTCAGACCCCGGTAACAGCGGCTGGGTGGAGCGGTTTTCCAACCAGCCCGGATCGAACGCGTCCAGCCGTGGCAGCTACCTTACGGCCGACACTTATTACGGCAAGCACGGCCGCTCGCGGCGGTTGCGCGGGTTGGACCCGGAAAACAGCATGGCCTTCGCGCGCGCCATCGTGATTCATGCCGCGCCTTACGTCAGCCCCGTCGCGGCTTTGACGCATGGCCGCGTCGGGCGCAGCGAGGGTTGTTTCGCGGTGTCTCCGGGAACTGTTGACGAGCTGCTGGCGCATCTCGGCCCCGGCCACCTGCTGTTCGCCTGGAAATAGATCAGCGGAACGGCGGTTCGTTGAATGCGCGTAGCTTGCGCGAATGCAGCCGATCGCCCTGTTCGCGCAGCAGGTCGCAAGTGATGAGGCCGATCTTGAGGTGACTGGCGATGGCTTCCTCGTAGAAGCGGTTCGCCTGGCCCGGCAGCTTCAACTCACCGTGCAAGGGCTTGTCGGACACGCACAGCAAAGTGCCGTAAGGCACGCGGAAGCGATAACCCTGTGCGCTGATGGTGGCGCTTTCCATGTCAATGCCGATCGCCCGGCTTAGCGAAAAGC
>NZ_DAIMZT010000136.1:0-2305 GCF_036733805.1 Novosphingobium sp. | reverse complement strand
CCGCAGAATCGCAAGCCATTGTAATCGCCCTGGATGATTATGAGTCAGCCACTCAGGGATTTCGTGTGTGGGTCGGCGCGACAGAATCGGGAGTAAAGTTGACCCGCGAATCAGTCGAATCGAGTTATTGGATTCCGCACCTCAGAACCGAACCCGTTTTCTTTTGCTTGACGTGGGCACCATTGATGGGCCGATGCGCGAATCACATCATAAATCACTGCTAAATCAAATCATTAGATCCACGATTGGATTCCCTTCACCTCCTTAATCGTCTAGAAAAGTGGCGGATTTCCGCCTATTATCGGCACTGACCTATCCAGTGCTGTCCAGTCCCGTCCACGCAAAGCCAGTGAATTCTGGGGGTCACGCTGGGGGTCACATGAAACCCGGCGATTGGAGTGACCCCCAAATGGCTCTGACAGACTCTGCGATCAAGGCGGCGAAGCCCAAGGCGAGCCAGTACAAGCTGCACGACGAAAAGGGCCTGCTGCTGAT
This sequence comes from Novosphingobium sp., assembly GCF_036733805.1. Lineage (GTDB taxonomy): Bacteria > Pseudomonadota > Alphaproteobacteria > Sphingomonadales > Sphingomonadaceae > Novosphingobium. Next base: position 1,810 of record NZ_DAIMZT010000136.1, on the reverse strand, counting down.
TGTGCGCCCTGCTGGAGGCAAGCTCTGGCGGCTCAAGTACCGCTTTGCCGGGAAGGAGCAACAACTCACGATTGGCACCTATCCCGAGGTAGGGCTCAAGGAAGCCCGCGAACGCCGCGACGCGGCCCGCAAGGCTGCAGAACGCACCGTTGAAGCCACATGGCAACGCATCGGCCTCCTCCTCGATGCCTTCCCACCGCACGAGTGCGCCAACTACCTTAGAAACAGCGGCTATGCCTCAATCTAATCAGGACAGACTCTAGGCGCGGCCCGGGCGCGCGGGCGCAAGCTCGGACGGCAACCGGGGGAACGGCCCAAGTCCGATCGGCTTGGCCCCGAAGTGCTGGCGCTGGTTGAAGAGGGTCGCAGTTATCGCTGGATTGCTCGAGACCTTGGCCTGAGCAAGAACACGGTCGCTGCAATCGTCGGACGGGCAAGAGCGGATTGCGCTCCTGACGTGGAAATAGGCGCATGACAAAAGCGTCGCCACGCCTGCCGCCCGATCCACGGCGCAGGGCACGCTTCCGTGAGATCGCTCGCGGTATCGTCGCCAAAGACCGTCATGACCGCAAGTATGGTTATACTGTCGACACCGCTGGCGCCATCGCGCAAGCGCTGGAGCGCGCGTATCGTGATGGTGTAAGAGATGGTCCGGCAACAGCGGTTACAGGCCAAGAGCAGCCCGATACAACAGCCCCTCTGGAATGGGCATTGATACCGCCGCGCCCCAGGGATGCGTTCTGGAGCATCTGCCTGTTCTTTCTTGGCCGGGAGGAAGCGGATGACACGCGGAATGGGCACTTGGAGCCCGCGCTTACTGAACGCGGAACGCCGGGTTGGGCGATGGTAGTGCCAGGGCGAAACCGGGACAAAGTCATTGGCGACCGCACCATTGGTCCTCTCATCCGGCTTGGGCTCCTTGCGCATTCATCGGACGGCCCTGTTCGCCTTCTTGTCACTGAACGCGGGCAAGACACCTGGCGACTTTTCTGCCAGCGGGGCGGGCGTTACCCCGAGGATCTGACCGACATTTGATCTACGTCCGCCATAATTCGTAATGGCAGCGACCGCCCCTATCCGGTCGTTGCTGCCCGTTGGGCCCTATCCTGAAGGCGGCAATTCTTGCGGGCCAATCGTTAGGCGATATCGGCGCATCTGCAAATCACCGCGCGCATATAGGTCGCTGTCCAAGGGCACATTGACCGTTCCCTCATAGGTCGCGCCAGCTTTTTCCAAAGTGCGCCAAGAAGCGATGTTATCCGGCCGGCAGGTAATCCAGATTTCATGAAAACCGTGTTGCCGTGCGATCGAAGTTAGTTCCTTGATTGCTGCGCCGGCGTATCCATGACCGCGATGTTGGGGTTCGATGCCGTAACCAATGTGACCACCATACAGCCGCATATATTCGGTATTTCCGAGACGTAGCTGGATGGTGCCGACGACCTCACTCCCACTTACAATGTCGTAGTGTTCAGCTGGAACCCAGCCTCGCAACGGATCTGCTTCCGTCGCCTTCCGAAATTTCAAAACCACCATAGCACGCCGCTCTCGATCAAAACGTCTCTGGCTTCATAGGCATCGCAGCTGCTGATGTCATTTCGCCAGAAGCGGCCTGTCGCCAAACCGCCCACTTGCCGGCGTTCGCTTAGGGTGTCATTTCGCCCTCAGCCGAAACCGACCCCTTGTTTAGCGTACCATCCACGCTATGCCCTCGACCGCCCACATGAAGCCGGCGCAATATCGGGACATCCAGCCGTTGTCCGCCATCCCCTATTGCCGGAAAACAGCCTCATGATCCTTGATCGACTGC
>NZ_DAIMZT010000135.1:0-2313 GCF_036733805.1 Novosphingobium sp. | reverse complement strand
ACCATTTCCATCGACGACTTCGCCAAACTCGACCTGCGCGTCGGCAAGGTGCTGGCCTGCGAAGCGGTGGAAGGTTCCGACAAGCTGCTGCGCTTCGAACTCGACGCCGGCGAACTCGGCAAGCGCCAGATTTTTTCCGGCATCAGGGCCGCCTATTCCGAACCCGCGAAACTGGTTGGCCGCAACGTGGTGTTCATCGCCAACCTCGCGCCGCGCAAGATGCGCTTCGGGTTGAGCGAAGGCATGATCCTGTCGGCCGGCAGCGGCGGCGCGGATCTGTTCCTGCTCGATGCCGACAACGGCGCGAAACCTGGCATGCCGGTGAAGTAATCGTCTTTACGATCCAGACCGGTCCGATGAAGCGGCCTGCAGCAGGGGGTCATTGTTTTTGTTTCTTGCCGTCGGCCTGCAGGGTTAGGGTCTGGATGAGCGGCGGGTTGGTCGGCGAAAGCTCGATCGTCCCCTGGATCGCGCCACGTTCGCAGTGCCAGGCGAAAGTGCCTGCCCGCAGACCCGTGGCGGTTATGGGTTCTTGCGCACCGCAGGCGCCGACCTCGCCTTTCAGGCGCTCGAATTCACGCGCCCAGTTCTCCGCGGAACGGTCCATGAGGAAGTTGACCGCCAGATCGTCGATTCCCGGCTTCACGTCACCCGCGCGGTACATGGCGCCGGCCAGGCCATAAGCGCGCGCCAGCACATCGCTGACGTGCACGGGTGATGCCCGCAGCAGTCCGGCATCCTTCAGCATCTGCGCCGCATCGAACACGACTCCCACCGGCACTCCGTAAGTACGGTTGTCGAAGGCGAAGACGCCCACCCCGTAATCAGGCATCAGGAGAACGGTCGATCCGTAGCCGGGATAACCGCCGTTGTGTGTGAGGAGCAGCCCGAGATCGCAATCGCGCACCACGCTGAACCCGGCCGAATACACCGCTGCAAACGGGCAAGGTCCGGCATCGCCCGGACGCGGACGCTTGCCCAGACGCGGGAAGCTCGTCCCAATCGCCAGTTCACGCACGATCGCGCGACGCACCGGCCCGGTTTCCGGGCCACTGCTCGCCGGCCACGCCGAAAGCAGGAATGCGACCCAGCGCGCATAGTCGTTCGCGCTCGCATGCACACCGCCCATGGCGCCGAATGCGCCGTTGGCCATGGCAGGCTCCCGCACGAAGCCCCCATTCTCCCAGCGATAGCCGACGGCGAGTCGATCGGCCGGCACATCGGCGATCTCGTAGCCGCTCGCGCCCATGCCGAGCGGACGCATGAAGGTATTTTCGATATAGCGGTCGTAACGAAGTCCGGAAACCTTGGTGATCACCCTCCCAAGCAGCGCATAACCCAGGCTCGAATACTCATAAGCGGTCTCCGGAGTCTGATTGAACGAGGGGCCTTTCCCGAGCAAGGCCGTGAAGGCCTGTTCGCTCATCGGCTGCTGGCGGTCACTCCATGGGTCGTCAGGACCCAGGCCGGCCACGTGGCCGAGGAGATCCCGCACGGTCAGTTTCGGAGAATCGCTGGTGGGGTATCGCCATCCCCTGGCCTCGGGGATGTAGCGGTCGAGCTGATCGTCAAGCGAGAGCTTGCCCTCGTCTTTCAGCTTCAGGATGGCAAGCGCCGTGAAGGCCTTGCTCATCGAGGCAATGCGGAAAACGGTGTCGGCAGTGACCGGCCGGCGCGTTTCGACATCCTGTACCCCCAGGGCACCGACATACATGAGCCGCCCGTTCTGCACGATTCCCCAGACAAGGCCGGGTGCATGCACTGCCTGCCTGAAATGCTCGAAGCGCGCGTTGATCGCGGCGTCGATGCCCGCCCCTTGCGACGGCGGGTCCGTAGGCGCAACGGTGGTCTGCGCGGGCACGTTCTTCGCAACGAGAACCAGCATCACAGCCGCCAGAACGAAACCTGTTCGCATTTTTGCCCCCGAAACGGGATCAGCGCGGCCATGAAACCTCCGGATGGAGGTCGCGCACCTCCCGATCATCCACTAACAGATACACGCCAACAAGACCGCCAACGAGCGCGAAATATTCCACGAGCTTCGCCATAGCGAGTCACCGTCGCCTTGCGCACCCGCCACGCCTTGGCGAAAGCGTTCCGGCACGATGGCACGCCGGACGAAGGCGCGCGGGTGGTGACCGACGCTCCGTGAAACAGGCATCACGCGCTGGCAACGTTTTTTTCCCAATCCGGGGCGCAGCCTTTGGTGGCCGCAACGTCGCCCGTTCGGGGCTGCGCAGCGTGGTCGCGTGCGCGCGGGGTGGGGCCATGATCAGGCACTGGGCATTCTTCAAGCAAAGCGATACATCCTTC
>NZ_DAIMZT010000134.1:0-2402 GCF_036733805.1 Novosphingobium sp. | reverse complement strand
CCGCCATAGTTGGTGATGCGCTTGTCGGCGCCGAGCAGATTGGAGCGATAAAGCAGCTTGCCCGGCTCATCGAGCGTTTTGGCATAGGCATCGTCCCAACGGCTTTCGAGAAGGCGGGATTTTCCCGTCATGTCTTCCTCCCAATATCTGTCTGCATTCGCGGAGCCGATACCGGCCCGCCTCCTTTGATGGCAGATATCGCGCATCCAAAAGCATAATGTCAATCAAAAACGATCATAAATTTTCATGTTGCAGCGCGATATTGATTAATTTGATCGTTCTTGATTGACAACGTAAAGAGATTGCGAATAATCACGATCAGGAGGACCCCATGCACGAACGCGAACGCCATCGCATCATCTTGAGCGCCACGCAGGAAAAAGCTGTCGTGACGGTGCAGGATATTGCCGAACTGACGGATGCGTCGGAAGCGACGATCCGCCGGGATATCGCGTCCCTGCATGTTCAGGGCAAGTTGCGCCGCGTGCGCGGCGGGGCGGAAGCGGTGCATCCGCCGCAGCTCGGCAATCTCGCCGCCCGGCCGTTCCGCGTGTCCGAATCGGTCAATATCGACAAGAAACGCGCAATTGCGCGCAAAGCGGTCGATCTCTGCAACGATGGCGACGCGATCATTCTGAATGGCGGCACGACGACATTCCAGATGGTGCATTACATGGCGGCGCGCCGCCTGCAGGTGATGACCAATTCTTTCGCCATCGCCGAGCATCTGGTCAAGCATTCCAAATGCAATGTCAGCGTGCCGGGCGGCGCGATCTATCGCGACCAGAGCCTTATCCTGTCGCCTTTCGAGAACGATGCGATCCGCAATTTTTATGCGCGGCGGATTTTTCTCGGTGCGCAGGGCGTGGGCGCGCTCGGCATCATGGAATCCGACGCGCTGGTTATCCAGAGCGAGCAGAAGCTGATGCGACAGGCGGAAGAGCTGATCGTGATGGTCGATTCATCGAAATTCAGAAAGCGATCCAGCCTCATTTTATGCCCGCTCGAAAATGTCTCGACCATCATCACCGATGACGGGATTTCCGATGAGGCGGCGAGGATGGTGGAAGATGCCGGCGTGGAATTGCTGGTCGTCGGCGCTGTGAGGGATGGCAAGACAGCCGCCCCTCCGGATGATGAGGATTCTTCTTCGGTCGCCTGAGGAGCACCGGAGGGAGGAAAAGGTTCAAAACGGGAGGAAAAGGGACATGAAACTTACACGCAGAACATTGACGAGCGCTCTGGCGCTTGGCGCGGCGCTCTCCGTCGCAGGGCTGGGCAGCGTTGCCCAGGCCGCCGATGTGAAGATCGCACTGGTGGTCAAATCGCTCGGCAACGGCTTTTTCGAAGCCGCCAACAAGGGCGCGCAGGAGGCCGCAAAGGACCTCGGCGGCGTCGAGATCATCTATACCGGCCCGACCAGCACCACGGCGGAAGGTCAGATCGAAGTCATCAATTCGCTGATCGCGCAGGGCGTCGATGCCATCGCCATTTCCGCCAATGACCCCGACGCCGTGGTTCCGGCGCTGAAAAAGGCGGCCCAGCGCGGCATCAAGGTCATCTCCTGGGATTCCGGCGTGGCGCCGGAAGGCCGCATTCTCCAGCTCAATCCCTCTTCCAACGCACTGATCGGCAAGATGTGCCTGCAGCTCGCCGCATCGCATCTGGAAGGCGGCAAGGGCGATTTCGCCATTCTTTCGGCCACCACCACCTCCACGAACCAGAATATCTGGATCGACGAGATGAAGAAGCAGCTGAAGGATTTCCCCGGCCTCAACCTCGTCACCACGGTTTACGGCGACGATCTTGCCGACAAGAGCTACCGCGAAGCGCAGGGCCTGCTCTCCTCGCAGCCGAATGTGAAGGTCATCGTCGCGCCGACAACGGTTGGCGTTCTCGCCGCCTCGCAGGCCGTGAAAGATGCGGGCAAGATCGGTCAGGTCTATGTGACCGGCCTTGGCCTGCCGTCTGAAATGGCCGGCGCCATCAAGTCGGGCGCAACCAAGGAATTCGCCATCTGGAACCCGATCGACCTCGGCTACTCCGCCACCCAGATCGCCTATCGCCTGGTGAAGGGCGAAACCGATGGCAAGCCGGGCTCGGAAATCGAAGCCGGCCGCATGGGCAAGATCAAGGTTGGCGAAAACAGCGAAGCGGCGATGGCCGATCCGTTTGTTTATGATGCGAAGAATATCGATCAGTTCTCGAAGATTTTTTGATCTGAGTAGTGGCTGACGGCGGGTGGAGGGTTACCCCCCTCTGCCCTGCCGGGCATCTCCCCCTCAAGGGGGGAGATCAGCCAGACGATAATACTCGCTCACTCTCAACTTTAGTGATGGCCTCAACGGTGCCGCATATCGATCTCCCCCCTTGAGGGGGAGATGCCCGGCAGGGCAGAGGGG
>NZ_DAIMZT010000133.1:0-2471 GCF_036733805.1 Novosphingobium sp. | reverse complement strand
GAAGAGTTCAAAGGCACCGGCAACTCGGAAATCGTGCTTGACCGCAAGGTGGCGGACAAGCGCATCTTCCCCGCACTTGATGTCGGCAAGTCAGGCACGCGCAAGGAAGAGCTGCTGGTTCCCAAGGACCAACTCAGCAAGATGTGGGTCCTTCGCCGCATTCTCATGCAGATGGGCACTGTGGATGCGATGGAGTTCCTGCTCGACAAGATGAAGGATTCGAAGACCAACGAGGACTTCTTCGCGACGATGAACCAGTAAGCAACGCTGGAGACGCTGAACTTGGACCTGGTTTCGATACTCGCTGCGAGCGCTCTCGCGCTGAACGGGCCGGCAGAGATCTGGCGGCACATCGTTAGTGATTTCTCCAATATCGGGTCGCCTTCAGCGTTTTCGGCTTTCCTGCAAGTGCTGATGATCGATGTGGTGCTGGCCGGCGACAATGCCATTGTCGTCGGCGCGCTGGCAGCGGGCCTTCCGGCGCACCAGCGCCGCAAGGTTATCGCCATCGGCGTGATCGCGGCGCTGGTTTTGCGGGTCGGATTTGCCCTTACGGTTACCTGGCTGCTGGGTATAGTCGGTCTCGTTTTCGCAGGCGGCCTGCTGCTCTTATGGGTGGCCTGGAAGATGTATCGTGAACTTCATGGCGATCCCAGGCATGAGCATTCCCCAGGTTCTCCCGAGATAGAAGGTGACGAGCATTCTGGCCTGGCACCGGCAAAGAGCTTCGCCGGCGCCGCTCTTTCGGTCGCGATCGCCGATGTTTCCATGTCGATCGACAATGTGCTTGGTGTCGCGGGCGCCGCTCGGGAGCATCCGGGGATTCTGATTGTCGGCCTTATCTTCGCGGTGGCGTTGATGGGTCTCGCTGCGAATTTCATCGCCCGCTACATTGAGCGCTACCGCTGGATCGCCTGGATCGGTCTGGTGGTGATCCTCTATGTCGCCTGCAAGATGATCTACGAAGGCTGGGTAGATCCCAACCTGGGGGTCGTCACGCTGTTCTGACCGCAGCTGCGCGCGGCTACTCCTTATTTTACCCGCTTATCCGGCAGGATCTTGACGCGCTTGTCTGGCACGATCTTGGCAGGCCGGGGAATGTAGCGCTTTCGCGCGGCGGGGCGAACCGGCACCTCTTCGTAGACATATTCGACAATCTCCGTGCAATTCGGCTTCGGCTGGACCTGCGGAACCATCATCATGGGCACCGCCATCATTGCTGGTGCCATGCAGCAGCCCGCGGGATAAGCGAAGGGGAAGGAGTAACCTTGCGGATAGGCGTATCCATAGCCTGACTCATAGCCGGGATAGCCGCCGCCCTGAGCGTAGCGGGCATAGTAATCGTCCAGCCACGCCTCGCATTCGTCACGATGGCGCCTTGCGCCTTCGGCCCTGTCGATCGCTGCGCCGGCCACCGCGCCCACCGCTGCGCCTGCTACGGTGCCCACCGAGCGGTTGCCCCTGCCGGCGATGCGGTTGCCGGCAACGCCGCCCACTACGCCGCCAATGACAGCGCCGCCCGCGCCGTTCTCGCGCGAAGACAGGCGTTGGCGGCAATCGGCGAGCCAGGCTTCACGAGCGGCGGAATCATAGCCGTCATAGCGAGCGCCAGCTGGCTCATAAGGCTCGCCCGGATAACGCATCGGGGCATCGCGTAGTTCGGGCGGTGCAGACATGTCATGCTGCCCGTCATGCGCGAAAGCTGGGCAGGCGATCAGCGCCACGGCGGCGGCGGAAAAGCGAAGACGCATCGGGAACACCCTTTCGCGAAGGACGGAAAGTGAGTTCCGTCAGTTAACGCGAAATTTAGCATCGTGATTCCCACAAGACCAAGACTTTTGCCGAAGGTATCGCTGTCCCGTTTCGGAGCATCAGATCGCGAGCGCGGCGATCTGCGCGAGACGTTGCACCCCGGTGGCGTCTTCGTCATCGAAGCGGCCCGGTGTGGGACTGTCGAGATCGATCACGGCGATCACTCGCCCATCGCGTATGATCGGCACCACCAACTCGGAACGGCTGGCGGCATCGCATGCGATGTGGCCGGAAAAGGCGAGGACGTCAGGCACCACCTGGGCCTTCCCGAGCGCTGCAGCCGTGCCGCAGACGCCCTGACCGAAAGGTATGCGAATGCAAGCCGGCTTGCCGATGAAGGGTCCGAGCACCAACTCGCCGTCACTGGAATCGCGGCCGGAATTGGGAAGGACACGGTAAAAGCCCGCCCAGTTCAGATCAGGCAGGAACTGCCAGATTGCGGCCGCCATGTTCGCCATGTTAGCGATCGCATCGGGTTCTCCCTCGACCAGCGCCTTTACGACGCCGGCCAGATCGCGATAAAGTTCAGGCTTGGGCAGGTCTTGCGCGGAAACAAAGTCGTACATAGCCGGCCTTTAGCGCAACTGGCAGTTGCCGCCTAGGTGACACCGCCTTATCTCGTGCCCATGCGTTCGATCCTGATGAAAGCCGTTCTTGCC
>NZ_DAIMZT010000132.1:0-2489 GCF_036733805.1 Novosphingobium sp. | reverse complement strand
GCGGATCGCTGGCGCGCGAGATCTTCGGCGCACCGTTGGCGGCCGCGGCACCGGTCGCAAACGCGAGCAACGTGTCCGAGGTCGAGGTGTCGCCGTCGATGGTCAGCGCGTTGAAGGTGTCCTCGACGCCGGCCTTGAGCAGCGATTGCAGCACGCCAGCCGACAGCGGCGCGTCGGTGAAGATGAAGGACAGCATGGTCGCCATGTCGGGCATGATCATGCCGGCGCCCTTGGCCATGCCGTTGATGGTCACCTTGGCCTTGCCGAGCTTGACGGTCGCGGTCGCAACCTTCGGGAAGGTGTCGGTGGTCATGATCGCCTTCGCCGCGTCCATCCAGCCGTCCGCCGTCGCGCTCTCGGCGAGCTGCGCCAGCACGCCGTCGAACTTGGTGGCATCGAGCGGCTCGCCGATCACGCCGGTCGAAGCGAGGAAGATTTCGCCAGCCGCGCAGCCGACCGCCTTCGACGCGATCTGCGCGGTCAGAGCGGTGGATGCCTTGCCGGTCTTGCCGGTGAAGGCGTTGGCATTGCCGGAATTGACCACCAGCGCACGGGCTTGCCCGCCCTTCAGCTTGGCGCGGCACCATTCGACCGGCGCCGACGGGCACTTCGACTTGGTGAAGACGCCGGCCACCGTGGTGCCCTTGTCCAGCAGCGCCAGCAGCACGTCGGTGCGGTTCTTGTAGCGGATGCCGGCGGCCGCGGTCGCAAGCCGCACACCCGTGATCGCGGGCATCTCGGGGACGTTGGTCGGGGCGAGCGGGGAGACGGCGGTGGACATCGGGGGCTTCCGGCTACGGGGAGGGAAGCGCTCCATATCATCTTGCTCACTGAAGCGGGAGAGGGTGGTGCAGCAATCACCGCGTCGTCCTGGCCAAAGCCAGGACCCATAACCACCGGCATCGATTGTTCACGAAAGCAATCACGGCTGCGAAGTATGGATCCCGGGACGACGCTGTGTAGCCGGAGGAGCCAACGGGTCGCGCGAACGCGCGCCCGATGACAGGCTCCGCGTCATCCGGGGCCATGCAACCGCGGAGGGGCCTGTCCCGGATTTCGCTTCGCTTCATCCGGGCTTCATATTCGCCCTCAATGGCGACCGCAAAAGCAAATGGCCGGGACATGCCCGGCCATCGCAACTGCAACCGCTTTTGCGGCGCTTACTTCTTCGCCGGGGCCATCTTGCTGTCGGCCGGCTTCGCGGCATCGGCCGGCGGAGTGGCGGCCTTCGCCGCATCGTCGGTCTTGTCCATGCGCTCGACCTTGGCGGCCTCGCGCAGCTTGGAGACATAGTCGGCCTGCGCCTTGCGCGTCACATAGGTCTCGATCTGCGCCTTCACCTGCTCGAAGTCCGGCGCCTTGCGGTTGCGCTTTTCCTCGACCTTGATGATGTGCCAGCCGAACTGCGACTTGACCGGGTCGGAGATCTTGCCCGGCTCGAGCGAGAAGGCGACCGCGGAGAATTCCGGCACCATCTGCTCCTTGGTGAAGAAGCCGAGGTCGCCGCCATCGGAGGCGCCGGGGTCCTTGGATTTCTTCTTGGCGAGCTCGGCGAAGTCGGCGCCCTTGTCGAGCTCGGCCTTCACCGCCTTGGCCTCGTCCTCGGTCTCGACCAGGATGTGGCGGGCGCGCACCTCCTGCTCGCCGGTGATCTGCTTGGAGGCCTCCTCATAGACCTTCTTCATGGCGTCGGGGGTGGTGGCGGCCTTGCCCTCGTTGGCGAGCAGGCTGTCCATCAGAAGCCGGTTGCGGGCGAACGCCAGGCGCTTCTTGAACTCCTCGCTGTCGGCGACCTTCTTGTCCTCGGCAGCCTTGCTGACGATTTTCATGTCGATCAGGAACGACAGGACGTTCTCGTCCTTGGTCGCCGGGTCCATCTGGGCGAGGCTCGGTCCGAGCTCCTCCTCGGCCATGGTGACGTCGCTCTTCTTGATTTCCGCGCCATTGACCTTCGCCAGCACCGGATCGTCGGCGGCCCGGAGCGGGCCCGCGAACGCCAGGGACAGCGCCAAAGCGAGGCTGCCAGCCAGGGCGGACGCATGGCGGAAACGCTGGCCGGTGGTTACCGGGAACGAGGTGGTCATGGAAAATCCTTATGTTGAAGCAGGGGGCTGCTCGAGCGGGGCGGACACTCGCCCAATTCAGGGGGGCTTGGCAACGCGAAAAGTCTGTCAAAATGATGAATTAGCCGCAATGCGCCCGCCGTTGACAAGGCCCTGACCGGGCCATATCTCTGCCCGGTCGCGACCATGGCGATGGCGTTTATTTTGCTGCGTTTTTGGCCGTTGAACCCAGACTAGCCCAATTCCCACCCATATGGCGGACGACCCCCCGCAGTCCGGGCTCTGACGCCACCAGGCGTCACGGTGAGTTGATAGGCAGGCGGGGGGCAACTTCTTAGGCCAACGCGGTTAAATCGCGAACACAGGAACCAGGCATGATCGGCGCGCTCGCCCGCAAGTTTTTCGGCTCCGCCAACGACCGGCGGG
>NZ_DAIMZT010000131.1:0-2502 GCF_036733805.1 Novosphingobium sp. | reverse complement strand
TGGAGCGGGTAGCGGGAATCGAACCCGCATAACCAGCTTGGAAGGCTGGGGCTTTACCACTAAGCTATACCCGCCCACCTGAGGCGTGAGCCGTAGTAGGCGCTTGCCATGACTTTCGCCGTTTAGTCAACGGGTCTCTTGCAGATGTGTGAATACCGCCGGGCAGCAGGGCAGCCCCTGACCCTCAATATGTGAGCGGAACGGGCGGCTCGTTTTCCACGCCGGTCGGATAGCGTAAATGAAAAGTCCGGCTCGGAAATCCGCAATGCTTGGAGCCCAAAGCCGGAATTGCGCCACTTGGGCATCGGCTGGGCCGGTCGGGCGCCGCCCGTTCCCTCCAGAAGGAAGCGAAAGAACGGTGAATACAAAAAACCCTCCCGCTTGGGAGGGCTTTCGTCCGCCCGGAGGCGGACTTTCCGTTTTGCTCCACGCAACCGCGGAACGGAAAGCGACGGGGGCCGACGTGCCGGTGCGGCATGCACCGGCCCCCTTGGCCGGATTACATCGCCTGCGACGGAGCCTCGGTCGGCACGTCGGTGGCATCACCGGTCATCATCTCTTCCGGAGCGGTTTCGACAGACTCGGTAGCAGTCTCAGTCGGAGTACCGCCGCAAGCGGCGAGCGACAGAGCAGCAGCCGACGCGAACGCGGCGAGAGCAATCTTCTTCATGCGAATCCCCTTGCATTGTTTGGCCCATAGGCCAACGCTTGCAGGCAAGCCTGCAGCGCCACTCTTTAACCGAGACAATGGTGCAACGCAAATAGGAAGTGGAGGTGGTTAAACCCGCTGATTTCCTAGGGCTTGCGCAGATATAAAGATATCTTTATATGATCTGGCATGCGAATTGACCCCCTTCTTCGGGCCCTTTCAGAGCCGACGCGACTGCGCATCATGCGCCTTCTCGCACACATGGAACTGGCCGTGGGAGAGCTTGCGCAAGTGCTTGGCCAAAGCCAGCCCAGGGTCTCCAGACACATCCGCATCCTTTGCGACGCCGGGCTTGCAGAACGACGCAAGGAGGGTAGCTGGGTGTTCTTAAGAAGCGCGGTGAATGAGCGCGGGAATCCTCCGCTAGGGGCCGCCGCCGCACGGCTGCTGGCCGTCGCGGAACAAGAGGATGGCACTTTCGCCGCGCGCTGTGCCGAGGATCGTCGCCATCTGGCCGCGATTCGCGCCGGGCGCGAAGCGAGTGCCCAGGCTTACTTCGCTCGTCATGCGGCGGAATGGGACACCCTGCGCCTGCTGCACGGCGCCGACGAACCGGTTGAGGCGGCGCTGCTGCAAGCGCTTGACGGCCACGGCGCGGGCGCGCTGCTCGATGTCGGCACCGGGACCGGGCGCATGGCGGAACTTCTGGCCAGCCGCGCGGAACGGGTGACGGCGCTGGACAAGAGCCCGGAAATGCTGCGCATTGCCCGCGCGCGATTGCAGTCGCTGCCGGCAGACAAGGTCAGCCTGGTGCAGGGGGACTTCATGGCCCTGCCCTTTGCGGACAGCATGTTCGACACGGTGCTGTTTCACCAGGTTCTTCACTATGCGCAGGATCCCGGCGCGGTGCTTGCGGAGGCCGCCCGTGTGCTGCGTCCCGCCGGCCGCATCGCCGTGGTGGACCTTGCCGCACACGATCGCGAGGAACTGCGCGAGCGCCACGCTCATGCCCGCCTTGGCTTCTCGGACGAGCAAATGCTCGTCCTGCTCCGCGATGCCGGCCTTGCTCCGGAAACCCCGGTCGCGCTGCCGGGCGATCCGCTCACGGTGAAAATCTGGACGGCGCAACGCAATTCCGCCACGGCGCCGGATCACATTCGCCCAGACCTTCCCATACGAAAGACCCATCCAGCATGACCGCCGCCCTACGATCGACAGGACTGCCCCTTTTCGCGGGGTTACCGGGCGACATTTCCGTCTCCTTCGAGTTCTTCCCGCCCAAAACGGAGAAGATGGAGGAACAATTGTGGAGTGCAATAACCGAGCTTGCACCGCTTGCGCCCAGCTTCGTTTCCGTGACTTACGGCGCGGGCGGATCGACGCGCGAGCGCACGCACGCGACCGTGGCCCGCCTCGTGCGGGAAACCGATCTCGTTCCCGCCGCGCATCTGACGTGCGTAGGCGCCAGTAAGGATGAGATCGCCGAAATCGCGGATCAGTATTGGGAAGCCGGCGTGCGCCATATCGTGGCCCTGCGCGGCGATCCCCCCGCGCAAAGCGGCAGGTTCGTCGCCCATCCCGAAGGCTACGGCAGCGCCGCCGAACTCGTGGCGGGGCTGAAGGCGCGGCATGACTTCGATATTTCGGTCGCCGCTTATCCTGAGGTCCATCCCGAAGCGCTGAGCACTCAGGCCGACCTCGACAACCTCAAGCGCAAGATCGATGCAGGCGCCAGCCGGGCGATCACCCAGTTCTTCTTTTCGACCGACGCGTACTTCCGGTTCCTCGACAAAGTCCTGGCCGCGGGCATAACGGTCCCGATCCTGCCGGGCATCATGCCGGTGACCAGTTTC
>NZ_DAIMZT010000130.1:0-2527 GCF_036733805.1 Novosphingobium sp. | reverse complement strand
AACATCTTCTGCTGATGCTTGTAGTAGCTGGGGTCGCAGGTCGCGAATTCGCGCGACCAGTCCAGCGACAGCCCGATCGAGCGGAGCTGCTTCTTCATCGCGGCGATGTTGTCGTAGGTCCAGGCCTTCGGCGCCACCTTGCGCTCGATCGCTGCATTCTCCGCCGGCAGGCCGAACGCGTCCCAGCCCATCGGGTGCAGCACGTTGAAACCCTTGGCGCGCATGAAGCGGGCCAGCACGTCGCCGAGCGTGTAATTGCGGACATGGCCGATATGGATGCGCCCGGACGGGTAGGGGAACATCTCGAGGACATAATATTTCGGCCGCGGATCGTCGTTCTTCGACGAAAAAATCGCCTTTTCGTCCCACTGGCGTTGCCAGCGCGGCTCAGCTTCGCGGGCGTTGTAGCGTTCGGAGGTCATGGAGCGGCTTTGGTCTTTTGGGCCATTTCGGCCATCTGAAAGAGGGGCGGAATAGGCCACAAAAGCAGCCGCGGGGTCAACGGTTTGGCGGCTAGTTAGGGCAGCTTTCGGGCGGTCCTAGCCTCCCCGTCATTGCGAGCGAAGCGAAGCAATCCATTCCTCGGCTTGCTGAAGCATGGATTGCTTCGTCGCTGCGCTTCTCGCAATGACGAGTTTCCGCGTTCCCGCGGCGCAAATTCGCCCGGGCTATGCTCATTCGCATCCCCCGGAATATCGAGGGCGCAGGGAAGGCCGGGCGCTGGTCGCACCCGCGGCCTCGTGTGCTGGTAGAAAAAAGCACACGAGTTAGAAACCACAGGTTCGACCGGTGCGATCCGGCCTTCCCTGCACGATGGTGTTACGGCGTATACGCGATCTCCCCGGTGTGCCGGGCTGTTTAGCCACCGTCGCCGGCGGGTTGGTCATCCGCCAGCTTGACCTCAGCGTCGGGAGGCCAGGACCACGCGATTTTGCCGTCCGCCCGGGATCGCTCGTCTGGCGACCCCGTGCGGCCATCGCATCCCGCGCCCAACGTCCGTGACGATCGCGAAGCGCCCCTCATGTGGGTGCGGGACGGCGTGGACCATGCCGGTGATTCGGCATTCTGATAAAGCGAAATATTTTTCGCTGAGAGACTTGACGCGATTTCGGAAAATCAGCCCGTCGGGCAAATCAGTTGCGCATGCACGCTCGTGGCGGTTCGACCCGTGCCGACCGATGGCAATAAGCCCGCCTCCTTTCGGAGACGGGCTCTAGTGCTGGGGAGCCTGCGGCGGAAGCAGAACCTGACCGTCACAGGCGGCACAAATCTAGCGGGGAGAGACGGCTCGCGGTTCGCTCATGGGGACAATGCCCAGGCTCAAAAGGACTAGCCCCATAGCGGTGCAACCGGGCGGGAGACATCGAGCGAAAGGCGCCGATGAGTTCCTCACGTTCGATTCAGGATAGTCCATAAGCCGATTCGGGATGCCGCACAGGCCCACTCAACTCGCCATCGCAACCCCACCCGCCTTCCGCGCAAAGCCATGCTCGACCACGGTGTTGCGGCCGCTGTGCTTGGCGGCGTAGAGGGCGGCGTCGGCGGCTTCGATCAGGTCGCCGGGAAGCAGCGTATCGTTCGGCCTGGTGGACGCGATGCCGACGGAGACGGTGACGCGCTCATGGCTCGAGGTCCGGTGCGGCAGCTCGAGATTTTGCACGGCCGTGCGCACCATCTCGCCGATCTCGCAGGCACGCGGCCCCGCGACATTGGGCAGCAGCAGGCAGAACTCCTCGCCGCCATAGCGGGCGGCAAAGCCCATGGTCTCGGCGGCAATGCTGGACAGGGTTTCGCCCAGCCGGGTGAGGCACGCGTCGCCCTCGGGATGGCCATAGGTGTCGTTGTAGAGCTTGAAGTGATCGACATCGATCATCATCAGCGACAGGTCGCTGTCATATTGCTGCGCCTTCATCCATTCGAAATCGAGCCGGCTCTGGAAGCCGCGGCGGTTGGCAAGGCCCGACAGCATATCGATCGAGGCGATCACGGTGAGGCGGTCGTTGGTCGCGACCAGCTCGCGCTCGCGCTGGCTGAGCTGCGCGGCCATCGCGTTGAAGGCACGCGCGAGCGGCACGAATTCGGCCGGCAGATGGCTGCGTACCGCGCGGGCCGACAGGTCGCCCTCACCCAAACGCTTGGCCATCGACGCCAGCGCGTCGATCGGCTTGATGATCAGCTTTTCCGCGGCGATGAGGGCGCCAAGCAACACAAAGAGGCAGACGAACAGGAGTTGCAGATAGGCAGTGCGGATGTCGCGGTTGATGGCCGCGGTCACCTTGTCCTCGTCGATGCTGGCGATCAGCCGTGCGCCCGTGCCGGCAATTTTTGTGAAGCTCAGCTCGCGCCGCGATCCGTCCGCCGCGCGGAACGACAGTGAGCCCTCGCTCTTGTCCGAGCTCAGCGCGGTCTCCGCGATGGCAGAAAGCAGCGGCACGTTGTCGAGCGATTTGCCGATGATGCCGGCCTCATCCTGGGGCGCCGCCAGGACGATGCCGTTCGCGTCGACCAGGGCTGCGGAGACGCCGGG
>NZ_DAIMZT010000129.1:0-2686 GCF_036733805.1 Novosphingobium sp. | reverse complement strand
ACGCTTTCCGGACGGTTATAGACCTCGTCCGGCGTGCCGACCTGCTCGATATCGCCGCCACGCAGGATAACGATGCGGTCTGCCAGCGTCATGGCCTCCACCTGATCATGGGTAACGTAGATGATGGTCGTGCCGAGCTGCTGGTGCAGCCGCTTGATTTCCGTGCGCACCTGTCCGCGCAGCTTGGCGTCGAGGTTGGAAAGCGGCTCATCGAACAGAAACACCTGCGGGCGGCGCACGATGGCGCGGCCCATGGCCACGCGCTGGCGCTGGCCGCCGGAAAGCTGGCCGGGCCGACGGTCGAGCAGGTGCTCGATGCCCAGCATCTTCGCCGCCTCGTCGATGCTGGCATTGGCCTGCGAGGCGCTGACACCGCGCACCTTCAGGCTGAAACCCATGTTTTCGCGCACCGTCTTGTGCGGATAAAGCGCATAGTCCTGAAAGACCATGGCGATGTCACGCTCGCGCGGCGGCAGCCGGTTGACGACGCGGTCACCGATCTTCACTTCGCCGCCGGTAATGCTTTCAAGCCCGGCGACCATGCGCAGCGTCGTCGATTTGCCGCAACCGGAAGGGCCGACGAACACGACGAATTCGCCATCGTTGATTTCAAGGTCTATGCCCTTGACGATGCGAAGCGCACCGTAACTCTTGTCCAGCTTGCGCAGGCTGACCGAAGCCATATTTTCCTCCTCACGACCGGCGCGTCCAGAATTCGGATGGACGCCATTGCCGGTATCAACCTTCAAGTTCCACGCATCGCATCGTTGAAAATCGATCCCGATTGTCTGGCGATATCGTGGGATGGCGAAACGCCTGTCTCCCTGAGGACGTGATATTACCTTTCAAAAAAAGGAAATCAATAGTGTATCAATTTTATTTCTGACAGAAATCAAAAACTATTAAGTCATTGATTTAAAGAAATATAGTCGCAAAACAGCCTGCGAGACAGGCCGCTGCTTGCTTGCCTCCCGTCAAATTTCTCCGTTCATCTGGATCACGCGAATTTTGCGCAGTCTCAACGTATGCGAGAAACGTATCGCGCAACGCTATGGTCGAACCAGGTCCATGAAACTTCGGCCACCGCACCGTCCTGCGCCTGGCTGAGACGCAACACCCGCGGCACCAGCGCGCCTGATTTCTGACCGAAGACCTCGGGTGTCCATTCCGGTACTTCGCCGAGATCGATGCGATCCTCCGCCTTCGATATCCAGAGGTTAAGGCGGGTGCGGTAATAGAGATAGAGGGATTCCGACATGTTCTCGATGGCGATGGTGTCGACGTAAGAACCGTCCAGCCAGATTTCCTCGATGGCCGCCGGTTTGCCGGCAATGCGCCGCAGGCGACGAATCCTGTGTCCTTCGGTCGATGTGCCGAAAGCGGGCAGGTCGGCAGGCTTGGCAAGGCGTGCCACATCCAGAACCTCCGCCGTCGGCAGGCCGCCGCCCTCGATCAGTTCAAGCCGGAAGAAGGCGTAGACGCTTTGCGGATCGCTGACGGCGCGAATGTAATTGCCCGAGCCCTGCACCCGCTCCAGCAGGCCGCGCTCCTGCAATTCGGCGAGCGACTTGCGAAGCGTGCCAACGGCGATGCCGAGATCGGCCGCCATATCGCGCTCCGGCGCGAGCTTCTCGCCATCGATCAGCCGGCCCGCCGCCACTTCGCGCACCAGCATTTCCGCGATCTGCATATACATTGGCAGGCTGCCGCCAGTGTGTTTCATATGCCGTTTCCTCCCCCGAAACAAAAATTGATACATCATTGATTTACATATTTCTTGATGTTATGCAAGAAAAACGAGAGCGGCCCTGAGGAGGAATTGCATGACCGTCGTACCCGTTACATCCGCTGATCTCGATGCTGCCGAGGTCTCCTGGTTTTCCGCTTTGTGTTCCGATGACTACGCCTATCTTGGTGTGCCGGATGGCAGCCTGCGCTCCAGTTTCGAACATTGTTCCGATATCGTCAAAAAGGCCGAAGAACTCGGCTTTCGCAACATCCTCTGCCCTTCCTCCTATCAGGTGGGGCAGGATACGCTGAGCTTCGTCGCCGGCTGTGCGCCGATCAGCGACCGCATCAATTTTCTTGCTGCTATCCGTTGCGGCGAGATGCAGCCGATCATGCTGGCGCGCACGGTGGCGACGCTCGACCACATGCTGAAAGGCCGCCTGACGCTCAACGTCATCAGCTCCGATTTCCCCGGCGAAGTGGCCGATAGCGCCTTTCGCTACAAGCGCAGCCATGAGGTGGTTGAGATTCTGCGCCAGGCCTGGACGCGCGACACCATCGACCATGACGGCGAAATCTACCAGTTCAAGGGCGTCTCCACCGAGCCGGCAAGACCCTATCAGCAGAATGGCGGACCGCTCCTTTATTTCGGTGGCTACTCGCCGGATGCGCTGGAACTCTGCGGCGCGCAATGCGACGTCTATCTGATGTGGCCGGAAACGAAGGACCAGCTTGCGGACCGCATGCGTGCCGCAAATGAGCGCGCCGCCGCCCATGGCCGCACGCTGGATTACGGCCTGCGCGTCCATATGGTGGTGCGCGATACCGAACAGGAAGCCCGCGAATATGCCGAACATCTTGTCTCGAAGCTCGATGACGAATATGGGCAACTGATCCGCAACCGCGCGCATGACAGCGGCTCGCTCGGCGTGTCGCATCAGGCGCGTGCCCGCGAACT
>NZ_DAIMZT010000128.1:0-2708 GCF_036733805.1 Novosphingobium sp. | reverse complement strand
GTGGGCGTCACCTTCATGGCGGACGGTGCTGAATATCCGCATCAGGCTTTCTTCTGCGGGCCTGAACAGATGACTGAATGGCGAGATTGGTTGGCCGGTTTCGGTGTGCCGACGTCACCGTTCTGGACGCGCGCGGGGGTGGAAGCGCTCATGTTCTTCCGCGATCCTTCCGGCAATGTGTGGGAGCTTTACTGCGAAGAGGGGTTCAAGTCCGCTGACACACTGCCTCGTGGACCCGCGCGCGGACACGGCACGTCTTTAGACATCGATGCTTTGCGCTATAACAGCTGGAAGATGCCGGCGGCCAAGTAAACTCGCGTTTGCCGACAAGATTGCCGGCAAAACCGCTCCGACAAAGAGAAGGCATCTGCATGGCGTTGACACAGATCACCGACACGGTCCAATCAGGCGATGTCACATTATTTGTGCGCAAATTCGGCGCGCCCGGCAATATGCCGCTGCTTATACTGCACGGCGGCAATTATTATGACTCGGCGGACTGGGTCGAGGTTGCGGAACAGCTGGCGGCTGACCGCGAGGTCGCCGCTTTCGATGCGCGCGGGTTCGGCAATTCCAGCCGAAGCCCCAGCAAGAACTATGGCTTTGCCGCGGCGTTGGACGATGTGTGCGCGGTGCTTCGCCAACTTGGATGGAGCCGCGCTGTCATCGTGGGGCATTCGCGCGGCGGTTCGCATGCGCTGCTGGCCGCTGCCCGGATGCCGGAGATCGCAGCGGGACTGGTCCTTGTCGATTACAGCCCCGCGCTGGGCTTCGGACCGCCGGGGGGTGCTCCACCGGCGGCGGACGAAGCCTTGCCCATATTCCCCACGATCGAAGCCGCTCTGGACAGCACCAGCCGATACCGGCCCGATCCCCTTACCGCCGAAGCGAAGGAACGCGCGCTTGAATTTCTGGAGCCGGTGGACGGCGGGTTCCGCCTTGCCAAAAGAGACCCCTCGTTCATGAGCCACGCGGGGGAAACGGGCGCTCCGCTCGTTCCTCGCCAGGGATACGAAGAATTGGCGGACGTGCGCTGTCCGGTCCTGATTATCCGCGCGGCCAAGTCCCCGTTATTCAAACCGGAAGACCTGACGCGCCTGGATACGATGGACCGCGTGGAAATCCGGGAGATCGATTCGGGTCACGACGTGATCGGCGAGGCCCCGGCCGCATTCGTTGCGGCGTTGAGAGACTGGCTGTGACGGCGCCGGGCGCCAGCATGGACCGCCGTTTCAGGAAGCGGGGCTGATCGCCTCCTCCAGCATGATAAGCGCCATGTCGATCGCGGCTCTTCGCACGCCGGCCCGCCCGATTGCGCCGAAATGTTCTTCGCCTGCGTTGTTGACCAGGATATCGATCCGCCCGGAACGTATCCATCGTCTGCGCGACCACACGGTCGCACATCTTGTGCGATCCCAAGTCGGCCTTGATGGTGATGGCGCGGCGGCCCTCTTCTTTCACAATACGTTTGGTTTTGGCCGCATCGTCATCAGCTTTTCCTGACGTGCTGGCGCTTACCCTTGCGACTGGTCGAGGCCATTTTTTTCAGTTCGCGTTCGCTCATGGACTTTTCCATCGACTTGGCCGCGCCTTTGAGCTTGCTTTCAGGGGTCTCTCCCCGTTTGGCCGATAGCGCGGCGCCCGCGGCTTTTTGCTGTGCTGCCGATTTTGCAGGCATGGCTGTGTCTCCTCTTCCTTTGCGGATCCGTTGTTTGGCCCGCGATGTCGGGGGTCTTGTTCCTGGAACGCAGCGAACGCGTCTGAAGTTCACGGCGTTGACGAAGAAAAGCGCATCACTATCTTCGATGGTCGCCATTTCGGGGGCGGGGGCGCCGAATATGCCGCAATCCCCCGAGGGAGGAGCGCTTTTCACTTCTTTCGTTTTGCGCTAACGGACCGGTTCAAGCCGCGTCCGCGGCGCCGGTGAATGATAGATCATGTCCACTTGTGACCTTTGCGTCGTGCGCAATCGCGCCATCTGCTCATCGCTTGACGCAAAGGAACTCGAAGCGCTGAACGCGATCGGGCGAACCCGCAAGGTTACGGCCGGTGAATCGTTGATTTGGGAAGGCGAGGATTCGGTCCTTGTCGCGAACGTCATCGAAGGCGTGCTGAAGCTGTCCACCAATACGGAAGACGGGCGCGAGCAGATCGTAGGAGTGGTCTATCCGTCCGATTTCATTGGCCGCCCGTTCGGGGGCAAGTCTGGTCACGGCGTTACCGCTTTGACGGACGCCAAGGTCTGCGTCTTTTCGCGCCGCGATTTCGATGCTTTCGCCCGCGAACACCCCAAGCTGGAGCACAAGCTGCTGGAGCGCACACTGGGGGAACTGGACCGCACGCGGCGTTGGATGTTGCTGCTGGGGCGCAAGTCCGCCTCGGAGAAGATGGCAAGCTTTCTCGTTGAGATGGCTGAACGGATGGGCGGCTCAGGCTGCAAGGTGGAGCTTGAGAAACCGAACAGGCGCCAGCTGGTCTTGCCGTTCTCTCGCCAGCAGATCGCGGACGTGTTGGGCCTTACCATAGAGACGGTAAGTCGGCAGTTCACGCGGCTGAAGACCGAAGGGATAATCGACCTGCCTTCCCGCCGGGATGTCGTGATCGTCGATTACCAGGCGCTCATGGCCGAAGCTGGATAATTCCCTGTAAGACACCTTTATCCTTGACATAACGAACCATTTGGGTTATATGCCGCAGCACTCGGGATA
>NZ_DAIMZT010000127.1:0-2852 GCF_036733805.1 Novosphingobium sp. | reverse complement strand
TGCTGGAACGCCCGATCAAGACGCTCGGCGTCTTCGACGTCAAGGTCGCGCTGCACCCCGAAGTCGCCGTCACCATCCAGGTGAACGTCGCCCGCTCGCCGGAAGAAGCCGATCTGCAGTCGCAGGGCGTCGACGTGATGGCCGACCTGTTCGAAAAGGACGAAGCGGGCTTCACGGAGGATTACGATCCCAACGCCGAACCGGGCGAAATCGCCGTGGAAGCCGAAGAAACCCCGGCCGAAGAAGCCTGAGTTTCTCTGCAACGGAACACGGAAAAGCCGCCCCTCACCGGGCGGCTTTTTTGTTGGTGGAGGGGCGGGAGTGAAGGCGGGTGGAAGGTAGTCAGTCCGATTCCTCAAAACCGTCGTTCCCGCGAAAGCGGGAACCCATCTCGCCTTCGGCAATCCACTCATGGGGCCAGATGGCTCCCCGCCTGCGCGGGGACGACGAAGTGGGGGGATAGGAGACTGACGGTTCACGGAAAGGCATAGCGCAATGGCGGTCATTTTACGGCGACGGAAAACCCCGCCTGCGAGATTGTCGGGCACTTTCACAATCCGACACTGTTTTCCGGGCATCACAACATATGCGTGATGGTGATACCCAGTCAGACTACCGAGGCATGCCTGATAATCATGTGATTTGCGTCAGGCGCAAGGCGTTACTTGTGTGTCCTGCGGTACTCGCGATAAACGCTTTCATCGACCTTGAGCGAAACCTTGCCATTGTGATCTGACCAA
The DNA here is from genome assembly GCF_036733805.1 of Novosphingobium sp. Classification (GTDB taxonomy): domain Bacteria; phylum Pseudomonadota; class Alphaproteobacteria; order Sphingomonadales; family Sphingomonadaceae; genus Novosphingobium. The sequence continues at coordinate 2,112 of NZ_DAIMZT010000127.1, read as the reverse complement.
CGCCCTAGGCACGACCATGCTTCGTCGGTGGTGCCGGGAGCAATCACCTTCAATACGGTATAACCGTATTGATCCTTCTCCTGGCGATAATGGATCGGGTTAGCACGACATGCTTTCATTGCCGCCGCCAGAGGTCGCGCCGCGCACTGCTGCTGGCGAGAGGCATCACGGTCATCAGCGGCATGCTGGATTAGCCAAGCTGTCAGCGGAACAAGGATCGCTAAGATGAGAGATGCATAGCTGGGGCGGCGAAAAAGACGGACTTGCAGCCATATTCCGACAACGATCAAGATCGCTTGCAGTCCATGCGCTGTTAGGGTGAAGCCGTCTCGTTCTTCGCAGGGAGCCAAGCCCAGCGAGGGGGCATACTCAAGAGCGAGCTTCCCCAAGACATACAAAATCAGCGGCGCGCCCAGCAGACCAATCATGCGAATGGCGATTCCATGCCAACCCTGTTGTTGGCCTTCGCCTATCTTCATTTCGATCCACCATGCCTAGATTTCTTCGTCACAACATTGCGTAACCGACAAACCACACGAAGGTATAGCGCCAACGAATTTCATCGCCGCACGACAATCAGGTGTTTCCTGCCGCCTGAGCCAGAACGCGCCTATTCAAACAGTTCCGAATGCGTGCCGGCGCGCACGAAGTTCACGAGATTTCCGTCAATCGTGTAGATCAGGAGGAAGTCGCCGCCGATATGACATTCGCGATGGTCGCTCCAGTCGCCCTTGAGGGGATAGTCCAGCCATTCCGGGCAAGGGGCGCGTCGTTGGCGATGGGCAGCATCATCGCTTCCTTGAGCTGTTTCATATTGTAGCGCCCGCTGCGCGATAGACGATCCCAATCCTTGACGAAGCGCTTTTCGCAGGCCGCCTCTCTTGGAAACGAAGCGCGCTTACTGCTGGCGGGCTCCTTGGTCGAGGACATCAAAGAGTTCCTTGGCGTCGGTGAAACGGGCGCGTCGTGCCTTCATCGTCGCGCGCGAAGCCTCGATCGCAGCGCGCGTCTCGGCATTCGGCACCTTCAGCTCGAACGGCAACGCATGATCCTTGGCAACCCGCGTCAGCGCATGCGGACCACATCCGAAACGGTCGGACCCAACTCGGCCAGCACGGCGGCGGCCTCGTCCTTCAATGCTTCGTCGATGCGCGCGCGCACAAAAGCGGTAGCGGCCATGTGAAAGCCTCCTTGATCAAGCCCGAATGTAGCTCAGTTGAGCAACAATTTAAACCATGCGCCTGCCGCGTTGCGGCACGTGGAGACGCTGGCACTCCCCACGCCCACCGAGAGGCTTGACCGCTTGAGTGCATTCTGACCGGATTTACGCAGAAATGCGTGGCTGATGTGCGGAAATCAGGCGAAATGCGGCGAACCGCCCTCAATCGCGCAGCGGTGGCCATTGGCGTTTGGTATGAATGATGGTGAGAACCCAAATGGTGTCGCCGTAAATCTCATAGACCAATCGGTAACTTCTGTGCGGCGTAAGTTCGCGAGTTCCGGACACTTCGCCTTCATGGCCAAGCATCGGGAAATCGGCAAGTTGGGCAACGGCCTCACTGAACAGGTCATCAATCCTGACGGCGGCAGCGCCATCGCGCGCCAAGAGATAGTCCCATATATCGGCGCGGTCCCGGCGCGCCTCCGGCGTCCAGAGAAGTTTCACGCTTGATTGGAAACACGCGCGCGGCGGTTGGCGAACTCCGCTTCAACTTCGTCATTGCCATAACCTCGGCCCGCCTGCATCGACGTGCGAGCCAGAGCCACCTTGCGCTCGACAAAGGCACTATGTTCACGCTTCATGCGTTGGCGTTCGACAAATTCCCGCATGAGTTCCCGCACGACCTGCGAGGCCGGTCGATGCAGGGCATCTGTCTCGGCCATGAAATCCGCCCGCAGATCAGCTTCCAGCTTCATCGTGAAAACGGCTTCCTTGGCCATGATTGCAACTCCGTTGAGTAATGACATAGTATATACATCATCACTACCATGATCGCAAGCGGGCGAGCGCCCTTCAAAAAAAACATCTGTGGATCATTCTAATGGAAATCCGGTGTTTTCCGGCAACGTCGGCTTTAAGGCGAGGCGCGATATATGCCCACCTATGCTCGA
>NZ_DAIMZT010000126.1:0-2902 GCF_036733805.1 Novosphingobium sp. | reverse complement strand
CGCGCACCGCGGCCACGGCCGGCTTGGCATTGATGAGATCGTTCGGCATCACCGTGGACACGTCAACGCTCGACATGCGCTCCTTGACCGCGCGCTCCATGCGCAGCAGGCCGACGCGGTACTGGTTTTCCAGCAGCTCGCCCACCGAACGTACGCGGCGGTTGCCGAGATTGTCGATGTCGTCGATTTCGCCCTTGCCGTCCTTCAGGTTCACCAGTTCCTTCACGACCGCGAGGATATCCTCGGTGCGCAGAGTGGTGACGGTGTCCTCTGCATCGAGGCCCAGGCGCATGTTGAGCTTGACCCGGCCGACGGCGGAAAGGTCGTAGCGGTCGGCATCGAAGAACAGGCCAGCGAACAGGGCTTCGGCGGTTTCCTTCGTCGGCGGCTCGCCGGGGCGCATCACCTTGTAGATTGCCTCAAGGCCCATGTCGCGGCTGTCCGCCTTGTCCGCCTTCATGGTGTTGCGGATCCAGGGGCCGGTATTGATATCGTCGATGTCGAGCAGGTCGATCTGGTCGATGCCCGCCTTGTCGAGCGCTTCGAGGTTTTCCGGCGAGACTTCATCGCCCGCCTCGATCCAGATCCGGCCGGTGGATTCGTCGATCAGGTCCTTGGCGGAATAGCGGCCGAAGATTTCCTCCGTCGGGATCAGAAGCTCTTCGAGGCCGTCCTTCTGCGCCTTGTTGGCGACGCGGGGGCTGACCTTCTGGCCGGCAGGGAAGATCACTTCGCCGGACTTCGCGTCGACCACGTCGAACGCAGGCTTCGCGCCGCGCCATGCCTCGGGCACGTAAGGCAGGCGCCAGCCACCTTCGCCGCGCCTCCACGTCACGGTCTCATAGAAATAGTCAAGGATCTGCTCGCTATCGAGGCCCAGCGCGTAAAGCAGCGAAGTGACCGGCAGCTTGCGCTTGCGGTCGATGCGCACGTTCACGATGTCCTTGGCGTCGAACTCGAAATCGAGCCACGAGCCGCGATAAGGGATCACGCGGGCGGCGAAGAGGAACTTGCCCGAGGAGTGAGTTTTGCCGCGGTCATGGTCGAACAGCACGCCCGGCGAACGGTGCATCTGCGAGACGATCACGCGCTCGGTGCCGTTGATGAAGAAGGTGCCGTTCTCGGTCATGAGCGGCATGTCGCCCATGTAGACGTCCTGCTCCTTGATATCGAGGACGGAGCGGGTCTCGGTTTCCTGGTCAACCTCGAACACGATCAGGCGCAGGGTGACCTTCATCGGCGCCGCATAAGTGATGCCGCGCTGGCGGCACTCGGTCACGTCGTACTTCGGGTCTTCCAGTTCGTAATGAACGAAGTCCAGCTCGCTGGTGCCGGCGAAGTCGCGGATCGGGAACACTGAACGCAGCGTCTTTTCCAGGCCCGAGACATAGCCCACCGAGGGATCGGAGCGCAGGAACTGTTCATAGCTTTCGCGCTGAACCTCGATGAGGTTGGGCATCTGGACGACTTCGTGGATGTCGCCGAAGATCTTGCGGATGCGCTTCTTGGCCGTGCGTCCGCCATTGGACGTGTCGAGGGGCTTCGTCGCCATGTGGGTCTTTTGCCTCTTCGCTTCTGAAGGGCCGATTCGCATCAGCCCTGAAATTTCGTCTTCGCGAGAATGGGCGCTACCGCCGTGAGACGGAGGCCCGAGACGCCAAAAGGCCGCTGGCATGCAGGGGAATTTCTGTAAAAAGTCCCATGCGGCCCGCAGCCTTCGCGTCAAAATGAAAACCCGGATCGCTTCCTTCCCGAGCGTGTCCCCGCGCATGGACCCGCCTTGCTCGAAGCGCCGAGCGAGCCGCCCATATAGGTTTTCGTTTCCAACATGTCAAATCGTCGGAAGGGGCGGGAGCCATCTGCTGCGCGGGTCCTGTTGTAATTGTTCCGGGAGAGAATCGCCCGGAATCCTCTGGGAAGGGCGGTATTTGGTTGCGAGCCGTTGAATTTTAGAACATCAATTCGGAGAAATACTTGCTTAGTAAAGCAAGCATCGGTTCATCGCGTTTCAAACGGCGTCTTGTCCTATATTTTCAGTCGACACGGGCTAAAGGGACGGTTTCCCGCGTTAGTTAAGACATGGAACGGACAATCATTCACCGCTTGCCTCGTGCCATTCGGGCGATTGCCACGGTCTCCGTGCTATCCGCCACGCCGGCCCTGGCGGCCGCCGAACCGCCGACAGTGCCCACAACCGAGATGAAAGGCCCTGTCGCCGAAGGCGCCCTGGCGCGCGGCTCCGTGCCGGCGCGCATTGCGCCTTCCGCAGCCTCGCCGGGTGTGGACAGCGCTGGCCTGGCGCTTGCGGTTGGTGCGGGCCTGTTGGCGGCGCTCGGCCTCGCCGGGACCGGAATGATCGCGCTGTCCTGGCGCCGCCGTGAACGCCGTTTCGAGGCGGAGCGGCACAAGCCCGTGTCCAAAGGTCCGCCAACAGCGTTGGACCACGGCGCTGTTTTTGCCGATCCGGAAGAGCGGCGCGCGGCGATTGAGCTGATGGTGGCGGCTCCGCCGGACGCCGGGAACCCCTTCGTGACGCGCGCGGCGCGCATGCGCCGGGCACGCGGACTGCTGCAGGCTCGCGAGCGATTGCGGGAGCAGAACCAGCGCTTCGACCGGCGAGTTTACCGCTCGGCCTAGGCGGCGTGGACAAATTCCCTGCAGCCACGGTTGCCCTGTAATAGGCCCTGGCAAGGCGCGGGGCCGCAGACAGAGTGGGCCTCTTTCAAGGCCGCGCAACGCCGCCGGGGCCTATTACAGGGCAACCCCGCAGGGGCTGGGCCAAAAGCCGCCACTTCCGCGTCAGTTCGACTTGACGTATCGACATACGCCTTCGTCTTACCTCCTTGAATTGACGGCTTTTGACTCCAGCCGTGGGTGCGGGGAATTTGTCCACGCCGCCTAG
>NZ_DAIMZT010000125.1:0-2979 GCF_036733805.1 Novosphingobium sp. | reverse complement strand
CCAAGGATTCGACCTCGCTCGATCTGGCCGTGCCCCAGTGGGAGGCCAATTTGTCGAGCGATCTCAAGGGCAAGAAGGTCGGCATTCCCAGGGAATATCGCCCCGATGGCCTGAACGCGGAAATCTCCGCCATGTGGGATCGCGGCATCGAATGGCTGAAGGACGCGGGCGCCGAGGTGGTGGAAGTGTCGCTGCCGCATACCAAATATGCGCTGCCGACCTATTATATCATCGCGCCTGCCGAGGCTTCCTCGAACCTCGCCCGCTATGACGGCGTGCGCTACGGTCAGCGTGACCTGCCCGATGGGGCGGGGTTGCAGGACATGTATGCCGCGACCCGCGCCGCCGGTTTCGGGCCGGAGGTCAAGCGCCGCATCATGATCGGCACCTATGTGCTGTCGGCGGGCTTCTACGACGCTTATTATACGCAGGCGCAGAAGGTCCGGGCGCTGATCGCGCGCGATTTCGAGCAGGCGTTCGAGAAGTGCGACCTGCTGCTGACGCCGACCGCGCCGAGCGCCTCCTTCGCGCTGGGCGAGAAGCAGGCCGATCCGCTCGCCATGTATCTGAACGACGTCTTCACCGTTCCGGCTTCGCTTGCCGGTTTGCCCGCAATGGCGGTGCCGGGCGGACTGGACGGGCAAGGCTTGCCGCTGGGGCTCCAGATCATCGGCAAGGCGCTGGACGAGCAGACCGTGCTGAACGCGGGCCTCGCGATTGAAGAACGTGCGGGCTTTATGGCGCGGCCGGAGAAGTGGTGGTAAGGAAGAACTGAAAGTGTTACCTTGGTAACACTGGAGGAAGCGATGAACGCGCCGACGAAAATCGAAACTGGAACCATGACCAGTAAAGGACAGGTTCTCATTCCCAAAGCCATGCGTGAGGCTGCTGGATTAGCGCCTGGGCAGCCTTACAAAGTCATGGTGAATGAGGATGGAAAGGTTGTGATTGCACCTTTGGGATTCGGGCCGGAGGATGCCGAAGAGCGGGTAAGGCGGATGCGGGAAGCGATCATGGCCGTCGCAGGGAAATATGCCACCGGGCAAAGTACCGATGACTATATGCGCGAAATTCGTGGTGATGAAGAACCGTGATTTTGGTCGATGCCAATGTTCTCATCGACGTGTTCAATCGTGATCCGATCTGGTTTGAATGGTCTTCCCTCAACTTGCAGCGAGCGGTCTTCGGTGCCGACCTAGTGATAAATCCCGTGGTGGTGGGAGAGGCTGCACCGTGGATTGGCTCATTTGATGATTTTGGCAATATAATGACCGCCATGCTCATTCGGACTGAACCGCTTTCCATTGAAGCCGGCTATCTGGCTGGCGAAGCCTATCAACGGTATCTCGAACAAAGAAGAAAAACGGAGAAACGCGAGGGCTTGCCCAAGGCTATTTTGGCAGACTTTTTCATTGGCGGGCATGCTTTGTCGGCAGGTGCTACGATTTTGACGCGAGACAGGGATCGTTACCGGAAATATTTCCCGACGGTTCCCCTTATCACTCCCGAAATGGATCAATATGACTGAATCAACCTATCGCATTCAGGGCGCAACCGGCGAGTGGGAGGTCGTGATCGGCCTGGAAGTCCATGCGCAGGTGACGAGCCAGGCGAAGCTCTTTTCCGGCGCGGCCACGGCTTTCGGCGCGGAGCCGAACACGCAGGTGTCGCTGGTCGACGCGGCCATGCCCGGCATGCTGCCCGTGCCCAACCGCGAGTGCATCCGCCAGGCGGTGCGCACCGGCATGGCGATCGACGCCAAGATCAACAAATGGTCACGCTTCGATCGTAAGAATTATTTCTACGCCGATCTGCCGCAGGGCTATCAGATCAGCCAGCTCTACCATCCGCTGGTCGGCGAGGGCGAGATCGAGATCAATCTCGACGAGAAGAATCCCGACGCCGAAACCAAGGTGATCGGGATTGAGCGCATCCATGTCGAGCAGGATGCAGGCAAGCTGATGCACGACCAGCATCCGACCCGCTCCTATGTCGATCTCAACCGTTCGGGCGTGGCGCTGATGGAGATTGTGTCGAAGCCGGACATGCGCTCGCCCGCCGAAGCCGGGGCTTACCTGTCGAAGCTGCGGACGATCCTGCGCTATGTCGGGTCGTGCGACGGCAATATGGATCAGGGCTCGATGCGCGCCGACGTAAACGTCTCGGTCCGCAAGCCCGGTGAGGAATTTGGAACTCGCACCGAAACAAAGAATGTGAACTCGGTTCGCTTCGTCATGGCGGTGGTCGAATATGAGGCCAGCCGTCAGGTCGATGTGCTGGAGGCCGGCGGCAAGATCGTGCAGGAGACGCGCCTCTACGATCCGGACAAGAATGAAACGCGGTCCATGCGGTCGAAGGAAGACGCGCACGACTATCGCTATTTCCCCGATCCCGACCTGCTGCCGCTGGAACTGGACGATGCGTTCCTGGAGGAATGCCGCCAGTCGCTGCCCGAACTGCCGGATGCCAAGCGCCGCCGCTATGAGGAGCAGCTTGGCCTTTCCGCTTACAATGCCGCGACGCTGACGGCCGACGCCGACACCGCGCGCTGGTTCGAGGCGCTGCTGGCCGAGGGTGCGCGCATCCAGAAGAAGAGCGAGGGCGAAGTCGCCAAGGCTTCCGCCAACTGGCTGCTGTCGGAGTTGTACGGCGCGCTCAACCGGCTCGGCAAGACGCTGGACGACAGCCCGGTCAACCCGGAAGCGGGCGCGGAGCTGCTCGCGCTGGTCGCGGATGGCACGATCAGTGGCACGATCGCCAAGCAGGTGTTCGAGATCATGCTCGAAACCGGCGACAGCGCACCGAAGATCGTCGAGGAAAAGGGGCTGAAGCAGACCTCAGATACCGGCGCGATCGAGGCGGCGGTGGCCCAGGTGCTTAGCCAGAATGGCGACAAGGTCGCGCAGTATAAGGCGGGGAAGGAAGCGCTGTTCGGCTTCTTCGTCGGCCAGACGATGAAGGCGATGCAGGGCAAGGCCA
>NZ_DAIMZT010000124.1:0-3033 GCF_036733805.1 Novosphingobium sp. | reverse complement strand
CCAGTATCTCGATGATCTCCGAGACACGATAGACGAGGACGTAATTGGGGGTGATGATTGCTTCGCGCGTGTCGGGGACGCGCCCGGCGCGGTGCATATAGGGATGATCGGCGAGGCGCTCGGCGGCATATTCGAGCAGATCGGCAAGGCGAGCGGCGGCTGCGGGATTGCGATCGGAAATATAGTCGATGATCCGGTCGGCATCTTCGCGCGCCTTCGGGCGCCAGATGATGTGCGGCATCAGGCCTGCTTGGCTTTCTTGGCCTCGATCATCGCGCGCAGTTTCGCCATGACCTGATCATGCGGGATGCCGGGCCGGGGATCGGCCAGGGCGGCTTCCACCTTCGCGCGGAACCAGGCGTCGTAGGCCTCGGCCTCCTCGGTCGTCGCGAACTCGGACTCGATGGGGGTGAGTTTGGTCATGGGACGGAGAATATCAGCGATGCAGGGTGGTGCCAATCAGCGACGGCCGGGATTGGTCCGATTTGGATGGGTTGGATTACCAGTTGCCGCCGGCGTCCTTTATGGCTTTGAGCAGCGCTTTCTTGCTGGCGGTGCGGCGGGTGCCGCTGTTGCGGGGCATGATGGCGGCATCGCCAAGCGCTTCGCGGCGGCGTGCGAGATCGGCCGCAAAGCTCTTGAAGGCGATGCGGCGGCCGAGCCAATTTTCGGGCTTGTCAGTTGCGGACATCGTCTGCTCCGAAATCACCGCCGGTTTCATGGCGGACGCGGTGTTCAAGATAGTCCATATTCGCGCCCGGGTGAAGACGGAGCAGCGTTTTGGCCTGCGCCAGCATCTCGCGGGCTGTGCCCGAAGCATATTGGCCCATGCGGTCGGCAATCAGGTCTTCCACCGAAATGATGGCGAAGGGCGGGCCATTTTCGAAATCTTCGACAAGGGCGATATGTTCGCGCGTCACAGCGCCATCCAGCGGCATGTCGCCGACAACCTCGAAGCCAAGGCCAAGATCGGGATGAACCCAGCCGCGCGTGGCGCGGCCCGGTCCCGATGGGCGGACAAAGCCTTGGCGCTGGAATTCCTCTTCCAGCGCATCTTGTGCCGGTGAGCAGAGATCGAAGTCGCCGGTCGTGATGAAGCCCATGCTGTAAAATTCTACAGCCGCTCCCCCAACAAGAATGGGGCGGGTGAAACCTCGTGCCGTCATGGCATCGCTGATGCGCGCGAAGATTTCGAGCGCGGCGGTGAATTCTGGGCGATAGTGGGGCATGGAAGCCTACTATTGGAGTGGATGCCGCCGCCTATGGCGCAACAGTCGTTTCTTGATAGAGGGCGCTTGCTTTTTTCAATAGTTCTATCCCGGCTTCGCGACTGACAATGGCGGTGTAGCGGGCCATATTTCCGCAAAAGCCTCCGACCCGTCCCTCGCGTTCCACGCTCGTCGAAATGGGGCGTGTGATGGAAGAGCCGTCAGCAAGCTGGATGCGAACCTCTGCCGAGAGTTTGACCTCGTTTTTGCAAATCCCCTTGAATTCACCGGTGCGCAGGCACCGCAAGAGGGTCGAACCGCTGGTCAGGCGCAGCGTCAGTCGTGCAGGTTCCGGCGGCGGGGATGGCAGAAGTCGCTGCATCAACGCCGATATGGGATTTTCCATCTTATATGCCTGGCAACTCAGGCTGACGATCTTTGCCGTGTGATCGGCGGCCGAGGCATTTTCCAGGGCAATGGGCAATGACGCTGGATCGGGTGCATCGGAAAAGGGCCCCTGGATGCCCTGATCCTGAGCGGCGCTTTCAATCGCTGCCTTGTCGAGGCTGTAGTCCACGACACGGCTGCCTGCAGGCGAAGCGGCGGCGAGCGTTGCGCTCGCCACCGTCACACAAAGCCACGGCTTCATGTTGCTCAATTCGCCGTGGCGCTGGCGATTGAGGTTTGAGCGGCCTTTTCGCGCGCCTTTACCCGCTTCTTCCAGTCCTTCTTGGTGCTGCCGGTGAGGATGCGAGCGCTCTCCAGAGAGAATTCTTCCGCCAGCTTCTCCCGGATGCCACTGCCACGGATGAGCAGGCCGCCCCAGCCGCCGTGCGAATTGAGCACATGGACATAGAAGGAGCCGAGATTTTGGTCGCCGGTTGCGTTGAAAATGTCCACCTTACCTGCAAGTTCGTCCGACGAACTGCTGATCAGGAGAGCCATAGCCGCATTTGCCGTCTTGATCGCCTCTACGGTGATGCGCAGTTTGATTGGGACGCCTTTGCCCTCGGTCAAGCCCCAGTCGCGCGTGACATCCTGCATCACGAGAGGAAACATGACCTCGAACGGCAGGGTCGCATATTCGGTGTGAGCGGGGCGAGCAGAGGCGGGATCGTAAGCGGCAAGTCCTGCTGCCGTCCGCTTTTCCGCTGCCTTGGCTTCGAGCTTATCGAGCTTTTCCCTGGCGGTGTCGGCTATGATCACTTCTACCGCGGTGACATGGTTGTTGTCGACGATCTCCTTGGGCAGATCTTCGATCACCGTGCGCTGTTTCGCTTGCGCCGTTGTGCTGGCCGCGAATAAGGCAGCCAGAAGCATCAGATATTTCACTGTTGAACCCCCGTTATACATATCCCGCGCAAACCCCCGCGCGAGCGTTCCATCAGTATGATTTGGCACGCGAAATTGGTCAATCGGAGAAGCCTTCCTGATTGTTGCGAAACGGTCCGTTTCGCAATGTGAGCTTCGTCCCTATTCCGCCGCCACAGCCTCCAACCCCAGCAACGGCGCCAGATAGCGCCCGGTGAAGCTCCGGGCGTTCTTCGCGACCTTTTCCGGCGTGCCTTCGGCGACGACTTCGCCGCCCTTCACGCCGCCTTCGGGGCCCATGTCAATGATCCAATCCGCCGTTTTGATGACGTCGAGATTATGTTCAATGACCACCACGCTGTTGCCCTGTTCGACCAGCGCGTGGAGGACTTCGAGCAGCTTGCGGACGTCCTCGAAGTGGAGGCCGGTGGTGGGTTCGTCCAAGATATAGAGGGTCTGGCCGGTGGCGCGGCGGGAGAGTTCCTTGGCGAGCTTGACGCGCTGGGCTTCGCCG
>NZ_DAIMZT010000123.1:0-3120 GCF_036733805.1 Novosphingobium sp. | reverse complement strand
TGTCATCGGCCGACCGTCTGATCAATCCGCTCGGCTTTCTGGTTTCGGAATATCGCGCCGATCCGGAGGTCGTGCCATGAAACGTGTCGCGCTTTTGATGACTTTGGCCCTCGGATTTGCTGGACCTGTGTCGGCGCTGCAGCAGCCCGCACCGGGTCAACGCGATGCTCGTGTGCGCACGGTGACCTACGACGCCGCCAATGTGGTCCGCCTTAATGGCGTTATTCGCGCCTCGACCCAGGTGGTGTTTGCGGATGACGAGGAGATCGCCCATGTCGCGATCGGTGACGCGATCGCATGGGAGGTCGCACCGGCGGGTTCGATCCTGTTCCTCAAGCCTCGCGAAAAACATCCGCCGACCAATCTGCAGGTCGTCACCACCCGCCCGGACGGGCGCAAGCGCTCCTATCAGTTCGAGCTTTCGATCGCCGAGACCACGTTGGCTGACAGCTACTTCATTGTCCGCTTCGCCTACCCCGGGGACGAGATTGAGCGTCGGCGCATTGAGGCTGCTGCCCGGGGGTCCGAGCGGGAAGGCGCCCTGATCGAGCAGACGTTTGACCTGCATCATGCCTACGGCGCGCGCAACTGGCGCTTTTCGGCCCAGGGGTCGATCGACCTCGAACCCGAAGCCGTGTTCGACGACGGCAAGGAAACCACGTTCCGCTTCGCCGGCAATCGCGAGATTCCGGCGATCTATCTGATCAACTCGGACGGCTCCGAAAGTCTGGTGCCCAAGGATGTCCGCGGTGAGCTCGTAGTGGTCCACGCCACGGCCCGCGAGTTTCGACTGCGCAAGGGCGACAACGTGCTTTGCATCTTCAACGAGGCATTCGATGCGGTCGGGATCAATCCCGGCACCAACACCACAAGTCCCTCGATCGAGCGGCGGGCGAAGAAATCATCTCCAACGCTTAAGGCACGATAGGCAAGCGCAACATGACAGAACTTGAGAATGAGGCGCTTGCCGGCGACCGTGGCATCACCCCAGTGGGGGGAGGGGACATTGGTCGAGCGGCGATGCTCAAGCGCGGCTTCGGCGCGCTCGCGCTCACGGCCTTCGCGTTCCTGATCATCTGGGGCACCTGGAAAAGCGATAAGCCGGTCAGCGATTCCACCCGCAAACTCATGATCCGCCAGGCCGCGGCCTTCGAGCCCGCCCAGGAAGCGCCGGCCGCACCGATCACGACGGCCTCCATTCCGGTCGCGCCAATCTCAGCCGCACCAGCGGCACCCACGCCCGCACCCGACCAGATGCTCGAAAGCGCGCGTCGTGCACCAGTGCTGGCGTATAACCGGCCGATCGCATCGGGGCGCCCGCCCCGCGACGGCATGACCGGAAGTATTCCCGCCGATCCCTATGGTTTTGGGCAGGCCGGGCCACGCAACGAGCTTGCCGAAAAGCTGAAGCCCACGCCGATCGAGGGGGTACGCGCGGCGCGGCTTCCCAATCGCAATCTTCTGGTTACCCAGGGCACCTCCATTCCGTGCGTGCTGGAGACCGCGATGTCATCGGATGTGGCGGGTTTTGTCTCCTGCGTTGTGCTGCGCGACGTGATGTCGGATTCCGGCAACGTGGTGCTCATGGAAAAGGGCACGCAAATTGTCGGCGAATATCGCGGCAATATGCGGCGAGGCTCAAAACGCATGTTTGTTCTGTGGAGCCGTGCCAAGACACCAACTGGTGTCATCGCGGCCCTAGCGTCGCCTGCCACGGATGCGCTCGGCCGCGCCGGGTTCGACGGCGATATTGACACGCATTTCTGGGAGCGCTTCGGATCAGCGCTGTTACTGTCGATCGTCAGCGACGCCTCCTCGATCGGGCGCCAGCAACTGCAAGACGGCTCGATCCAGATCAACAACACTGCTGGGGCGAGCAACACCGCCGCCGGCATCGCCGTCGAGCAGTCAATCCACATCCCGCCGACGCTGAGCAAGAACCAGGGCGAGCTCGTGAATATCTTTGTCGCGCGCGACCTCGATTTCTCGTCGGTCTACCAACTCAGGCGGATCGAAAGTCGCACCCAGATTCTCGACCGCACCCTCCCCGGAGGCCTTGTCGGGCCAGCCGTGGTGACGAAATGAGCACAGGCGCATCGGTCAATCACGATGGCGGTCGCCTGGTGCTGGCGCGCTACCTCGAGCCGCTTGCGCCATACCTGGCGGACAACACCCTCACCGAAATCGTCGTCAACCGTCCCGGCGAGATTCTCGTGGAAGGATCTGACGGTTGGATCCGGCACGCAGCGCCAACCCTCACGCATGCCTACCTCTCGCACCTTGCGACCGCAGCCGCCGGTCACACCCGCCAGGACATCGGCCCGGAACACCCGGTGGTATCGACCAGCCTGATCGGCGAGGAGCGCTGTCAGATCGTGGTGCCACCAGCGGTCCCGACCGGCATGGTCAGCCTGACGATCCGCAAGCCCTCGACACTGAACATGAATCTGGACGCTTTGGCGCGGGCAAAACTGTTTGATGAGGTCCGCTCTGCGGGAGACGAGCTGGCCACCGATGAGCATCGACTGCTCGCGCTGAAAGACGCCGGCCGCTGGCGCGAGTTCCTTGAGCTTGCGGTGCGCACCCGTCGCAATATCCTGATCTCGGGGGCGACTGGTTCGGGCAAGACCACTCTGTCCAAGGCGCTGATTGCGGCGATCCCGGCGCATGAACGGCTCATCACCATTGAAGACACCACCGAGCTCGTCATCCCGCATCAAAATTGCGTCCGGCTGCTCTATGCCAAGGATGGGCAAGGTGTGGCCAAAATCGGCCCCCGCGAACTGCTGGAATCGTCCTTGCGCATGCGGCCCGACCGCATCTTGCTGCAGGAGCTGCGCGACGGCACCGCCTTCTTTTATCTCAGGAACGTCAATTCGGGGCACCCGGGATCGATCACAACGGTTCACGCAGACAGCGCCCGCCTTGCCTTTGAACAAATGACCTTGCTGGTCAAGGAGAGCGCGGAGGGTCGGGACCTCCATCGCGACGATATCCGCTCGCTCTTGCTGCATCTGGTCGACGTCGTCGTCCAGATGCAGAAGCGCGACGGCCGCTACCGTATCTCGGAAATCTACTATGACCCCGCTCGCAAACGCGACCACGCCCGTTAAGGCAGCG
>NZ_DAIMZT010000122.1:0-3125 GCF_036733805.1 Novosphingobium sp. | reverse complement strand
GATATGGCTGCATAGCCCAATGAAAACTGCCTCCTGAAAAGCCGGGGCGCTTCAGTTCGCACAGCGCAAGCTGGCGGTTGCCGGAAGTGGATGCCAATGCCTCGCGCAGCTTCGCGCCCTATGCGCGGGTTGCACGGAAGCTGGAGGAAGGGCTGTTCGATGCCCTCTTTCTCAATGATAGCGTGGCGGTCCCGGATCTCGACGCAGACTCCCTTACCCGGACCTCGCAGGGCATGCGTTGGGATCCGCTCATGCTGCTCCCGGCGCTCGCAGTCGCCACCAGCCGGATCGGTCTCATCGGCACGGCCAACACGACCTATAATGAGCCCTACACACTGGCCCGCCGTCTCGCCTCTCTCGATCATCTGAGCGATGGGCGAGCGGGCTGGAACCTTGTTACCTCGCTGGGCGGCGCGGCGAATTTCGGTCACGAGGATCATGTGCTGCACGCCAGGCGTTATGAACGGGCGCAGGAATTCTTCAATGTCATCACTGGCCTGTGGGACAGTTGGGAAGATGACGCCTTCGTGCAGGACAAGACCGTCGGCATCTGGTCCGATCCGGCAAAAATGCACCCGCTGAACCATAGAGGTCCGCATTTCGCCGTCCAGGGTCCGCTGAACGCGGCCCGCCCGGTGCAGGGTTATCCGGTGATCGCCCAGGCCGGCTCATCCCGTGACAGCCGCGAATTGGCGGCGCGTACAGCCCAGTTGGCCTTCACCGGCGCCCAGACGATCGATGAGGCGCTGGCCTTTAACGCCGACATCACCGCCCGCGTCGCAAGATATGGGCGCAAACGGGGCGATCTGCGCATCCTTCCCGGCGTGTCGGTCTATGTGGGCAAGGATGTGGATGAAGCCCGCGCGCTACGAGACACTTCAGGATCTTCTCGACCCTGTTGTGACGCTCAAGGGCATATCCCGCTTCGTCAACATAGGGGTTGATCTGTGGAAACTGCCGCTGGACGAACCTGTGATATTGCCCGCCGCTATTCCCATCACGAACACGCACAAGAGCCGCCAGCAACTGGTCGTCGATCTCATCCACCGGGAAAGGCCGACTGTTCGCCAATTGCTGCGCAAGATGGTTGCTGGCGGCCATCGAATCCTGTTCGGCAGCCCTCAAGACATCGCCGATGATTTCGAACATTGGTTCCGCAGTGGCGCAGCGGATGGTTTCAACATCATGTTTCCCGACCTGCATGGATCGGTCGACCGGTTCGTGGAACAGGTCGTACCCGAACTCCAGCGCCGCGGATTGTTCAGAACCGCCTATGAGGGATGCACGCTAAGGGAAAATTTGGGACTGGAACGACCAAATAACCACTTCGCTGGTGAATTTCATAGGCAGGATATAGGCAATCTGTCCGACAGTTGATCAAACCATGGCCATAAGCAGATTATAATCGTCGGCGACGCCGTTTGCCGCCCAGCATTGTCGTCGATTGACGGCATCCTGACCTTGAACCGCGCCTCCAGTGCTTGGACTGTTCCCTCTCATCCGTGGTCCACGGATGCTTTACCTTGGTCGCCGGGCGGCGCGGGACGACGCCTTGCCAGAGGGATAGTCTATGCCGAGCTGTCCCAGATATGTGCCGTATCGCGTCGGATCGTAATAGAATTTCTCCATTTCCGGCCGCATCAGGCGCATGGTCTGGGCATTGAGATGAATGGGCGGCACATCGCTTCCCGAAACGATCGGTTCATATTTCCGATCCTTCGTCTGCACATCCGTGAACCATGTTTTCGCTTCCCTAAGGAGCGAAGGATTCGTCACCAGGTCCAGGACCGTCAGGGCGACGGCCTTGGCGCCCGCCACGGCCCCCGTATGCGCGATCGGCGTCGCCATGGCGATGGCGGCCATGCTGTTATGCGGGATGAGGCCAGGAATATTGGACGGGTAACGCAGCGTGATCGTCGGCACGGTCCACATCACATCGCCGATATCGTCGGAACCGCCAATGGGGGCGCCCCTGTTCGCGGGCGTCGACAGTTCGCCGACTCGATCGGCCAAGGGAAGCGGTTCCCGGCCGCTGCCCTGCTGGACCGCCAGAGCAAAGGCGCGGTCGTCCGCATCCCACTTCGGCATCCCGACCGCCTGGATATTGGCATAGGCCGCCTCCGCCAGCGGCTTGTTGCCGTAATTGGGGGCCGCATATCCCAGCAGGCGATGCTCGACGGTCGTGCCGGTCGCCAACGCCGCCGCCTGCGCGACGGTATTGCCGGTCTCGTACAACTGGCGAACGGTGTCGAAGCCGTTCTCCCGGAAATAATACCAGACCGTCGCCTTTTCCGGCACGATATTGGGCTGGTCGCCGCCATCGGTGATGACGGAATGGGAACGCTGCGTCAGCGGAAGGTGCTCGCGCCGGAAATTCCACGCGACATCCATGAGTTCCACAGCGTCGAGAGCGCTCAATCCCTGCCATGGCGCCATGGCCGCATGGGCGGACTTGCCGTGGAAGGTGTATTCGGCGGGAGACCATCGCGGTCAGGCCCATATCGCCCCAGGCCGTGGAGAAATCGCCGCTGACATGGGTGAATATGCAGGCATCCACCCCCTTGAACACACCGGCCCGGACCAGAAACGCCTTGCCCGCCAGCAATTCTTCCGCAACGCCCGGCCAAACCACCAATCGCCCGGCGATGCCATTTTTTTCCATGACTTGCTTGGCGGCGATGGCCGCCGCGATCACGACGGGCAGGCCGCTATTATGCCCCTCCCCATGCCCCGGCGCGCCCTCCACCATCGGCTTCTTCCCGGCGATGCCCGGATATTGCGAGAGACCGAGCAGCGCGTCGATGTCGCTGCCGAGCGCGATCGTCGGCCCCTTCGTTCCCCATGTCGCCGTAAAGGCGGTCGGAATCCCGGCGACGCCACGCGTGACCGTAAAGCCGTTCTTCTCAAGAATATCGGCGAGATAGGCGGAAGACCGGACCTCCTGAAAACCCGGCTCCGCGAAGCTGAACAGCTGGTCGACCATGACCTGGATCTGCTTGGCCTCGGCATCCACATGGGCGATGGCCTGCGCTTTCAGCTTCGGCAGGTCCGCCCTTGCCTCGACGGCTGGCGCGACCGCCCGGTCACTCGCCAGAGCAGGCGCGACGGCGACATTGCAGGCTAGA
>NZ_DAIMZT010000121.1:0-3302 GCF_036733805.1 Novosphingobium sp. | reverse complement strand
TGCAGGTTGATGTAGAAGCCGATGTCGCCGTGGCGCATATTCTCTTCGATGATGATCTGCTCGAAGCGGAAATCATCGATGCCCGCGCCGCCGTATTTCTCCTCGGCCCAGGTGCAGAGCAGCCCCTGCCCCCCGGCCCTGAGGAACAGTTCGCGATCCACCATGCCCCGCTCGCGGAACCGCTCGACATGCGGCGCCACCTCCGCCCGCATGAACTTGATGACGCTCTCCCGGAACTGCTCATGCTCCGATTCGAAGATCAGCCTTTTCATGCCATTTCCCGATCCCAGACCGGCGCCTCCGCCCCATAGAAAGCCTCGCCTCGCCCTGCCTTGTCCCGTAGCCAGGCGGACGGCAGAAAGCGTGACCCATATTTCTGCGCCAACCCGTCCGCCTGCGCCACGAATTCGCCGATGCCGATCATGTCGATATAGCTGATCGTACCGCCGGTCCAAAGCGGGAAGCCCCAGCCATAGACCGCGCCGAGGTCTGCATCCTGCGGGGTTTCCAGCACACCTTCCTCCAGGCAGCGCGCCGTTTCCATCGCCTGCGCGTAGAGGAAACGCTGCTTCAGCTCGTCCTGATCGGGTTGCTGCGCCGCGACCGGGAAATGCTCGGCAACGCCCTTCCAGATATGCTTGGACGCACCTTCGGGATAATCGTAGAAGCCGCCGCCGGCCTTCCGACTGCCGCGCTTCATGCCGATCATCTTCCTCAAAACCGGCAGGCCGCGCTCGATCGTATAGGTATTGCCTTCCGTGCCGGCCGCGTCATCGACGATCTTGACCGGCAGTTCCATCGTCACCTCATCGAGCAGCGCCAGCGGCCCGGTCGGGAAGCCGGCGGACTTCGCGGCGTTCTCGATACGCGCCGGCTCGATGCCCTCCTCGACCATCGCCACGCCTTCGAAGATGAACATGCGGAATACGCGGCTGGTGTAGAAACCGCGGCTGTCGCTCACCACGATCGGCGTCTTGCGCAGCTGCGCGATGAAGTCCAGCGTGAGCGCCAATGTCTCGTCCGATGTCTGCTTGCCGCGGATCACCTCGACCAGCCCCATGCGGTCGACCGGCGAGAAAAAATGCGTCCCGATGAACTTGTCGGGCCGGCTCGATGCCTGCGCCAACTGGGAGATCGGCAGCGTCGATGTATTCGATCCGAACACCGCGCTCGCCGGGATCACCGCTTCGGCCTTGCGCGTGGTCTCGGCCTTGATGCCGGCATCCTCGAACACGGCCTCGACGACCAGGTCGCAGCCTTCCAGCAGCGCGTAGTCGTCGGTCGGCGTGATCCGGGCCAGCAGTTCGTCGGCCCTGGCCTGGGTGAGCTTGCCCTTTTCGATCAGCTTGCCCTGAACCTTGGTGGAATAGGCCTTGCCCTTTTCTGCGGTCGGTACGTCGCGGTCGAGCAGTACGACCTCGATCCCCGCATTGGCCGAGACATAGGCAATCCCCGCGCCCATCATGCCCGCGCCCAGCACGCCGACTTTCTTCACTTCGCTCTTGGGCACACCGGCGGGGCGACGCGCGCCTTTCTCGGCCGCCTGCTTGGAAATGAAGCTGGTGCGGATGATGTTGGTCGCGACCGGGTCGCTCATCAGCTTGGCGAAATATTTGCCCTCAACGGTCAGCGCCTTGTCGAATGGCAGTTGCAGCCCTTCGAATACACAAGCGAGGATAGCGAGCGGCGCGGGCGTGTTATAGCCCTTCTTGGCGATATTCGCCGCCGCGAGCGTATAGGCCAGCGCGTCCTCGGGCACGGTCATGCCCTTTTTCTGTGGCGGGACCCAGCCCTTGACGTCCCAGGGCTTGACCGGGTCGGGGCCCGTCACCAGCCAGGCGCGGGCGCGCTCCATCAACTGGTCCGCCGGCGCCACTTCATCCACGATCTTCAGCTTCAGCGCCTCGGCCGGACCGACGCTGCGGCCTGACAGCAGCAGGTCGAGCGCGGTCTTCATGCCGGCAATGATGCCCAAGCGCACCGTCCCGCCCGATCCGGGGAGCAGGCCGACATTGACTTCGGGCAGGCCGACCAGCGCGTTGGCATCGTCCACCAATATGCGGTGATGACAGGCGAGCGCCAGTTCAAAGCCGCCGCCGAGCGCCAGACCGTTCAGGGCAGCGACCCAAGGCTTGCCGGACGTTTCCATCGCGCGGTGCATCTGCGTTGCACGCTGCGAAAAAGCATAGGCTTCCTGCTTCGAATAGCCGCGCACCAGTTGCTTCAGGTCCGCGCCCGCCATGAACGCTTTCTTCGCACTGGTCAGGATGACGCCCTTGATGCTGTCGTCGGCGGCAATGGTGGCGGCCGCCTCCGTCATGTCGGCGATGAAGGCGTCGCTCACGACGTTCATCGACTCGTCGGCATTGTCGAGGATGAGGGTAGCGAAACCGTCGGCCGCCTTTTCGATCTTCATATGTTGCATAGTCTTGGCTTTCCGCTTCGCGATCAGACGCGTTCGATGATGCAGGCCGTGCCCAGCCCGTTGGCCGCGCACAAGGAAATGACGCCGGTGTTGAGATCGCGCCGCTCCAGTTCGTCGAGAACCGTGCCGACCAGCATCGCGCCGGTCGCGCCCAGCGGATGGCCCATCGCGATGGCGCCGCCGTTCACGTTCATCCGGTCGTGCGGCACATCCATTTCCTTCATGAAGCGCATGACGACGCTGGCGAAAGCCTCGTTCAACTCCCAAAGGTCGATGTCGTCCTTGCTCATGCCGGCGGCCTCGAGCGCCTTCTGGCAGACCGCCGTCGGGGCAGTGAGCATGATGGTCGGTTCCGAGCCGATATTGGCATAGGCCCGCACTCGTCCACGCGGCTTCAGCCCTGCTTTCCCGCCAAATTCCCTGGAACCCACGAGGACGAGGCCGGCGCCATCAACGATGCCGGAGCTGTTGCCGCCGTGATGGACATAGTTCAGTTCCTCGATCTGCGGATAGCGGTCCTTGACCACCGCCTCGAACCCGGCCTTGCCGAAAGCTTCGAAGGACGGCTTGAGCTTCCCCAGATTTTCCACTGTCGTTCCGGGCCGCATATGTTCGTCATGGTCCAAGATGATGTCGCCCAGCACATCCTTCACGGGCACGATCGCGCCCTTGAAGCGGCCTTCCTCCCATGCCCGCGCGGCGCGCGTCTGGCTTTCGACGGCGAAGGCGTCCACATCCTCGCGGCTGAAGCCGTCGAGCGTCGCGATCAGGTCCGCGCCGATACCCTGCGGCGCATAATGATTGGTGTAAGCGATCGTCGGGTCGGCGGTCCAGGCGCCGCTGTCATAGCCCATGACCGTGCGGCTCATGGATTCGA
>NZ_DAIMZT010000120.1:0-3365 GCF_036733805.1 Novosphingobium sp. | reverse complement strand
ACCCCGGGACGATCGGCGTCGCCGCCTTGCCCGCCGATCCGGCTGATCCCGACAGTATTCGTATCGCTGGAATCGCGCCCTGGCTGGCGGTCGCCATCGATTCCGCGGGGCGCGAGCATGCGGTCCTGTCCGACGGCTGGCATCATATCCGGCTCGACATCGAGGAGGGCCGGCTGGCCGGGCAGGACGCCGTCCTGCTCCATTATCGGCTGCGCGGCCTGGCCTCGGCCGAAACCCGGCTGCTGCCGCTGCGCCGCCTGCTGGACCTGTGCCGGCATCGCCGGTTCGCCCGATCGCTGTTTCCCCGCGATCCCCGCATCGATCGCGGGATCGAGCTGCTGCGCGTGCACGACGCGCTCGGGGAAGGCGCGAGCCAGCGGGAGATCGGCGCGATGCTGTTCGGCGAGGAACGCACGGCGTGCGAATGGAGCGGTGCTTCGGATTCGCTGCGCTCGAGGGTTCGGCGACTGGTGCGCGAGGCTCGTGACATGGCGCGCGGTGGATACCGGCAACTGATGAGACGCGGCTGCCGATAGGTGAGATTGATCGACCGAGCGTTCGATGGCCGCATTACTCCGTCATTTTTCAGTCTATTCTTTCCGCTGCCGACAAAAATTGGAAGTCAGCGGTGCTGTTGCTGGCTCGTAGGCGGCACACCGAACATACGTTTATAGGCGTAGGCAAAGGCACTTTGCGACAAGTAGCCGACGCTGTCCGCGACGCGAGCCACACTTGCTTCGCCGCGCGCCAGAGCCGCGCGGGCAAGTGTCAGGCGCCACGACCGCAGGTAAGCGAGCGGCGGCTGACCCACACGGCGGGTGAACTCGGCGGAAAAAGCGGCTCGCGACATACCAGCCACTCCAGCGAGTTGCGCCACGGTCCACGGCTGCACGACGTCGTTGTGAATGGCCCGGAGAACACGGCCGAGCCTCGGATCGGACAACGCACCGAGCCAACCGACCTTCTCCAAAGCGGCACTGCCGGCATAGGCCCGTATGGCCTCTACCAGCAGCACATCGGCAAGCCGGGCACTGACGATTTCGCGACCCATCGTATCGCGCTCGAACTCGCTGATTATCAGGTCAAGAATGAGTCCGACCGCACCGGAAGCCGGGGAGGACCGGGAAACGACCATGCACTCCGGCAGTATGTCGAGCAGGAAATCCGCGTGGCCCGCCATGAACGTGACCGTTCCCCCAATTGCGATCGTATCATCCCCGCCAAGACGCGCTATGTCGCCCGCCGCATAGACGGCCTCACCATCGACCGGCATTTCGTCGGGGTGGCTTGCAATGGCGTAAGCGGTGTGCCCAAGCACACATATGTCCCCTTGGGACAAATGCTCCGGCGCGCGGCCCGGCAGTAGCATCCACCCGTTGCCGCGCACCATGGCTATGAACTTGAGCCGCTCGATGGCGGGGAACGCCAAGGCCCATCGGCCAGCCGCTTCCATGCGGGTCTGGCGCGCCACCTTTGCGCCGAGAACATCAAGAACGTCGGACAGTGGGTCGTGCGCTGATTTGGACGATCTCGATAAATCCATAGACGTGACAATATAGATCATCTGACGCGATGGCACTACCTTCCCCTTGAAGGAGACAGCCGATGAGTATTTCAGGCAAAGTCGTCGCGATCACGGGCGCCAGCAGTGGAATTGGGCGGGCAACCGCATCTCTTCTGGCCAGGCATGGCGCGTTCGTCGTGCTCGGCGCTCGCAACGAAGATGCGCTCAAGATCACAGTTGATGAAATCACGAGCAGCGGTGGAAAGGCGGTCTTCAAGTCCACCGATGTTCGACGCCGGGGCGATCTGGAGGAGCTTGTCGCCCTCGCGATTGAAGCGACGGGTCGGCTCGACGTCATCATCAACTGTGCGGGGATCGGGCCTACGTCCCGCTTCGACGCGCTCGACGTTGAAGGCTGGGACGCCATGATCGACGTGAATTTGCGCGGTACGCTTTACGGTATCGCGGCTGCTCTGCCGGTATTCGCACGACAAGGAACCGGGCATGTGGTCAACGTCATCTCCACTGCCGGCCTCAGAATGGTCCCCACGATGGGCGTCTATGCCGCCACCAAGAACGCGGTACGGACAGCCACCGAGATATTGAGGCAGGAAGCGGGGCCGAACCTTCGCGTGACCGAGGTGTCTCCGGGGATGACTGCGACCAACTTTGCGGACAGCATCACCGATCAGGCAACCAAGAAGGTCACCGGCGATCAGATCAGTGCGATCGCGATCCCGCCCGACGCGATTGCGCGCGGCATCCTCTATGCCATCGAACAGCCGCCGGAAGTCGATGTGGGTAGCATTGTCATCCGTCCGACCGCGCAAGGATGAGAGGGCGGTTTGCCGAGATGACGATGCCGGCGTGCGCCAAGCCGAAGATTCTGCGTGATCTGGGCCGCATGAAATCGACCGGGCAGCCCATTTCCCGAGCGAAATCGCCATGAAATACCTGATGAGCAGTTCGTGCCGGTTGAAGGTGGTGGCGAGCAGGTAGCGGCAAAGACGCTGAAGACCCGAAAAAGCATAGCTGGCTACCAGGGCTTGATCCTGACGCCTCGCGCCTCACGGCGCGACCGCGCTCTATGGCTTGGCGACGTCAAAGGCTTTCCGTCGCCTTCGCCACCGAGCCCCGGCTTGCGCCGGGTCTCGGCCTGTCGGTAACGATCGGCTGGCGCGAGCGGACGGGCTGCGCCCGTCCTTGGCGCGGTCGCCGCGCTGACGCGCGGCGGCGCTGTTGGTGGCCTCTCCCGGTCAAGCGCGGGTGGGCAGCGCTCCCTGCTAGGCCCGCTCGCGTCGCCAGCAAGCCGGCCCTTCGACTACGCTCGGGACCGGCTCCTTCACTGGCGTTGCGGCCCTTCGGATGCCGGCGCCGCTCAAGCGGGCCTCTCCGGTTCGCATCCTGCCGCCCACCCCCGCTTTCCGGGGAGGCCATGGTGGTTTTGGGGCGGTGTAGGAGGTGAACGATGCGTGCTTCCACTTGCCATCGCGCGCGCGGCAAGGGCCTGAAATCCAAGGCTTCCAGCGGCGGAACCCCAAGCCCCGCCGAGGCCCGGACAGCGCCCGAAACCGCCCGCACCAGCCTCTATGACGAGGTGACGGCGCGGATCATCGGCGAGCTTGAGGCGGGCCGTTTCCCGTGGGTGCAGCCTTGGGGGCGGCCCGATGGCGACGGCAATGCGGCCAGCCCCGGCTTGCCGCGCAACGCGCTCACCGCCCGCCGCTATTCTGGCGTTAATGTGCTGATCCTGTGGGGCGCGGTGATCGAACATGGCTATCCCTCGCAGGGCTGGCTGACCTTCAGGCAGGCAGTGCGACGTGAAGTCGCATGAAAGGAGTAGTCTCAATGACTTAGAACA
>NZ_DAIMZT010000119.1:0-3413 GCF_036733805.1 Novosphingobium sp. | reverse complement strand
CGGCGCGGATGGCGGCGCGCTGATCCTGCTGCGGCTGCCGCTGGGCACCGTGGCGTTGGAGGAGACAGAGCAATGAACGAAGAGCGGCTGCTGGTGCTGGTCGAAGATGACGCCGACTTCGTGCGCACCTTGAAGCGATCCTTCGAACGGCGCGGCTATCGGGTGCTGACCACGGACAATCATGCAGGCCTGGTCGCTTTGCTGGCGGACAATAATCCGGGCTATGCCGTGGTCGACCTCAAGCTAGGGCCGGAATCGGGGCTGGTATGCGTCCAGACGCTGCATGCCCATGACCCCGGCATGCTGATCGTCGTGCTGACCGGCTTTGCCAGCATCGCGACGGCGGTGGAGGCGATCAAGCTGGGCGCGTCCAATTATCTCGCCAAGCCGTCCAATACCGACGATATCGAGGCCGCCTTCGCCCGTTCGGCCGGCGATCCGTCCACGCCGCTCGCCCCGCGCCCGACGTCGATCAAGACGCTGGAGTGGGAACATATCCACGAAGTGCTCAAGGACAGCGACTTCAACATTTCCGAAGCCGCGCGGCGCCTGGGCATGCACCGCCGCACCCTGGCGCGCAAGCTCGCCAAACGGCAGGTCGGTTGACCTGACGGAGCCGTCATGCCATGGCCATTCCGACGCGGGTGTAGCTCAATGGCAGAGCAGAAGCTTCCCAAGCTTACGACGAGGGTTCGATTCCCTTCACCCGCTCCACTGCGGAACCGCCCTTTTTCCTCTTTAACCAGCTTTGGCTCAGGGACTGCGGCAACGTCACGGTAAGCACCGGGGCGACCCTTCGGAAATCCCCAAGGCGGCAGGATGGCCTTGTGGTCGCGCACGCCCGATTTTCGAGGAAAATTTCACATTGCCGTCCTATCAGGACGAACACTTCAGAAATTAGCATTTCATTTCAAAATCATAACATCAAACATTTGATGTCCGACTACAAAAAACGGAACATTCACCCAAACGAGCGGGTTTGCAGATTTCGAGAAGAAAGAAGTAACGGGGAACTTATGAACACGGCGGCGCCGGAGGACTCTGGAAACCGCTTTGAGTTGCTTGTCCAGAGCGTTACCGACTACGCGATCTACATGTTGTCGCCCAACGGCATCATCGTCAGCTGGAATGCGGGTGCCCGCCGGTTCAAGGGCTATGAGGCCGAAGAGATTATCGGCGAACATTTTTCCCGCTTCTACACGCCCGAGGATCAGGCAGCCGGTCTTCCGGCCCTGGCGTTGCAAACCGCTGAAGAAGAAGGACGGTTCGAGGCGGAGGCCTGGCGCGTGCGCAAGGACGGCACGCCGTTCTGGGCAAATGTCGTCATCGACCCGATCCGGGATTCGGGCGGCAAGCTCATCGGTTTTGCCAAGGTCACGCGCGACCTGACCGAAAGGCGCGCCGCACAGGAGGCTCTGCGCGCCAGCGAGGAGCGGTTCCGCCTGCTGGTTCAGGGCGTCACCGACTATGCCATCTACATGCTCGACCCGGTGGGCACGATCACCAGCTGGAACGCGGGAGCCGAGCGCTTCAAGGGCTATACGGCCGACGAAATATTGGGCCAGAACTTCTCCCGCTTCTATTCTGAAGAGGACCGCATGGCCGGCGTGCCATCGCGGGCCCTGGAAACCGCCGAGCGCGAAGGCCGGTTCGAGGCGGAGGGCTGGCGCATTCGCAAGGACGGAACGCGCTTTTGGGCCAATGTCGTCATCGACGCGATACGCGATGACGACGGCAGGTTGATCGGCTTTGCCAAGATCACGCGCGACCTGACCGAAAGACGCGAAACGCAGCTGGCGCTGGAACAGGCGCGCGAAGCCATTTTCCAGTCGCAGAAGATGGACGCGATCGGTAAGCTGACCGGCGGGGTCGCGCATGATTTCAACAATTTGCTGGCGGTCATCGTGGGCAGCCTGGACCTGGCACGGCAGCGGTTGGCGACCGGCGCCGACATATCGCGCTATATCGACAATGCGATGACCGCAGCGGAACGCGGCGCGACCCTGACGCAACGCATGCTGGCCTTCGCGCGCAAGCAGGAGCTGAAGCTGAGCAGCGTCGATTGTGTGGCTCTGGTGCGCAACATGGCCGATCTGTTGCAATCGACGATCGGCCCCGCGGTTGCGATCGAAACGCGCTTCCCCTTGACGATGAGCGCCGCCCACGCCGACCCGGCCCAGCTGGAACTGGCGCTGCTGAACCTGGCGGTGAACGCGCGCGATGCGATGCCAGGCGGCGGACGGCTCATCATAGAGGGGCTGGAGGCGCACGTCCTGAACGAGGAGCGGCCCGATCTCGCCTCGGGCCATTATGTTCGGCTGTCGGTGATCGACGAGGGCGAAGGGATGGACGAAGCGACGCTTGGACGCGCCCGCGAGCCGTTCTTCACTACCAAGGGGGTGGGCAAGGGAACGGGCCTTGGCCTGTCGATGGTACATGGATTCGCCCAGCAGTGCGGCGGATCGCTGATCATATCCAGCGAGCCGGGTCGCGGAACCAGCGTTTCCCTGTGGCTACCGGTCGCGACAGCGGAAGCCGCGCAGCCAGCCAAGGTCGAACCGACGCCGGAGGCGGTGACGCTGTCAGGCGATCAACAGCTCGTGATCCTGGCTGTGGACGATGACGATCTGGTGCTGACCAACACGGCGGGCATGCTCGAGGAACTGGGCCACACGGTGTTCCAGTCGGCATCGGGCGACGATGCGCTGCGCATGCTGGCCGAATGCGACGTCGACATGGTGATCACCGACCATGCGATGCCAGGCATGACCGGGGCTCAGCTTGCGGATGCGATCGAGGAAAAGCTTCCCGGCCTGCCGGTTATCATCATCACCGGCTTTGCCGAACTGCCGCCCCATACCACACGACGGCAGCGGCTGGACAAACCGTTCAAGCAGGCCGAACTGGCACGCGCCGTCGCCATGGCGTGTCACGAGCGCCAGACAGAGAGGCTGATCCGGATCGCCGAACGATAAACGCCCGGCCGCCCTCCCGATTTGGTACGGATGGCCGGACAGATCGCCAGAATCTTCACCCGATCCCCGGAAAAGCGCGCTATAACAATGTCGTTGCGCAGCCGACATCCTGTCAGCTGCGCGGAGACCGCGCAGGAACGATGAATATCAAACCCGCCTTTCCCGACAAACGCTCGGATCGCAGGGAAAGCCCGCCCGCAGTCGGCCCGACATCGCATTATTTCACGTCGCTTCGCACTCGGTTGCATTATTTGGACTGGGGCAATCGATCGGCGCCGCCCCTGATCCTGGTCCATGGCGGCCGCGATCATGCGCGCAGCTGGGACTGGACCGCCCAGGCACTGGCCCGTGATTATCACGTGATCGCGCCCGACCTGCGCGGACATGGCGACAGCGCCTGGTCGGCGCAAGGCTCCTATCTGATGTCTGATTATGTGT
>NZ_DAIMZT010000118.1:0-3426 GCF_036733805.1 Novosphingobium sp. | reverse complement strand
AACAGCTCGATCATGCACGCACCCTGCGTCTTTCCAAGAAGGAAAACATCTGGCTTGCGGGTAACACGTTTTACGGCCGCTCGCAGATTTTCGAGCCGGAATTCCTCTCCTGGCTTTCAAGCTATCAATTGCCGGAATACGAGCTTTTCAAACGCGACGGGCAATATGAGCTGAATTTTCATGGCCGCTGGATGGATACGACGCTCTGGGAAATCCCGGCGCTCGCCATCATCAACGAGTTGCGCTCGCGCAGCGCTATGCGCTCGCTCGGTTATTTCACGCTCGATGTGCTTTATGCCCGCGCAAAGGCCAAGATGTGGGAGAAGGTCGAGCGGCTGCGGGAACTGCCGGGACTGCGCATTTCCGATTTCGGCACCCGCCGCCGGCACAGCTTCCTTTGGCAACGCTGGTGCGTCGAAGCGCTGAAGGAAGGCATCGGGCCTGCCTTTACCGGTACGAGTAACGTCCTGCTCGCCATGGATTCCGATCTCGAAGCCGTGGGAACGAACGCGCATGAACTGCCGATGGTGGTCGCGGCGTTGGCGCAAACGGATGAGGAGCTGGCTGCAGCACCCTATCAGGTTCTGAAGGACTGGAACCGGCTTTATGGCGGCAACCTGCTGATCGTGCTGCCGGACGCCTTCGGCACGGCGGCTTTCCTGCGCAATGCGCCGGAATGGGTGGCAGACTGGACGGGTTTCCGTCCCGACAGTGCGCCGCCGATCGAAGGCGGCGAAAAGATCATCGAGTGGTGGCAGAAGATGGGTCGCGATCCGCGCAAGAAGATGCTTATCTTCTCCGACGGTCTCGATGTCGACGCCATCATCGATACCTACAGGCATTTCGAAGGCCGCGTTCGCATGAGCTTCGGCTGGGGCACCAACCTCACCAATGATTTTGCCGGTTGCGCGCCAAAAACCATCGCCAGCCTCAAGCCGATTTCCATCGTCTGCAAGGTGAGCGACGCCAATGGCCGGCCGGCCGTGAAACTCTCGGACAATCCGCAAAAGGCCACCGGTGACCCGGCCGAAGTGGAGCGTTACCTGAAGTTCTTCGGCGAAGAAGACCACAAGGAACAGAAGGTTCTGGTTTAAAGCCTTTCCAGTAAAAGTGGAGCCCGGTTTTCCGCCCGGAAATGCTCTAAATTGAGAACGGGCGCTCCGGTTGAGGAAGCGCCCGTGGAAGCCTGCACCTATCAGCAGATTACTTCGCGAACTGGTGTGCGATGTAATGGAAGAGTGCGCGGATACCCTGCGCCTCCCCGCCGATCGATGAATGATGCCTCTCGCTCAGAGACCAGCCGTAAATATCGAAATGCGCCCAGCGCCTGGTATTGGTGACGAAACGCTTCAGGAACAGGGCGGCGGTGATCGATCCGCCCATGCCGCCCGAAGGCGCGTTGGTGATATCGGCTGCGCGTGAGCGGATATCCTTGTCGTAGCCCATATAGAGCGGCATGCGCCACAGCGGATCGTCCGTGTCGATGCTGGCTTCCGCGATATCATGCGCCAGATCCTCGTCATCGGTGTAGAATGGCGGCAGATCCGGGCCGAGCGCGACGCGGGCAGCGCCAGTCAGCGTCGCCATGTCGATCATCAGGTCCGGCGCATCTTCGTCCGCATAGGCCAGCGCATCCGCCAGAACAAGACGGCCTTCAGCGTCGGTATTGTCGATCTGCACCGTCAGCCCCTTGCGGCTGCGGTAGATATCGCCGGGGCGGAAGGCATTGGAGGAGATGGAGTTTTCGACCGCGGGCACGAGAACGCGAAGATCGACCGGCAGCTTCGCATCCATGATCATCAGCGCAAGGCCGAGCACATTGGCCGCACCTCCCATATCCTTCTTCATCAGCGCCATGGAAGCGGCGGGTTTGATATCGAGGCCGCCTGTATCGAAGCAGACGCCCTTGCCGACGAGAGTGAGGCGCGGATTGCCCTTCTTGCCCCAGTTCATCTCCAGAAGCCGCGGCGCGCTTTCGCTGGCCCGGCCGACAGCATGGATCAGCGGTAAGTTTTCCTTGAGCAGATCATCACCGGTGGTGACCTTCACCTTTGCCTTGTAATGGGCGGCAAGCGCGCGGAAGGCAATCTCAAGCTCATCCGGTCCCATATCATTGGCCGGAACATTGATGAGGTCGCGCGCAAGGAAAACGCCGGCCAGAACGCGCTTGATCTCGCCGTCTTCCGCGTCCTGCGGAATAAGGAGCTTTGCCCCGTTCGTCTTGGTGGTCTTGTATTTGTCGAAGCGGTAGCTGCCGAGACCGAAACCGAGAGCGAGGCGATTGGCCGTCAGTGGTGCGGTCTCGATGTGCCACTCGCCTTCCGGCAGCTCACGGGCGAGTTTCCCGGTGATGAAGGGGATTTCCGAGGGATTGCCGCCAAGTCCGAGAAGCACGCCGCCCAGCGAACCATCGGCGGAAGGAACGAGGAGGATAGCGCCTGCCTCCGCCTTGAACCCCGCCTTCTTCGCCCAATCCAGAGCGACAGGATCGATGGCGCCCTGTTCGATATGGGCCGGCGTGACGGCGAAAACCGGCAATGTGCTGCCGGCCTTGGAGCTGAAAGGGGTTGGGCGTTCGATGAACTGATAGGGCGCCATTGTATGCTTCCGTAAATGTCGAGAATCGGTGCGATTAACGCTCTGTTAGGGTTAACAGATTATTGCTTAAGCGAAAGTTGCGTCATGTGAGTCTGTCGTGTGTCGGGCGCAAGATTGATCATTCTTGGGCGGGGGCGCTGCCATGACTGCATTTTCTTTGGGCGAGACAGGCCGGACAGGGTTGCTGCGGGGAGCGTGTCTTGCCGCATTGGTTCTTGCGATTTCAGGATGCGCGGGCACCAACAAGCCTGATCGCATGTCCACCGGCTCCATTCCCGCCGCCACACGCTCCTATGATCACATGAACATGGAGCAGCTTCGGCAGGCGGAGGAAAGCGCCGGCAAAGCCTATGAACGCAGTCCCAAGGATAAATCGATCGGCATGAATTATGCCAGCGTGCTGATGATGACCGGCAAGAACACACAGGCTCTCGCCGTCATGCAGCAGATCGCCATCGCCAATCCGGCCGACCGCGATGTTCTTGCCGCCTATGGCAAATCGCAGGCCGCCGCCGGCCAGCTGGAGCAGGCGCTTTCGACCATCCAGCGGGCACAGACGCCGGATCGACCCGACTGGCGGCTTTATTCTGCCGAGGGCGCCGTGCTCGATCAGCTTGGACGCTCGAACGAGGCGCGTTCCCGCTACAGGCAGGCGCTTGACCTGAAGCCGAACGATCCGAGCGTGTTGTCCAATCTCGGCATGTCCTATGTCCTGTCGAGCGATCCGCGCACTGCCGAAACATATCTGCAATCCGCCATCGCCCAGCCGGGCGCCGATAGCCGCGTTCGCCAGAACCTCGCGCTCGTGGTCGGTCTACAGGGCCGCTT
>NZ_DAIMZT010000117.1:0-3451 GCF_036733805.1 Novosphingobium sp. | reverse complement strand
TCAAGCAGCAATGCCTGATCGGCGGCGAATGGGTGGACGCGGCGAGCGGCAAGACCATCGCAGTCACCAATCCCGCAACCGGCGAGATGATCGGCCATGTCCCTGCTTTGGCGCGGGAGGAAGTGGCCCGTGCGATCGATGTCGCCTATGAAGCGCAGGCCGGCTGGCGGGCGAAAACGGGCAAGGAACGCGCCGCCATTCTGCGGCAGCTCTATGAGCTGATGATGGAAAATCAGGACGACCTCGCCCTCATCCTGACAATCGAGCAAGGAAAGCCGCTGGCCGAGGCGAGGGGCGAGATCGCCTATGCCGCCGGCTTCATCGAATGGTTCGGCGAAGAGGCGAAGCGCGTCTATGGCGACACCATCCCCAACCATCTGCCGGGCCGCCGCATCATCGTGCAGAAGGAGCCGATCGGTGTCTTCGCCGCAATCACGCCCTGGAACTTCCCGAGCGCGATGATCACGCGCAAGGCGGGACCGGGCTGGGCGGCGGGCTGCACAGGGGTGATCCGGCCAGCGAGTGAGACGCCCTTTTCCGCGCTGGCACTGGGCGCGCTGGCGGAACGCGCGGGGATGCCGGCGGGCGTGTGCAACGTCATTACCGGTCCTTCCGGCGCGACCGGGCAGGAACTGTGCGAAAATCCGAAGGTCCGCAAGCTCTCCTTCACTGGCTCCACCCGAGTGGGGTCGCTGCTGCTTTCGCAATGCGCGCCGACGGTCAAGAAGACCAGCATGGAACTGGGCGGCAACGCGCCCTTCATCGTGTTCGACGATGCCGACGTGAACGCCGCCGTCGCGGGGGCCATGGCGTCCAAATATCGCAATAGCGGCCAGACGTGCGTCTGCGCCAACCGCTTCCTCGTGCAAAGTGGCATCTATGACCGCTTCGCCGAGAAGCTGGTGGAGGCGGTCGAGGCGCTAAAGGTCGGCCCGGGTACGCAGGAGGGCGTGACTCAGGGGCCGCTCATCAACGCTGCCGCCGTGGAGAAGGTGGAGGAGCATATCGCAGACGGTCTCGCCATGGGCGCGCGCATCCTGACGGGCGGCAAGCGCCATGCGCTCGGCGGCTCCTTCTTCGAACCCACGGTGATGGCCGACGTGCCGGCGCACGCTGCGTTGATGGCGGAGGAAACCTTCGGCCCGCTCGCGCCGCTGGTCCGTTTCGAAACCGAGGCGGAGGCGATCGCTCTCGCCAACGACACGGAATTCGGCCTCGCCTCCTATTTCTACAGCCGCGACGTGGGGCGCATCTTCCGCGTCGCCGAAGGGCTGGAAGCGGGGATCGTCGGCATCAACGAGGGGATCATCTCCACGGAGGTCGCGCCCTTCGGCGGGGTCAAGGCATCGGGCCTCGGCCGCGAAGGTTCCAAATATGGCATCGAGGATTACGTGGAGATCAAATATCTCTGCCTCGGCGGCATCGACGGCTGAGGAAAGGGGGCATTTTCATGGACATGACAGGCGAACAACGCATTCCCACCGATCGGGAAACGGTTTGGAAGGCGCTGAACGATGCCGACATCTTGCGGACCTGCATTCCTGGCTGTCAGAAACTGGTCAAGGAGTCGGATACGGATATGACGGCGATCGCCGTGATCAAGGTCGGTCCCATTTCCGCACGCTTCCAAGGCAAGGTGACGCTCTCCGATCTCGACCCGCCCAACGGCTATCGCATCACCGGCGAAGGGCAGGGGGGCGTTGCCGGCCATGCCAAGGGCGGGGCGGTTGTGCGGCTGACGGAGGATGGCGGCGAAACCATCTTGCATTATGACGTATCGGCGCAAGTCGGCGGCAGACTGGCGCAACTGGGCGGACGGATGATCGACGCGACTGCCCGGTCCATGTCAGCCGCCTTCTTCAAGAAGTTCGCGGAGGAATTGGAAGCCCGCCGAGGCGGTAAGGTGGTGGACCTGACTGCGCCACCGCCGGATATGGCTGAGGCCGATGTGGCGATGCCCCGTCAATCCCCGCCTGCTCCCGCAGCGGAATCCGTTTCCGGAAGCGTCTGGCCATGGGTCTTGTCCGGGATGCTCCTCGGTTCGCTTATCACGGGGATATTCGGTCTACCGCTCATGAAAGGAGCATTCGACACGGCGACATTTGCTCCGCTTTTCCTTGTCGCGGTATTTCTATCATTGCTTCAAGGCTACCTGCTGGGCCGCGGACGGCCTGCATAGTGGTGAATTCAATGCCGGATATTCTCATTTTGAACCGGACGTCTGATTTGTGTCGTCGGGTGAGGCAGGGAAGGAAGAAAACGCAACGAATCTATCCGGCTTGGCGTTCGACATGCACCGTCTGATCCTCCATCAGACAGGCTTTAGCAGTTTGCGGAAAAGGCGCTTGCACTGAAGGGGTATTGCTGATTCCAGGATTGCGTCGATGGACGTTGAAGGGATCAGGATGCGCGGCGGTGACGAGCGGAGTGAAGGGCTGTTTTCCTACGTGAGTTGCGAGGCTCGGGTGCCGGCGAACCACCCGCTTCGCGCGATCCGGGCGATTGTCGATGAAGCGCTGGAAGTTCTGTCGCCGGATTTCGATGGCCTGTATTCTCGTATCGGCAGGCCCTCGATCCCGCCCGAGAAGCTGCTGCGCGCCTTGTTCTTGCAGGCTTTCTATTCGATCCGCTCGGAACGCCAGTTGATGGAGCAGATGGGACTACAACCTGCTCTTCCGCTGGTTCGTCGGCCTGGCGATGGATGCGCCGATCTGGGATGTCACGGTTTCCACCAATAACCGCGAGAGGCTGCTGGCAGGCGACATCGCGGCCGTCGATCGAAGCGGTATTTAGGGTCATCGATCAATATCCCGGCGGCGCGAAAGCCTATCTGCGCGACAAGATGGGCCTCGACCAGTCGAGGATAGCGCGGCTGCGCGCCCTCTACACCGAATAGAGGCGGGCGGCGGGAAGCTATCCATGCTGCCTTTCGCAGGCGTGCTCGAGGTCTGGCTACCCGCCCTTCGATAGGTGGCGACAGCGTTGTTCATCACAATGTGCGCCTGTTGTCTGGCTCGATATGGCCGAGCATTTAGCAGGATGAGTCGATGGAAGCCTATATTTACGACCATGTGCGCACGCCCCGCGGCAAGGGGCGCCCAGACGGCGCGCTTCATGAAATCCCGTCCGTGCAGATGGCGACCCAATTGCTCCAGGCGGTACGGGATCGCAACGCGCTCGACACCGCGCTGCTGGACGATGTCATCATCGGCATGGCGCAGCCGGTCGGCGAACAGGGCGGCGTCCTTGCCCGCGCGGCGGTATTGCAGGCGGGCTATGCCCAGACGGTCGGCGGCCAGCAGATCCACCGCTTCTGCGCCACGGGCCTGGACGCGGTCAGCCTGATCGCGGCGCAGATTCATTCGGGCATGATCCAGGCCGGCATCGGCGGCGGCGTCGAATCCATGAGCCGCACGGTCATGGGCTATGACAGCGGCGCCTGGACCGCCGA
>NZ_DAIMZT010000116.1:0-3540 GCF_036733805.1 Novosphingobium sp. | reverse complement strand
GCGGCCAGTGCACCCCTTGCCGCGAAGGCACCGGCTGGATGTGGCGCGTGATGGAACGCCTGCGGACGGGCGAGGCCCAGGTGGAGGAAATCGACATCCTCCAGCAGGTCACCAAGCAGGTCGAAGGCCACACCATTTGTGCGCTGGGTGACGCGGCGGCTTGGCCGATCCAGGGCCTGATCCGCCACTTCCGGCCGGAACTGGAGCGCCGGATCGCTCAAGCTGGAAATATGGCGGAGGCCGCTGAGTAATGCCTAAAGTCACCGTAGACGGCGTAGAACTCGAAGTTCCCAACGGCGCCACTGTGCTGCAGGCGTGCGAGCTTGCCGGCAAGGAAATCCCGCGCTTCTGCTATCACGAGCGCCTGTCCATCGCCGGCAACTGCCGCATGTGCCTGGTCGAAGTGAAGCCCGGGCCGCCCAAGCCGCAGGCGTCCTGCGCGCTTCCGGCTGCGGAGGGCCAGGAAATCCGCACTGACTCCGAGATGGTCAAGAAGGCGCGCGAAGGGGTGATGGAGTTCTTGCTCATCAATCACCCGCTCGATTGCCCGATCTGCGATCAGGGCGGCGAGTGCGATCTGCAGGACCAGTCGGTGGCCTATGGCCGTGGCGGCTCGCGCTATCACGAGAATAAGCGCGCGGTTACCGAGAAATACATGGGGCCGCTCATCAAGACGGTGATGACCCGCTGCATCCACTGCACCCGCTGCGTGCGCTTCAGCGAAGAGATCGCCGGCGTGGACGAGATCGGCGCGCTCTATCGCGGCGAGAACATGCAGATCACGACTTATCTAGAGCATGCCGCCAAGCATGAGATGAGCGCCAACGTTATCGATCTCTGCCCGGTCGGCGCACTCACCTCACGCCCTTATGCCTATGAGGCGCGGCCGTGGGAGCTGAAGAAGACGCTGGGCATCGACGCGTCCGACGCCTGCGGCGCGAACATCCGAATCGATAGCCGTGGCCGCGAAGTGCTGCGCGTGCTGCCGCGCGTGAATGACGACGTGAATGAGGAATGGATCAGCGACAAGGCGCGCTATCAGGTTGACGGCCTGACCAAGCGCCGCCTCGATCGGCCGTACCTCCGCCGTGACGGCAAGCTGGTTCCGGTGACCTGGAACGAGGCTTTCGCCGCCATCGCCACGCTCAAGCCCGGCAATTCGATCGCCGCCGTCGCAGGCGACATGGTCGATTGCGAGACGATGTTTGCGGCCAAGAAGCTGGTCGGCGCGCTCGGCTCGACGCTGCTGGAAGGCCGCCAGACCGGGATGGACTATGACACGTCTAGCCTGGCGGCGGTGAACTTCAACACCAGCTTCGCCGGCATCGAGACCGCCGACGCGATCCTGATCGTGGGCAGCAATGTCCGCTGGGAAGCGCCGCTGGTGAACGTGCGCCTGCGCAAGGCGGTGAAGCGCGGCGCCAAGGTGTTCCTGATCGGCCCTGAATGGGAAACCACTTTCGGCGGCGAGTTCCTGGGTGATGACCTTTCCTTGATCGGCAACCTGCCGGGGCATGTGGTCGACGCGCTGAAAGGCGCGGCGCGTCCGGCGGTGATCGTCGGCGGGGCAGGGCTGGGCCGCGGCGGCTTGGAAGCCGCTCTGGCGCTTGCCAGCCAGTTCAACCTGGTGCGCGATCTGGAAGACGGTTCGAAGTGGAACGGCTTCAATGTGCTGCACATGGCGGCGAGTCGGATGGGCGGTCTGATGTTGGGCTACGCGCGGAAGGGCGGTATCGCCGATCTGGTCGCGGCCAAGCCCAAGGTTCTACTTTCGCTCGGCGCCGACGAGGTGGACTATGCGAAGTTCGCCGGTTCTATGATCGTCTACATCGGGCATCACGGCGACAAGGGCGCTCATGCCGCCGACGTGATCCTGCCGGCGTCCGCCTACACCGAGAAGGCGGGCACTTACGTCAATACCGAAGGCCGAGTGCAGTGGTCGGACAAGGCCGTGTTCGCGCCAGGTGACGCGCGCGAGGATTGGACGATTCTGCGCGCGCTGGCCGACGCCTTCGGAGTCTCGGTCGGCTTCGACAGCCTCGATGAACTTCGTGACCTGATGATTTCCGAGGTTCCGGCCCTTGGCAGCGAGGGGCTGGCGGACTACGGCAGCGACCTGCCTCTCGGTGGCGGCTCCGCTTCCGGTCCGATCACTTATCCGGTCAAGGACTTCTACATGACCAACCCCATCGCTCGCGCCAGTGCGACGATGCAGCGCTGCTCGGCGGAATTGCTGCATGGTGAGGAATTTGCGGAGGCGGCGGAATGACCGCTTTCTTCCAATCCCTGGGGATGCCCTACGAATGGGCTTGGTCCATCGCCACGATCTGCGCCACCTTGCTGATCGCCCTGCCGCTGCTTCTGTGCGTGGCCATGATTATCTACGCTGATCGCAAGATCTGGGCGGCGATGGCGCTGCGGCGCGGCCCGAACGTGGTCGGTCCGTTCGGCCTGCTGCAAAGCTTTGCGGATGGCATCAAGGTTTTCCTGCAGGAAACCATCGTTCCTTCGGCGGCGAACAAGGGTCTGTTTCTGATCGCGCCGATCGTGACATTCTCCGTCGCGCTGTTGGCCTGGGCGGTGATTCCGTTCAATTCGGGCGCGGTTTTCGCGAACATCAATGTCGGCCTGCTCTATGTGCTCGCAATCTCTTCGCTGGGTGTTTACGGCACGGTAATGGCGGGATGGGCTTCGAACTCGAAGTATCCGTTCTTCTCGGCGATGCGCGCCTCGGCGCAGATGATCTCTTACGAAGTCTCGATCGGCTTCATCCTGATCTGCGTGGTGCTGTGGGCAGGGACGTTCAACTTGAACGGCATCGTCATGGCGCAGAAAGGCCATGGCCTCGGCATCGTGAACGCTTTCGGGTTCAACTTGCTGCTGTTCCCCATGTGGGTGATGTTCCTCATTTCCGGCATGGCTGAAACCCAGCGCGCGCCGTTCGACCTGACCGAAGCGGAAAGCGAACTGGTGGCCGGTTACCAGACCGAATATTCGTCGATGTCCTTTGCCGCCTACTGGCTAGGCGAATATGCCAACGTGCTGCTGATGTGTGCGCTCAACGCCACGCTGTTCTGGGGCGGATGGTTGCCGCCGCTCGACATTCCCGTGCTGTACCTCGTGCCTGGCTTCTTCTGGTTCGTGCTCAAGGTGCTGTTCTTCTTCTTCGTGTTCAGCTGGGTGAAGGCGACCGTGCCCCGGTATCGCTATGACCAGTTGATGCGCCTGGGTTGGAAGGTCTTCCTGCCCGTCTCGCTGGCTTTCGTGGTGATCGTCAGCGGCTACCTCATGGCTACCGGACATTTCGCATGACCGTCGGACAACTCATCAAGAGCTTTACGCTCTGGGAGTTCGTGAAAGCGCATTGGCTGACCTTGAAGTATTTCTTCAAGCCCAAGGCGACGATCAACTACCCGTTCGAGAAGAACCCGCTCTCCCCGCGCTTCCGGGGCGAGCACGCGCTGCGCCGTTATCCCAACGGCGAGGAACGCTGCATCGCGTGCAAGCTGTGCGAGGCGATCTGCCCGGCGCAGGCGATCA
>NZ_DAIMZT010000115.1:0-3685 GCF_036733805.1 Novosphingobium sp. | reverse complement strand
GCGGATGAGGCGAGCGATCCGGACATGTTCAAGGCTGCGGGGATTGCGGCGGAGTGAGGTTTCAAGAAAGCGATTGCAGATGTGGATAATCTGCAATCGTGGTTGATCCGAGGATCCAGTTCTGCCAAGATCTCATTATGTTCTCAGACGACGACCCCTTGGCCGCCCATATTGACCTGCTCGCCACCGCACGCGGAAAGCAATATGGGACGATCCTCGCAGATCCGCCGTGGCAGTTTCAAAACCGGACGGGCAAGGTTGCGCCGGAGCACAAGCGTCTCAATCGCTATGGCACTATGACGCTGGATGAGATTTGCGCCTTGCCAGTAGTGGACGTTGCTGCCGATCCATCGCATCTTTACCTTTGGGTTCCGAACGCGCTGCTGCCGGAAGGGCTCAAGGTTATGGATGCCTGGGGCTTCCGCTACATATCGAACATCGTCTGGCATAAGGTCCGCAAGGACGGCGGATCGGACGGTCGGGGCGTGGGGTTCTATTTTCGCAACGTTACCGAACTTCTGCTTTTCGGCGTGCGAGGAAAGAACGCTCGCACCCTTGCGCCGGGCCGTAGTCAGGTCAACATGCTCCAGACCCGCAAGCGTGAGCATAGCCGCAAGCCCGACGAGCAATATGATGTGATTGAGTCCTGCTCCTGGGGGCCTCGCCTCGAAATGTTCAGTAGGGGCGCGCGCAAGGGATGGGATGTTTGGGGCAATCAGGCCGACGACAGTTACAAGCCCACTTGGGACACTTACAGCTATAACAGTGCGATCGCTGCCGAATAATGTTGGCGCGACTACGGGACGGTGGCTTCGAGCTGCAATTTACTAACCATGCCCAAGCGATTATGCTTCATGACTTTCAGGATCTCATAGGTGAGCTTGAAGGTGCTTTGCTGAATATCTCCTTGCCGATCACCGAAATTATTGGTGGCGGAGGAGGCGAGGCCAAAATGACCCAGCGATTGCGTCGCGGCCTTGCTGCTTTGCACTGGACTAAGCACAATTTCGAGATGAAGAAAACCGTCGATGGTGTGCCTAAGGAATCCATCAGTCACGAAATTGATCATGTCCGTCGTGCCGACAACGGCACGATCGCTTTAGAAATCGAATGGAACAACAAAGATCCATTCTTCGATCGCGATCTTGAAAATTTTAAGCGTCTTCATGCAGAGGGAGCGATTAGCGTCGGCGGCATTGTCACTCGTGGTTCCGAAATGCAGGCGACAATGCGCGAGCGTATCGAGCAGTTCGCCATCGATCGTAACATTTTCGATTTTCAGGGCTTAGAAGAATTTGGTGCCGGTTCACCGACTCGACCGCAGAAGGAACAAATTCAGAAGGATCTTGATCGCCAGGTTCCTTTTGCGAAGGCATGGGCGCGGAAGTTTACGGCCGATAAATTTGGTCAGGCGACTACACATTGGAATAAACTGCAAGATCGAGTTGCGCGAGGCGTAGGAAACCCTTGCCCCTTGATCTTGATTGGTTTGCCATCTTCCATCATCGACATGCAGGCCTGATCCGCAAGAATCCTATTTCCTGTCCCATAATCCCCGCGATCCGCTACACCTTTGAGCGGCTCTTTCACCCTGCAGGAAAATAGGAAAAAAGCGGCGCTTTTCCGCGCTTCTATCGTGTCGCCTTTGTCACCCTGACCCAACACGCCGCCACCTCCACCACCTGTCCCCTAGCTGAACGGCCTGTTTTGTTCCGTTCATGCAACGTCCATGCGGGATAAGGTGTTTAGCTCCACGGCTTCACAAGAGATGGCAAGGAGCAGATGATGAAGATCACCCTCAAAGGCACGCTCGCCGCGCTGTCGCTCGGCGCGATGACGCTGACCGGTACGGTGGCCATGGCCCAGGGCTATGGCCGCGACGACCATCGCGAGTGGCGCGACCGGGACCGCGATCGCGACCGTGACTGGCGCGACCGCGACGATCATGACTGGAAGCGCGAAGGCCGACACGACAATGGCCGTCACAATGGCCAGTGGAAGCGCCCGGGCCGCGTCGTCTACAATTACGACTGGAACCGCCCC
This sequence comes from Novosphingobium sp., assembly GCF_036733805.1. Lineage (GTDB taxonomy): Bacteria > Pseudomonadota > Alphaproteobacteria > Sphingomonadales > Sphingomonadaceae > Novosphingobium. Next base: position 1,642 of record NZ_DAIMZT010000115.1, on the reverse strand, counting down.
GACCCGCGCTATGGGCGCTATTATCGCCCCGACCGCTATTATCGCAGCGGCTATGAGCCGATCCGCGTAGACCGCAGCACGCGCATCTATCGCGGTTATGACGACCGCTATTATTGCCGCCGTTCGGACGGCACGACCGGCCTGATCGTCGGTGCGGCGCTGGGCGGCCTGCTCGGCGGCCAGCTCGATCGCGGCTATTCCAACACTGCCGGCGTGCTGATCGGCGCGGGTGCGGGCGCTCTGCTCGGCCGCGAGATCGACCGCGGCGGCGTGAGTTGCCGTTAACTACGGCACCAGGGCTGGCGTGACCCCGTCCAGGGCCGCGCCAGCCCTTCCATTACCAGCATCGCGCCGATCGACCGGCCGCCGCGGCGCACCACCCGCAGCGTCCGGCCGTAGCGATCCTTCTCCCGCGCCACCGGTTGGAGCGAGAAGGTGCCGGCATTGAGCAGCAATTGCAGACGCTGCGTCGCGCGCAGGCCCATCGCCCGCTCCGCCCCGCATCGGGGCTGATGCGTTTCGGGCGTGTCGATATCGGCAATGCGGATCTTCTCGCCGCGCAGCCAGAAGGTGTCGCCATCGACCACGCAGTCGGTCCGCGCGCCGCCATGGCAGAAGCGGAATTGCACGACCTGCTGGTCGACGGCAGCGCCGGCCTCCCCGACGGGCAGGGCGAGCGCGAGGAGCGGTAGGGCGAGGCGGATCATCCCGCCAGCATAGGAAGCGGGGGCGGGGCCGCGCGGCCAAGCTGGTCCGATCTATCTCCGCAACGGCGCTACCGCTCGCGTTCGGTCGGCCCCAGAGCGTCGTCCTCATCGTCCATCTGCGGTTCGCCGGCAAAGGCGTCCATGTCGATCCGTCCGGAACGGTTCATTTCCTCCATCCGCTCGACCAGGTCGGGCGTGTCGTCGGGGATGATCTGCGCCGGATTGGGCCGCCCGCCGCGCTCGCTATCCTCCGACAGGTCGGTGGAGCGGACGCGCGCGTCTTCCGCGACGTCCTGCGCCTGATTGCCGACATCCCGCTGCTCGGCATTGTCTTCGGTCTGGTCGGGGAAGCGGTCCCTGCCGGCCCGGTCGTTCGCTTGGTCCATGGCATGTCTCCTTGGGCTTTCAACGGGCGAGCCCGTCCGCCCGTTCCTTGGGTCCCCAAAAGGCGCTGGACAGCGGCCCGCCAAGGGGGCAAGAGCCGCCCCGATCCTTCCCGCTTTCCAAGGAATCCCCCATGCCCCGCACACTCATTTCCTCGGGTTCGCCGTTCGAGGCGCAGGTCGGCTACTCGCGCGCCGTCGTCCAGGGCGACTGGTGCTTCGTTGCCGGCACCACCGGCACCGATCCCGAAACCAAGGCGATGCCCGAAAGCGTCGTCGACCAGACGGCCAATGCGCTCAAGGTCATCGGCAAGGCGCTGGAGGAAGCCGGCTTCTCCTTCGCGGACGTGGTGCGCGTCACTTATTATATCACCGACCCGGCTTATTGGGATGAATTGGGCAAGGCGACCGCGCCGGTCTTCGGGGATATCCGCCCCGCCTCCAGCTGTGTCGTCGTCGGCCTGATCAAGCCGGAGATGAAGGTCGAAGTCGAAGTCACTGCGTTCAAGGGCTGACCGACATGATCACCATGTATGGCATCAAAAATTGCGA
>NZ_DAIMZT010000114.1:0-3721 GCF_036733805.1 Novosphingobium sp. | reverse complement strand
GTCACGCCGGCGGCGTCCGCGATCGTCCGCCAACTCTTGTCCGCCGTAAGCGCGGGCAGCCCATCGCGCAGTGCCAGCGCCAGGCAGAATCTGTCACCAAGCGACAAGCCCGCCTCAGCCGTCACGGCCCTCAGCCTTCCCGCAAGGGTCGCGAGCGCCTGATCCGCGTCAACAATGGTCATCGGCAAGGGACGCAACATGGCGTCCACTTCGCTTGCGGGCATTCCAGCGTGAACGAAATGGCTCACGACCTCGGCATAGTTGACCGAGGTCATTCGCGACATGGCGATCGCATCGGCCACCTTTCCCGCTCCGGCTTCTTCCTTCAGCAATGCCAGCAGCGCGGAGGCATCGAGAATCACCTCGCTCACTCGCCGGAGTCCTCGCGGCGGCCCGCGAGGAACGCCTCCACCGACGCCTCGGGTTTTCCGGCGGTATATTTCTTCGCCAGCGCCTGCGCATGCGCGATCGACTGGGCAACCGTCCGGAGGATCACGCCATCAGGCGTTTCTTCGACGAGCAACGAACCACCACCGGAAAGGCCGAGACGCTTACGGATATCGGCCGGCAGGCTCATCCGGCCGTTCGGGGTGATCGTCACCTGAACCGTCATCGCCTGCTTCCAACTCCATGCGCCTCGTGATCCAATAGACATCTTATGGCACAATTCTTAAATCATGTCCCGAATGAATTTTTAAGGCACATCTGGTGTTTGATGGGTGCAAAGCCTGCCCCGTGCTGTTACGCTGTCTCCCATGCGTAGCGGTCTCGATCATCTTCCAGCACAGAAAAGACGCGAACTCGAACGCATCGTGCAGATCATCTTCGAAGAGTTCGAGGATGCGCTGGTGCTGGCCACGCATCAGTGGAAGAAGAAGGGCCGGATCGAGAAGATCATCCTCTACGGCAGTTATGCACGCGGCGGCTGGGTTGATGAACCGCACACCGCCAAGGGTTATCAGTCGGATTTCGACCTGCTCATCATCGTCAACGACAAAAGGCTGACCGATCGGGTCGACTATTGGCTGAAGCTCGAAGACCGCCTCAACCGCGAATTGTCGATCACCAAGACGCTCAAGACGCCGGTCAATTTCATCGTCCACACGCTGCAGGAAGTGAACGACGGTCTCGCGCATGGCCGCTATTTCTTCATGGATGTGCGCGAGGATGGCATCGCGCTTTACGAGTTCGACAATGGCGAACTGCACACGCCCAAACCGAAAACGCCCGAACAGGCGCTCGCCCTGGCAAAGGAATATTTCGAGGAATGGTTTCCGGGCGCGGCTGACTTCAAGGACAGCGCGCAACACTTGATCGACAAGGGCCGCTACAAGCGAGCTTCCTTCCTACTACACCAAGCGACCGAAAGCCTGTATCATTGCGTCCTGCTGGTCTGCACTTTCTACACGCCCCATGTTCATAACATCGGCTTCCTGCGCACCCAGGCCGAACGCCTCGATCTTCGACTGGTGGGTGCCTGGCCGCGCGAACGCAAAAGCGACCGGACTCTCTTCGAAAAACTCAAGGAAGCCTATGTGAAGGCCCGCTACTCGAAGCATTACCGCATCAGCGCCGAGCAACTCGAATGGCTCGCTGCGCGCGTCGAGGAACTGGGCGCGGCCGTCCATACGATCTGCACCGAACGCCTCGCCGCCCTCGAACAGGATGTCGCGCGGGAGGGATCGTAACCCCACGGGGCCGGGACGCGCGCGCGGCCCGGTCGCCGTGAGTGCGGCGATAGAGCCCGACGGCCGCAAGGCCGTCCCGCCCACCCAAATCTGTCCGGGCAGGAAGAAGCACGGCCTTTTGGTGATTAATATTCACAAATCCGCGCTAGAGTGATAGAAATTCGCAACCGGTGAACGAGATTCGCAGTTGGTCTCGACCCCGGTGTTGATTTTTCACAGGGACAGTCATGGGTGAATGGCCTTCGCAGCCGGTTAACGCATTTCGCGGAAGAGTGCTTCCGGAAACGGCAACGCCTGCGGGTTATGCTGCACTCATGCAGGCATATGACCTCGCCCTCCCTCTGCCGCCGCGCCTCACCGCAATCGCCGAGCGCCACCATCCCGTTGCCACCGCCGCCTGGAACATGCTCACGCCGCGTCACCGCCCGGCCTCGACACTGGCCGCGCAACTGACGTTCGCCATCAAGTGGGAAGGGATCGACCTTTCGGTACTCGCGCAGCTCTTCCGCGTGCTAGCGCCCGAGGTCATTGCCGATCTTGTCCGCGCGACCCCGACCGGCGCGTTTGCTCGCCGCATCTGGTTTCTCTACGAATGGATGACGGACGACACGCTGGATTTGCCCGACGCCGGCAAGGTGCGGCTCGTCGACGTCGTCGATCCCGCCCAGCAATTCGCTCTTGCCGGCGGCGAGGTTTCCACACGGCACCGCGTCATGAACAACCTTCCGGGCACGCCGCGCTTCTGCCCGATGATCCGTCGATCGCCCGCGCTCATCGTCGCAGAAGCCAAGAATCTGGATCAGCGTGCGCGCGCACAGATCGGCCGCGTCCGCCCTGACCTGGTCGCGCGCGCTGCTGCCTTCCTGCTGCTGAATGACTCAAAATCATCCTTTGCGATTGAAGGGGAGCGACCGTCGGGCACACGCGCCATCCGATGGGGCCAGGCAATCGCCGAAGCCGGACACACCCAACTGAGCCTGCCTGAGTTCGATCGCCTGCAGCGCATCGTCATTGGAGATGCGCGGTTCGTGCGGCTGGGCCTGCGCGATGAAGGCGGGTTCGTGGGCGTTCACGATCGCGAGACGGGCGACCCCATTCCCGATCATATCAGTGCCCGCGCCCAGGATCTTGAGGATCTGGTCACCGGACTCGTCGACTATGCCAACCGTACGCTCCAGAGCGGCTATGATCCGGTTGCGGCGGCGGCGGCGCTCGCCTTCGGTTTCGTCTATATCCATCCCTATGTCGATGGGAACGGCCGTCTCCATCGCTGGCTGATCCACCACGTCCTCGCCGCAGCGAACTACAATCCGCCCGGGCTGGTCTTTCCTGTTAGCGCGGCGATCCTGCGGCATCTCGATGCTTATCGCGCCGTGCTCGAAACCTATTCCCGGCCGCTGCTGCCGGAGATCGAATGGCGGCGCACGCCAAGCGGCAACGTGGAAGTGCTGAACGATAGCGTAGCTTATTACCGTTTCTTCGATGCCACGGCGCATGCCGAGTTCCTGTACGCCTGCGTGGAACAGACCATCGAGGAGGACCTGCCTGCCGAGGTCACCTTTCTCGAAGCATTCGATCGCTTCAGCCTGGGCGTCCAGGAGATCGTCGATATGCCGGCCGATCGTATCGAACTGCTGCAGAAGTTCCTGCAACAGAATGACGGACAGCTCTCGCAGCGCGCCCGCACGCGCGAATTCGCTGCGTTGACGCCCGAAGAGACGGCGGAGATCGAGCAACTTTACCGCGACAGCTTTGTGCCGGACGATGAACGAAATTACGGCCAACCGTGACAATCCGGCCAAGGGCGAACACGCAGTCATAAAATGGCGGATGGAAACGCCGCGCATCGACACTTCCGGGACCGGTCATGGATCGCCTGCCAACGCCCGGATTTGCAAACGATTGCTCCGTGACGACGCCAGCGGCCTGCAACCTGAAGGACTTGCGTTACAGTTTCATTCCCGTCATGTTCCGGTTCGCGCCGCCTTGTTCTGGCGAAGGCAGCGCTCAACCATCCGCCAGGCATCAAGCAC
>NZ_DAIMZT010000113.1:0-3821 GCF_036733805.1 Novosphingobium sp. | reverse complement strand
TATCGGGGGGTGGCAACCCTTTGATGCAGGGTATGTAACAAATAAGCGTTATGGCGATTGCAAGGCTTCGAGCGGCTACGAACCGCGACATGACCGCCGCGGTCCATATAGTGGTCTTCAGAAATGCCTGGCAAAGAGCGAAGAACCCCCAGAGCAGGCCCCAAAGAGTGAGATTGCCGTTCGCAAGTGCAAATGAAGAAATGCAAGCTGCGGTCAACACTGTGCCTGGCAGCGCCAGAAACCGAACGCCCCAGCGATCGACAAGCGCCCCTACCAGCGGCATAATCGGGATCGTCACGATGGCTGAAATACTCGCACCGACAGCAATCTCGGTCCGGCTCCAACCAAAATCACGGCTCAGCGGTTCGATGAACAAGCCGATCGAATAGTAGGCTATTGCCGGGTACGACATTCCCAGAAATGCGGTCAGAACCAGCGGCCAGTACGACTTCCATTCTTCCGATCCCAGTGTCTTGTTATCCATTAGAAGGTCATTTCGGGTTAGGGACGATTCATCTTGAGAATCGACACATGGCCTTGCCAGAATTCAGACGGCGACTTGCAATTCTGTCAGCGAAGTCCCGCCGTCCGCCGAGACTGCCTGGCCGGCGATCCATCGGGGTCTCTTCCGTCAGCATGAGGCCGGCACGCCGCATTACGGGCGCCGCCAGATCACTTGCGAACGACCCAGCGGAAAGTGGTGGCGTTCGCATCCAATACGTCCACGAAGCCAATCTGAAGCGGCTGGCCGATATGGACTTCCTGCCAGGGGGTGCCGACCAGTTCCGCGACGACGAGGCATGGGCGAGGTTGTTCCACAAGCTCACCTATCGCGACGACGTAGGGCGCCTGCTCCGCGAAAGGCCCCAATCCTCGATGCACGACGGTGTAGGAGTAGACGTGCGCCTTTCCCGAGACGGGCGTCCATGTCAGAGCATCCGACAGGCAGGTCCGGCATGCCGGATAGGGCACCCAGTGGTAGTCACCGCAATCCTGGCACTTCGGCACCAGAAATTCGTGACGCTGAAGACCCTCTACGAACAGGGCATTCCGTTCGTTCAAGTCCGGCAACGGTTTTGAATAGGGTCCGGTTTCCGGTTCAAGCACTACCATTGATTTTCCCTGCCCCGCACAATTTCACGACTAGAAACGCTCGACGCCCGGCAAGTTGAAGAACTCCGGATCCTTTTCCAGGCCCGCGACGAAAAAGTCGCTCAGCTTCTGATCCATCCAGACCCGCTCGCCCACCATCTTGCCGTCCTGGAAAGTGATTACCGCGTTAAAATAGCATCGCTGCAGATTGCCATCGCCAAGATCGAACATGCTGCTGATTTCCGTCGCGAAGCTGTTCTCGCCAAAAGATCGTGTGTAAGTGGCACCCGCGTCAGCCGGAGCCGCGCGGCGCTCTGGATCGACTTGCGCGATCACGATTTCGTAGTTGAGCTGGTGATAACGGTGCACCGCTTCCTTGCCTCTGACCCGGATGCGAGCAGGAAGAAATTCGTAGACCGGCTCATCGATCAGCGAATGTTCCATGATGCCATCGAAGTCGCCGGCAAAGAATCGCCGCGTGTGCTCACCGTTGAGCTCGATCATCTGGAGCGGCGTCATCGGCGGGCGGAGGTGCTGCTCCAGCGGCATGAAAGACGCACGATTCTCAGGCTTCATTGCCGCCAGCAGCTCGTCGTCGTTGAAACTATTCATAATCTATCCTCTACAATTTTCTCTTATCGTTCGGAGAAAAGCCGTCAAAAAGTTCGATCACTCCGGCCTCCGATAGCTGGCACCAGCACATAGACGCATGCTAGCGGGGGAGAAACGCTAGAGACCTATCTTTCAGCGGGCGGCAATCATCCTGCACAGCCTTGCACTCAGTTCGGTCCGCGGGCCGTTATCCGACTACCGGCAAATCCGCGAGGCGAAGCGAAGATGCTCCCTGACATCGGATAGGTTGCCGCTCGCAAACCGGAGCTAAGCTCCACTGGTTCCGGTCGACTTTTCACGCGGTTGGTCGATCCGTACAATGCGGCGCATACGCCTCGTCCTTCTGCGCCATCAGGCTTCCGCCCGCGCCGATGCCCGCATTTAACCTTTGGAGACAAGCCTATGTTGAGTGACAGTTCACCCCAGATGAAGGTCCTGAAGCTGACCTGGGCAACGCTCGACTGGGACAAGGAGGGCGAAGGACGGGACATGAGCCGCTTCTTGCCGCTTCCCGGAAACGACACGCTCAGTGACAGCGAACGCAGGGATCTTGAATGGGTCGTCGCGCGGGACAAGCGCAAGTTCGAGTGCATGCCGATGCTCCGCGACGAGTATCCATTCGAGGTCGCTCCGCTGTTTACTGGCCTTCTCCAGACGCCTCGACTTGCCCGCCTTTGGGCCGAGCTTGGCGACCACTACATGACAGCGAGCATCCGCGGCACGATGAACGAGGTGGAGCGCGCCTGGCTGGACATGGGCCTTCTGCCCTTGTTGGTGAACGGATGGGTTCAGGCGGGCAATATCGCCGTGGCGGCCGCCAACGGCATTTCCGCCGACGAAATCGAAGCGATCCGGGAGGACCGGCTGGACGCGCTGCCCTCCGACGGACGAGAGCTGGTGGAACTGGTAAGACACACGGTCGAAGGTACGTTGACGGCGGAGCGTTTCCGCGAACTGGCGGACAGCCGGGGCACGAAGTGGGTAATCGAGGCGATCGGCTACACCGTATTTCGCTATGCATCCGCGATCATCGACTCGCTGATGTGGAAGATCCAGAAGATAGAGGTGGGTGACGAGTTGATCGACGAGATGTTCTCCGCGCTGCGAGAAGGCAAGCTTGGCGCACAGAACATGATGGACAAGGAAGCGTTCGCAAGAGGCGCGCTGGAATAAGAATCCGGACCACAGCCGCGCCGGGGCGCGGACTTTCAGGCGGGCAATCCGCGGCGGCCTTCGCCAATCGTGCGAAGGGTAGCCTGTAGAAGGATCAGGTTTCGGAAAAGCCCGCGATTATCCTTGGAGGGGAGCGAACATGAATGGCTTGACTGGAAAGGTAATCGTCGTCGCCGGCGCGGCTACGGGCATCGGGCTTGCGTCCGCCCGCAGGCTGGCCGAAGAAGGCGCCAAGGTCGCCATCGGCGATATCGATGAACGCGGCGCGCAGGAGGCGGCGCGGCAAATCCGCGATAGTGGTGGCGAAGCTATCGCGATCGCATACGATCAGGCTTGCGAGACCTCCACCGAAAGCCTGATCGGGCAGGCAGCCGCCCATTTCGGCCGGATCGACGGGCTTCATGCGAACGCCGCCGACCTGAGGCAGGAAATATTCGGACGGGACATAGACGTATCGCGCATGGACGTTGCGATCTGGGAACGGACGCTGCGGGTCAACCTGATCGGCTATGCCACGCTTATCCGGTCAGTACTTCCTCACCTGATCGAAAGCGGTGGAGGAAGCATCGTCTGCACGACGACCTCGACCGGTTCTCCGCCCATCGGGCGCGACGAAGCACCTGTCGCCTATTCCGCTTCCAAGGCTGGCGTCAATGCCATGTGCCGGCATGTGGCGTCGCGCTGGGGACAGGAAGGAATTCGCTGCAACGCCGTCGCCCCGGGTATAGTGCTGACCGAAACGGCCAAGGCGGTGATGCCCCCGGAATTCATCGACGAACTGAAGGCCGGCCTACGCAGCACCCGCCTTGGCGTTCCGGCCGATATCGCGGCAACCGTCGCGTTCCTGCTTTCCGACGACGCTGCCTGGGTCAACGGCCAGATCTGGGGCGTCAACGGCGGTGCTTATCTCACTGCGTAGCGCCCCGAAAGAAGCGCGCGCTCGC
>NZ_DAIMZT010000112.1:0-3915 GCF_036733805.1 Novosphingobium sp. | reverse complement strand
ATCATGTGGGGCGTGAAGAAGGACGGCGACGTGTGGGACGGCGGCCAGATCCTCGATCCCAAGAACGGCAAGACCTACAAGGTCAAACTGAAACTCGTTGACGATGGCAAGAAACTCGACGTGCACGGATACATCGGCTTCTCGCTGCTGGGCAGGTCGCAGGTGTGGGAGAGGCAGCAATGAACACATCGTTGACAGGATTGAGCTCGATCGGATGCGCAGGTGCGTGCCTCATGAGCGTTGCGTTTTCCGCGGCGGCGGCAGAGGCGCCCCCGCCAATAGAGAGCCCGAGGCCGCCTGCTGAATCGATGTCTGCCCAGCCGCTTCGTGGGCAGGTCACGATCGAAAATTGGGACAAGGGCGGCCCGCTCTCGCGCTGGGCGTTCACGCACACTTCGGAGGTCTTCTATTCCGCGGTCATCCGACGCGGCGGCGCGATTGTCGATCTGCCGGTGCACATCGATCCGAAAATTGGACAACTCGTCGTGAGCAGACCCGGCGAACCCCGGCGGACCCTGGATCAATTCATCAACAACGGCGCCGTGGATGGTTGCATCGTGCTCCACCGCGGCGTGATCGTTTACGAGAAGTATCCGACCATCCAGCCTGACGACCTGCACATCCTGATGTCGGTGACCAAGGAGTTCGTGCTCACCTCGCTCGCGATCCTTGAAGATCAAGGCAAGGTGGATTTGACGAAGCCAGTGGAGGCTTATCTTCCCGAACTGAAAGGTAGCGATTGGGCGGGAACTCCCCTGCGCGCCTTGGTCGATATGCGTTCCGGCATGGAAGGAAGCGAGGATAGCCCCGACGCCTATCGAAATCCGAAGCACAAGCAATTCCAGTTGGAGGCAACTCTGGGCTGGCAGGCCCGGACTTCGCCTGAGCTCCCGGAGTCGGCGCGCACGGGCGATCTACCCGGATTCCTCCGCACGATCAAACGTGAGCGCCCGGCCGGCGAAAAATGGGCTTATACCAGCAGCAACACCGCCGTTATCGGAGAGGTCGTTTCACGGGTTACCGGGAAAAGCCTGGCCGATGCCGTCAGCGATCTCATCTGGAGCAAAATGGGTGCGGAGCACGATGCCACCCTGACGGAAAACGAGCGCGGTTATCCGGCTTCGCATGCGGGGATGGCAGCGACCTTGCGGGATCTTGCGCGGTTCGGATTGTTGTTCACCAAACATCCGCCGCCGGGCCAGCCGCGGCTGATCTCGGATTCGATCATCAAGAGAATCTTCGGCGAGAGCGGTGACAAGCAAGCAGGGAACGTGTCACCGAGCAAGGGCATGCTGCCTCTGACTTACGAATGGGACATGATCAGCGACAAAGGCGAGCTGGCTAAGGGTGGCTGGGCCGGTCAACTCCTCTACATCAATCGCGACAAGGATGTGGTTGTCGCTTACTTCGGCACCAACCTCGTTCCCGATCCCATGCCCGAGCCGCTGCCCGCCCGACTGATTGCCAAGTCATTCTGATCCGGCAAAGCCCGGATGGAGCGTAGCGGAATCCGGGATTGCGCCGCTAGCTCGCGTAGATTGGGGTGAGCCGCAGCCGAGTCCTAAGGCATGCACCATCATGTAGAGGTTCGTGTAAAAGGCTTACCCAATTTACAACATTGTCGATACTCACATGCCGCCAGGGAGAATCCGATGAATCTCGATTCGCGAAATTCTCTGTTGATCGCCGCCGTCGTCGCCGCGCTCGCGATATGTGGCCCGGCTCGGATGTCCAGGGCCAGTGCTTCCGAGGCAGCCGCTGCAGCTCCCGGCGCCGACGCGTTCCTGGCATTACAAAAAAGCGCGAAGGAAGCCCGCATAAGGGGCGACGGCAAATTCTTCGGAAACCTTCTCAGCGACAAGTTTGTAAAGCAAATGGGCGGAGTCCGCGTCGGCAAGGCGGAAGTCGTCAAGCTGATCGGCGATAGCAAATGCGAGGTTAAAACGGGCTGGACATTGACCGAACCACATCTGTTGAAAATCAACGACGATGCTTATGCGCTGACTTATGTGTCGGACATGCAAGGTACCTGCGCGACCGGTGGCAAAGCCGAAAAAATCCCTAGCCCGGTCAGGGCGGCAACCATCTGGGTCAGAAACGGCAAAACATGGCAGGTCGCCTTTCATGGCGAAAACCTGATCGTCAATCCTGCTGCCCAGCCGGAAACCGACAAAAAGACACAGCCCGCAAAGAGTGAGGCAGCTAACGCCAAGTCGGCTGGCGCTCGGTCATCAGAAACAGCCGCCGACCCGATCACCGGCGCCTTGATGGCAGCCGAGAATGCGGTCTGGGCCGCATGGAAAGACAAGGACGCCAAGCGGCTCGAGCGCCTGACGGCGCGACAAATTGCATTCGTGGATATTTTCGGCACGCATTTCGACAACAAGGCCGACACGATAAAGGACTGGACAGGCCCGATATGCCAGGTCAAGAATTTCACGCTGATAAATGGCACGGGGACAACTATCTCGCCGGGTGTCGCGATCCTGACCTTGACGGCCACTGTCAACGGTGCCTGCGGCGGCCAGGACATCAGCGGGCTCAAGGTCTATGGCAACTCGGTCTATGTAAAAGATGGCCACACTTGGAAATGGGTGTTCGGCTTCAATTCGCCTACGTGACTTATTAATTCGTAGCACGTAGCAAGCAGCCCGGATGGAACGCAGCGAAATCCGGGAAAGTGCAACCCGGATTGCGCCGCTTCGCGGCTTCATCCGGGCTACGCAAAATATCTTTCGTCATTCCGGACGCGGCGCAGCCGCGGTCCGGAATCTGCTTTCGTAGCGAGTGACAAGAGCAGATTCCGGGTTCCGCCTTCGGCGGCCCCGGAATGACGACAAGAGCAAAAACACCTGGATTCCGGCTTTCGCCGGAATGACGAGTAAGAGCAAGATTCTGGATTACAAAGTCCATCCCTGGACTTTGTCCTTCGGGCTAACCTTCGGTTGTTCAAATTCGTCCAGACGAATTTGTCCTGCTTTCGCGGGAATGACGATGTGTCCGCTATGCTCCGCGCCACGTCCATGCTGGAGTAAATCCGATGGCGCCGCAAAAGACCCTGCGCACCTTCGACCTGGTGCTGTTCAACGTGGTTGCGATCGTCGGCCTGCGCTGGGTGGCGCTGACCGCGCACAGCGGGCCGTCATCGCTGGTGTTGTGGGCGCTCGCCGCGGCGGCTTTTTTCATACCGCAAGGTCTGTGCGTGATGACGCTGGCTTCAACGCTGCCGAAGGATGGCGGGTTATACGTGTGGATCAGCGAGGCGTTCGGCGAGCGCCACGGTTTCATCGCCGGCTGGGCCTACTGGTCGTCGAACATCCTCTATTTTCCGACGCTGACGCTGTCCACGATGGTGTTCGCGCTGTACATCTTCAACCAGCGTTTCGCGTGGCTTGAAAACAGCGCAGCCTACACGGCGAGCGCGTCCTTGCTGCTGATGCTGCTCGCGCTGTGGTTGAACATCATCGGCATGAAAAGCGGGCGCTGGCTGCAGAACCTCGGCGGGCTGGCGCAATGGATTCCGGCGATCGTGCTGGTGGCGGTGGGCGTGGTCGCGCTCGTCGCCTCCGGTTCGGCCACGCCGATGCCCACCAGATCGTTCGTGCCGTCGTTTGCGAAATTCGACACCGTGATCTTCTTCGCGCAGGTCTGTTTCGCGTTCGCCGGGCTGGAGCTTGCGCCGATCCTGGCCGGAGAAATCCGCGACCCGCGCCGCTCGATCCCGCGCGCATTGGTGTTGTCGGGCATCGCGATCGGCGCGATCTACATGCTTTCGACGCTGGCGCTGATGTGGGCGGTGCCCGCGCCGCAGATTTCCATCATCGGCGGAGTCAATCAGGCGATCGCGCAGGCGGGCAGCGCGCACGGATTGTCCTGGCTGGGGCCGCCGGTGGCGCTGCTGATGACGCTGGCCGG
>NZ_DAIMZT010000111.1:0-4167 GCF_036733805.1 Novosphingobium sp. | reverse complement strand
TACCCGCCGACTCGCGGGTCATGCTCCTCCTGTCGTCAGCCAATCGGGATGAGCGCCGCTTCGAGGCGCCGGATATGTTCGACATTCACCGCAAGGAAAAGCGGCATATCGCCTTCAATGTGGGCATTCATCATTGCCTGGGATCATCGCTCGCACGGCTCGAAATGCGGATCGCGCTCGAGAAGCTGCTCGCGCATCTGGGCGAATTTTCGCTCGACCTGGACAAGGCCGTCCGCGTCGCATCGCTCAATTTCCGGGGCTTCCGCTCGCTTCCTGTTCACGCAGCCTCCTAAAGATCAAGGACCAAGCCCATGAAAATCTCGACCATCCGCCATGACGGTGTTTCCCAGTTGGCTGTCGCCAGTATGAGCGGGCGTGGCCTGCTTCTGCTCGATCGGGCCTTTGCCGCAGCCGGCCTGGGCGAGGCTCCTTCATCCATGCGGGCTCTGATCGCCGGAGGACCCGAACTGCTCGCACAGGTCCAGCATGCCGTCGAAATTGCGGAATCCTCCTCGGCGGCTTCGAACTATGTGGGAGAAGACGCCATCACCTGGCTGCCCCCCGTACCCGACCCGAGCAAGATCATCGGTGTCGCCATGAACAATAATCGGCTCAACAATACAGCGCATGTGGAGCCTGCGGGGCCCATGTTCTTCCTCAAGCCGCCCTCGTCGCTGGTCGGCCATGGCGCCGACATCGAGATCGGCTCGGACTATGGGTTCACCTTCCCGGAACTCGAGCTGGGCCTTGTCATTGGCAAGCGCGCGAAACATGTCTCGCGCGATGACGCGCTGGATTATGTGTTCGGGTACACGATCGTGGACGACATCACCTCGCAAGGGTTGAAGCGCGGCGATTCGATCGCAGTGGACGTCACGCCCGAACAGAAAAGCTCGCCGGGCTATGAGGGCTATTTCGACTGGCGCCGCGAACATGGTGAGGATGATCTGAGCATCTACTTTACCTATCACGCGCGCTCGAAGGGCGCGGACACCTTTGGGCCGATGGGTCCCTATATCACGACAGCCGACGAAATTGCCGACCCCGACGCACTGGCTGTGCGCGGCTATGCGGACGGCGAGGAGTTCGCTTCCGACACGACGGCCAATTACAGCTACCCCGTCCGCCAGATCATCGCCCATGCGAGCCGCTACTTCACGCTGGAGCCGGGCGACATCATCACGTGCGGCACGGCCGCGCGCGGCAATGAGCGCTTCCCCCGGGCGCACCATGAGATCGACATGAGCCGGATGACGCCGCAGATCGATATCGAGATCGATGGGCTTGGACGGTTGTCGAACAAGGTAACGCACGTCTGATGCGGGCAAACAGGCGGTGCCGGATTTGGTCAAGACCAGCTGCGGCATCATTCGCGAACTGGAAAAGCGCATGCGTTTCTTTACCCTTGTCAGTCGCGACCGGTTCGAGCGACAGATCGCATTGCGCGCGGGATCGCGATTGGCCTGTCAAACCCGCTCGGATGAGATCGCTGAAAACGGCATGGTGGAAGTCGCGCCCGACGACTGATTTCGTCCCTTTGCGGCTTGCGCAGACAATTGGAGAGACCGGCTATGTTCGACAATCGCAAGGCAGTTCCCCGCAGCATCCTGATCTTCGGGGCGGCCGGGCACATAGGTAGACCCTTGGCGGATTTTCTGTCGCGAGAGGCACCGGGGATCAGTCTTCGCCTCGTATCGCGCGACCTGGCCAGGGGGAGGGAGCTGCAATCCCGCTTTGCACAAGCTGAGGTCGTCCAGGCGGATTATGCCGATCCGGCCTCGCTCGCTCGCGCGGTCAGCGGCATGGAGGGGATATTCGTCCTCACGCCATCCGGCACTGACGAAAGGCAGGCGATGGGGAATCTTGTCGACGCCGTCCGGGAGGCAGGAACCAGCCCGCACATTATCAGGCTGGTCGGTTATCAGCCCGAATATAATCCGCATCGTATCGGGCCGTGGCTGACCGACCACGGCATGGGCCTGCCCATCCAGCATCCGCTGGCAAAGAGGCTGCTCGACGACAGCCTGCTGCCAGTCACCTATCTGAACTGCGGGGCGACCTTCATCGATAATTTCGCCCGCTGGATGGCGCCTGGCCTTCGCGAACGCAGGACGCTCATCTGGCCGGAGCGCCTGATACCCTATCTTGATCCTCGGGACATTGCGGAGGTAGCGGGACGGGTGTTCCTGTCCGACAACCACCGGCACATCGGCCAGTTCCACACGATGAACAATGGCCAGGATATCCTGCGCTTCGCAGAGGTCGCGACGCTCATGTCGGAACTCTGGGGCGAGCCGATCGCCTATGACGGCAGCAAGGAGACGTTCTTCGAGGAATATGCGCACATGGGTGAAGCCCGGCTGCAGTTTTTGTGGGCGTTCTTCGAATATGAGGCCAACAACGAAGTCGTGTGGGCGCGAAACGATTTCGTCGAGCGCATGCTGGGTCGCAAGCCGGTTTCCGTGAAAGACTGGCTCGTCGAGAACAGGGTGAAGATCCTCGGTTGAGATGACCACCCAGGATCATGATTGACCCGGAATTCCGGCGCGTTTCCGACTATCCAAGCCAGTCGGAAGCGACGCTCAGGCGCTCTTGCTCCCATGGCCTCGATAGGATCGGAGCATGATGTTCAGCATCTTCTCAAGGCCGTCGCGCTGTTCCAGCGGAATGCTGCTGGTCAACTCCTTCTCGATCGCCATCTGAAGCGGGATGGCCTGCTCGACCGCAGCACGTCCCTTGTCCGTCAGTACGACCAGCACGCGTCGGCGATTTTCGGGATCGGTCTGCCGGACCAGCAGACCGTCGCGTTCGAGGCGGTCGAGATTGCTTGTGACCGTGGGCCTTGCGACGCCGAGAATATCGGCCAGCTGGCTGGGTTCTATCGAGTCCAGAGCATAGGCGTTGACCATGATACGAAAGCCCGCCCAACTCCACCCCAATGGTCGATGAACCTCGAACTCCAGTCGTTGCTCGGCGTGCCGCGCAAGCCTGATGATATGCCATATGATGCGCGATGCGCTGCGGGCCTCGCTCCCGCGCCCTTTTGTGAACGCGTTTGAAAGCCGCGCGAGCGCCTTCAATTCTTCTTCGACATTGGGTTCAGACATCCGCGTGTCACGCTCCAGTTTTGTTGATTCCTGAGACCATAATTTAGCCCGCAAGGGAACCCGTAAAACTTGACGTCTAACAATTAGACATCTAACTTAAAGAAAGAATCAGACAAGCTTGGAGAGAGACTTGGAGCCTGCCGTCACGCAAATTGGCTATCTCGAGATCGAGACTGCGGCGAGGCCCTCCTGGCTCAAGCTTGCGAGCCTGATCGGCTTTGAGATTGATGTACGCGACCATGCTGCAGGATTGCGCATGGATGCCGATCGCTGGGCCCGGATCATTCTGCGCGAAGGCGAGGCCGAGCGTCTGTCCGCAATTGGCTGGGAGGCCGCGTCTCCGACTGACTTCCAGGCGATTGTTCAGCGGCTGGAGCAGGAGGGTGCGGCACCGAAGGATCGACCCGACCTCGCGCTCCTGCAGAATGTCGAGCGGCTCGCCGAATTCACCGACCCAGACGGTAATCGCTGCGAACTCTTCTGGGGCGCACGAACGACGATCCGAAGTCCGTTCCGATCACCCGAGCATGTGACATTTGTCGCAGGCGAGAGCGGCATGGGGCATGCAACGCTGGCGGTCGCGGACATCGCCAGGAGCATCGCCTTCTACCAGAAGGCGCTGGGACTGAAGCTGACCGAAATCGCCGATGTCGGCCAATTGCAGGTGGCATTCCTGCGGGCGGGCACGCGCCACCATAGTTTGGCGATGGCGCAGACGCCTTCGGGCCGTCCCGGCATCGACCATATCATGGTGGAAGTGGCGACGCTCGACGATCTGGGTGCGATCCGGGACCGATTGATCGCAGGCGACCACCCGATCGAGCGCGATCTTGGGCGGCATCCCACCGACGGCGTGGTCTCGCTCTACGCGGCGACGCCTGCGCCGTTCAATCTGGAAATTGGCTGGGGTTCGATCGCCGTCGATGAACGGACCTGGGCCAAAGATCGATATGAGCGCCGGGGCTGGTCGTGGGGCCACCGCAAGCCCGGCGCGCCCGAAGCGCAATTGGGGGCGATCGAACCCCATCAAAATTAGAAACGATCGGCATCGGCAATCGCA
>NZ_DAIMZT010000110.1:0-4409 GCF_036733805.1 Novosphingobium sp. | reverse complement strand
GGCTACGAAAGGATGGCAGCCGCTTTCGCGCACATGCTGTTGTCAATGCTCTTTATGACAGCAAGGGCCGCCTCGTCGGATTTGCCAAGATCACTCGCGACATTACGGCACGTGTCGAGGCCGAGAAAGCTCTGCGCCAAACGCAGGATCAGCTCGCCCAGTCGCAGAAGATGGAGTCCCTTGGGCAACTGACGGGCGGAATGGCGCATGACTTCAACAATGCGCTGGCGATCATCATGAGCGCCTTGCAACTAGCAGAACGTGCGATCGATCGCGGCGATATCGATCGGGTCCGCAAGTTCATCGCTGATGCGATAGAAAGCGCCCAGCATGCAGGAGAGCTTGTGCGCCGCCTTCTCGCCTTTTCACGGCAGCAACCGCTGTCGCCCAAGCCGCTCGATGTGAATGGGCTGGTGGGAAACATGTCGGAGATCCTGCGACGTACGCTCGGTGAGCAAGTCCAGATCGAAACCGTCCTGGCCGGCGGTCTCTGGAACATCAAAGCCGACCAGAATCAGCTCGAAAACGCGCTCATCAATCTTGCTACGAACGCGCGCGACGCCATGCCGGGCGGCGGCAGGCTGACGATCGAAACGTCCAATGCTCATCTGGATGATCATTATGCGGCGGACCACATGAGTGTGCCGCCGGGCCAGTATGTACTGCTAGCCGTCTCCGACACCGGCGTCGGAATGACGGGCGAACAAATCAGCAAGGCGTTCGAACCCTTCTTCACGACCAAAGCGGTCGGCCGCGGTACAGGGCTCGGCCTGGCGCAGGTGTACGGTTTCCTCAAGCAGTCCGGAGGCCACGCGCGCATCTACTCGGAAGCGGGGCACGGCACAACCGTGAAGCTCTACTTCCCCCGCTATGTGGGGGCATTCCAACGAGAGCCGATCACGCGTTCGGAAGCAGTGCCACTTGGAACACACGATGAGACCATTCTCGTTGTGGAAGACCAGCCCAACGTCCGCCAACTCACGGCTCAGGGGTTACGCGAGCTGGGTTATACGGTCTTCGAAGCGGACAGTGCGGACGCCGCACTCGCGATCCTCCAGAAGCGTGACGATGTGGCGTTGCTATTTACGGATGTTGTCATGCCCAACATGGATGGACGCAGGCTAGCGGATGAGGCTCTCAAACATCGGCCCAAACTCAAGGTGTTGTTCACAACCGGCTTTACGCGCAATGCGATCATTCACAACGGAACGATTGACCCGGATACGCATTTCATCGCCAAGCCCTTTAAATTGGAAGAGCTTGCGCGGAAAGTTCGGGAAGCGCTGACAAGTTAGCGCGCGGCTTGCGCGGCTGCATCTAGTTGCCACCCGGTGTTCGTCAAGGACGATCGTTCTCGTCGCCATCCCGTGCGCCACCAGATTGCCGGTTGGGGTGCAGTCAAGCCCAGATGTTGCGGTTTGATTTTGATCGGTATGCGAATCACACGTCTTAAGGCGTGCGCCATCATCGACCGCCCGTTCACGCGCTGACGAGGAGCATCCTCAGTGAGGGCGTGAACCGGAGAGGGCCCATGCTCATGGCGGACGCGACAGTGCTGCTGGTGGAGGACCATGAAACCCTGGGCGCCTACATAACGCTGGCCCTGGTGGATCAGGGCTGCAAGGTGCTGGGTCCCGCCACCAGTGTTTCCGACGCCTTGAGCATCCTGGGTGAGGGAAAGCCCGACGCGGCTGTGCTCGACTACCAGTTGTCCGATGGAGAAACGTCGGAAGCGGTGCTTGCGATTCTCGAAGAACGGAACGTGCCGGTGTGTGTGATTTCGGGGAGCTTGCGTGAACAGCTTCCCCCGGATTTCTTCAAGTATCCCTTTTTGCAAAAACCCTTCGGGCCGCAAGACCTGTACGAAGTCCTGGAGCGTCTTTAGTCGGACCTGCAGGGCCCGCGGCAGACGAGTGTTAATTCCCCCCCCGGCGTATAGTCAGCGATTCGACGAGAATGCTCGAGGGGACGATGCGACTGGCAGACTTCATTCTCGCCAACGTCCAACCCATCGTCGCCGAGTGGGAAACGTTCGCGCGCAGCCTCGCGCGCGGGGCGGAAATGACACCGCTCGCTCTGCGTGACGCCGCCGAGAAGATCCTGGTGGCAACCGCGCGAGATATGCAGACCGAGCAAAGCCTTCCACAGCAGGCGAGCAAATCCAGAGGCCACGGTGGTGCAGGCGGCGCGGAGAGCGACCGGCTCGACGAGTCCTCGACAACGCATGGCCTGGAGCGCGTGGGCGCAGGCTTCGACATCATGGAGGTCGTCTCCGAATACCGCGCCTTGCGTGCCAGTGTGCTGCGCCTGTGGCGCAGGAGTGTTCCGCAAGCGGATGTCAACGACATTGACGACATTACCCGATTCAATGAAGCGATCGATCAGTCGCTCGCCAAAGCTGTCGCCAGCTTCACCCGACGCGTCGAACAATCCCGCCGCATGTTTCTGGCGATCCTCAGCCACGACCTGCGCAACCCGCTATCCGTGATTCGCATGGCTGCGGGGCTGGTCGCGCGGACAGAAAGAGATTCACGCTCACAGGAGGCAACGGCACAGATCGAAGGTAATACGCAGGTGATCTCGCGCTTGATCGATGATCTGATCGACTTCGCTTCCACCGGGCTGGGCAGCGCCATGCCGCTCTCGCGCGAGCGGGTCAATCTGAAAACGCTGTGTCGCGAAGTGTTCGAGGGATTTCGCTCGACGCACCCACAGCGCACGCTGCGCTTTAATTCGCAAGGCGATGTTGTCGGCAGTTGGGATGACGCCCGACTTCGCCAGGTGGTTTCCAATCTCGTGGGCAATGCCCTTCAGCACGGGTCGGCCGACGGGCCGGTGGAGTTGGCCGTCGCTTCGCAAGATGCGGACGTAATCTTGAGCGTGCACAACGAGGGCACACCCATCCCGCCGGACGCTCTGGCGACGATCTTCGATCCGCTGGTGCGTTACACCACACCCGAAGCGGCAAAGCGACGGACTCAGGGCAGCATCGGATTGGGCTTGTATATCGTGCGCGCGATCGTCGGCGCGCACGGCGGGACAGTTTCGGTCGTTTCGATGAATGAAGGCACGACCTTTACCGTGCGGCTTCCGAAGCAGCCCTCGGATCAATAGTCGGGAAGTAGTCGTACGGGTAATCGCTGCGCGCTTGAACGCGCGATGCCGATTTGGTCCCGAAAGTCCCCGGCATCCCTATCCTGCTCTAGCTCATTCTTCCTTGGAAAATGTCAGCATGCTGACATTGCGAATGCATCCACTGTGGGCCAAACGTGGGCGCTATCCCTATCCTGCACTAGCCCACTTTTCTCGAAATTGGGTCCACTTGCTACCGACAAACCTATCCTGCACTAGCCCATTTTTTTGCGAAACCATGTTCAGCCGGCTGAACATTCGCTCCTGCCGAAGCCCGGCACTCCGCGCAGGCGACCATGCCTAAAATCTATCGGATGCCAGCCGGAACCGCTCACGTCTCCACGGCCTTGCGTTTGCGTCGGCGGGCGCTGTGGATGCCATGCGCAATCGGACTGTGTTCCGTGAGCGCTGCAACAAGCACCAACCCCAGCGCCGCACCGGCTATCTGCGCGATCAGGAACGCCGGCGCGTCCACGGGCCGGATGCCCGCGAAGGTGTCGGTGAATGCGCGTGCGATCGTCACGGCCGGATTGGCGAACGCGGTGGAAGCGGTAAACCAGTAGGCGGCGGCGATGTAAGCGCCCACCAGCGCGGGCAGTGCATTTGGCCGCGCGCGGTGTCCGAGAAAAATCGTTGCCAGCAAGCCGGCCGTCGCGACGCCTTCGCTCAAATACTGCGGCCATCCGATGCGGGCCTTAGTGCCCAGCTCGAACAGCGGCAAGCCGAACATCGCGTGCGCCAGGATCACGCCGGCCAGCGCCCCGATTACTTGCACCGGGATGTAGAGCAAAGCTTTGCGCCAGCCGATCGCGCTGCGCCAGGCAAACGCGAGACTGACAATCGGATTGAAGTGCGCGCCGGAAATAGGCGCAAACAACACGATCAGCACATACAGCATGAGCCCCGTGGCGGTACTGTTGGCCAGCAGGGCGATCGCGGCGTTTCCGTTGGCCAGCACTTCGCCCATGTGGCCGGAACCCACGATGACCGCCAGCAGCGCGGCGGTGCCGACAAATTCGGCCAAAAGCTCGCGGGTCAAGCCGGCTTTCATGCTTTGGCCGCGGAAAGGCGATCGAGCAACGCGGTCACGCGGCGCTCGATTTCGTCGCGGATTTCGCGGAACTGCACATCGGGAAGCTGCTTGGGGTCGGGCAGTTCCCAATCTTCGCGAATGCGCGCCGGCAGCCACGGGCAGGCGTCGCCGCAGCCCATCGTGACCACGGCATCGAAACTTTGATCGGCCAAACTGTCCAAAGCCTTCGGCCGCTCGCCGGAAA
>NZ_DAIMZT010000109.1:0-4579 GCF_036733805.1 Novosphingobium sp. | reverse complement strand
AAGACCATGAGCTGCATCATCGTGACCGGCATCGAGATCGTCTGCACCTCGCGCACGGTGGTGGCCATCGAGCCGATCGACAGGAACACCGAGCCGAGCAGCAGATAAGCCATGGCGAAATAGACCAGCCCCAGCCCGATCAGGACCGGCCAACCGACTGCCGGGACGGGCACCTGCGGCATGGCCGGACCAGCGGCCAGATAGACCGCGCCACCCACCCCGCTCCATACCGCGATGCCGACCAGAGAAACGCCGAGCATCGCGAAAAGTTTGCCGAAGAACACCGCCTCCATGGGAATCGCCGCGGCCAGAACCTCGATGATCTTGTTGCCCTTTTCCTCCACCAGGTTGGACAGCACCATGCCAGCCAGCATCATCGTCATCAGGAACAGCAGCGTCTGCGCCGCCTGCGCGGTCTTAAGCCGCCCGGCATGTTCGCTGGCGTTGCTGGTGGCGGTAGGGCTCGGCCGGACCTGCGGCCAAGCCCCGAGCGGCCCCGTTTCGGCCTGCGCCGCGATCATCGACACCGCGCCGCTCCACTCCTCGATCTGCGCCTTGGGTCCGGTTAGCACCGGCGCATGAGGCGAGCCTGAAAGGATCGCGGCGATATCGGCCTGCCGCCCGCCCAGAGGCCGCGCGGGATCGTAACGCTCACCGGGCCGCAAGCGCTTCACCGCCACGAGATCGGGCAGCCCTTCGCCCAGACGATCGGCCAGGGCATCACGGGCACGAAGCATCGCATCGACATCGCCACCTTGCATGACGACGCCCACCTGCGGGTGCGACGACGTCTGTTGCACGCGGTCACCGACCCCGGCCGCCAGCCCGCCTACGACCACCGGAAACAACGGTCCCAGCAGGAAGAAGAAGAACGCCCGCGAGAACAGGATCGCCACGAAATCGCGCCGGGCAACCACCCAGGCAGCAGCAAGAGTGGAAAGGCGCCCGGTTCGCTCCGCCCTGCTCATCGGCGCATCTCCTCTGGTGTTTCCTCTTCCAGTGCCCGCGCCGCCGCTTCTCCGGCAATGGCAACGAACGCGTCGTGCAGGCCGGCGCGCTCGATCGAAAGCGAAAGGATCCCCGCTTCCCCCTCGATCAGGGCGCGCAACAAAGGCTCGATACCGGTTTCAGGCAAAGGAAAGTGCCAGAAATTACCCTCCCGCCGGGCATCGGCGGGCAGCGCTGCACGCCAGGGCCCGTCATCGTGGCGCGTCTCCAGCCGGACTTGCGCCGCGATGCGATCGCGCGCCACGTCGACCGGCCCCGCGAAAGGCACCCTGCCCCCGGCAATGATCGCAACGTCATCGCAGAGCCTTTCAGCATGAGCGATGACGTGCGTGGAAAAGATCACCGTCGTCCCCTCTTGCGCCAGGGCGCGCATCATCCGCTCCAGCTTGCCCTGATTGAGCGCATCGAGACCGGAGAACGGCTCGTCGAAGATCACCAGCCTCGGTTTGTGGACCAGGGTGCCCAGGATCTGGACCTGCTGCGCCATACCTTTGGAAAGCTGGCGGATCTGTCGGTCCGCAGCATAGCCCAAGCCGTGCTGTTCCAGCAGTTCATGCGCGCGGCGGCGGCCTTCCTTCAGCGGCAACCCCCGCAGCGCGCCGACGAAGGCGATGGCCTCAGCCGCCTTCATCGCCGGATAGAGGCCGCGCTCCTCCGGCAGATAGCCGATGGCATGCGCGACGTCGTGCGGCCGCTCCGCACCCAGAATGCGGCGATAGCCCGCATCGGGATCGATGATGCCCAGCAGAATGCGCAGCGTTGTGGTCTTGCCCGCGCCATTAGGGCCGAGAATGCCGTAAACCGCGCCCTCAGGCACCGAAAGGTCCACCCCGTCAACCGCGGTAAAGCCATCGAACCGCTTGACGAGACCGCGCGCCTCGATCGCGAGGGGGCGCTTTTCCGCTGATGGTCCGGCGGCTGGCACGTTGCCGTGCATCGGCCAATCTCCTACTTCAGCCTTCATGAACGTCCCCGGCTCCAACGATTCCGGCAATGCTGGCGCAGGCTCGGTTAAAGCCAAGCTAAGCGCCTTCGTCCGCGACGTCGAGGCCGAGGCCCGTGCCTTGGGCTTTTGCGCGTTCGGCGTGGCCCCGGCGCAGGAGGAACCGACGCAGGCCGCCCGCCTTGATGCCTGGCTGGAACAGGGCATGCACGCCACGATGGGCTGGATGCAGGATCGCGCTCATCACCGCCGTTCGCCCCACGGCTTGTGGCCCGAAGCAAAGAGCGTGATCGCCCTCGGCATGAGCTATGCCCCCGCCGCCGATCCGCTGCGGCTGGCCGAAGCGCGGCAAGTGGGGCGCATTTCCGTCTATGCTCAAGGGGCCGATTATCACGACACCGTGAAGAAAGCGCTCAAGCAACTGGCCCGCTGGATCGTTTCCGAGGCGGACAAGCGCGCGGTGGGGCCGGCGGACGTGAAAGTCTTCACCGATACCGCGCCGGTCATGGAAAAGCCCCTGGCGGCGGCGGCAGGGCTGGGGTGGCAGGGCAAACACACCAATATGGTGAGCCGCGAACACGGATCATGGCTGTTCCTGGGAGAAATCTACACCACTCTCGATCTGCCCGCGTCAACGCCGGGCCGCGATCGCTGCGGATCGTGCCACGCCTGCCAGGACGCCTGCCCTACCGGCGCCTTTCCCGCGCCTTATCGCCTCGATGCCCGCCGCTGCGTGAGCTATCTGACCATCGAGCACAAGGGGCCGATTCCGGAGGAGTTCCGCGTGGGGCTGGGCAACCGCATCTATGGTTGCGACGATTGCTTGGCGGTGTGCCCGTGGAACAAGTTCGCCTCCACCGCGCGTGTCATGAAAGCCTTTCTGCCGCGCGGTGAATTGGTGGCGCCCCGCCTCGCCGAGTTGCTGGCGCTTGACGATGCGGGCTTTCGCCAGTTGTTCTCCGGCAGCCCGATCAAACGCATCGGCCGCGACCGCTTCGTGCGCAACTGCCTTTATGCGGCGGGCAACAGCGGGCAGCCGGAGCTGCTGGCGCAAGTTGAGCCGCTGCTGGCCGATCCGGACCCTTCAGTCGCGGATGCAGCGGCCTGGGCGGTGGAGCGGCTCACCGGTTGACGGCGAACGCACGCTCCGTGCCGCGCGGAACAGAGAGCAGCCCCACCAGCGTCAGGATCGCCGCGCCGCTGATATAGAGGCCGACAAACAGCAACCCGCCTTTGTCAGCCAACGCCTGCGCCGCGGCGGGAGCAAAGCCGCCGCCGATGATCCCGCCGACATTGAAGGCGATCGACGAACCGGTATAGCGCACCCGCGCGGTGAAGAGCTGCGGCAGAAGCGCGGCGAGTGGCCCGTAGACCAACCCCATAGTGAACAGGCCGAGGGAGAGGAAAGCCCCGATCGCAGCGAGCGACCCGGCCGCGAACATCGGCCCCATCAACAGGCCCATGCCGATCGCCAGAACGCTTCCGAAAATGAGCACGCCGCGCGACGACCAGTGGTCCGCGGCATAGCCCGCCACCACGATGCCCAATGCCATGAACAGGATCGCGAAAAGTTGGACACCGAGGAACGCCTGGCGGCCATAGCCCAGCGTCCCCGTGCCGTAACCGAGCGCGAAAGCCGTCGTCAGGTAATAGATCGCGAAGCAGGCAATGACGGCGAAAGTTCCCGCCAGCGTCTGGCGCAAATGCGTGGCGAACAGCTCGGCAAGGGGGATGGACCGGGGCGCCGCCTCGTGCAATGCGAAGGAAACGGCGGGGGTATCCGTCAACCGGAAGCGGATCCACAGCCCAAAGCCCACCAGCGCAGCGCTGAGCAGGAAAGGAATGCGCCAGCCCCAGCGCGCAAATTCATTCTCGTTCAGCCAGGCGCTCAGGATCAGGAACAGGCCGTTGGCCGCAATGAAGCCGAGCGGCGCGCCAAGCTGCGGGAACATGCCGAAGCGGGCTCTCCAGCCCGGCGGCGCATTCTCCACGGCCAGCAGCGCCGCCCCACCCCATTCGCCGCCCAGTCCCAGCCCCTGGCAGAAGCGCAGCAGACATAGCAGCAGCGGCGCGATCCATCCGGCGCTCTGGTAAGTGGGCAGGGTGCCGATCAACACGGTGGCCGCGCCCATCAGCAAGAGCGAGGCGACCAGAGTGGACTTGCGCCCCACCCGATCGCCGAAGTGCCCGAAGACCGCCGCGCCGACCGGGCGGGCGACGAACGCCACGCCGAAGCTGGCATAAGCCGCCAACTGCTGCATCGAGGCCGAATGCACCGGGAAGAACAGCGGGCCGAACACCAGCGCTGCGGCCGTGGCGTAAACGTAAAAGTCATAGAACTCGACGGCCGTGCCAACGAGACTGGCGATCAGGATACGCGCATTGCGGCGATAGGCGTTCACCGGCTAGATCAATTCCTTCAGCGGCACGTCCTTGTCCGCGAGTTGCCCGATGTCGGGCGCGGCGCCCGCCTCCACCAGCTTGCGGCCCTGCACATAGTCCTTGACCGCATTCACGCAATCGAGCGCGACTACCCTGCCCTGCTTCAGATAGACCACCGAGAAGGCGCGCTCGTCCGGGTTGCCCCGCGTCACCGTCTTGTCGAAGCCGACATTCAGACCGGCGGTC
>NZ_DAIMZT010000108.1:0-4599 GCF_036733805.1 Novosphingobium sp. | reverse complement strand
CGGCTGAATCACATGTCGCTGATATTGCCCACCTTCTTTTTCGGTCAGCCTCTCAGAAAGTGGCGCGATTCCCAAGGAGCAATCACCGTCAGTTTCGACGTTATCCCCAAAGGAGGGGCGTATCTCGAAATCGGCGACGAATACGTTTTTGTGGCAGGTAGCTACGCCCCGTACAAAGGACGAGATCGCAAACACGTTGTGGGTTGCGTCTCGATAACTCCCGATCCTGACGTGCTCGCCAACATTCAGGCCGTGTTTGACGAGTCTGAGCGGCCCCTCTGCGGCTGGGCGAGTTTCAGTCGGGAGCGGCAGGGCGATTTCGAGTTCGCCCCTCCGACGGTCTATTTCAACGTCGTAGTAGAACTTCGCGGACAAGATGCTCGCCAACCTCGCCAAGCGGTTCGACAGCGCCACCGCTGGCCTTAACCGCGTGATTGAGGGTTTGGAGCGCGACCTGTCCCAGCCCATCGAGAGCCGGGGCGTTGGTGCAATGGCGGGCGAGATCAGGGCGTATGTGAAAACGCTGCCCGAAGGTCAGCGCATGGGGTTCATCCAGAAGGCGATTGAGGCGGGTGACGAGCGCACGGTGGGCGCAGTGCTGGGCGGGGTTCCCTACCTGTCCGGCATCACCCCGGAGATGCAGAACATCCTGCTCCGGCTCCATCACGAGAAGTCCAACCCTCGCGCTGCCAAGCAACTGCGAGCAGCGAAGGCCGGACTTGAAATGCTGGGCGAACGCGGCGGCCTCATCTTCAAAGAGATGGAGAAGGCGGTCGGGGCGAAACAAGCAAAAGTGCAGCAACTTCGTGCAGCAAAGGCGGCGGCTGAAAAGTCCTTCGTCGTCTGATCCTTGTTCTAATCAAATCGAGGCATCCGATGACTGAACAGATTGCACCGCCTTGGGGAACGGACTGGAAGCCCACGCCCCCGCCGATCCCGACCGAACCGCGTGGACCGGGCAACCCCGCATGGGTGAAGAATGGTCCATCGCCCAACCCGAAGGGACGACCGGCAGGCGTGCCCGACAAACGGCTGCTGGCCACACAGGCGGCGCTGGACGAGATGCGCAACATCGTCGCTATACTGGTCGGTCGCGCCCTTGAGGGAGACACAAACGCGGCGAGCATCGTTCTGTCGAAGGTCTTGCCCTCGGTGAAGGCTCAGGCCGAGAAGGTGAACTTCGAGTTCGACGCCACCGCACCGATCAGCGAGCAGGTCGCCCAGGTGCTGGACGCCGTTGCCGCTGGTGCGGTCGCGCCCGATGTCGGCAGGCTCATCATCGACAGCATCAAATCGCTCGCGGACGTGCGTGCCAGCGAGGAGCTTGAGGCCCGGATTGCCGCTCTTGAGGAGGCCCGCGATGCCCGAGCGTAAAACGGAATTATTTGCACATTTTTTGCGAACGGGCCGAGTGCGACCGGCCTTGCGCGATATCCACTCTTAGGGGGACCGGCATGGCAATCATCCAAACCGAACGGAACCGCGTCCATGCCCATGCCATTGGTGACGACGATGTGTTCGTGCGCATCTCGCTCTTGGGATATGACGAGACGGGCGCATGGGTAGCGCGTCACCTGCGATACGAACCCATCGTCCCGGTGCGCCGGACCTGCCCTTTGACCTTCGCTACCATCTCGGACTGCGATAACCACAGTGGCAGGCATCCGCGCCCTTCAACGCCGCATCAAGCGGATTGAGGAAGCGGAGAAGCCGAGACCATCCCCGTTCGCGCTTCTGTTCGGCTCATTTGACGCATGGGTTGAGCGCGACGTGCTGCCCGGCATCGAAAGCGGGGCGCTGGACCAGCGCGACATGATCGCCGTTGTCGCTGCCCTTCGGGCTTGGGAAACCGAGGGGGTGTGGAATGCAGGCTGACGGTGCGCCCGCATGGCTGGTAGCATGGCGCGAGCGGGACCATCAGCCGCTACCAGTGCCAGCCCCCAAGCCGCGCAGGCCTGCGCCGCCGCGCGATGAGCCATATACCCCGCTCCGCATGAAGGGCCAGGCTGCCGCCATCGGTATCATCGAGCCGGATGCTTGGCCCTTCGACGGGTGTGTGCGCCGCGAACCCGTGACGGACGAGGACATTCCGGGCCGTGTGGTCAGGAAGGTAGGCTGGCACCGCTGCCTCAAATGTCGCCGACCATTTTTCTCGGAGGACGTGCTGCGCCTGCGGCTGTGCAGCGGCGCGGACGGGTGCAGGGGAGACGAGGACCGATTTACGAGATGAGTTAGCGCGGGAGTTCCATCTTGCTCGCCGCGCCGGGGTTAAGGCCACCGACCCCTCGCCTTCAAAACATCGGGGCCAGCAGCGGGGCGGCACCTCCTTTGCCACTGCCTGACGCTGCCAGCACCCCTGCGCCTTCGCGGTGCGGGGGTGCTGCTATGAGCAGCTAGAGCGGCTAGAAATACGCTAGAAGGCGCGTGCCGCTGGCCCGCGCTACCGCGCTAGACCTTCGCTAAGTGCTTGGTTTTGCTGGTGAAAAGTGGTGGACGCACTAGGGCTCGAACCTAGGACCCGCTGATTAAGAGCTGGCCATAAGCTCTTGTTATCGCCTGTTATTCTGCGTCATTTCGCGTCTTGGGGAACACGAAAACGTATCTTCGACCCGCTGATTCCGAGGCGTATTACTTCAGGTCCATTCATGCAAGTTCGGACGCCCGGGACCCCCTTGATACCCACACGGAAGATCGTCAGTTTTCTGGGTATCAGAGCGGGGGGAGGGAGGAGGTGGAGGCTGATCCACCAGCCTCGCCGCATCGTCATATCGATCATAGGTGTCTGCGTCAGGAAAAATCCCGGTGATGTTACGGTGGTGACCTCGCGCCAGTTAGTAACGACTTCGTTATCTTCGGGAGGCGAAAGGCACGAAGTCGTTATTAACCTCATGGAATGGCCGCTGGCACCGCAATGTCACATCGGAAAATATTCCCGATCGGTAAAAAATCCTGTCTATGATCGCTCAGCCTTCCTAAATTTACCGATCGGGAATATTATCGTTGCAACGGGGCGAAAAAGCTCATAATGTCCCGATCGGGAAAATCATGATGCTCGACACCGACACCATAGGAAAAATCGTTCGAGAAGAACGCAAGGCGCTGGGCCTGCGTCAGGCGGAGCTTGCGGCTGCGAGCGGCGTTGGCGTGCGCTTCCTCGTTGACTTGGAACGGGGCAAACCGACTGTCCAGCTTGGCCGGGTTCTGGCGGTGCTGGCAGCGCTGGGGTGCTCGATCGATATTCGGCGGCCGCAGTGAGCGGACCGATCCTCGATAGCCTTGCCGTCTGGTGGGGACAGCGTATCGCCGGGACGCTTTCGATCGATCGCGGCGGCGCGATGCACTTCGCCTATGCGCCCGACTGGCTGACCGATCCCGCGACGTCGGATTTGTCGCGCGCGATGCCCAAGCGTGAAGCCGAATATGACGACGCCATCTGCAAGGCCGTTTTCGGCGGTCTGCTTCCCGAGGAAGGGCAGCGCACTGCGATTGCCCGCGCGCTTGGCGTATCCCCAGATAACCCCTTTCGTTTGCTGGCGGCGCTGGGCGGCGACGTTGCGGGTGCGCTCGCGTTTCTTCCCACAGGTGAGAATCCGCCAACTGTGACAACCGGTGACCCGGAAGCATTGGAAGATGTTGCGCTTGCCGATTTGATCTCGCGATTGCCGCGCGTACCAATGTTGGCCGGGGAAGGGGGGGCACGCCTCAGCCTCGCGGGAGCACAATCCAAGCTCCCGGTCGTACTTGTCGGTGGCAAGATCGCCGTTCCGTTACCGGGGCAGCCGTCTACCCATTTGATCAAGCCCGAACCGGATCGCTTCCCCGGTCTTGCCGCGAATGAGGCGTTTTGTCTCGCCCTCGCGCGCACGGTGGGTCTTGATGCCGTGGATGCGGAATGGAGACAGGTCAACGGGCGGGCCTACCTGCTTGTGACCCGCTACGATCGTGTGACGGCGGACGGCGAAACCCGGCGGTTGCACCAAGAGGATTTTGCACAGGCGCTTGGCGTTCCATCGAACCGCAAATATGCGGCTGAAGGCGGGCCGGTTTTTCGGGACTGCTTCGCCCTGCTGCGCGAGGCCGCTGCTCGTCCGGCGCTTGAGGTACTGAAGCTGGTTGATGCCGCCATCTTCAACGTCATCATCGGCAATGCCGACGCCCATGCGAAAAATTTCAGTCTGCTGCGGCAGGAGGCCAACGGTAGCCAAATCGTCCTAGCCCCCCTCTATGATCTGGTCGGCACGGTGATGTGGCCCGAGTTGTCTCCACGCTTCGCGATGACGTTTGGCGGGGCCGGAACATTGGAGCAGTTGGAGCCCAAGCACTTTAACCGGTTCGCAAGCGATGCGGGCGTTGCGGTGCCATTCGTGCGGCGTCGGGCATTGCAATTGGCGGATGCCGTGGCCGACGCGATCGAGCGCGACCTGAATGTTCCGGGGCTTGATGACCGGGAGCCCATTACAGCACAGGCGAACGTCATTCTGGATCGTGCTCAGCGGGTTGCGCTCAAGGTGCGCGCGTGATCGATAGAATGGTATCCTATCAATCGGCTTTGTTGCACAAATGAGCTGGTGGACAAGTTGCCGGCTTTGAAGGTTGGTG
>NZ_DAIMZT010000107.1:0-4900 GCF_036733805.1 Novosphingobium sp. | reverse complement strand
CCACCATAACCTTTGGCAGAATCAGCAAGCAAATCTATTAATTTACGCCCATCGTTGGGGCGATGAACGGCGCGCTCTACTCCGGCAGGTCGGCTTCGCGCAGAACGCGCATAACCTCGCGAAACACCCCTTCGAATGGCGGCAGATCGCTCATCTGTTGCTGCAGCCGCCCCGTCCAAAGCGTGCCTAAACGCTTTTCCTTGGCGGCGATCGCGGCGGTCACGCCATTGGGCATGCGTTCCCGAAGGGCGAGCTTCTGGGTGAACTCGGCGAGATATTCCGCTGGTCGAATATCACGCTCCTCGAGCAAATTCCAAAGGTCGTAGAGATCGCGCGGCTCGGTGCGGGCCTTGTCCGACAGGGCCGCCAGCTTCTCGATGAATATCTCCGCCAGGCTGTAGGCCAGAATGGTCGGGCCTTCCGGCAGGTCGGCAAATTCCTCGAAGGTCCGCAGGATCGGGCGCTCAGCCAGTGGAAAGCAGAACACCTCATTGATCGTGATATCGACTTTCACGTCGCTGCGCGCGGGCAGGGGGCCTTTGTAGCTCAGATAGAAGGTGTGGGTGTTCTGATGGCCATGCCGGTCGGGCCGATCATAGGCCATGTTGATCCCCGAAGCCGCCTCGAGGATGGCGAAGATCTCGTTCAGGCCGGAGAGTATCGCGTCCAGGTCGATCGGCTTGATCAACGAAAAATCGAGATCCTCGGAAAAGCGGTAATTCTCGAACCAGCAGCGGCGCAATGCCGTCCCGCCCTTGAAGGCGAAAAATTCGCGCAATGGATGCTGGGCCAGGCCGGTCAGGAACCAGGCCAGGCAATAGTCGCGTTCGATCACCGCCTCGGGCACGCGGCGGCCGCGAGGCTTGAGAAGGCCGTTGGCGATACGGGAGAGATCGCGCTGGGGAATCATCAACTGCTCCGGATTATATCGAGTTCGTCGGGCTCGACGTTGAGTCGGATGCGCCATCGGGCCAGCATCCTGCCCTCATTGGGAAACAGGGGATCGAGGCGCTGATAGGTCGGCGTCAGCCGCGCGCGCAACGGCTCCAATGCGGCTGTGTCGGCCAGTTCGTATAATTCCAGCAGATAGCCCAGGCGGCGGATCACCGCGCCAACGCCGAGGCGAAGCGCGTATTCGATCATCAGTTCGACCCGCAGTGTATCGCGCTTCATCCAGAGTCCCTTGGCGACCTCCGTGACGCCACCGACATATTGCGGATGGTCGAGACCATCGATGATGGTCCGCTCGGGATCGCTGACCCTGACCTGCTCCTCGGATGTGATCCAGATCTCGGTCAGACCGAAGAAATCCTGCGGTTTGACGTCGACGAAGCGGAACTCATACCCGTGAATGTGCTGCGGGCGCAGCCGTTTGGCGCAGGAGACGATGATGGCCAACTGCGGTTGGGTGACCATGCGGTGCAGCTCGAGGGCGCTGCCGTGGGAGATGAAATAGTCCGCATCGCCAACCAGTGTCCTTGCAATGAGGTAAGGATCGCTCACATGCTCGGTGTCACGGCCCCGCTCGAATGGCACCAGATTGTAGAGGCCAGGCTTGAGACGCGTGACGATGCCGCGCGCTTCCGTGTTCGCGACGAGGCTGCGTGCCGATGACGGGCTCAGACCTGTGATCTCGGTGACGTCCGCAAGCGAAAAAATCGGCTGACGGCGTTCGTTGAGTTCGACGATCAGCTGGGCGGCCCGAGGTCCAAGCGTCTTGAGATTATATCCTTCGCGCAATTTGAGCCTCTATGAGCGATGTCCGGCGCGTTCGATATAACGGAGGTTATATTATATGGCAAGATCGTCGCCTTTAGTGGGACGGTCCGCGCAGGCAGTATACATCCAACAGGCCTTGGGTCGGGCCGCTCGCGGTTTATCAATCGTGATAAATGTTCGGCGAAGACGAACAAAAGTCGCGTTTCTTAAACCAGGAGCCGATCGCCTGAGCCATATGTCGTAGAGGGGTTGCGGCACAAAGACCGATTTTGGATCACCGAGACCGGCTGCGTTCCTGGGGTTTGGGCTCGCGACCTGGACGAGGGATGGGGGGCGTGGCTGGGTCACGGCCGCGGACGATATCCTGCCTGACGATCGGGGAGGCGTCCTTGACCATTGCCGGGCGGATGTTCCGTCCCGCCGCAATATGCGCATCGAGCTGCGTGCGGGCAACTGTCATCACCCGCGCGACCGCTTCGGGATTGTCGAACAACGTCCGTCGGATCACCGCTTCCATCACGCGCATCTGGCTGTCGGCCGCACGATCGTTCGGCGTGTTGCCACGATCGCCGCGCCGGGCATCGGGCCGTTCCAAACCATTGCCGTCGCTCCGGCGGCTTATCCCGGTTGACCCACGGGCGACATCGACGTCACGGGCTGCCATGGGCGCGATCGTATTGCGGCTCGTCTCTCCGCGGAGCCGGTCGAGCTCCTGGAAATCGCGATCATTGGGCTTGTAGCCACGTACCTCCAGCCCCTTTTGACTCGCCTCGATCCAGACCGATCGCCGAAATTCTTCCGATCCCGTGACGTGAATCCGATCCCAATTGCGGTGTTGTGCGATCGCCACCAGATCCTTGACGACCTCCTGGCTCTCCGTCGCCGTGACCAAGCGCCGGCCCTGATCGCGAAACGCGGGATCCTTTGCTTGCGCCGTCGTGAAAAAGGCGGGTTCGCCCGACCATTTTGCCTTGTCGGCATAATAGCGCTTCCGCACGCTCTCCGGCACATCGCCCGCCTCGAGGGAATGCACCTTGGGCGCGCGGCGCGGCACACCGACAGCCCCGGCATGATCAGGCGCTTCAGTGGGACCCTTCGATCCCCCAGGCGAGGACCTTTCCGGCGGAACCGACCCAGGCGCCCGCGCCTTGCGCCGTTCGGCGGCGTCGATGCCAACGCTGTTGGTAGTGGTCCGCGCCGTACCCGATTGCTTGCGATCACTCTCTGCCATGGTCATGCCTCTCGGTCACAAATGCTGGAGATTGGGCGCCGGCACCCACGGGCTCGAGAACGGCCCGGGCCGTCATCGCCGTGACAAAGGCAATAGCGGCCTGTTCATCGCCGGGGGGTGGCAGATCCACCATGTTGCCGAGCACCAACATGTCATCGGTGATCTCGGCAAAGCCCGACAGTTCGTCATCGGTCAACGCGCGCGAGTTTGGTTGTGCCTGCTCCGCAGCCGCAGTCGCTGGACCGTCGTTCAACAGAGCAGCCCGCTTCGCGCTAAGGGCCTGCGCTAACGGATCGCTGCTGCTCGCCCCGCCTGCCAATTTGGCGGCGGACGACACGGCGTTAATCGCGATCGGACGGGGCGCAACCTTGGGCGGGTCACTGATCCGGCTCGTGAAGCGCTTCGAGCGGAAATACTCGATCTTGCGGCCCCTGACGGGCGGAATCCCGCCGCGCATCAGCAGAAGGTCGCCCTTGGGCATCTGCATCAGCTCCTGAGGCATCATCAGCGCGCGCCGCTGGTCCGATTCCGACACGCTGCGGTTGGCGAGCAGGCCATGGATCGTCCGGCTCTTCGATTTGACGTTCATCGTGAAAAAACCGAGCCGCTCGGAAAGTTCGTTGGCGACCTTCAGTTCTTTGGGTGTGAATACGATCTCCAGACCGCAGTTGGCGATGATCTCGTCGGTGACATCCACGCCATAGATACCGCGGGGCTGGGACCGGCTCTGGATGACTGGCAACAGGCGAAGCCCGTAGCCTGCAACGTAGGAAAACGCCGACGCGATGACCGGTGCCTTGCCGAGGCGGGCGAACTCATCGAGCAAAATGAGCACCGGCACGCGGCCGCCATTCTCAGGCAGTTCCCGCGTATTGAGATCGATCAGCTGCTGAAGAAAGAGGTTATAGACGGGCGCGATCCGATCAATATTGTCGGGCGATACGCCAAGATAGATCGAAATCCGCTCGCGGCGGATTTGGCGCAGATCGAAATCGGTCTCTGACGTCGCGGCATCGACATAGGGATTGAGCCAGAGATTGAGCTTCGAGGTGATCGTCTGCTTGATGCCCGAAAATGTGTTGTCGGACGCGGAGGTGAAG
This sequence comes from Novosphingobium sp., assembly GCF_036733805.1. Classification (GTDB taxonomy): domain Bacteria; phylum Pseudomonadota; class Alphaproteobacteria; order Sphingomonadales; family Sphingomonadaceae; genus Novosphingobium. The sequence goes on along the minus strand of NZ_DAIMZT010000107.1, from coordinate 850 downwards.
TCACTCAGCGCCGACACACAGGCCTGGCTCAGCCGTTGCCCCCGCTTCTGCGCCTCTTCGACGACCTTCGGCAATTCGACCTTCGGATCGCCCGTCGTCAGTCGCCGATAGATTTCGCCGATCGTGAAGGGGAGGGCGGGATTGGCCGCGACAAGGGCGCCGACGCCGACAAAGGCGGCGCGCGCCGCTTCCGCCCAGAATGGATCAGCCTTTTCCGGAGCCGGAAACAACATGCCGCCGATCTTCTGGAGTTCATTGATCACATCGGTGTCGTCGAGCCGGTCGATGAAGCTCAAGGGATTGTAGCGGGCGCTTCGCCCTTCGGGGTCGAGCGGATCGAACAGATAGACCGACTGGCCATGGCGCGCGCGAAAACCTGCGGTGATGTCCCAATTCTCGCGCTTCACATCAAGCACCACCACCGAGTCCGCCCAACTCAGAAGATTGGGGATCACTACGCCGACGCCCTTGCCGGCGCGCGTCGGTGCCTCAAGCAAGACATGTTCGGTGCCGCCGAAAACGAGATAGCGGCCGCCTTTCTGCCCGACGACGATCCCGCTGTTGCTGCGCAGATGTTCGCGCCGGATCTCGCTTTCGCGCGCGAACCGTGCCTCGCCATGGAGCGTGCGCCCCTGCTTCAGGATGATGAGCAGGATGACGAAGGCGATTGCGCCGCTGACCAGCGCACCGCGCTCCAGCCACAGATGCAGAAGCGGGTCGCGGCGATAGTACCAGAGCCATCCGGGTATCGCCGAGACCTGCGTGCGCGGGCCGATCTGGTTGAGGCCGACGAGCGCGACCAGCACCGCGCACAAGGCACATGCCAAAACGGTTGCCGCGAGCATCCCCG
>NZ_DAIMZT010000106.1:2072-5027 GCF_036733805.1 Novosphingobium sp. | reverse complement strand
GAAGGCGGTCATGCGCAGCATGGCTTTTTGCCCCACCTGAAGCTGATCGATATCCTTGGGCACGATCTGCACCTCCAGCGCCAGCTCGTCTCCGTCAGGCACGATGAGCATGATCGGATCCGCCGGCGTCACCACGCCGCCCACCGTGTGCACGGCCATTTCATGCACCATGCCGGATTGCGGCGCGACGATATCGATGCGCTTCAGCTCGTCTTCGGCGGCAACCTTGCGCTCGACGAATTCGCCCATCTGCGCCTGTATTTCCCGCAGTTCCCGCCCGACCTCGGTGCGCAATTCCTGGTCGATCTGCAGGATTTGCAGCCTGGTTTCGGTGATGCGCCCTGCCGTCTGCGCCTGATAGGCGATTTTTTCGCCGCGCTCGCCGCCGAATGTCGCGGCCTGCGTCTGCAGGCTGTTCAGCCTCTGCACCGAAACGATACCCTGTTCGCGCAGGGATTTCTGCGAGGTGATTTCAGCCTGCAACACCGCAAGACCGTTATCATAGGCGACTTCCTGCGCCTTCAGCCCCTCAATCTCATGTTCGAACTGGGTGATGCGTTCGGAAAGCTGTGCTTTGCGCCCTTCGCGATAGGATTTGCGGAATTCGAACAGCTTGGTCTCGCTGCGCATGGCGGAGGCGACATCGGCATCGTCTTTTCGCGCCATCAGCGCCTGCGGAAAAACGAGCTCCGGCAGATCGTCGCGCTCGGCCTCCAACCTTGCCATGCGCGCATTCAGCTCATCCAGACGCTTGGTCACGATGGCGAGATTGGCGCGGGTCTGGGTCGCATCAAGGCGCATGACCACATCCCCGGCCTTCACCCTGTCGCCCTCATTCACCAGAATTTCACCGACGACACCACCGCTCGGGTGCTGCACCTTCTTGCTGTAGGAATCCACAACCAGGTGGCCGGAGGCGACAACCGCGCCGGCAAGATTGGTCGTCGCAGCCCATCCGCCGACACCGGCCAGCAGCGCCACACCCGCAGCAAGGCCGGCAACAAGATGTTTGCGGATGGAACGGGACACATGTCTGCGCTGATCAATGTTTGACATCCGCATCTCCTTCCTGGCTGTTCTCTTCACGGACGTCTTCCAGCACCAACGCCTGCGGCTGGGTATTGGCGACGACGCGCAGCGGCGAGATCGTCTGGGCGGATGCGGTAAATCCCTTGGCCGCCTGCGCCTGCGGAACGCGCAGTACCTTCGAAAGCACCTCGTCGCGCGGGCCGAAGGCCTTCATCCGCCCCTCTTCCATCATAAGAATGAAATCGACAGCACCGATGGCACTCGGCCGGTGGGCAACGACGACGGCAATACCGCCCCGCGCCTTGACCGAGGAAATCGCCTTGACCACGGCGGCTTCGCCTTCCGCATCGAGATTGGCGTTGGGTTCGTCCAGCACCACGATGAAGGGATCGCGGTATAGCGCACGGGCAAGGCCGATGCGCTGGCGCTGCCCGGCGGAAAGCGCCGAACCCGCCTCGCCGATATCGCTGTCATAACCCTTTTCGAAACGCAGGATCAGTTCATGCGCGCCCGCAGCCCTGGCCGCCGCGATGATGGCGTCAGGATCGGGATTATCCTCGAAACGGGAGATATTTTCACCGATCGTGCCATCGAACAGCTCCACGCCCTGCGGCAGATAGCCGATATGGCGGCCCAGCGCCTCACGGTCCCACTGCTCGAAACTTGCACCGTCCAGCCTTACCTTGCCGGCCGCCGGCATCCACGCGCCGGTGAGAATGCGCGCGAGCGTGGATTTGCCCGAGCCGGAGGGGCCGATGACGCCGAGCGCGTTTCCGGCGGTCACGATGAAGCCAAGCCCGGTGACGGTCGGTTTTCTTTCCCCCGGCGGAACGATGGTGACGTTTTCGACCCGCAGTTCCTTTTCAGGCTTCGGCAGGGCCATAGCGGCGGCATTGGCCGGCATCTGCGCAAAAAGCTCCCTCAGCCGCGCCCAGCTCTGCCGGGCGGCCACGAAGGACTTCCAGTTGGAAATGGCGAGATCGACGGGCGCGAGCGCCCGGCCCATCATGATCGAACTGGCGATCATCACGCCGCCGGAGGCCTCCTGATTGATGACGAGCCAAGCGCCGACCGCCAGAATGGCCGATTGCAGCACGACCCGCAAAGACTTCGCGATGTTGCCGAGACCGCCGGCCACGTCGCCCGCCTTGCGATTGGCGGCGAGATACGCCTCGTTGGAATTTTGCCAGCGTTTTCCGAGCCGGCCGCCAAGCCCCATGGCCTGCACGACTTCGGCATTGCGGCGCGAGGCCTCCAGCTGCCGGTTGCGGGCCATATTCTCGACCATGGTGTCGCGGATCGGCTTCTGCGAAAAGATATTGGTGAGGATCGTCAGGGAGACAAGCACTATCGCGCCGGCAAGCGCCGTCACGCCGATCCAGAAATGAAACAGAAAACATATGCCGAGATAAAGCGGCATCCACGGCAGATCGAAAAAGGCGGTCGGCCCGGTGCCGGAGAGAAAACCGCGCACATTATCGAGATCGCGCAGCGGCTGCAGACCGTCGCCCGGCATGCGGTTGACGAGCGGCAGACGCACCACCGCATCATGCACCCTGCCGGAATAACGCATGTCGAAATCTTCACCGATGCGGATCAGAACGCGGGCGCGGATGATATCGAGCAGGCACTGGAAGCCATAAAGGCCAAGCGCGAGAATGGCGAGCCCGATCAGCGTCGGCAGGCTGCCGCTTGCCAGAACCCGGTCATAAACCTGCAGCATGAAGAGCGGCGACGTGAGCGCGAGTATATTGACCACGCCGCTGACGAGCGCAACGCCGAGAAATGTGCTTTTAAGGGGCGAAACAACCGCCGCAGTGAGGGACTGCGGCGGCGTCTGCTGGTGGTTTTGAAAGCCCACAGCCTGATTTTCCTTTACGCGGCAAGCGCCGATGCGCTGGCGAAAATGAAGTCCGATGCGTCGAG
>NZ_DAIMZT010000106.1:0-1972 GCF_036733805.1 Novosphingobium sp. | reverse complement strand
CCGAAGCGGGCAAGCTGGTAGACGGCGAGATCGAGAAGATCGCGGGCACCGGCGAGCGAATAGGCGCTGTCGGGATCGATCAGCAGTTCCTGCTGGCTGACGGCGATGCCGCTGGTGGACTGGCTGTAGCCGGTGCCCAGAACGATGCTGTCGACCGAACCCGTCAGGTTACCCTGGGAGTACTGCAGAGCGCCGCTCATGACGATGCCCTTGCCGCCGGTGCTGCCATCGCCCCACGCCTCATAGGTCGTGTTCGGATCGATGGTGGTGGTGGCGAGAGAGCTGGTCTGAGCGTCGTAGAACGCACCGTAGGTCGAACCGAAACCGCTCGTCCAACCGTTGAGGTAGCCGATCAGATCGGAGGAAGACTGCGTCAGTTGAATTGTGGTAGCCATAGGTGTACTCCTTTGCTGGCCAATATCGATACCTTCGTCCTGTGGCGAAGGCGTTTCATCTCCGGGACGGGCTGCAACCCAGCCCGGAGAATTTCTTCCACGGTTCAGAACTTCACGTTCATCGTCGCGATAAAGGTGCGGCCTGGCGCCGTGTAGGCGCTTGCCGCCGGGATGTATTTGCGGTCCGTCAGGTTATTGACGGCGAAGCGAAGCGTGGCCTTGTCGTTGAAGGCATAGGAACCGTAGAGATCCACCGTCGTGTAGGGATCGGTCACCTCGCGCAGATTGCCTTCCGTATCCAGCGTGCGAGACTGTGTCGGCGTAACGTGGTTGAGCCTTGCGCCCAGCGAGAATTTTTCATCGAAGAAACGCATGCCGCCATCGAGCGTCAGCTTCACCTTGGGCGCGACGTCGCCCGGCCAGGCAACGATTTCGCCCGTTGTGGTGGTCGTGCCGTTGGAAAAAACCTGTGTCTTTTCAGGCCATTCTGTTTTCAGAAATGTTGCCGAACCGCCGATCCAGAAACTGCGGGCATCGTAATTGCCCTCGAATTCAAGCCCGCGCATATAGGTCGTGCCGTCCAGATTGACGAAGCTGGTATATGTACGGTCGAGAACCTGATCCGTGACGAGATAGCCGAGCGCGATATAGTCCTTCACCTCACGGCGAAACGCGGCCATTTTGATGCGAATGGAATCGTCGTCCAGCAGCACGCCGTCGAAGCTCATATTCGCGCCGACTTCGTAGGTCGTCGCCTTTTCGGCACGCAGAGCCTGGTTCGGAGCGTATTCGTATCCAGCACTGTCGCCCGGTCGCGCTCCAGCGAAAAATGCTTCGAGAATTGTCGGCGGACGCAGGCTCTGGGAATAGCTCACATAGGGGCGGAACCAGTCGACGGGTTTCAGCTCGATGGTGGCGGAGGGCAGCCAGGCGCTATAGGTGCGATCGATATCGACTTCATGCGCGGGATATTCGGTGACCGGCGTATTGGTAGTTATACCAGTGCCCGGCATGCAGTTGGCCGATGTCCGCGGCCAGATGCTGACGAGAAAAATATTATAACGGGATGCCCATATGGGGGAGTTTGCAGGCAGAAAGACCCGATTGAAGTATTCCAGGGCCGTATAGTGATTGCGAACAAGGTCGCAAGGCACACTTGTCGTTACTATCGATTCCTTGACACTATAATACGTCGCAGATCCTTTCAGGCGCGACCAGTCGTAACGCACGCCGCCACTCAGCGTGATCCAATCGGCCGGCTCAAGCTCACCATTCAGGAACAGGCTGGCGACATCGCGCCGCCCGGCAGGGCTGAATGACGTGTAGCTGCTGGCGAAGGAGGGATTTTCCGCAATTTTGGCGCTTGTCGCGACGGATGTGGCAATGTCCCGGAAAGCTTCGGCCCCATAGTTCAGACTGAGCGCGCCCGCCACCGTATCAAAGCGACTGGTATTTTCCAGGCTACCGCCGAAGCTGCGCAGGCCCATGTCAAGGTTCGTTTCGGCCGCGTATCTCTCTCGTTCCGCCCGCAGTTCATGCGTCATATTATCGTTGAGCCACAGCGACGACTTGAGGTC
>NZ_DAIMZT010000105.1:0-5038 GCF_036733805.1 Novosphingobium sp. | reverse complement strand
GATCGCGGCAGCCGCTTGCGCCGGACTCGCCGAACCGGCATAGCCCGGCGCCATGCATGATATCCGCCTGATCCGCGAAAATCCCGAGGGTTTCGACGCCGGCCTCGCCCGCCGTGCCGTCGAACCCGCCGCCGCCGCCATTCTCGCTCTGGACGAACAGCGCCGCGCGGTTGCGACCCGAATGCAGGAGGGGCAGAACCGCCGCAACGAAGCCTCCAAGGCGATCGGCAAGGCCATGAGCCAGGGCGACACCGCCACTGCCGAAGCGCTCAAGGCGGAAGTGGCGCAGCTCAAGGACATCCTTCCGGCGCTCGAAGCCGAGGATAAGGACCTGTCGGCTCGGCTGCAGGACGAACTGGCCCGCCTCCCCAATATCCCTGTCGACGAGGTGCCTGACGGGGAGGACGAGACACAGAACCTCGAAATTGCGAAGTGGGGCAGCCCACGCGACTTTGCTTTCACGCCGAAGGAACATGCGGACCTTGGCCCGGCGCTCGGCCTCGATTTCGAAACGGGCGCCCAAATCTCCGGCGCGCGCTTCACCTTCCTCAAAGGCCAGATGGCGCGCCTGCACCGGGCGCTGGCGCAGTTCATGCTCGACATGCAGACCGCCACCAACGGCTACATCGAATGCAACGTCCCGCTGCTGGTGAAGGACGACGCGGTGTTCGGCACCGGTCAGTTGCCGAAGTTCGCGGAAGACCTGTTCCAGACCACGGATGGACGCTGGCTGATCCCCACTGCCGAAGTCAGCCTGACCAACGCCGTGCGCGAGCAGATCATCGACGCCGAGGCCCTGCCCCTGCGGATGACCGCGCTGACCCCCTGCTTCCGGTCGGAGGCCGGCGCGGCGGGGCGTGATACGCGGGGTTTCATTCGCCAGCACCAGTTCGAGAAGGTGGAGCTTGTCGCCGTCTGCAAGCCGGAGGAGAGCGAGGCCGAGCATGAGCGGATGGTCGCGGCGGCAGAAGCGATCCTCCGGGCGCTGGAACTGCCTTATCGCAAGGTGCTGCTCTGCACCGGCGACATGGGCTTCACCGCGCGCAAGACGTTCGACCTTGAAGTCTGGCTGCCGGGCCAGGGCGCTTACCGCGAGATCAGCTCGATCTCCAACTGCGGCGATTTCCAGGCCCGCAGGATGAACGCGCGTTACCGGCCCGAAGGCGGCAAGAAGACAGAGTTCGTCCATACCCTCAACGGTTCGGGGCTGGCGGTCGGCCGCACGCTCGTGGCGGTGCTGGAGAATTACCAGCAGGAAGACGGCTCCGTCCTGGTGCCTGAAGCGCTCCGGGCGTGGATGGGCGGTATCGACAGGCTCATTCCGCTAGGCTGAACATCCATTCCTAAAGGTTCTTCCATGCGCATTCTCCTTACCAATGACGACGGCATCAACGCTCCGGGGCTTTACGTACTGGAAAAGATCGCAGCGCAGCTTTCCGACGAGATCTGGATCTGCGCGCCGAGCGAAGAGCAATCGGGCGCCGGGCATTCGCTCACCCTGACGCGGCCGGTGCGCATGCGCCAGCATGCCGAACGTCGCTTCTCCGTCGCCGGCACGCCGACCGACGCGGTGACGATGGCGCTGAAAAAAATCCTTCCCGCTGCGCCTGACCTCATTCTTTCGGGCGTCAACCGCGGCGCCAACCTGGGCGATGACGTGACGTATTCCGGCACGGTCTCTGCCGCATTCGAAGGGGCGCTGGCCGGCATCCGCTCCATTGCCCTCAGCCAAGTCTACGCTAAGGAAGGCGTGGGCAACGCGGTCGATTTCTCAGCCGCCGAGCAATGGGGCGTGGAAGTGCTACGCCCGCTGCTGGACGTGCCCTTCGCGCCGCGCACGCTGGTCAACGTCAATTTCCCGCCGGTCAGCGGCAGCGCGGTCAAAGGCATTCGCGTCGCGCGCCAGGGCTTCCACGATTACGCGCGTGGATCCGTCGTGGAAGGAACTGATCCACGTGGTTTTCCCTATTACTGGTTCGGCCTGCACGGAATAGAACACTCGCCTGGGAGCGATACGGATCTCGAGGCGATAGCGGGGGGCTTTGTTTCAGTGACACCATTGCAGATCGATCTGACGCATGAAGATTCGCTGACGTCATTGGCGGAGCGTTATCGGGCATGAAGCGCGCGGTCATGACAGCGGCGGCGCTGACGTTGACGCCTTGCCTTGGGGCTATCCCGGTGCTGGCATCACCGGAAGCGGAAACCGTTCACGTGGTGAAACCGGGGGAGACGTTGAACGGCGTCGCCAACCGCGCGGGCGTTTCGGCCAGCGCGATCGCCAAAGCCAACGATCTTCAAAAACCCTATGTCGTCAAGGCCGGTGAAAAGCTTTCCATTCCGCGTGCGGCCCCAATCAAGTCCGCCAAGAACGTGACCGCCGGTGGCAAGTCGGCCGCCGCCCCATCCAAGCTCTCCCCGTCCACGCCCGCCACGCCGAAGCCCGCAGCCTCGCCCGAGGAGGAGAGCGTTCACCTTGTCCGGGCTGGAGAGACACTGGGCGGCATAGCTACCCAGGCCAAAGTGCCGCGCGTGCTGATTATAGAGGCCAATGGCCTGCAGCCGCCCTTCGCCGTGAAGGCAGGCCAGAAACTGCAGATCCCGCGCACCCGTCATTACACCGTCAGCGCTGGCGACACCGGCTTTTCGGTCTCCATGAAGTATGGCGTGCCCTGGGAACAGATCGCGCTGGCCAACGGCATCGATGGGGCCGCACCGATCAAGCCGGGGCAGAACCTGCTGATCCCGACGCTGCTTAACCCTCCCTCGCCAAGCGCATCAGCGGCCGGCCCCGCCGCTGCCCCTGACTCGAAGCCGACGCCCGCCCCTGTGAAGGCTGCGCGCTTTGCCTGGCCGGTCAGCGGTCCGGTCCGGCGAGCCTTCGCGACCGACGGCGATTATCACGACGGTATCGATATCACGGCGCCGGAAGGGGCCATGGTGCGTGCTGCCGCTGCCGGGACCGTGAAGTTCGCCGGTGCGGAAAAGGATCAATTCGGCAATCTGGTCGTGCTGGACCACGGCGACGGCTGGTTCACCGCCTATGGTTTCCTTAGCCGTATTACCGTGAAGGAAGGCGCGAAAGTCGCGATGGGTGAACGGATCGGACTTGTGGGGGATACCGGCAAGGCGAAGGGGAATGAACTGCACTTCGAGATCCGCCGCGAAGGAAAGCCGGTGGACCCGATGGACGAGCTGCCGAAACCGTAAGCGAGTTCGGCCTCCCTACCGCATCAACCAGAACACCAGCCCCATCGCCAGGTAAGCGAAGAGCCAGAAGAGGCAGTCGATGATCCGCCGCGCCGGTTCGGTGCGGTTGCGCAAGTGCGTCAGCCAGACGGCGGGAATGACGAAGGCGATTGCCACGCCGCCACTCTGCATGAAATAAAGCCAGGGCTTCATGGACAGCGTTTCGATGCCGATCCGCGCGAAATTGTGGCCCAGCATAACCGCGCCGATCAGAAGTACCAGGCCGACAGGCCCGTAATTACCCCCGCGTTCCGAATTGTCTGGCAAGAGCTGGCGCCTGTTGCGAAACAACACGCCGTTCCAGATCAGGCCGATTGCCAGCCCAAGCGCAGACGCCAGGAACACCGCCAGCCAGTTTACAGGACCCATCGCACATACTCCCCCGCATCAAATGCTTTTTCTTGCAAGTCAGATACGGCGGCGCAAGCATATGCGCCACTTTTTCGTGACTCTTTCGCGCAATCGGCGTATCGGGCGCGCCATCCCATGGCCATAGAAATCCCTTCCCCGCCCAAGGTCGGCATGGTCAGCCTCGGCTGTCCAAAGGCGCTTGTCGATTCCGAACGTATTCTCACTCGCCTGCGCGCCGATGGCTACGCGATGAGCCCGGACTATTCCGGGGCCGATGTCGTACTGGTGAACACCTGCGGTTTCCTGGATTCCGCCAAAGAAGAAAGCCTTGCCGCAATCGGTGAGGCGATTGCCGAAAACGGCCGTGTGATCGTCACGGGCTGCATGGGGAACGAAGCGGAAGTGATCCGCGCGAAGTTCCCCGAAGTGCTCGCGGTCACCGGCGCTCATCAATATGAAGCAGTGGTGGAAGCGGTTCATGAGGCCGCGCCGCCCGAGCTTTCGCCATATGTCGATCTGATTCCTCAATCCTATGACGAGGCCGGCGTCAAACTCACCCCCCGCCATTACAGCTATCTGAAGATTTCCGAAGGCTGCAATCACGCCTGCTCGTTCTGCATCATCCCTTCGCTGCGCGGCAAGCTGGCCAGCCGCCGCATCGACGCGGTGCTGCGCGAAGCGGAAAAGCTGGTGCAGGCCGGCACGCGCGAACTGCTGGTCATCAGCCAGGATACATCAGCCTATGGCGTGGACGTGCGCCATGAAGAGCGGGTGTGGAAGGACCAACCCGTCCGCACGCACATGACTGACCTTGCCCGCGAACTCGGCGCTTTGGCCGACGCGCAAGGACGCCGGCCCTGGGTGCGGCTGCATTACGTCTATCCTTATCCCCATGTCGACGCAGCGATCCCGCTGATGGCCGAAGGGCTGCTGACGCCGTACCTCGACATTCCGTTCCAGCACGCGGCTCCTTCAGTGCTTAAGGCGATGAAGCGTCCGGCCAATGAAGCCAAGGTGTTGGAACGTCTGCGCAACTGGCGCGAGATCTGCCCGGACATCGCGATCCGCTCCAGCTTCGTGGTCGGCTTCCCCGGTGAAACGGAAGCGGATTTCCAGTACCTGCTTGATTGGCTGGATGAAGCGCAGCTGGATCGTGTCGGAGCGTTCCGCTTCGAACCCGTCGCCGGCGCGGCAGCCAATGCCCTTCCGAACGCCGTGCCGGAAGAGGTCAAAGAAGAACGCTACGCCCGGATCATGGAAAAGACCGCTGCGATCAGCGCCGCCAAGCTTGCCGCCAAGGTCGGCCGCACCCTGCCTGTCATCATCGACGAGATCGGCGAACCGGATGAGCACGGCGACATCGGCGCGACGGCGCGCTCGCAAGCCGATGCGCCGGAGATTGACGGCAACGTTTTCCTGCGCAGCGTCAGCAAGGACG
>NZ_DAIMZT010000104.1:0-5078 GCF_036733805.1 Novosphingobium sp. | reverse complement strand
CCGGCACTTCGCTGATGCGCCCGAGCTTGAGGCCGGCGATGCCGCCAAGATGCGCCACGATGTGAAAGAACAGCCTGTCTATGGCGTATAGATGCTCCGAAACCTCCTCCACCATCACCACGTGGCCCGCCAGCCCCGGCATCAGCCGCGTGCCACAGAGCATCGCCAGCGTCATCAGATTGAAAGCGGCGACCGGGCGCCGTTCGACTGCCAACGACGGTTCGACGCCTGACTGGTCTCCATCGAGGTAGGCAAGCGCGCGCCGTATCGCGTCCTCGCCGCCCGTACGGCGGATATCCACAAGCATCGGCGCATGGACCGGGCGGCCAACGCGTTCACGATAAAGCCCGCCGAGTAGATAACCGGCATCCGAATAACCGATGAAGGTCTTGCCCTGCGCTGAATGGTCGAAGCGCGCCAGAGCCGCCTCGGCGATTCTGCACGCGCCATAGCCGCCCCGCGCGAACCACACCGCGTCGATGCCTGGGTCATTGGCGCATTCCACCAGGGCGGCCAGGCGCGCGTCGTCACTGCCGGCGAAGTGCCCTTCGATCTGAAAGCACTGAGGATGGATGCGAAGCTCCATCTTGGGAAACTCCGCGGCGGCAAGCGCCAACACGCGGTCCGCATCCTCGCGGGTGATCGGGGCGGACGGTGCACAAACTGCGATACGGACCATGCATGCTTCCTATCGAGGTTGTCACGCGGGGCAAGGGCGCATACCGAAGCTTTCATGACTGACGTTCCCGCCCTCGCCTCTCATCCATGGTTCTTTTGCGGCATCGGCGGCTCCGGGATGCTGCCGCTCGCGCTAATCCTCAAGGGACAAGGCGCCACGGTCGCCGGGTCGGACCGCAGCCGTGACCAGGGGCGCACGCCGGAGAAATTCATCTGGCTGGAGAGCCTGGGCTTCGACCTCTTTCCGCAGGACGGCAGCGGCGTGGTTTCGGCCAAGCAGACACTCGTGGCCTCAGCCGCGGTCGAAGATACTGTGCCGGAAGTGGTGCGAGCGAAGGAATTGGGTTGCGAGCGGATCAGCCGGGCGCAGCTTCTCGCCACGCTGTTCAATGCGGCGTCGTTGGGCATCGCCGTGGGCGGCACGTCAGGAAAATCGACAGTGACAGGCATGATCGGGTGGATCATGACTGCGATAGGCCGTGATCCGACGATCATGAACGGCGCGGTGATGAAGAACTTCATCGGGCCAGACGCGCCTTTCGCCAGCGCACGGGTTGGGCATGGCGATATTTTCGTGTCGGAAGTCGACGAAAGCGATGGCTCGATCGCGCTTTACCGCCCGAAAGTGGCGGTGCTCGGCAATATCAGCCTCGATCACAAGAGCCTGGAGGAACTGCGCGCGCTGTTCGGCGATTTCCTGGCCCGCGCCGATGTTGCGGCCATCAATCTCGACGATGCGGAAACTGCAGCGCTGAAAAAAGGGGCCCGCTCTTCAGTAACGTTCGGGATCATCTCCCAGGACGCCCGGATCAGCGCGGGAAACATCGTCGAGGAAGCAACCGCGCTCACCGCCACCGTGCGTGACCGGCGCGACGACAGCACGTATTCGCTCGCGTTGAAAGTCCCCGGCCGGCATAATCTCTATAACGCGCTTGCCGCGATCGCCGCCACTAACGCGGCGGGGGTTCCCGTTGGAGAGGCTGTGGCCGCGCTCGGCAGTTTCGCCGGTCTTGCACGCCGTTTCGACGTCGTCGGCACGACGCCCGCCGGAATCACCGTGATCGACGATTTCGGCCACAACCCGGATAAAGTTTCGGCCACGCTGGCGACGGTGAAGGCCCATCCTGGACGCGTCATCGCGTTCTTTCAGCCTCACGGCTATGGTCCCTTGCGGCAGATGGGGGCGGAACTGGCGCAGGTTTTCGCTGAAAAGCTTGAGCCCGGCGACGTGACCATTCTGTGTGACCCAGTCTATTTCGGCGGCACCGCCGATCGCAGCGAGGGCAGCGAACGGATCGTCCAACTGATCCGCAAAGCAGGCGGCGCAGCCGAGTACATTTCTTCGCGCGAAGATTGCGGGAGGCGAATTGTCGAAATCGCGGAGGCGGGCGATCGCGTCGTGGTCATGGGCGCGCGTGACGACACGCTCAGCGCCTTCGCCCGCGAACTCCTCTCAATCATGACGACCAGATATGGTGACCTTACGTAGTCCCTGCTCACCCAATCTACGCGAAAGAGGGTTAGGCTGAAGACATAACTCATTTTTGGGAAGTGTTATGTCTCAAGCGGCTCCTCAAGGCGATTTGGCAGCGAAGCTCCGTGCGTTTTCGATCGACAAGAAGGATCTGGCGCGCTTTTCCGGAATTGCCCGGATAATCAAGAAATCCGCGCCGAAGATCCTCGATCGGTTCTACGCCGATGTTCGAGCCGATCCGCAACGCGCTCGATATTTCCCATCACAGCAAATCATGGATAGCGCGCGCTCGCGTCAAATGGATCATTGGATCAACCTGTTTTCCGGCGCTCTCGAGCAGGATCATCTGGATCGGGCCGCGCATATCGGGCAGGTTCACGCCCGCATCGGTCTTGAGCCGGCCTTCTATATCGGCGGTTATGCCAGCATCCTCGCCGAGCTGGTCGAAGCTGAATTGACGAACTCGATCGGCGGTATCTTCCGAAGGGCAAAAGCACGAAGGATCGGCACGCTCATCAAAACCGCATTGCTGGACATGGAACTGGCGACTTCTGCCTATCTCAACACGCTGGACCATGGCCGCGAAATCACGCTGGACCGGCTGTCGAAAGCGCTTGCGGATGTTTCGCAAGGTGATCTTACGGTCCAGATCGAAGGGCTTCCCAAGGAATTTGAGCAGGTTAAGGTCGATTTCGCCTCGATGTGCGAATGCATCGCCCAAACCCTGGGCTCGGTGGCGGCATCGTCCGATCAGATCCACGTAGGCGCTTCGGAAATCGATGCCGCCAGCGACGACTTGTCGCGACGGACGGAAAGCCAGGCGACGGCGCTTGCGGAATCGGCGACCGCGCTCGATCAACTCACCGCCGGCATCCGTTCCGCCGCTCAAGGGGCGAGCGAAGTCAATCACGCCGTGGTCGAGGCGGAAGCGGAAGCGCGGCAGGGCGGCAAGGTCGTGGAAGACGCGGTCCTGGCCATGGACGGCATCCAGAAGTCGGCGCAGGAAATCGGCGCCTTCGTCAATGTCATTGACTCGATCTCATTCCAGACCAATCTCCTGGCGTTGAACGCGGGTGTCGAAGCTGCTCGCGCCGGTGACGCCGGCAAGGGATTTGCGGTCGTCGCCACGGAAGTGCGCGCGCTCGCCCAGCGCTCTGCAGAAGCGGCGCAAAGCATCAAGAGCCTGATCGGCGATTCGGTCCATCATGTCGAACGCGGCGTCAGTCTGGTCGGTCGGACCGGTGAAGTATTTCGCCGTATCGTCGAGAAGGTAAGCGGGATCACCACGCTCGCCTCGCAGATCTCAGAACTGGCGCACACTCAGGCGGGTCAGCTCGGCCAGGTCAATTCGGCGGTCAGCGAGATGGATCGCATGACGCAACAGAACGCCGCGATGGTGGAGGAAGCCACCGCTGCTGCCCGCAATCTGGCGGTGCAGGCGGAGGAACTCGCCAAGCTGGTCAAGATGTTCAAACTCGATGCGAAGCATTCGGGCACGGCTCGCGGCGCTCGGCCCGGCTCGGGCGGCGGCACGGCTTATCGCGCAGCAGCCGCAAGTCCACGAACAATGGGCGCTCTTGCATTAAAGGCCGAGCCGACGGAGATGCCGGGGAACGATTGGGCGGAATTCTGAAGCGGGTGGTCGGCTCCTCGTCAATCCGACTTGGGCCGAAGCCTGCCAGTCCAGTGGGCCGCGACGGCAATCACCGTTCCCAATGTCATGCCCACCACCGCCGAAGCCAGCGCATAAGCGAGCCATCCCACAATCGCTCCCAGCGGTCCCGCCGCTTCGGCAAGAACATGCGCGGCATCATGTGCGATCCGCGCGGGCTGGGAAACGCCTAGTTCCTCAAGCCCGTGCAGGATGATCCCGCCGCCTACCCACAACATTGCAAGAGTGCCGGCGCTGCCCAGCACTGATAGCACCGCCGGCATGGCGCGCAGCAGTAGGCGCCCCAGGGCCTGTGCGCCGGCCCCCTGCCTGCGCGCGAGATGCAGGCCCACATCGTCCATTTTCACGATCAATGCCACTACGCCATATACGCCGGCTGTTATAAGTACGCCCACCAGCGTCAGCGCCACCGCCCGCGTCAGCAGCGAGGCGTCCTCCACCTGGGAAAGCGCGATCGCCATGATTTCCGCTGACAGGATAAGGTCCGTGCGGATCGCGCCTGACACGCGGGCGGTTTCGAAGGCGGACGCGTCGTCGATCAGGTCCTCCAACGTCTCCCCATGCTTCTGGCCGCCCAGCTTCTCGATGATCTTTTCGGCCCCCTCGAAGGAGAGGTAGCCGCCACCCAACATGAGCACCGGAACAATCGCCACCGGCAGCAAGGCGCTCAACAACAGTGCCAGGGGCAGCAGGATCAGCAGTTTGTTACGCAAGCTGCCTTTGGCGATCTTCCAGATGATCGGCAGCTCCCGATCGGGAGTAAAGCCTGTGACATAACCCGGTGTTACCGCCGCATCATCGATCACCACGCCGGCGGCCTTGCTTCCCGCCTTGGCCACGCCGGCGCCCACGTCATCCAGCGATGCCGAAGCGGCGCGGGCGATTATCGAGATGTCGTCAAGCAGCGCTACCAGGCCGGAGGGCATTAACCAGTGCTTCCGAATGTCTAAGGAAAGTGTGGGCAGGCATGGAGGGGAATTGCCGGCCGATCAAGCGAAAGCACGCAAATCCAGGGGGATAGGCGATGTGATTCGCCGTGACCTTAAACCATCACGGACACGGCCGTTCTTCCCCTTGTCCGAAGGGCGCCCGGACCGGTGCTCGCCCTGGGCTAAAAAACTGGGGAATTAAGCATGTCTGTTATCAACACCAACATCAGCGCCATCCGCGCTTCAAACGCATCGATTGCCGCCAACAAAATGCTGGGCACCGCCATGGAGCGTCTGTCGACCGGCAAGCGCATCAACAGCTCGA
>NZ_DAIMZT010000103.1:0-5237 GCF_036733805.1 Novosphingobium sp. | reverse complement strand
TCGGTGCCGTCCTCGAAGATCACATAGACGAAGCTGTCGCCGAAGAAGGAATAGCCCCGCACCGTCTTGGCACCCGGCACCGACAGCATGGTGGTCGTCAGCGGATAGGTGACCTGATTCTCGACGATCTGCGGCGCCTGTCCCGGATAGCTGGTGCGGATGATGACCTGCGTGTCGGAGAGGTCCGGTAGCGCGTCGATCGCGGTTGATCGCACCGCCCAGACACCCACGCCGATAAGGGCCAATACACCGATCAGGACGAAGAAGCGGTTCCTGACCGACCAGCGGATGAGATGGGCGATCACTGCCCCGCCACCTTCGCCATGCGCCGCACGGTCGGTCCGGCCGGCGGTTGATCGAACCCGAAACGGACACGATCGCCCGTCTTCAGGCCCCGCGCGACGTTCGGATTGGGAAGCTGGAAGGTCATCGTCATCGCCGGCCAGCCAATCGCCGGCACCGGCTCGTGGCTCAGCGTCACCGAATTGGCGGTAAGCTGCTCGATTTTGCCTACGGTCTCGTAGAGCGCGGCCGTAGCTGCGCGTTTGCCAACTGCCATCGGCACACCGCCACCGATCGGCCGTGCCTGCACGCCGGAAAGACTAGCCTCGGAGTCGATCAGGAATTGGCCCGAAGCGATGACCTTCTCGCCTTCGGAGAGCCCAGCGAGGATCTCGGTGTCGTCCCCGGATTCCCTGCCGGTTTGCACCTCGGCCGGCCGGTAGCGGCCCTTATCTAGCGCAAGCATCACCAAGGTCCGCTTGCCGGTGCGGATCAGCGCCTCGGAGGGTACGAGCAATGCTGGCTGTGCGCTGCCGCCGAACGACACGGTTGCGAACATGCCCGGGCGCAGACGACCACCACGATTGGGTAGTTCGATCCGCACGGTGAGCGTCCGGCTGTCGGCCTGCGTCGTAGGCAGGATCGCCGAGACACGGCCCGACAATGTCTCGCCGGGGAATGCGGCAAGCGTGGCCTGCACGGTTTGTCCGGGCTTGAGCGGTCCCGCGATGGCTTCGGGCACGGCAGCATTGAGCCAGACCGTGCCAAGGCCGTTGACCTCGGCAAGCGTCTGTCCTGCCGTCATCGTCATGCCGGCCCGCACATCTAACGTCTTGATAACGCCGCCGGTTGGCGTGGAAATCGTGATGACATTGTGCGGCCGACCCGTTCGCTCGACCGACGCGACCGTACCAGACGGCATGCCAAGCAGTATGAGCCGCTGGCGCGCTGCCTGTATCAAAGCCGCGCTCCCGGTGCGGCGGACCGCCAGGAACTCGGCCTGTGCGCCACCCCATTCGGGAACGAGCAGGTCGGCGAGTGGGGCACCGGCGCCAATGATGTCGCCGGGCGCCCGGGCATAGACCCTTTGAACGAACCCGCCAGCGCGCGCCTGGACGATCGCGACATCGCGCTGGTTGAAGTCGATCGTGCCGGTGGCGGTTAGGCTGCTGGTCAGTTGTCCCCGTCGTACGGCGACCGCGCGCAGCCCCAGCGTTTGGGACGCAGCGGGATCGATGCGGATGCCCGGCGCGTTGCCGCCGCCTTCATCGGCATATTTGGGGATGGTCTTCATCCCCATCGACGAAAGCGTATCCGGATTGTTGTAGTGCTCTTGCGGCACCATGGGATCGTACCAGTAAAGCACCTTACGACCGGAATCGGCTGTTTGCGTAGGAGCGGTTTCGCTCCCACCGAGGTGGGCGATGCCATAGCCTGCGCCACCAGCGACGAGGGCGAGCGCTGCGGCGGCAAGACCCAGCCGGGCGCGCGGTGATATCTCGAGGCTCATCGATTTTCGCTCCGGTATGTGAGTGTCAATCGGGCGCCGTCAGCGGCGACCAGCGCTTCGCGATCGAGGACAGTGAGGGTGGCGTCGGCAAGCGCGGCATAAGCGTCTGCGACATCGACAAGACTGGCGCGTCCTGCACCATAGCTTGCGGTTTCCAGCCTCACGCGTTGCTCGGCGAGCGGCTGCAGCGTGCCCTGCGCGCGCATCCATTGTTCGTGGTGCATGACATGGTCGGCGATATCGGCATCGAGGTCGGCAGCAAGAGCGCGGCGCGCCGCTTCGCGTTCGGCCAGAACGCGCCCGGCATTGGCCTGGGCAGCGGCGATTCCGGCGTTCTGACGATTGCGGGTGAAGAACGGCAGGCTGACCGTCACGCCAGCAGAGACATAATCGCCGAAACGGGGATCGCGGCGCTGATAGGCGACATTCACGCCGAAGTCAGAACGCCGACCGGCATCCGCCACCCTTACATCGGCATCGGCTTGCCCAGCCTGGGCATCGATCATCTGGATGGTGGGATGGCGATCGAGGCCAGCACGAAGCTCGGTCCCATCGACCGGGAATTCGGGGATTGGCCCGGCAATCTCAGGCGCCGGATCGCCGGTCCACCGGGTCAGTGTAGCGCGGGCCCGCGCCACGCTCGAGACCAGTTCGCTGCGGCGATCCTGCATCGCCGCGACTGCCTGTTGACCGGCAAGAGTCTGCGCCGGCCGCGCATTGCCCGAAGCGACCGCGCTTGTCGTGGTCCCTACCACGCGCTCAAGCCGGGACAGCACCTCGTCGAGCGCGGCAAGCCTGCGTTCGGCATAGGCCAGATTGATCCAAGCCAAGGCCGTTCCGACCTCAACGGTGCGCGCCTCAACCGCGGTATCGGCCTCAGCCGCCTTGATGTCGCTATCGGCGCGCGCCTGTAGCGCATGGCGCTTAGCGAGGTTGGGAATGTCCTGACTGACCCCGACCCGCGCCATGGTAAAATTGTCCCGCTGCGGCTCGAACGCGAGCGGTCCTGATATCGGGAAGCTGTCTACGCCCACTGCGAGGGTGGGATCGGGCAGCGTTCCCGCGGCCCCACGCGCCGAACGCGCGGCATCAGTGCCAAGTGTCTTCGCTCGAATGGAGGGAGCATCGTGCTTAGCCTGGCGAAGCGCCGCATCGAAGGTCAGCGGACCGGCGAACGCAATCCCGGGGATCGCCGCGAGCAGCGGCGCACAAACAAACAATCGCATGGAAAACTCCTGATCGGAGGACCGGATCGGCCGCGCACACTATGACAGGCATATCAGTGGCGGCGGAATGGGGGGCATTCCGCCGCCACTGCTGGCCTAGCCGTCTATGCGACCTGAAGCGGCCAGAACTTTTGCCTAACCGACCGACGGGGCCGACGAAGGCGATGCCATGCTGTGCATCTGCTTCATGCAATCAGCAGCGTCGGCGCTGCTCATCTTCATCATGTCGCAGTCGCACGCCGCCACTTGCGTGGTATCAGGCACCCAGACGCGCCGCTGTCCCTGGAGCGGCGCACGCGGTCCATATTGCGGGACTGACTTCCACTCATAATGGCCGGACTGTTGGCTGTGGTCCGGTTGGCCGGCGAATGCGGCGACGGGTGCGGCAAGGGCTACGCCCAGCAGCGCATAGAAAACACGGTTCTTCATGACTATCATCCTTTGGCAAATCATCGGGGTAGCCGCAGGTTGGACAGGAGGTCGATCCGCGACAGGCGCAACGACCCTTCCAGCCTTACGGCCGAGTTCGATCAGCCAAGGAGAGTCGGCGGTTCCGGTTCGGGAGCAACGTCACCGCCGCGCAGGACGGTGGTGGTCGACCAGAAGGCCAGGGTCGGATCGGCCGCGCGCACCGCAAGCGTCGGTGCGTCATTGCGAACCGCCATGGGAATGACACAGCCCATCGCGGCGATGCAGGCGAGCGTCATGCCCTTGCAGGGTTTCTGCGCGGGCTGCTGTTGCTGCGTCATCATCTTCATGCAGTCTTCGGACATGCCGGAATCGGCCGTCCCGGTCATCGCCATCGATACGGACACTACAGGCGGTGCTGACGCAAAGGCGGCTTCCTGGCCGAGCAGACCGAGCAGGGCTCCGAGCAGGAGAAAGAGGGGAAGCGCACGTTTCACAGCTGTAATCAACTACGCCAATCTTGATCCAAGAGCAACGCCATGCTCATCCGCCGTGCCGCGCGTAGATAGTTTCGCTTCCTGCACCAAAGGCGAAGACATTGAACGCCTGAACCGGCTGCCCGGGGGCTTCCATGCCTGGTGATCCGAGAGGCATGCCCGTTACGGCAAGACCACGCACACCACGAGGACGCTGCGCGAGAACGCGCTTCATGTCCGCGATAGGGACGTGTCCCTCGAAAACCATGCCGTCGACGATCGCTGTATGACACGATGACAGCCGAGCGGGCACGCCGTGCGTGCGCTGAAAGGCAGATCGCTGCTGATCATCGATTATGGCCACGCGCCGGCCGAATTGCTGGCGGACCTGGGCGGCCCATTTCTCGCAGCAACCACATCCTGGATCGCGATGGACTGTGATAGGTACAGCCGCGGCACTGGCGACCGAGACAGACGCGGCGAACGCAGCAAGAACGAGTTTCAGTGGCATATACACCTTCCGTTATCCTCCGCCCTTGGGCGGGGGAAAGTCTCTACTGCGCACGCTTGTGGTGAGCTCTTAGCCAGCCCTGCAGCTCGCCCACTTCCCGAGTCTGCTCGGTAATCGCCTTGGTCGCCATCGTTCGAACCTGCGCGTCCTTTGTGTCGCGCAAGACGATGCGTGACATCGCGATCGCGCCGCGATGATGTTCGATCATCTTGCGAACCCAGGTTTCCGTCGCGTCGCCGCCCATGGCGGACATCATCTTCTGATGCATCTCCATCTCGGCCGGCGGATACGGGTTGGCCGGCGTAGGGTTCGTCATCTGGCCCATGTCCATCTTCGAATGGTCCATGCCCTGCATTTGCGCGATCGCGGGTGTGGTCAACAATCCGAAGATCATGACGGCGATTATTTTCTTCACAATTCTCTCCTCATCGCCCCGCATTGTTAATACGCGCGAGCGCGCCATTACCCTCGCAAGCCTGCGCTAATTTTCGAGAATGGGATGGCGAAACCTACTTGCGGGCGAGAATAGCCTTCATCTCATCAATCTCGCGCCGTTGGGATTGCTCGATACCACCGCACAGACGGACGATCTCCGGGTCCTTCAAGGTCGCCTCGCGACACATGAGGATCGCCCCCGAATGGTGCGGGATCATCGAACGGAGGAATGCCGTATCGCCGATCGTCGTTTGCGTGCGGATCAGCGCAAACGATCCAGCAAATATCACGACCGAGCCGACCAGAAGGGCCGCATTGGCCGCCTTTGATGGGAACATATGGCCCATTGCGAGGATCATCAGCACCACCATCGGCGCGACCATCATCAG
>NZ_DAIMZT010000102.1:0-5575 GCF_036733805.1 Novosphingobium sp. | reverse complement strand
GGTCAAGCCGGTCGAGCAGGATCGACTTTTCCACCTGTCGCCAGATCGCCGGATCGTCCTTCGCCATCTTGGCTTCCATATGACCATCCGCCAATTCGGCGATGCGCTGTTCAATGCCTTCCGGATCGATCCCGTCTTCTTCAAGCCACGCTTCGACCGGAGCATCGACAGCCAGGATTTCCTGAACTTTGCCCTTCAACCCCTCGACGTCCCAATGTTCCGGATAGGAGCCCTGCGGGCAAGCATCGGCCACCAGGGCGTTGATCGTGTCTTGGCGCATATCGACGACCACATCGTCCACCGCCTCGGCATCCATGATGTCGGCGCGCTGCTCGTAAATGACCTTGCGTTGGTCATTCATCACATCGTCGTATTCAACGACCTGCTTGCGCACTTCGTAGTTGCGCGCCTCGACCTTCTTCTGCGCCGTCTCGATCGCCTTGGAGAGCCACTTGGAGCCGATCGCCTCGCCATCCGCGAGATTCGAGTTCATCATTTTGGCAAAGAGGGTGTCCGGGCCGAAGATGCGCAGAAGATCGTCCTCAAGGCAGAGATAGAACTTCGAAAGGCCCGGATCGCCCTGGCGGCCGGAGCGACCGCGAAGCTGATTGTCGATGCGGCGGCTTTCATGGCGCTCCGTACCGATCACGCAGAGGCCGCCGGCGTCGAGCACCTTTCGTTTCTCCTCGGCCACTTCCATCTTGATGCGTCCAATGCCGGCTTCGCGCTCCGGTCCTTCCGCCGCGTCCTTAAGCTCGTCCTCAATGCGGAACTCGACATTGCCGCCAAGCTGGATGTCCGTGCCGCGACCGGCCATGTTCGTCGCGATCGTAACGGCGCCAAGCCGGCCCGCCTGAGCGACGATATGCGCTTCCATTTCGTGGAAACGCGCGTTGAGCACGGAATGCTTGACGCCTTCCTTGTTGAGAAAATCGGAAAGAAGTTCCGACTTCTCAATGGACACCGTGCCGACGAGCACCGGCTGTCCCTTTTCGTTCTTCTCGCGGATCAGCCTTGCGATCGCAGCGAACTTGTCGCGCGTGTTCTTGTAGAACTCGTCCTCTTCATCGACGCGCTGCACCGGGAGATTGGTCGGGATGGTGACCACGTTCATCTTGTAGATGTCATAGAACTCCGCCGCCTCGGTCGCGGCCGTTCCGGTCATGCCCGAAAGCTTGGGGTACATGCGGAAATAGTTCTGGAAGGTGATCGAGGCGAGCGTCTGGTTCTCCGGCTCGATCCGCACCCCTTCCTTGGCCTCGACCGCCTGATGCAGTCCGTTGGACCAGCGGCGGCCGTCCATCATGCGTCCGGTGAACTCATCGATGATGATGACCTTGTCATCCTTTACGATGTAATCGGTGTCGCGCTTGAACATGACCACGGCCTTGAGGCTCTGGTCGAGGTGGTGGACCACTTGGGTATTCTCGACGTCGTAGAGGTTGGAGCCCACCAGCAGCCCGGCCGCCTCCAGCATCCGCTCCGCCTTTTCGACACCATCCTCCGTCAGTGTGATGTTCTTGGTCTTCTCATCGGTTTCGTAATCTTCGGGAACCAACTGCTTCACGATCGCGTCCACCGCGATGTAAAGCTCCGACTTGTCATCCGTGGGGCCGGAGATGATGAGCGGGGTGCGCGCCTCGTCGATGAGGATCGAGTCCACTTCGTCCACGATCGCGAAGTTGAAGGGGCGCTGCACCATCTGGCTGCGCTCGTGCTTCATATTGTCGCGCAGGTAATCGAAGCCGAGTTCGTTGTTGGTGCCATAAGTGATGTCAGCCGCATAAGCCTCGCGGCGCTCCCACTCATTCAGGTTAGGCACGATAACGCCGACCGTCAGGCCAAGGAAGCGATGCAATTGCCCCATCCATTCGGCGTCGCGGCGGGCGAGGTAGTCGTTCACCGTCACGATGTGAACGCCCTTGCCTTCCAGTGCATTGAGATAAGTCGCGGTAGTGGCCACCAGGGTCTTGCCCTCGCCGGTGCGCATCTCGGCGATCTCGCCGCGGTGAAGCACGATGCCGCCGATCATCTGCACGTCGAAGTGGCGCATGCCGAACACGCGCTTGGACGCTTCGCGCACAGTGGCGAAGGCTTCGGGCAGGATCTGGTCCAGC
Organism: Novosphingobium sp.; assembly: GCF_036733805.1. Classification (GTDB taxonomy): domain Bacteria; phylum Pseudomonadota; class Alphaproteobacteria; order Sphingomonadales; family Sphingomonadaceae; genus Novosphingobium. The sequence continues at coordinate 3,458 of NZ_DAIMZT010000102.1, read as the reverse complement.
GTGGCACCTTGCGCCAGCTGATCGCGGAACTTCGTGGTCTGAGCGGCCAGTTCCTCATCGCTATACGCTTCAAGGGCGGGTTCGAAAGCGTTGATCTGGCTGACGATCTTATCGAGCGATTTGACGTAGCGTTCGTTGGACGAGCCGAAGATGGACTTGACGATGACGCCGAGCATGGCCGGAAATTCCTGTTTTCGTGAATATCGGTAAGTGCGGGATGCGCGCCCGCAGGCGGGCACGTCGAGAAAGTTCGCGAAAAAAAGCGAAGGGTTTTACGCGCCGCCGCTATTCGCGAGCGCGATCTATCCCGGTCAGGACAGACGGAATGGCGAGCGAAACCGGTGTCCCAACTTTCGCGGTCGCGTGGCGCCGCGCGTTCAATCGGCCCGGTTCTGGAAGGCGCGCCAAAGCAACCGGCGCACGCGGGGCCTTGGCCGAAGACGCCTCCCCCAGCACGACCACTTGCATGCTGGCCACTTGCGATGCACGCGCCTCAGCCGGGCCGATTTGCGCGGCCCACCCCAATGACAGGGGCCCGGTCAGCAGGGCGAACAGGGTCAGGAGCAGGCGGTTGGCCATGGGGTGCAGATAGGAGGGGTAAGATGAATAGTCCACTACCCAGCGCAATTTGCACACGATTGATCTGCGCTTGACCTGCACCGCCGCTGCGCTACCCGCTTGCGCCATGGCTTATCCCGTTTCTCCGCTCGCCACGCCCTTCCCCGCCCTGCCGGAAATCGCCGGCGTCACGCCGCACATCGTGCGTGCCGGATACAAGGATTGGGGCCGCTGCGATCTCACTTATGTAACGCTTGACGAGGGCACCGCCGTCGCGGGCGTCTTCACCAGGAACCTATGCTGTTCCACCGAAGTCGAACTCGGGCGCGAAAACGTGAAGCTCGGCAGGGCCCGCGCGCTGGTGGTCAATGCCGGCAACTCAAACGCCTTCACCGGCTATCGCGGGCGCGAGGCGGTGGAACAGATCATGACGCAAGTGGCCGATCATCTCGGTTGCCCAAAAGAGCAGGTCTTCGTCTCCTCTACCGGCGTGATCGGCGTGCCGCTGCCCAAGGACAAGGCGCGTGAAGGCGTCGCCAAAGCGCTGAACGCCGCGCCCTGCACCTGGGAAGAGGCCGCGCAAACCATCTCCACCACCGATACTTTCGCCAAAGGCGCCACAGCCACCGCCATGATCGGCAGCGCCAAGGTAACGATCAGCGCCATCATCAAAGGCTCCGGCATGATCGCCCCGGACATGGCGACAATGCTCGGTTATCTCTTCACGGATGCTGCGGTGGAGCCGGCGTTCCTGCAGGAATGCCTTTCGGCCGCGAACATGCGCACGTTCTCGTGCATCACCGTCGACTCCGATACCTCCACCAGCGACACTGTGCTGGCTTTCGCCACCGGCAAGGCGGGCAACGCGCCCCTCGCATCGTTCGACAGCCCCAGCGCGGATGCTTTTTCCGCCGCCATTCATGACGTGTGCCGCCAGCTTGCTCATCTTGTGGTGCGCGATGGCGAAGGGGCGCAGAAGTTCATCGCCGTCACCGTTACCGGTGGGGTCTCCGATGAAAGCGCGCGCAAGGTCGGCATGGCCATCGCCAATTCGCCGCTGGTCAAGACGGCCATTGCCGGGGAGGATGCCAACTGGGGTCGTGTCGTCATGGCCGTGGGCAAGGCCGGCGAACCGGCGGACCGCGACAAGCTCTCGATCGGTTTCGGCGGCACCTGGGCCGCTCGCGAGGGCCTGCCCCTTGCCGATTACGATGAGGCGCCGGTCGCCGCCCATCTCAAGGGGCAAGAGGTGACGATCGAGGTTGACCTGGGCTTGGGCGAAGGCGCTGCCACGGTATGGACCTGCGATCTCACGCACGGTTACATCTCGATCAATGCCGACTATCGCAGCTGATAAGGGAACAGCACGATGAATGAGCCTTTCTTCACCCTCTGGGGCCGGCTCAACTCCCACAACGTCAAGAAAGTGGCCTGGTTTGCCGAGGAGCTTGACCTCGCCTGGCAGCGTCACGATATCGGCGGCGAGTTCGGCTATACTGAGGACTACCTCTCGAAGAATCCCAACCGGCTGGTCCCCATGATCGAGGACGGCAAGGTCGTTCTGTGGGAATCCAACGCCATCCTGCGCTACATGGCGGCGGAATATGGCGGTGAAAGCTGGTTCCCCGCCGATCCCATCGATCGAGCGCTGGCCGATCGATGGATGGATTGGCAGATCACTTACGCCGATGCGCAGCGCCTGCCGTTCCTCAGCTTCGCCAGGGCCCCGCGCGAAGAGTGGGACATGGCCGCAATCGAACGCAACATGGCCGCATGTGCCCGGCATCTGACGGTCATGGAACGCTATCTGGGGGAAACACCCTGGCTTTCCGGCAACCGCTTCGGCATCGGCGACATACCCATGGGCACATATGTCCATACCTGGTTCAACCTTCCGTTTCAGAGGCCGGAGTTTCCCGCCATCGCCGGCTGGTATGCCCGTCTCAGAACCCGCCCCGGCTATGCGCGCCAAGTGATGATTCCGCTGACATGATTACCCCCTCTCTCACCGCCGCCGTCGAGGCAATCATGCGCGAGGCCAGCGAACGCGCGATTCTGCCGCGCTATCGGTCGCTCTCGGCCGGCGAAATCGACGCCAAGGCGCCGGATGATCTCGTCACCGTGGCTGACAAAGAAAGCGAAGCGCTGCTGACGGACCATCTCTCCTGGCTCCTGCCGCAAGCGCGCGTGGTGGGGGAAGAGGCCGTGTTTGCCGAGCCCAGCATTCTGGAACAGCTCAAGGACGGATTGTGCTGGATCGTCGATCCGCTTGACGGAACGAACAACTTCGCCGGCGGCAATCCGCCTTTCGGTATCCTGGTCGCCCTGACTGACGGGGGCGAAACGCTGGGTGGCTGGATCCTCGATTGCTTGACGGGGCGCTTCTGCCATGCCGCCAAGGGGGCGGGCGCCTGGATCGACGGCCAGCGCGTGATCGCCATGCCGAGCGGCGAGGCTCCGCCGATCGCAGGCATTTCCCTGCTGTTCCTCGATCAGGCCCGGCGCGAGCGGATGCGCGAACAGATCGCACCGCATTATCGCCTGGTCGACATCCCGCGCTGCGCGGCCGAACAATACCCGCGCCTGGTGTTGGGTGCCAATGACGTCTCATTGTTCGAGCGTACTCTGCCATGGGATCACGCGGCCGGCGCGCTGTTCCTTAACGAAGCCGGCGGGCATTGCGCCCGACCTGACGGCTCCCCTTACCGTGTCGACGAATGGGAAAGGACCGGCCTGATCGGCGCATCATCCCGAAAACTGTTCGACGATTTGGCGGAAAGGTTGGCGGCGCTGGATTGATCCGCCTTTCACTGACAGCGATAACGCGCCAATTTCACATAAAAAACTTGACATAACGAACCATTTGGGTTATATGCCGCAGCACTCGGGATAACCGGGTC
>NZ_DAIMZT010000101.1:0-5711 GCF_036733805.1 Novosphingobium sp. | reverse complement strand
GGAAATGGTGACCCCTACGAGTGTAGAACTTTTGTCTCGGGCGATGCCGGGACGTTCCTAACTGCACTGTAAAATCAAGCATTTGTCTTGTATGGTGTTCGCGGTCGGTCGTCCTGATTTGCCTGAATTTGGCGCAAAATGTGGGAACGATTGTGGGACCAATTCCTGCCCGGAAGTGTGGGAAGGCCTGCGATGCCCAAAGCGGGAACCGAACCGATGGCACTGACGGCATTGAAGGTAAAGAACGCGAAGCCCGGTCGGCATGTCGATGGCCGGGGACTGTGCCTGCTGGTGAAGGACAGCGGCGCACGGACATGGGTGCTTCGGATGCAGAAGGATGGGCGGCGGCGCGATTATGGGTTGGGATCGGCGCTGGACGTGTCGCTGGCCGAGGCGCGGGAGGCAGCGGCGGCGCTGCGCCGTCAGGTCCGCGAGGGAGCCGATCCGGTTGCCGAGCGGCGCAGGGCACGCAAGGTGGTGCCGAGCTTCGAGACGGCGGCCCGCGATTGTTACGAGGCGTTGAAGGAAGGCTGGAAGAACAAACGGCACGCCAACTGGATTTCGAGCTTCGAGAACCATGTCTTTCCGGTGATCGGCGCCAACCCGGTGCACGAGGTGGACAGTGTGTGCGTGGTCGACGTGCTGTCACCGATCTGGCTCACCATCCCCGACAGCGCGCGCCGGATCCTGCAACGCATAGGCGCGGTGCTGGACTTCGCCCATATCAAGGGCTGGCTTCCGGGTGAGGTATCGTTGCGCTCAGTGCGCAAGGGGCTTCCCCGTCAGGTGGACAAGGGCGGGCATCTGCAAGCCATGCCCTATGTGGATGTGCCCGTGCTCATGCGGAAGCTGGCGACGGCTTCGCCCACGACCGGGCGCGACGCGCTGCGCTTCACCATCTATAACGCCGTGCGGTCGAACGAGACGCGCTTTGCCGTGTGGTCGGAGTTCGATCTGGACAAGGCCATCTGGACCATTCCGGGTGAGCGGATGAAAGCGGGCGAAACCCATGTTGTGCCGCTGTCCGCGCCCGCCGTGACGCTGTTGCGCAAGCGGTGGAAGGAGCGCACCAGCGACACCGGCCTTGTGTTCAGCCATGACGGGGAAAAGCCGATCAGCGATATGACCATGACCAAGCTCCTGCGAGATGACGGGATCAAGGGAGTGACCGTCCATGGGTTTCGTTCCGCCTTCACCGATTGGTCGTCGGAGCGGACCCGCTTCCCCAAGGAGGTTGCTGACAAAGCGCTGGCGCACAAGCTGCCTAACAAGGTGGAAGCGGCTTACCGGCGCACCGATTTCTTCGACAAGCGCCGCAGCCTGATGGCCCGCTGGGCGGTGTTTCTCGATAAGGAGCCTGCGAAGGGCAGTTCGGACGCCGACCCCACGGCGTCCGAGCCTGTCAGGCTTCGCGCTGCCGCCTGATGAGATCGTACAGGCTGGCGGTGGTGATGCGGGTGGCCTTACCGAACTTCACCGTCTTGACTTCGCCCGCCGCGATCAGCGCGTAGAGCTTGGTGCGGCCGACGCCGATCATGCGCGCCGCGTCATTGACCCGGACGCAGATCGGATCGGGCGGTGGAGGCGCGGTCATTGCATCTGTCTCCCGGCCTGATCGTCGCGATAGCCGACAGGATCGGCCACCCAGCGATTGACGGCGGATTCATGCCAGCCCGCGCCGTGGACGCTGATCTTCACCTGGCGGGGGAAAGTGCCTTCGCCCATCTTGCGGTAGAGCGTCGTGCGGGAAAGCCCGGTGCGGGCTAGAACGGTCTTGAGGCGGATAATGCGATCGGGGTTGTTCATGGGGCAATCTCTTCAAATCAAGGTGTTGCACGCGCCCCTGTGGACCAGCATCGGGCAGCATGGCGCACTGGGCAAGAGCCGTTACGGGGCCAAATGAGGCCATTCCGGCTCGGGCGGGTGGGCGCTGGCGGTGAATGGCGTTCAGGGGCGTCCAAGGGCGGTCCACGACGTAGCTCTGCCGCAGGGCGTGACCACCGCAGAATTTTTCCCACTATGTCCCAAACAGCACGCCGGTCAGTGCTTTATACCGATAGGTACGTCACCACGCATTGGTCAGGTCGAATCATTCATGGCAATTCTCCAAATCATCGGAGGTCTGCCCGCCAGTGATGAGGCTGCGCCGGATCGTCCCGCGCCGCAAGGGGTGGGGCACTGTAGTGCCGATCGGGGCATTTCAGTACCGGTTGCGCCAGTATCGGCCCTGCAAGTGCGTTGAACTCTAACGCTATGTGTTATATATGGCATCGGAAGCAGGAGAGCCACCATCCCACGTATATTCAAGAATGGCTGGTTCGAGCGCTTCGCGCGCAAGGAGCGCATTGCCGATTCGGCGCTTCGGGACGCGGTGCAACGCGCCGAAAGCGGATTGGTGGATGCCGACCTTGGCGGCGGCGTCATCAAGCAGCGCGTGGCGCGGGCCGGTCAGGGCAAGTCGGGCGGCTATCGCACGCTGATCCTGTTCCGTCAGGGCAACCGGGCGATATTTGCTTTCGGCTTCGCCAAGAGCGCACAGGCGAACATATCGAAGGCGGACCTCGCCTTGCTGCGCGATGCGGCAACCGAGGCGCTGGAATGGAACGACGAGGAACTGGACCGGCTGGTGGCATCTGGAGCGCTAGTGGAGATAGACGATGGGAACGATGGTGAAGGATAAGGGCTATCGCAGCGAGATCGCGGGCGCGGTCCACGAGATGATGAGCGACGCGCACGACGCGGGCGTTATGTCGCGCGCGACACTTCGCACTTTTGATGAGGCGTGTCTTGCCCCGGCCCCATCGCTGGCAGGCGACGAAATCCGCGCCATCCGTGAGCGCGAGCATGTCTCGCAGCCGGTGTTCGCGGCCTATCTCAACGTCTCGCGCAATCTCGTGTCGGATTGGGAACGCGGCGTGAAGCGTCCGGGTGGCCCCGCCTTGCGGCTCTTGTCCATCATCCAGCGCAAGGGGTTGCAGGCGGTGGCCTAGCTGCCCCTGTCGCGTTTCACCTGTTTGTCGAATGGCCGTCGCCTGGCAGCTTTCAGCTCGAGGGTTAGCGAAGGCGGACGATCGAGCTGACTTACACCTGTTCAGTTCACGCTTTCGCCGAGATCGTTGAGCAGCGGTTCCATTTCCCTGGGGGTTAGCGGCCACGCCGATATCGCTCTGCGAACCGAGCGGTGTACAGCATAATAGGCGAGTAGCACGGATGGTTGGGAGAAGATCGGATTTCTGTCGGCGACATGGGCCTTGATGCGGTCGGTAACAAAGGGATTATCGTCGATAAACTGCCGCAAGGCAGCGATATGATCGTCTCCTGCAACGGTCTCATAGGCACCGAGTAACATGCCTTCCAAGACGGTTGGCTTGGGTTCGAAGCCGATGACGTCGCAATAAATTGCTGAAAGGTCGGCGGTCATTCGCCTAACGGCGGCCAGGATGGCATTGACATCTGTCGAAACCTTCTCGAAGTAATCATTGGTCGCTTCGAGTAGCGCCATGGCCTTTGCAGCATTGCGCTGCATATCATGGGTTGCTGCGATCTGTGGCTTGTAGATCGTGTCATGCGTGAGCTCGCTGTATGCGTGTTGCAGGAGCGTTTTGATCTGGACCTCACAGGGCGTGTCGGCCGGGATCGGTATACCTTCGAACTCTGTGTCGTCGGTCGGGCGGACGATGAAATGTACAGCCGCATAATCAAATTTCAGAGGGTTCTTTTTTTGTTCCTCTTCATAATCCCGGTCTTTGGATAATGTCCACCCCGGGATCGCCGTCAGTGCCTGTTCAATCTTGCGAATGTCGCTGCCAAGGAGAACAACGAAGCGAGTGCCAATTTTGTCGGTGATGTCAGCGTAAGGATCGCCGTAGTTTTTATTCCGATAGAAGGCTTTCTCGACCAGCTTGAGATCATCCTTCACGCGGGGGGAAACCGCGACGCGAAGGAAATAATTCACGGGAACCGGCGCGATTAGCGGCTCCAATTTCTGCTGGACGACGGTGGACACGAGGCACCCCCACGCCTCGTGGGCGGCCTTTTCGCCCGCCCACCTATCGAGGAAATCGGACTCCTTCGTCATTCCTGGCTTTGCAACTGGGCGCGGATAGTGATCCGGGTCCAAGACTGACCATCATCGCCATTAACCGAATCCACGGCAACGAGATCGCGGATTGCATCTGGGGGGCCGGAAAGCGTGATGGCCCGGGGGAATTTGAATTTCCGCCAGCGCAGTACTCCCGCGAGTTCGGAAATGTCCTTGGCAATTGCGCCCGCTGGAAATTTCCTCTTCTTCATGTGGGCGATATAATCGTCTCCAAGATCGTCACCCATATAGGTCTTCGCGAAGCGCGACGTTTGGATTGTGTTTCCACGATCCAGCTTCAAATAGGCGTATAGGCCATTGTAAAGATCGACCTTATCTTTTTCCGGAATATCTTGTGCCTTGATGAACGCCTTCGTTTCCTCGAAAAATTTCTTAACCTGACGAGCAGCGTTTTCCGGGATATTGAGGCCAAGAAAATTGCTGTAAAAATAGGTCGCGGCTGCATCGCGGTGAGCAGCCGACATGGCGCTATCATAGACGACCGCTCGCCACCCCTCTGGTAGATCAGGCCGAGGGTCTACACCATCACTGATAAAGATGCCGATTTTGTAGAGCTTAGTCTTGGGGCTCAGAAATAGGTCGTTGACAAATCGAGCTTGAAGATTGGCGGTTTTGATAAAGCCTTCGTGGAGCTCGGCCTTCATCAGGCCGAAAAATGGGGTTGCGGGATTGCCCAATGTTCCGTCGAACACGACCATCAAACCGCCGGGTATCTGTCGAGATATCTGAGCGGTGGCGAGTGCCTCGGCAAAAAGGCGCGAGTGGTTGACGAACTGCGTATCCCGAAGCTTGATAAGCTCAACGCCGGTGACGAGTGCGCTACCAAGACCGAACTCTCGGATGTCCACTTCCATGCACTGAGCGGTGCTCTTGAAGGCGGCGATGACCCGGCTGCGAAATGCTGACTCGGCTTCCTGATCAAGCTCGAGTAGACCGGTACCAAAGGTTGGCACGAGCTGAGGTCCCTCTTCTGGGCGGCGGTGAACCTCATGCAGGCAGACTCGTCCAATGGTGACGTTCTCAAGAGGCATATTCTGCGTTTCTCCCCTGAAGCGCCTTCCTAAAGCGCAATATAGATCTCATGAATCTGTTTGGATCTATTTGCAAGATCGGCTCGAACGGATACACCCACATTGAAGCTGTTAAGTTGCAAGGGGGGGCGAGGTCGGCTTTCGAGATCATGACTCATCCCTTTTAAAAACCGAAACTGACGCTCGACTGCCATGACAGCGTCAACTTACACGATCCCATGACTTTGCTCCCCAGAAGTGTTGGTCCAGACGATCAGTCGCCAGAGGACCGCTCCAATTTGAGGATGTTGGTGATGATTCTGGGGCGGAAATGGATCATCCTTATTGCAGGTGACCTCTTTGCCGCAGTTCTTGCAGCGATATATACCCGAGACCGGGACCAATGCCCCAGGTTTGTAGTCCGTCGACCAAACTGCCTCAGTTCCGTTTGCCTGCACAAGATTGTTTGCGTTCTTGTACCACGCCATTTTATCCCCCATTCGTTGTCTCAGCCAAGAACTCTATCAGACGTTCCAGCACTGTCATCTAGAGCATAATCCGATCTAACTGAATGGAGGGGCTTTCCTTGGGCTTGGAAA
>NZ_DAIMZT010000100.1:0-5837 GCF_036733805.1 Novosphingobium sp. | reverse complement strand
ACCCGCAGAATCGCAAGCCATTGTAATCGCCCTGGATGATTATGAGTCAGCCACTGAAGTGAACAGTGGATTTGAGAACATCCAGTTCCATGCAGCGCCCCTTGCATCCATTCAAAGTAAACCCATGGAGCAAAAGCACAAGCTTCGAACATTTATTGCGTTACGGCCCGCTCCCATGTCCCGCCTTGCTCCCAAGCACGCAGTGCAGCGACAACCTCAACCAAGTCGCCGTGACACATACGAGGTCAATGACGGGGTTTATTTCTCACAGGTTTTGTCTTACATTCCACTCTGTTGGTTAATACCAAAGGCGGCGAGTCGAGACTTGCCCAATTAGAATGGCAGAGGCTCGCCCGCGACAGGGGGAGAAGCCCGTGCGCGTTGCGATCGCCATTGTTGCGCTGGTGCTTGGCTCGATTGCATTCCATCTGCTCAGTCCATGGTGGCAGACGCCGCTTGCCTCCAACTGGCAGTCGATTGACTCCGCCCTTCATATTACACTGTTGATTTGCGCCTTTGCCTTCATATTTCTAAACTTGTTTCTTGCCGTGGCGCTTATCCGCTTTCGCCACCGACAGGGCAGCCGCGCGCATTTTTCGCCTGAAAATCCTTCACTGGAAAAGCACCTGACGTTCTGGACGGCGGTGGGCATCGTCGGAATGCTGGCTCCTGGCTTGGCCGCTTGGGCCAAGTTCGTGGACGTGCCCCCCGACGCGGCGGTAGTCGAGGCGATCGGGCAGCAATGGCAGTGGACGTTCCGCTATCCGGGCCCTGACGGCGTTCTCGGAACGGCGGGGGTCGGCTATATGACACCCGACAATCCCTTTGGCGTCAATCCGCTCGATCCATTCGGGCGGGACGACGTACTGATTGAGGGTAACGAACTCCATCTGCCGCTGGGCAAGCCAGTGAAGATGGTGCTGCGGTCCAAAGATGTGCTTCACGACTTTTACGTGCCGCAATTCCGGGCGAGGATGGATCTCGTCCCCGGCATCGTCACCTATTTCTGGCTCAAGCCGACAAGAACGGGAAAATACGAGATCCTATGCGCCGAACTGTGCGGCGTGGGCCATCATGCAATGCGCGGGACAGTCATCGTGGAACAACAGAAGGACTTCGACGCCTGGCTCGCCAGGCAGGCGAATTTCACCCAGATCATGGCCCAGACCAGCCCTGAGGGCGTCGCCGCCATGTTCGCCAAGGCCAATTTGTGCACCAGACCAGCCGCTTGGGGGATCCGCTGATGGCAACGACGATCGCTGACGACCTGAAGCCATTGCATCATCCCAAGACCTGGGTTGGAAGGTATGTCTGGAGCCAAGACCACAAGGTGATCGCGGTGCAATACGGCCTGACCGCAATCGGCATCGGCCTCGTCGCACTCGTGCTGTCCGTGCTGATGCGGCTGCAACTGGGTTTTCCGGGAGCCTTTCCCGCCATTACTCCGGAAAACTACCTCCAGTTCGTGTCGATGCACGGGATGATTATGGTGGTTTACCTGCTGACGGCGCTACTGCTTGGCGGGTTCGGGAACTACATGATTCCCCTGATGGTCGGAGCCAGGGACATGGTGTTCCCCTTCGTCAACATGCTCAGCTACTGGGTTTACCTCCTCTCGGTGCTGGTGTTGGTTTCGGGCTTCTTCGTCCCGGGTGGGCCGACCGGCGCCGGCTGGACTCTATATCCCCCACAGGCCATCAGCGAGGGGACGCCCGGCCATCAATGGGGTATTGTCACCATGCTGGCGAGCCTTGCAATCTTCATAGTCGCATTCACCATGGGCGGCCTCAACTACGTGACGACCGTACTCCAGGCGCGTACCCGGGGGATGACCCTGATGCGCATGCCGCTGACGGTATGGGGCATCTTCGTTGCTTCGATCATGGGCCTTCTGGCTTTCCCAGCGCTTTTCGTAGCGGCGATCATGATGCTGCTCGACCATCTGGCTGGCAGCAGCTTCTTCATGCCAGCCATGATGTCCATGGGGCAGCCGACCAGCACCGCGGGCGGTAGTCCGATCCTATTCCAACACTTGTTCTGGTTCTTCGGGCATCCCGAAGTCTACATCGTGGCGCTTCCCGCCTTCGGTATCGTGTCCGATCTCATCAGCGTTCACGCGCGCAAGAACATCTTCGGCTACCGGATGATGGTATGGGCCATCGTCATCATCGGAGCCTTGAGCTTCCTGGTCTGGGCGCACCACATGTACGTCAGCGGGATGAACCCCTACTTCGGGTTCTTCTTCGCGACCTCCACGTTGATTATCGCCATTCCGACCGCGATCAAGGTCTACAACTGGCTGCTAACCCTCTGGAAGGGAGATATCCACCTGCGCGTTCCGATGCTTTTCGCGCTGGGTTTTCTTTTCACCTTCATCCACGGTGGGTTGTCCGGGCTGTTCCTCGGCAACGTCAGTGTCGATTTGCCGCTCAGCGATACCTTTTTTGTGGTCGGCCACTTCCACATGGTCATGGGCGTATCCCCGATACTTGTCATCTTCGGTGGCATCTACCACTGGTATCCGAAGATCACCGGAAGAATGTGGAACGAGACTCTTGGGAACGTCCACTTCTGGATCACGTTCATCGGCGTCTACGCGATCTACATGCCAATGCATTATCTTGGTATCCTGGGGGTGCCGCGCCGGTATTATGCGCTAGGAGAGACGGCTTTCATTCCGCCGTCCGCGCACTTCGCCAACGAAGCCATAAGCATTGCCGCAATCATCGTCTTCGCGGCCCAGTTCATCTTCTTCTACAATATGATCTCAAGCTTCTTCAGAGGCCCTCGGGCGGACCCCAATCCATGGGGGGCGGCAAGCCTTGAATGGCAGACGCCCGACACGCCGCCCAGACATGGCAACTGGGGACCGAAGCTGCCGACCGTCTACCGCTGGGCCTACGATTATAGCGTACCCCATGCGCCGCGCGACTTCATTCCCCAAAATGAGCCACCGCCGAGCGGGGCGCCGTCATGAGCCTGATTGCCCGCCTTGCCGAAAAGAGCTGGGAGACGCCTGGCGCTGAGCACCTGCGCGAGCCGGATAGCTACCGCCCAGCAGCGGCAACCGTGGGCGTCTATCTCTATTTCGGCGTGGCGACGGTCATCTTCACGCTGCTTACGGCGGCCTACCTCATGCGCATGGGATTTCCGAGTGCGGCGGACCACAGGATCGGAGATGACTGGCGCCCCATGCCCGAACCGCCGCTCCTGTGGATCAACACCGCCATCCTCATCCTGAGCAGCCTTGCCTGGGAAACCGCCCGGCGCGCGGCGTGGCGCGAAGAGGCGGGACGCATGCGCCCCATGGCAATGGTGGGTGGCTTTCTGGGCCTACTGTTCCTGGCGGGACAGCTCCTGCTGTGGCGGTACTATCAGGCGGCAGGTTATTACCTTTCGGCGAATCCCGCCAATGCTTTCTTCTATCTGCTCACGGCCGTCCACGGCCTGCACCTAGCCGGCGGAATCGGCGCCTGCGCCAGAACGATGGGACAGATGGCCATCGGGACCGACGTTGGGCGCGTCCGCCGCAACGTGCGGCTCTGCGCGGTTTACTGGCACTACTTGATGCTAGTGTGGCTGATGCTTGCAGGGTTGCTGGTTATGACCTGAACAAGGTGAGATGATGTCATGTCGCAAGCGATGACGGAGCAGGAGCAATCGCGCGATACGGCGCAAGGCGTGAACGCGATTGTCGCCGACTGGTCCGCGGATCAGGAAGTTTTTCGCCACACCCATTGGGGCAAGGCGATGATGTGGATATTCCTGCTAAGCGATACCTTCATTTTCTCCTGTTTCCTTACCTCGTACATGACCATGCGCGCCTCGGCGACCTTGCCCTGGCCCAATACGGCCGAGGTCTTCGCGCTCAACATCGGCGGGCACTCGATCCCGCTCATCCTCATTGCGATCATGACTTTCGTGCTTATCAGTTCCAGCGGCACGATGGCTATGGCGGTCAATTTCGGATACCGGCGTGACCGCAGGAAAACCGCTGCGCTGATGCTGGCCACCGCGCTGTTCGGCGCAACCTTCGTCAGCATGCAGGCGTTCGAATGGACCAAGCTGATCTTCCAGGAAGGCGTGCGCCCCTGGGGCAATCCCACGGGCGCCCCCCAGTTCGGTGCCAGCTTTTTCATGATAACCGGATTCCATGGCCTGCATGTGACCTGCGGAGTGATAATGCTGCTGATCGTCGCCTCGCTGGTATGGCGCGGCCACTACGACCGCAAGGGCGACTATTCAGCAGTCGAAATTGCCGGGCTCTATTGGCACTTCGTCGACCTCGTATGGGTCTTCATTTTCGCCTTTTTCTATCTCTGGTGAAACGAAAGGACGAAGGGTGAAAAACGAGACTTTACCTAAATCGCACGCAACCGTCCCGGCCCACGGCGAGGGGCAGCAGCATCCGATCCGCCTCTACCTCAAGGTTTGGGCCTATCTCTTCGTACTGAGCACGATGTCTTATCTCGTCGACTATTTTCACTTCCAGGGCATCGTACGCTGGACGCTCATCGTAACGTTCATGCTGCTAAAGGCTGGCCTCATCGTTTCGATCTTCATGCACATGGCCTGGGAGCGGCTCTCACTAATGTACGCGATCCTCGTTCCTCCGCTTGTACTGCTGGTGCTCATACGCATCATGATTATCGAGTCCGACTATGTACTCTGGACTAGGGTAATCTTCCTCGGCGGGGGAGGATAACGATGAGCCGGTCGCGACAGCTCACGGCCATTTTTTGCGTCGCCACGTCGCTCGGCGTGGCATGGGGCCTGAATTTCTTCTTTGAGAGCCTGATGGCGCCAAGATATCCGGCGCGGTTGGCCTACGATCCCGTGGATCACATGCCGCCTCCCGTCGATATGGCTGCGGTCCAGCGCGGCTGGCCCGAGAGCCTCAACGAGCCGGAACAGCGCGTCAGGCTGATCGCCTACTTAGGCGACATGGAAAGACAGGGACGGTCGCAAACTATTGTATCGAGCGCTGCCACCAAGCCAGCGGTGCTGGACCTGGGGACGCTGTTAGCGAGCGCCGATCCCCACGTCGGACAGGTGAAGGCGCAGGTTTGCACAAGCTGTCATGACTTCACGCGGGGCGGCCCCAACCGGATCGGCCCTAACCTATGGGGTGTGGTCGGCCGCGATGTTGCCTCCCACCCAGGCTTTTCCTATTCTCAAGCGATGTCCGCGCAGCCTGGAGCCTGGTCATACCAGCGGCTGTTCGATTATCTGACATCTCCCGCCAGGGCTGTGCCGGGCAACAAGATGAGTTTTGCGGGACTGCGCAGCCCGGAAGATCGGGCCGCGGTCGTGCGATTTCTCGGAACCCTTGGCACCAACCCACCTTCTCTCCCACAACCTCAAGGTTCGGGTCACGAGGGCAAGTAGCAAATCCTATCGAACGACGGCGCGTGTAATGCCGTTGGTAGCCGCCGGATCAGCCGCACCAAGCGTTCCGACATAGATGAACCAGGCAGCGCGGCCATCCCCGCTCGCTACGGCGGGGCCAAGCAGAACCGAGCCCGCCATCATCGGAAACAACAGCGGCGAGAGAACAGCGTGGTAGGCATATATCTCCGTAAGCAAAACGCCCGCAGGGTAGATAAGTCCCACAAAGACCAGATCGCCGCGTATTTGGAGGAAGTCCCGCCAACCCTGAGAGCCAGGTCAACGAAACGCCGTTCGCGGTCGTGGCGCATCGCCAAGCGGTCGGCGACCGATGTCATCTCGTCAGATGGAGTCGAGCTCGCGTGTTATATGAACGTGCCGGGCAAACTTGGAGTGCTCGTCCTCCTTCTCCCCCTGGTAATCAAGGGAAAGGCCCACGTGTGGCACGG
>NZ_DAIMZT010000099.1:2480-6210 GCF_036733805.1 Novosphingobium sp. | reverse complement strand
CGATCCGTCCGCGCAGGTCTGCGTCGCCGGAGGCGGCGGAGGCGGCGGGGGCGGAGGAGGCGGCGGCGGCGGAGGAGGCGGCGGAGCCGCTTCATGGCCACCGAAGTTGTAAGCCAGGGTGGCGAGCAGCGAGTGCGAACGCCAGCGCGCACGCACGTCAGTGCCGTCAGCGGCGACAAAGTTGACCTTGTTCACGTTCATGAACCGGTACTTGAGGCCCAGATCCCAGTGCGACGTCAGCGGATAGCGAATGCCGGCGAGCGCCTGCCACGCAAAGCGGGTATCCGAGTCATCAACATTCGGGCCGCTGGTTGCGATGAAGCTGGTGACGCGGCCGACGCCGGCGCCGCCACCGACGAAGCCCTGAAGGCCATCGTCAGGACCAAAATCGAGCAGACCGTTGACCATGAAGGACAAATTGCGGGTCTTGCCGCCCAGAGTGTCCTGGTTGCGCTCAAAAGTAGCGCCGGGAATCGTCAGGCTCTTGTTCCGGGTTGAGCGATAGCTGGCTTCGGTTTCCAGACGGAACATACCGAAGTCATAGCCAAGTACCGCGCCAGCATCCCAGCCCTTCTTGAAGTCCAACCGCCCGGCGTTATCGACACCATTAAGGCGAAGATCGGAATCCTCGACGATCATGCCGCCGAGATCACCTTCAAAATACCAAGACTTGTCTCGCGCGAGAGCGGGCGTAGCGAAGGCTGTCGAAGCCAGCGCCAGTCCAATGACGAGTTTCCTCATATGTTTCCCCTACTAATAGAGATTTGGAGCCACCGAGTGCACCGAGTGTCTAGCCCCTCCAAGAACCGTGCGCAAGCGCACAGTGAGAGGGATTGTTGCAAAAATGTCGCGATTTTGCAGGCTTGGCGAGTGTTTCGACATCGCTTTGCAAGATCGACGCCACTGATCTGCCCCTCTTTGTTGCACCCGTCAGACAGACGGGAAGATACCTAGCACCCGGAGAGCCGCGATCAGGTCATTGATCGCGGTCCGGGCTTCTGCGTCAACGGTTATGCCTCCAACTGGTTCCATCGGTGATGCAGCTTTTCGCCATGCGCCGAAAAAGAAACGCTGTTGCTGGGTGCTGATATCGAAGACGCGCATTCCGTCGCGCGGGGGAATGAAGACCCAGTTTCCGCTCTGCCGGCATGCCAAGAACTGGTCCTGCCCCGCCCATTCTCCAGTAGCGCCTGCGGCTACCAGCCAGTTCTGTCCGTCGGATGGCGATGCGGGAGGTGCCGCGGCTTCGCCTTCTATGCTGCAATGCAGCAAAGCGTCCGCCAGTGCGAAAGCTTCGTTCACGAAGACCTCTTTCTGCGCTTGGGCCGAATAAAGCAGCGGAAGCGCGAAGCGGGGGCTGACATTATCGAAAGTCACGGGATCACTCATCGGCAAGCTCCTGTTTTCATAGGTTTCTCAGGGCACTCTGCATAACATCAGCGGGTCGGATAGGCGGTGCGTGCCTTGCTGGCGAACGTGCAGCATCGCGCCGGGAGCTGCGGCGGAAAGTTCGGGCAACAACGAAGCAGGAATGACGAATTCCGGTTGGTTGACGGACCATCTGGCCACGGGTGCGGCAAACGGGCCCAGCGTAATCAGATAGCTTTCCGCTTGTTCGACGAGCGGCACGTCCACGCCATCGCGCCATTGCCAACCACCGCGCGCGCGGCGGGTCCAGGACAGGCGCCAAGAACCGTCGGCCGTCACCACCCGGCGCGGATGGACCGGCGCAAGGGGACGCAACGTAAGGCCGTCCAAGGCGACAGGCGTGACCACCGACGCCTCGTCGCCCCTGCCGAGCGCTACGACGCGCCGGTCTGCTCCATCTCCGAGCGTGGCGGTGTCGAGGGCGATGGGGCGGTCATCCAGCAAAACGAACGCCTCGCCCTCCTTATGCGAGAGGGCCGCCGCCTCTGTTCCACCACGTCCGCGCAGAAATCCTTCCAGCTGCCAGTTTCCGCCGCCAAGCGGGGTGGCGCGGGCGAATTGCACGATTTCCTCTCCCACCAGTGCGCGATTGGCGCCTTCGGCCAGTTGCCGCATGGTCGCGGAGGCGAGCATCATGGCCGGATCGACCAGTGTGAGCACAAGCTGCGAACCGCGATCGAACAGCAGGGGGCTTGCCGGGGGCAGCGCGGTGATCGCGGTGCCCATTACACTGCGGGCTCGCCCGCTTGGCCCAAGGGGATGCAGTTCGCCGTCACCGCGATCCGCATAAAGCGCTGCGCCGGCCCAGTTTGCGCTGGAGCTTGATACCGCTGCAAAAGGAAGCGGCCTATCCGGGTTGGAGATCGCGCCATCAACCGGCAGCTCGAAAGCGACGATGACGGTGGCGCCCGGCCTTTCGTCAACCGACGGCACGGGTCGGCCGGGGTCGGAGCCCACGGCGGGAGCCACGTCCGCGCCTGCGGGCAAGACTCGGTTCAACGTGATGTCGACACCGCTGTCGCGCCATTCCCAATCCAGCACGCGCCAGTGCCCGGCAATAGCCGGAAGAGTGACGAGGACGCCCGGCGCGACCGCCGGATCGAGTTCGGCGGTGCGCCACGACACACGCTCGCGCGTCCAGTCGATGCGCCGCGCGGTCCGTTCGATCAGCGTTCTTGCGGTGGCGGCGTCCAGCGCGGCGGGCAGCTCGATCACGCTCGGTTCGCCGGGGCCGGCATAGCCCGAGGCACGCTGGACGCTGGACTGATAGTCGCGACCCAGATCATGATAACGCAGGACCGACGGCGGCTGGTCAAGCGGCGGGGCACGATGCCGCGAAAAGCCGGAGGCCGCGCCGAAGGCATCGTCGCGGATCGCGATTGCCGCTTCCGGCAGCTCGATCGGCTCGCCCTGCAGTCGCGATCGCGCGAGCACAAGCCGCTCGCCACCCGCATCGGCTTCCAGCGGCATGACCTGGCCGAGCGTCAGCAGACTGTCGGCAAGCGGACCTTCGCTGGTGAACCCCGCGATGCCGGGCAAGGGCACGTCCGCGTCCAGGTTTTCAATCAGGTCGCCAATGATGTCGCGCAGGCCGAAACCCTCGTCCGCGATCACCTCGAATGTCAACGCAGGGAGGTGGTTGTAATATTCCGAAAGGTCGAGATCTTCGAACACGACATAGGCCAGATCACGATGGGCCGGGCAGCGATCAGCGCCCTCGGCCGCTAGGATCAGCGGATCGGGCTGCTGATCCCCTTCTCCGGTGTGAATGCGCAGCGTGCCGCCGACCTTGAGGTCTCCCGCTGCGCCGCGCAGCAGTTTGCCGTCGGCCCAGATGCGGCCGATGCCGCGGATCGGCCGGCTGGCAAGCGCGACGGCGAAATTGCCGGTATAGCTGTAAGTGGTCAACGAAGGGCTGCCCTTACCGCCGCCCTGGACTTCGCTGTGTTCGACCAGGTCGGTCGCCCAGATGATCGAGCCGGCCACCCGCATCCTGCCGAAATGCCGGGGCACGGGCTCCCCATAGCTGGACGTGGTGACGGCCAGTTCTTTGAGGCGCGGCCCCTGACGGCCAGGCGCGCCGAACAGCATCGCATCGGCCTGGCGCCCCACCAGCGAGCCGATTGCGCCGCCGACGGGGCCGCCGAGATATGTGCCCAGAGCGTTGAAGGCGATGGTTGCCATTTCAGTTCTTCCTTGGTCGCAGATGCCAGCGGCGGACCACCGCCCAGCCTGGATCGATCGGCCCTTCGACCACGCGGCGAAGACCGGCGTGCGCGTGAACGAAACGGCTCGGCGCGGT
>NZ_DAIMZT010000099.1:0-2380 GCF_036733805.1 Novosphingobium sp. | reverse complement strand
GCCGATCAGCCTGCGCGCCGCATGGGCAAGGTCCGCGCCGGTCATCGCACCGGACCCGGATAGCGGACCAGCAGGTCATTGCCGGGCAGGAACGGCTCTCCCCGGAAGTTGGCGGCATTGCTGAAGCGGGCGGCGCAGGTATTGAGTGTATGATCGCAACCTTCGCGCAGCATGGCGCGGGCGCCGAGCGGGGTGCGCGCGTCGATCGGTATGTCGAGCAGGAGACCGCCCGCCCCATCGCCGGCCATGATCCCCATCGCGATACCCGTCTGGGGGCCGTCCAGCCAGCGCAGCATACCGCCTGCACAATTCGCCGGGTCAAGCGCTTGCGCGAAAGTCGCTGCGTTTGAGAATGCGTCAAACGACGCCAGCGTGACTTCGTGCGTGTAGCGTTGCGGGTTGAGATTGCATCCCGGCCCGCAGAACGCGGCTCGGCAGGCCGGACTGGTGCGCGGCACCGCGTCGCGCTGCAATTCCGCCTTGCGAGAGATCAGCTCGGCCGAGAAGCCGCCGTCCTCTTCCGTTAAGGCGCCGATTGCGCCGGCATAGATCACTGCATTTTCCATCGTTTTCCAATCGACCAGGCCGATGCGCACTTGAGCGCCGTCGAAGCGACCGGCTATGAGATCCTTCGCAGCAATCGACTCATGCGTGATCGCGCCGCGCACTTCGGCGCTGTCCGGTTCCAGATCGGCGGACCTGCGGATCGAGGAGGGGATCATGCCGGGCGATGCACGGTGCAGTACCCCATCGAACCACAAGTCGCGGTCATGCGTGGTAAAGCCCAGCGTGACACCGTCAGCCCGCAACACGCGCCAGAACGTGGCGACGGTTTCGGCCTCGTCCTTGAACCAGACCCTGCTCATGCGGCCTCGCGGATTTCGACAACGGGTACGCTGGGCGCTTCGCCAGCGGCGACAGCTGCGCCGGTGATTTCCAACTGATCCTCGGCAAAGCGCACCGGGACGTCGAACAGAAAACCCGCGTGCACCAAGCTGCCAGGGGGCGGCGGAGCATCGAAGGCGATTACCCCGCCCCGGTCGAGAGTCCAGTTCCCCACTTGCACCGTCCCGTTCACGGAAACGAGGATGGTTTCGAACTCTGGGCGAGTGATCCGGCGCACTTGTGCATCCGCGCCCGGCCCGTAACGCTTTACCAGTGCGAAGGTGGTTCTGAGCCCGTTACCCGTTCCCAGTTCCTGATCGAAAGGTGTGGGCGCGCCGGTCATGCCGTTGGAGCTGTGATCCGATGGATCGCGCAGGCGAAAGCCGCGCGCAGGGCCGCGCCGGGCGCGATAGAAGGCGATCAGCTCGCCCAGCTCAGCCTCTGATCGCACGCCCGGCCCCACATCAAAGCGCAGTCGCGCGTTCGACCACAGGCTGTTGCGCCGCTCAAAGCCGGAGGCGGTCACTGAAACGCTGGTTGAGAACTCGGATATCACCGTGGCATCCAGTCCCAGGGCCAGCGGGTAGGGCACATCGTCGAAAGCCTGCATGTCGTCGGCTCCTGAGTGGTCGGTAGGGGGAAGGCGCACGTAACCGTCGCGCGCGATCTGCGGCAGCGCCCAGACCACGATCTCGTGCGGGGCTCGGGCCCTCGCCTCATCGATCCCGGCGTCGATCCGCACCCATTGGTCGCGGGCGGAGGGGGCGGGCACGAAGCCGGCCAGATAGTCCTGGTCCGGCGACGGATAGTTCAACCGTTCGTTCACTTCGGCATAAGCGGCGCGGCGCAGGCCGTCAGCGCCGGCGGTGAGCCAGTCGTAATCCTCCACCTGCAATCGGTCGAAAGCCGGCGCGGCCCAGCCGAGCGGCAGGTTTGCGCGCTTGAGGTGAGGCATGTCCGGCGCGAGCAGCGTGGGAGTGAAGATCAGCGCCAGCGCTTCGACCGGCAGGGGCGAGACGGCGCCGCGCACCGTGCTGATGAGGGCGGCAGTCGACTGCGCCAGGACCGCGCCGGCGGTATCAAGCAAGGCCGTTTGCTCTGTGCTCAGCTCCGCTCGCATATCGGAAATGACCGGCGGTGCGCCTCCGAAAGCGGCGAGAGCGGCGGCGTCGTAAAGGCAGATCCGGCCATCGGGAAAAGTCCACCACCACGGCTCCCCGACTTGAAAGCGGACAGGCACGCCCGCTTCGCTCATCAGCATGGCCAGTTCCGTCGCCACGGATCGCAGCCAGGCCATCGCCGTCCCATTAGCGGGGGAGAGCAAGGTGGAGGGCGGATCCCACCCGGTCCGCGCCGGGTTGCCGAGATGATCGCGTTGCTTCCATTCCGGCGGGCAATGCTGGTCGAGGAGTTCGTAGGAGAGTGAGGCTACCGGGCTGAAACCCATTCTGGCACATTCGGCGAAGAACGCGCGGTGCCAGGCGCGCGCGGGCAT
>NZ_DAIMZT010000098.1:0-6219 GCF_036733805.1 Novosphingobium sp. | reverse complement strand
CCTCTTCACCATACTTTGGGAATGAAAGGGCCGGATCAAGTTCGCAACCTGTCTGCCGCAGGCAACTGCTTTGAACCAAGGAGATGACACGTGAAATTTCAACTGACCTGCCAAGTCGATGCCGCCGCAGAATCTGTGGCCTCAGATGACCTCAAGGACGAGTTTGCCGCGATCGAATGGGCGCGGGATTGGGTGGAGTCCCATGCCCAACACGACAGATATGAGCTGACACCTAATGATGGTGGCCGATCCATCCTCATGATCAAGACGATCGCTGGGCAGTGGTACGCGCTGCCGCAAACTCAGGAAACAGCTCAAAGTACGGCCTGAGCGCCCATTGGCATGAGTCCGTCGATAAGAAGGGATATTCGATAGTGGGCTCGAAACGACCTATAGATTTATGGAAATTGCTGCGTCGTCGATGTGGTTGGCCCATTAACTGGATACAACGTCCGCAACCCAGGCATCGATCTCTGCTTCGACCCACACGGCGCATTTCGGGCCTAGCGATCGCGATTTCGGAAACCTGCCTTCGCTCATGCGCTGATAGATGGCGGAGCGCTTCATTCCCACGCGCGCCATAACTTCTGGCAAGCGTAAAAGGCGGCCAGGCGAAGGCACTGCCTCATCACAGGATGCAGCGGAATCTTTGTTCTGGGGAGCGGCGGTCATTAGTCATTCCTGTTGTCATGAAAGCTCGGTCCCCTCCGAGGCGGTTCGGCATCATCGTGGCAACGACATCGCTATGTCCCGGTTGGCAAAATCGTCGATGTGCTTGGCCAGCATGCGCGCGACGAGCTGCGAAGTGCCATTCGCCCAGCGTGGCCTCAGATCCGCGACCCTACGGCCTAGAGTTCGATCAAGGTGGCCCGGCAAGGCGCTGAAGAATTCCTCGAGAAACTCGCCCATCTCGCTGCGCATCCACTCGCACGCCAAATCTTCTTGCCCGGCGAGGGCGAGGATCATGCTGGCGCGGGGGAAAGCCCCGCAAACGACGAGAATGCAAGCAGCTTCATCAAGCCCTATCGGCCGTTCGCCGCGCATGACCCGCAGCAATGTCTCCCTGTGCATGCCGACCTCGCGGGCGATCTGGTGTTTCGGTTTGTCAGCCGCTTCAACAGCGTGAGCGAGGACGCGTGCGAGGCTGTGATTAGCCTGGCCGGTCGTTGATGGGGTTGGGTGCATGGCCGATTCTCCTCATTGGCTGGTGAGTCGCAGCCATAACCTGCCCCCGCGCATGTAGGAAAATGAAAAGAACATATACGGAACTTCTCGTTTGTAGGCGAATCATTCCCAGACGGCGAGTCGCCGGAGATCGTCGACGCAGATGACGGACTTCGTCGCCAGAACATTCCATATATTTCGCCATTTGATGCCGTAATCACCGGCAGTGCTGATTTGATCTGTCCGCATCAGTCCGTGTTCCGGGCGTTTGCACCTCCCGATCTTTCCTACACCGATTTCCTAGATGCATGTGGAAGGCACAGCGAACGAAAGGACGCTGTGTCCACCCCTCCAGACGGAGCTCCATATGCAGTCCCTCACCCTCCCCCGGCGCATCGGCGCGAACGGCTTTGGCAAGGCCGTCAACTTTGCCATCCCGGTCGCGCTCGCCGCTCTTGCCGCGAGCGCAGCTTACGCTGGCGCCGACACGACGTTCACCCCGGCACTGACCAAGTTCACCGACTTTCTCGAAGGCTCGGGCGGCAAGATCATCACCGTGCTCAGTCTCGCCGGCGGTCTCATCGGCCTCGCCTCGGGCCGGTTCTCGCTCGGACAGGTCGCGGTTCCGGTCGGCGTCGGCATCGGCGTCGGCACGGGTGTCCCGATCGTCACTTCGGTCGTGACCGCGGTCATCTGACGGTCGGGCACGGGAAGGCGCGTCTTCATGGCGGACCCATACATCATTCCTCGTCGGCTCGACGACCCGGAGCTCATCGGCTTCTGGACCATCGACGAGTTCGCCGGGATGATCGTCCCCTTCACCTGGGGTATCCTCAGCCAGCATATCTTCATCGGCATCGTTGTCGCCTTCGGCGCCTGGTTCGCGCTGCGAAAGGCAAAAGCAGGACGCGCCAGCTCCTGGGTAGCCCATGCCGCATATTGGTATCTGCCGGCCGGATTTCTGGGTCTCAGGTCGACGCCGCCTTCCCACTGCCGTCTGCTTGCCGGTTGAGGGGAGAAACCCATGTTTGCCGACATTTCACACGAGCGTCAGCAGTCACTGCTGCGCCAGCGTAATCTCCTGGCCTTGACCAGCACGGGACTTGGGCTTGCGCTGGTCATCGCGACCAGCCTCGCCGCGACCCGCGACCGCGAGGTCGTGCTGCTTCCGACGTTGCCCAAGCAACTGACCGTGACCAGCGCCGGCGTGCAGGCTGAATATCTCGAGCTCGTCACCCGTGACACCGCGCTCATTCTCCTGAACCGGAGCCCGGAAGGCCTCGACTATTGGATGAGCGAGATCCTGAAGCTTGCCGATCCGGCCAGCTACGGGCGTCTCAAGGCTGACCTCGTTCGCATCGTCGAAGAGCAGCGCGGTTCGGATGTCACCCAGGCGTTCGTCATTCGCTCGATGAAGGTCGACCCTAAGGGACTGACGTCGGACGTGACTGGCACGCTCAAGACGTTTGTTGGCGCTCAGGTCATCGCCAGCGACGAGCGCCGCTTCCGCTTCAACTGGACCTACCGGGGACTGCGCCTCGCGCTGTCGGGTTTCGTCCAACTCCCCAACCAAGACAAAGCCAAGGAGGCCCAGTGATGGCTTACCGAACCCAGAGGCGTGCGCGAGCCGCCCTGCATGGTCTTGCGGCGATCGCCGCATGCGTCGCCGGGCCGGCCTTCGCCGACCAGTTCAAGCAAGCCGCCGATGGCGCTGGCATCGAGTGCGTGGTCTCGGCCCGCGAACTCACGCGCTTCGCCCTGGTCGACGATCAGTTCGCCAGCGTGTCGAAGATATCGACGGGCACACCGTACAACGACTTCGCGGTCACCAACGAACCGCTGCGCGGCGACATCTACGTATCGGTCCCAGAGACCTACGCGGCGAGGTCAATCAGCTTCTTTGCCACGACCAAGAAGGGATTCGTCTACAAGATTGCCTGCCAGGTCGAGAGCATCCCTGCGGCTCAGGTTTTCATCACCAATCCGTCAATCGCCAAGAATGACGCGGCCCGCTGGGAAGCCGAGACCCCGCTCGCCACGAGCGCGGTTCGCCTTGTCCAGGCGATGGCCAACGATCGGACCATCGAAGGCTTCGAGGTACGGCGGTCCTCGGCCATGCCCGCCCGCATCGGCGACATCGAGGTCCAGCTCGTCGCCGACTATCGGGGCGCCAGCCTCGCCGGGAAGGTCATCCGGGTCACCAACCGCGGATCCAAACGGCTGAACCTGTCCGAGCGCGACCTTGCGCCGAAGGACAGCCTGGCCGTCTCGATCGCCAATCCGGCGCTCGACCCCGGCTCCAGCACGACCGCCTTCGTGGTCGGCATGAACGGGGAGAGCAGCCATGACTGACACGCACGACCTTCAGCCTCCCCTGCAGGCAGAACCGGCTTCGCCGTCGGAAGCGGCCGGTCTCAACGCCCGAACCGCCAAACGGCAGAAGCTGCTTCTCGCCTCCATCGGCGCGATTGCCCTGGCCGGCGGCAGTTGGCTCATCTTGGGTGGTGACGACAAGGCGAAGTCGAACGATCCCGACGCGGCCCGTACGATCGACACGGCCGGGCTCGTCAACCGCGATCTCTCGCAGCGCGAATTTGTCGCCACCTATGGAAACCGCCTCGACGCGGTGACGCGCGAGCAGAAGGCGCTCAAGGACGCGGCTGTCCCGCGAAACGAGGTTGAGGCCCAGCTCGCTGCTCTCAAAGCGGAGAACCAGGCCATGCGGGTCGATGGTCAGGCCGCGATCGACGCGATCTCGGCCGAGAATGCGGACCTCAAATCCCGGCTTGCCGCGCAAGGTAACGCCCCGGCACCGTCTTCCACCGCACCGGCATACGGACCGCAGGCGGGTGGGTATGACGCGCGTGGCCGCACCATACCCCCGCCGCAGGCCGGCGCAGCAGCCGTGGCTGGCGGGGAGACGACGGTCCCTACCCCCGGCGAAGTGAAGCTGATGAGCTTTGCTTCGGACAAGGCGAACACCGGCGGCCTGAAAGCAACCAGACCTGAGGCGCCGCCGGTTGTGGTCGAGGACTCGCCCGACTATCTGCCACCGAACTCCTACGCATCGGCACGCGTGATTGTCGGCGTCGATGCCTCCGCTGGGGTTGCAAGCCAGACCGATCCCCTTCCGGTGGTTTTGAGGATCACCGGGCCGGCGCGATCGGTCCTGCAAAACGGCAAGGTACTGACAACCCGGATCCAGGGCTGCGTGGTCAACGGCGCGGCGCGCGGGGATCTCTCGTCGGAGAAGGTCTACGTCAAGCTCGCCCGCATGACCTGCGATCAGCCTGGCGGGCGCGTCGCCGTGAGCGAGGTCAAAGGCTTCATCAGCTTTGCCGGCAAGTCCGGGGTGCGCGGGCGTGTCGTGAGCCGCGAGGGCAATCTCGTGACACAGGCGCTGCTCGCCGGGATCGTCGGCGGGTTCGGGCGCGGTTTTTCCGCCAACGCCAATTCGACCTTCTCCGCGACCCGCACCAATCCCGACGGCAGCCGGTCGAAACTCTCCGCCGGCGACATTGTCGGCGGAGGGTTCGGCCAGGGCGCGGCAGATGCCGCCGACACGGTCAGCAAATACCTGATCGAACGCGCCGAACAGTACCAGCCCGTGGTCGAGATGCCGACCGGCATCGATGTCGAAATCGTCTTTCTCGACGGCGTTTACGTGAGGAACTCCCGATGATTGAAGCCCCCAAGCAAGGGCGAAGCCGCTGGCTTCGTCCCGCGGCAGGCATTGCCGCTCTGATCACTCTGTCCGCCGCCACCGGCTGGGGCGTGGCCAGTCTCGCCTCCCCTGCCAGCGGACCCGATACCGCCAAGGTGCGCGCAGCGCTCAAGCTGCGCCTTCCCAAGACGCCGATCGACGCCGTCACCTGCAAGGGGCTTGGCGGCCTGTGCGAGGTCGCCTCGAAGTCTACGCTCTTCTACGTCGACCGCGCGGCCAAATATCTGGTCATTGGGCGGGTCTACGACATGGAGGCGCGCCAGGACCTGACGGCTGCCCGTCTGCTGGCGCTTAATCCCGACCTCCTCGCAGCAGGCGCAGCCCGGCGTTCGGGCGAGGAGGATGCCCCGCCCCCGCAGCGCGCGAGCGTTCCGGCGCGCGTTTCGCTTGGCCAACTTCCTGCCAGCGGCGCGATTTCCTGGGGACCGGCCAATGGTCCGAGGGTGGTCGTCTTTTCCGATTTCCACTGCGGCTACTGCAAGAAGCTCGAAGCCGAATTGAAGGCGATCGGCGCGCGGGTCGAGGAACGGCCGATTTCGATCTTCGGGGCGGAAAGCCGTAAGGACTCCGAGCGCGTGATCTGCGCGGCCCGGCCGGAAATTGCGCTCCATATGGCCTATTCGGGGCTGGCGCTGGCCAATCCCAAGCCGTGCGATACCAGCGGCCTCGACGCCAACGAAGCTTTCGCGAAGGCGCACGGCTTTGGCGGCACGCCGGTCATTGTCCGCCCGTCCGATGGCGCGGTCCTCGAAGGCTTCCGCCCGGCGGCGGCGCTGCGCGCCTTCCTCTCCGGCGCCCCCACCCCCGATTCCGCAAAGGACAAAACCCATGGCTAATCCCATGCGCCTTGCCGCGTGCGTTTGCCTCGCTGCCCTGGTGAGCGGCTGCGCCACCTTCGGCACCAACGTCAAAGGCGATTTCACCTGCCGTGCGCCTAAGGGCGACTGCGCCCCCTCCCACGTGATCGATGCGCGTGCCACCACCGAAATCGATAGCGCGGCGGCGTCTACCGAGCTGGCCCGAGTGCGAGCAGGGGTCGCCGCAGGCGATACCTCGCGTACGTCCGAGCGCACGCTCAAGATCGTGTTTCCGGCGCATGTCGATGAGGCGGGAACGCTGCATGACGAAGCCGTCGCCTGGGCCGTCATCGAAAATCCGCGCTGGGCGGCCGAGCTGCGGCGCAGGCCCGGCGACGATGCCGCCCCGCCGCTCATGCGCGAGCTGCGGCGAAAGCTCAAATCGGCGCAGCAAAAGCTGGAGTCGATTGCCGACGACGCGCAGCGAATCCGGCGGCGCTTTCAGGATGCGCGGAATGAAACGGGCGCGCATCT
>NZ_DAIMZT010000097.1:0-6292 GCF_036733805.1 Novosphingobium sp. | reverse complement strand
ATTGACGGCTTTTGACTCCAGCCGTGGGTGCGGGGAATTTGTCCACGCCGCCTAGACCAAAAGGCTCACCAGGCTGCCCTTCTTGTGCGCGAGGTCCTGGGAATAAGCTTTGGCGATGGCCTGTGCCGCCGCTTGTCGCCAATCGAGCCGCAGCTGGGCCTCGGTCTCGTTTCCGTTGGCCGGGCGAGCGAAAAACAGCGGTCTGAAACCGCTGGCCTCCCGGGGGCCGAAATGCTTGGCGGGGTTGGAGGCATCGATCGTCATCGGCGCGGGTTTCGGATGAGCGACGCCGCCGATGGCAAAGGGTACGGGCTCGTAAGTGCCAGACTGCATGCGAACCGCCTCCTGGCTGTTCATGCCCCCGTCGAACTTTCAGGCTGGCACTGCCGGATTAACAAAGAGTTTCTACGATTATAGGTGCTATCTCGTAGATCAGGCGCCCGCTTGAGCGTCAGCCTTGACTCTGATGCCCCTTTGCCCCAATGGGCGCGGCCGAACGGCGGGACTCGCTTCCGTCGCTCATCCGTCCGAGACAGTTGGTGCTCCGGGAAATGCCGGCGCTTAATTTCCAGCCTAGACGGGGAACAGGAAAATTCCCGGCCCCTCGCTCTTTCAGAGTGTGGTGCCACTCTCGCGTTTCGGCGCGAAACTCCTTCCCCATCGAACGGACTCGCCCGTGGCGCACGGCCTTTTTAAGGTCTGGCCCACGGACTACGTAGCCGGCCGTGGGCGACCCCCGCGGCCATTGTGAAGGAGTAAGGCATGGATCGTTCGCAGAAAGCCGATACGGTCGCCCAGCTCAGCGCGGTCTTCAACGAGGTCGGCGTGGTGGTCATCACCCGCAACCTCGGCATGACGGTGGCTCAGTCCACCGAATTGCGTGGCAAGATCCGTGACGCCGGCGCGTCCTACAAGGTTGCGAAGAATCGTCTTGCCAAGCTTGCCATCGCGGATACCGACTATGCCGGTATTGGCGACTTCCTGACCGGCCCGACGGCCATCGCCACTTCGGTGGACCCCGTCGCTGCCGCCAAGGCCGTCGTCGATTTCGCCAAGACGACCGACAAGATCGAGATCGTCGGCGGCGCGATGGGCTCGCAGGTTCTGAACGCGGAAGGTATCAAGGCGCTTGCCTCGATGCCCTCGCTTGACGAACTGCGCGCCAAGCTCATCGGCCTCGTTCAGGCTCCGGCGACCAAGATCGCTCAGCTTTCGACCGCTCCGGCGGCCAAGCTGGCGCGCGTCTTTGCCGCCTATGCCGACAAGGCTGCCTGAGCTCGCACAGCCCAGCAATCCGATTCGGAACGATTTATCCCACCTCGGCATGAGGCCGCCGTGGGACCACAGATCAGGAGTGAAGTATCATGGCCGATATCGCCAAGCTTGTTGAAGAACTGTCGCAGCTGACCGTCCTTGAGGCGGCCGACCTCGCCAAGGCCCTGGAAGAAGCATGGGGCGTTTCCGCCGCTGCTGCCGTGGCCGTCGCCGCCCCCGCCGGTGGTGGCGAAGCCGCCGCTGCGGTTGAAGAGAAGACCGAGTTCGACGTCATCCTCACCGGTGACGGCGGCAAGAAGATCCAGGTCATCAAGGAAGTCCGCGCCATCACCGGCCTGGGCCTCGCTGAAGCCAAAGCTCTCGTCGAAGGCGCGCCCAAGCCCGTCAAGGAAGGCGTGAACAAGGCCGAGGCCGAGGACATCAAGAAGAAGATCGAAGAAGCCGGCGGCACGGTCGAGCTCAAGTAATCTTCTTTCCGGCCCTTGCCGGACGAAAAGACGAAGGAAGGGCGGCTCTTCGGGGCCGCCCTTTTCGTTTGTGCCGTCGCGCCCGAGTGGATATTGCATTTACGCGCGAAAGCTTGGCATGTCCGATCATCGCGGTCTGATGCCGGGAGGCGGAAATGGCCTACAGGTTTGCAGCGGGGGATCGTTCGGTGCAGCGGGCGGTACGCCGCATGGCGCGGGAACAGATCGAGGGCGCGCTGAAGGCGATCGCCACGGAAAACGCGGACAAAGCTACGCATGAAGTGCGCAAGACCTGCAAGAAGCTGCGGGCCCTGCTGCGCCTGATACGTCCGGTATTCGCTGATTACGCGCATGAGAATGCCAAGTTCCGCGATATTGCGCGCCTGCTGGCCGGTTCGCGGGAGGACAAGGTCATGCTTGACACGTTCGATCTCCTCGCGGCGGATGCCGCAGGTCCGGAAGATGTTCAGGCATTCGCCGCGTTCAGGCCGTCCTTTGCGCGTGACCTGGCTTATCCCATGCCGGGCAAGGCGGGCGCCGCGTCGTTGGATCAAGTCCGCAAGCGTCTGGAAGCTGAGCGCGAGGAGGTTGAGGGCTGGGTGCTTGAAGACGACGGCTGGGGCGCGATCGGCGTGGGCCTGCGCCGGATTCTGAAGCAGGGGCGCAAGGCGTCCCGGACGGTCATGCGGGAGCCGACCGCCCTGCATTATCACGAACTGCGCAAGCTGATGAAATATCATTGGTATCACACCCGCATGCTGTCTCCGATCTGGTCCCGTGCGATGGAGGCGCGGGCGGCGGAATTGAGCGACCTGGCCGATTTGCTGGGGCTGCATCATGACATCTGCGTGTTTGAGGGACGGTTGGGCTCGTCCCTGCCTCATGCCGAAAGTGCGGGAACCGCGCGCGTCATGCTCGGATTGGCCGATCGCCGGCGCATCGGTGTTGAGAGGGAGATCGGTCCCTTGGTCGCGCGCCTTCTGGCTCAGAAGCCGCGTCTTCTGAGCCGTCATTGGCGTGCCTTGTGGCGAATCTGGTATGACCCCGCCGATGCCGAAGCTGCGAGTGAAAGGCTCTAGGATGGGAATTGAAATCGAGCGCAAGTTCCTTGTCCAAGGCGACGACTGGCGGGCCCACGCGGTCGATGCGCAGCGTATCCGCCAGGCATATCTCTGCGTCGACAGTCCAGCCAGCGTGCGTGTCCGCATCGTCAATGAAGGCAGCGCGAAACTGACGGTCAAGGCCGAGTCAAACCCGGTCACGGGGGTTCTTTCGCGCGCCGAATTTGAATATGCGGTCCCCCTTGATGACGCGCTTGCGATGCTGGACCTGCGCGTTGGCGGAATTGTCGAGAAGGTGCGCCATTCCGTTCCCGCGGAGAACGGGCGAACATGGGAGGTTGACGAGTTTTCGGGCCCGCTGGCGGGTCTGGTTCTGGCCGAGATCGAACTGTCCAGGGCGGATGAGGAGATCGTGCTGCCTGGTTGGATCGATCGAGAGGTGACGGATGATCCGCACTATGGCAACGCAGCGCTGGCGCGACGCCTTGCCTGATGATGTCGTTCACCCCGAAAGCACGCCGCTTCAGGCCAGTTTGAGGACGACGTCCTGGGGTTCGAACAACGCGGCCGCTTCCGCGGCGGTCATCGGTCGGCCTGTGAGGAAGCCCTGGAACTCCGTGCATCCCGATCGGGTCAACCGGCGTCGCTGCTCCTCGGTTTCCACGCCTTCCGCGATCACTCCGAGACGGAAGGATCTCGCCAGTTCCACGATTGCGCTTACCAGCGCGTCGATTTCATCGCTCTCATTCAGGCCGTTTACGAAGGAACGGTCAATCTTGATCTTGTCCACCCGGAAGCGATGCAGCAGGCTGAGGCTGGAATAGCCCGTTCCGAAATCGTCGAGGACGATGGAAAAGCCCATGCGACGCAGGACCTCGAAGTTCTCCGCCGTGGCCGGACCATCACCCAGAAGCGCCGTTTCCGTCAGCTCGATTTCATAGCGTGTCGGATCCACGCCGGCCTTTGCGGCCAGTTGCATCACTTGCGCTGCGAAACCGGGCATGCGCATCTGGATCGCCGAGACATTGATCGCGACACGCAGTCGGCGCCAGCCGGCCGTTTCCTCGAACACCCGCCGCATCACAAATTCGCCGATCGTCGTAATCAGGCCGGTCTCTTCCGCCAGCGGTATGAACACTGACGGGGAAATCTCGCCAAGTTCGGGATGCTTCCAGCGCAGCAACGCCTCAACGGAGTGCACTTCGTCCTGAAGATCGACCTGCGGCTGATAGACCATGTGGAATGCGTCGTCCCGCAGGGATGCACGCATGCTTTCCTCCAGGACGCGGCGTGTCCTGAACGCTTCGTCCATGGAAGGTTCGAAG
Organism: Novosphingobium sp.; assembly: GCF_036733805.1. Lineage (GTDB taxonomy): Bacteria > Pseudomonadota > Alphaproteobacteria > Sphingomonadales > Sphingomonadaceae > Novosphingobium. The sequence continues at coordinate 2,164 of NZ_DAIMZT010000097.1, read as the reverse complement.
AAAACCATCCGCCCTCGTCCATCCCCTTTCGCTTGGTACAGTGCCATGTCGCCGCGCCGCAGCACGGCTGAGGGATCGATGGTCTCGCTGTCGATCAGCGCCACGCCGATCGAGCAGCCGACATCGATCTGGCCATAGTCGCAGTCGATCGGTTGCATCAGCAGTTCCAGGCAGCGCCGCGCCAGACGCTCCGCCGAGTGACGGTTCTTGACCGGACAGGCGAGAACGAACTCGTCGCCACCCAGCCGCGCGATAAGCGCGTCTTCGCCGGTTGTCGGGGCGGCGCGAAGGCGCTCTGCAACGGCCTTGAGCAAATGATCGCCGGCTTCGTGACCCAGCGTGTCGTTCACTTCCTTGAAGCGGTCGAGATCGATGCACAAGACCGCCAGCAGAGGCTTTTTACCGCCGATCGCCGCGAGCATCGCTGGCAGGCATTCGAACAGCATCGCTCGATTGGGGACCTGTGTAAGCTGATCGTGATAGGCCAGATGCATCGCCCGCTTTTCGCTCTGGATCAGCTTGTCCACCATCGCGCCGCTGCGTCTGACGAGGTTCCATCCGGCCAGACCCAGAAGAAGGACTGCGATCAGCATCGGGAACTTCAGTTTTTCGAAGAGGGTGATGCCCGGCCGGCGCGGTGTCCAGGCGAGCGCGGCGATTTCGTGGCCCGATGGCGAAAGGAGGGGGAAATAGGCTTTGCCCAGAAAGCGCGAACCCGCGCTCACGACTTCAAGATCGTCCACCAGATAGCGCGCGGCGAAAGTGCGCAGCAAAGCCGCGTCGATCGGCAGGGCGGTAATGGCCACCGGTGCGCGCGGACCTTTGGGAAGGATGCGACCCTGATCCGGCTGGATCAACGTGGCAATAACGATGTAGACGGTCTTTCCCACCTGGACGAGGCCATTGGCCTGGATAGGCCGGGTTACCGGGTCTCCGTCCTTGGTGGTGGGCCTGATGGGTGGGCGGCGATCCTCGGCGCGGCGTACCGGTACGAGCAAGCGGCGGGTTATCTCGGCGAATGGCCGGAATGCTTCCTTTCCTGCCCGCTTGCCGTTCACCGACGAATAGACCACGCCGCCTTTGCCATCGATGAAGAAGGTGCGCGTGAAGCCGTTGAAGGTGTAGAGCTGGTTGCCGAAGTTCACATCGGCAAATTCCGGGTCGAACCGGTGATCCAGCTTGGCGATGGCCTTGTCCCAGTCCGCTTGGGGGACGAGCAGGTCGTCGTACTGCTCGAGTTGGCGCTGAAAGCCCTGCTGGACCATGCTCTGTTCGCGTTCGGACGCAGTCCAGTCAAAGCAAGCGGTAAGGAACGCCACCAGCAACATCAGCAAGACCAGCTTGCCGAACGTCATGCATGCGATGGGCACCAGCAATTCGCGTCTTCGCGACTTTTCCGTGAGGCCAGGTTTGACGTTCAAATTCTCACCCGCTGCTGATGTCTCCCGCCAAGGCACAGGCGGGGACCGCGACGATAAGGGGCATCTACCTAAGGAAACCCTAAGGAGAACGGAGGATAATGGCGGGATCGTTCTCTTGGACGATGGAGCCGCAATTACCCGTTTCGATCCGGTATGATTGCGAGCGGCGACTGTATTCACCTCATCGCCCTTTGCCTGCGCGCAGATTGTGCTTAAAGCGCGCGTCCATGAGCGAAACCGTTTCCTTCGGCTACGAAGAAATCAACCCTAACGACAAGGAGCAGCGCGTCGGCGCCGTCTTCTCGTCCGTCGCGCGCAAGTACGACGTGATGAACGATGCGATGTCCGCTGGCATGCACCGGCTGTGGAAGGACAAGTTCGTCCGCCGCGTCAAACCGCAGGCAGGCGAACAGATCCTTGATATGGCGGGTGGCACCGGGGATATCGCTTTCCGCATGGTCCCTTCGGGCGCGGAGATCACCGTGTCGGATATCAATCAGGACATGCTCGACGTAGGTATCGAACGCGCGATGGAGCGGGGGATCGATGGCCTCGTCTGGTCGCGCCAGAATGCGGAGGAGCTGACTTTTCCCGATCGCTTCTTCGATGCTTACACAATCGCTTTCGGCATTCGCAACGTGACGCATATCGACCAGGCGCTGGCCGAAGCGTTCCGTGTGCTCAAGTATGGCGGGCGCTTTTTCTGCCTGGAGTTCTCGACCACGCAGTGGCCGGGCTTCAAG
>NZ_DAIMZT010000096.1:0-6298 GCF_036733805.1 Novosphingobium sp. | reverse complement strand
AGATAGCCCTTGGGATGCCAGAAGACAGAGCCGTGCGCTTCCTGCTGCAGGTGGAACAAGTCCATCTCGCCGCCAAGCTTGCGGTGATCGCGCTTGGCTGCCTCCTCAAGGCGGGTCAGGTGTTCTTGAAGCTGCTTCTTGTTAAGCCAGCCGGTGCCGTAAATGCGGCTGAGCATCGCGTTCTTCTGATCGCCGCGCCAATAAGCGCCGGAAACGCGGGTCAGCTTGAACGCCTGGGGATCGAGCTTGCCGGTGCTGGGCAAGTGTGGGCCGCGGCACATGTCGAGCCAATCCTCGCCGCTCCAGTAAACGGTAAGTTCTTCGCCCTCGGGCAGCTCGGCAGCCCATTCGGCTTTGAAGCTCTCGCCCTGCTGCTTCCAGCGGCTGATGAGCTGCTCGCGCCTCCAGACCTCGCGGCGCAGCGGCTTGTCGGCGGCGATGATCTCGCGCATCTTCGCTTCGATCGCCGGCAGGTCCTCGTCAGTGAAAGGGCGCTCCTTCGGCGCGAAGTCGTAATAGAAGCCATCGTCGGTCGAAGGTCCAAACGTGATCTGAGTGCCGGGGAACAGCGCCTGCACCGCTTCGGCCAGCACGTGAGCATAGTCATGCCGCGCCAGGTCTAGCGCCTCGGCCTCGTCGCGGCTGGTTACGAGCGCCAGCTGCGCATCGCCGGTGAAAGGCCGGGTCAGGTCCACCAGTTCGCCGTCCACCTTCGCCGCCAGCGCCGCTTTCGCCAGACCGGGGCCGATCGCCGCGGCGACGTCTGCCGGGGTCGAGCCTTCGGGCATCTCGCGAACCGAACCGTCAGGCAGGCTGATTTTGAACATCTGCGACATTGAACTCGTCTTTCCGTTTCCAGCTTTCCATGCGCCGGAGCTTCACCGCCCGCGCCATGGCACAGCCGCGCCCGCGGGTGAAGCTCTGCCGCCGGTTAAATTCACGTGCAGCCGCTCAGTGCAATGTCCGCATTGGCGGCTTGCCGCGCTCCGCCAGGGCATTCCACGTCAGCGCGATCAGCCAGCCCGCGCTCAGGCACACAAAGGGCATGGCCGGATAGTGGAAGCGCGACTGGCCCGAAAAGATCACGCAGATCAGGGTGGGATAAAGCGCGATCGCGTAAGGCAGCAGCCACCAGCCGATCCACCGCTGCCCGTCGCGATGTCGCCGGATCAGCATCACCAGGAACGCGGCGGCGAAGGTCAGCATCAGGATCGCGTAATATGCCTGGTTGGCATAGCGCACCGCGCGGTAAAGTGCGACGAATCGCGCATAGCCGGGCGCGCCGCCCTGATAGGCCCATTCCGCCTCTCCGTCAGGCAGCCATAGGCGCGCCAGCTTCTTGGGCGCGAGGGTCAGGAACTTGCTGGGATTGTTCCTGATCCAGTCTAGCGCCAGTCGCTTCGCCTCGGCGTCGCGCGTCACTTCGTCCAGGCCGGGGCGAGCCATAAGGTCTTTCACCACGGGAGCATCGGGGGTGTAATCGCCCGTGGCGGCGTCGTGATTTCCGGTGAGCAGGGTATATCCGCCGTTGGTCGAGACCAGGACCCAATGGCACAGTTCGGCATGATTGCGGATCGACCAGGGCAGCACGGTCAGCCCGGCCACGCTCAGCACCAGCAGCCCTTCGCTCAGCAGGTGCGGAAGACGGCGCCACAGGCCCTTCGCGCGCAGCCAGTCGATGGCGAAAAGCAGGGGAATCACCACCAGGGTCTGCGCCTTGACCAGGGTGGCGAAGCCGAAGATCACGCCGGCACTGACGAGTTGCCAGCGATTGCCGCGGGTCACGATGATCCAGCACCCGGTCATCAACAACGCGGTGTAGAACACCTCGGTCAGCGCCAAAGGCACATAGCCGATCGCGTTGGGATAGATCGCCAGCAGCAACAGGCCCGCGCGCGCAGCGGCTTCGTTGCCGAACAGGCGGCGGCCCAGCGCCAGCGTCATCAAACCGATCAGCATTGCGCTCACCAGATTGAACAGGCCAAGCACGACGTGCGACACCCCGAACTGGCTGAACGCCAGCGACAGCGCGATCGGCCAGCCCGGTGGCCAGAACGCGGTCGGTTGTCCTGCATTGTCAAGATAGCCGCGCCCGGCGGCCAGGCTGATGGCGCGCAGGTAATACCATTCGGCGTCGGAGGTGGGCCGCACCTCGATCATCAGCATCGCCACGCGCAAGGCGAAATAGACCGCCCAGATCATCAGCAGCACCGAACGGTCGTTTCCGAACCGTTCGAGTTGCAGCGCCAGCCGCGATGGGCGGGCGGGGAAGCGGACGACGTTGGCACTCATCGGCATTCCCCTTGGCCACCTGCGCTTAAGATCGCCTTACCCGGAACGGCACAATGCGCGAGAGGATTTTGCACGCATATGCCTGCGGCCTGAAGATCGTCCGGCGCGAGATCGTCTGGCGCGCCTTGCGCTCATGCCGATGCAACCCCACTATCGAACTATGATCGAAACCCGTTTCCACGCCATGCCTGATGGGCGCCGCATCGCCTATCGCTTTACGCAGGGAGAAGGGCCCGCGCTGGTGTTCCTGCCCGGCTACATGTCCGACATGGCGGGGGACAAGGCCACGGCCGTGTTCGATTGGGCCCGCGCGACCGGGCGCGCATGCATGCTCTTGGATTATTCCGGCTGCGGCGAAAGTCCCGGCGATTTCGCCGAAGGCACGCTGTCGCGCTGGAGGGAAGAGGTCCTGGCGCTGATCGACGCGCTGGCGCTGGAACGGGTCGTGCTGATCGGTTCCTCCATGGGGGGGTGGTTGATGCTGCTGGTGGGCCTCTCGCTGAGAGATCGGCTCGCCGGCCTGGTCGGCATCGCGCCCGCCCCGGACTTTACCGAATGGGGCGTCGCGCAAATGGACAAGGCGCTGCTCGCCGATGGTCAGACGGTGTGGGAGGATAATCCCTACGGTCCCGAGCCGACGCCGACTCATCCGGACTTCTGGTCGGACGGGCAAGCGAACTTGCAGCTTGAAAGCGAGATCGCGCTTGATTGCCCGGCGCGGCTTCTTCATGGCCGTCGCGATCCCGATGTGCCGTGGGACATCTCGCTGCAATTGGCGGAGCGGCTCCGTTCAGCCGATGTGCAGGTGACGCTGGTCAAGGACGGCGACCACCGCCTTTCGCGGCCCTCCGACATCGCCCTGTTGCTGCGCACGCTGACAGAGCTGGTCGCAGCGCCCGAAGCGGCGGACTGACTGGAGCCCCCATGCCATTTTCCCTTTTGCTTCCGCTGATGCTGGCTCAAGGCGATCCGGCGGGCATCGCCAGTCCGTATGTTTCCGCGTTGCCGCGCGAGATCGTCGAGAAGAAGGCGGCGCAGGACCGCAAGCGGCGTGAGGAAGCAGCGCAGAGCGTCGCTCTGCCCGCGCCGCGCTCACGAGCGGGGTGCCTTGGCGCGGTCGAGGCCGATCCCGCACGTTCGGCAGAGGTCGCCCGCCAGGCGCTGGCCGATGCCACCGGGCATGAACGGGTGCGTGCAGGGCTGTGCCTGGGCGTTGCACTCAGTGATCTCGGCCAGTGGAGCGACGCGCGCGAGGCGTTCGTCAATGCGCGCGATGCGGCGGCGGGAGACGACCATCCCAGTCGCGCACGGCTGGGCGCGATGGCGGGCAACGCGGCGCTTGCGGCAGGGCAGCCCGGCCAGGCATTGAGCTTGCTGGGGCCTGCGGCAAGCGATGCCCAGGCGGCGAACGACACCGCGCTTACCGCTTCGATCGCGCTCGATCGCGCGCGCGCTTTGGTGGCGTTGAATCAACCGGACGAAGCCGCAGCCGCTCTGGCGCAGGCGCGCGCCGCTGAGCCGGATTTCGCGCAGGCATGGTTGCTTTCGGCCACGCTTTCGCGGCGGCAGAACAAGTTGATCGAGGCGCAGGCCCAGATCGAGAAAGCCGCTCAGCTTGCCCCGCGCGACCCCGAAGTGGGATTGGAAGCGGGCGTGATCGCCATGCTTTCGGGAAAGGAGGAAGCGGCGCGGCGAAGCTGGACCTCCGTGCTGGCGATGGCCCCGCAAAGCGATGCGGCCGCTACGGCGAAACAATATCTCGCGCAGCTGAGCCCGGACGGGCAAGGCGCCAGAGCCGCGGTGAAGGCGGCGGCAAGGCCGTGATCCCGCTTTCAGTTCTCGATCTCGTCACCGTGCGAGAGGGCGGCACTGTCGCTCACGCGCTGGGGATCACCGTCGAGACCGCCCGCGCGGCGGAGCGCGCCGGTTACAAGCGGTACTGGGTGGCTGAGCACCATGGCATGGAGGGGATCGCGGGCGGCGCGACCTCGGTAGTGCTTGCGCATCTCGGCAACGCGACCAGCACGATTCGCATCGGGGCGGGCGGGATCATGCTGCCCAATCACACGCCTTACGTGATCGCGGAACAGTTCGGAACGCTTGCCGCTCTGTTTCCGGGGCGCGTCGATCTGGGGCTCGGCCGGGCGGCCGGCGCGGACGGGCGGCTCGCCCTGGCGCTGCGCAAGGACATCGTCGGCGCCGCCGAACGCTTCCCGCAGGACGTGGTGGAACTGCGCGCCCGCTTTGCCGGGCAAGCGGTGGGCGGTGTCGCGTCTCCGCAGGCTTCCGGTGTGGAGGTGGAGATGTGGATGCTCGGCTCCAGCCTGTTTGGCGCGCAGCTCGCGGCGATGCTGGGTCTGCCTTATGCTTTCGCCTCGCATTTCGCGCCGGCCCTTCTGGAAGAGGCGGCACGGATCTATCGCGAACGGTTTCAGCCATCCGAAACGCTTGATCGGCCTTATTTTATGGCTGCCATCAATCTCCTGGCCGCCGACACGGATGAGGAGGCGCGGTATCTCGCCACGTCCGTCGACCAAAGCTTCGTCGCTCTTCGCACCGGCACTCCGATCAAGCTGCCGCCGCCGGTGCGCGGCTATCGGGAGAGCCTTCCCGCCGCCCGCCGGGCGATGCTGGAGCAGGTCCGCTCCGTCAGCGCGATAGGCAGCCCGGCAACCGTGCGGCAGGAGGTGGAAGTCTTCGTCGCACGAACCGGAGCTGACGAACTGATTGTCAGCATGGCGACATTCGATCCGGCGGCGCAGCAGCGTTCGCTGGCATTGACCATGGACGCGCTGCGGTAAGGCCGCTCACCGAGGATATACAATTTCGTTTCGGGCATTGACCGCGCGGCAAAATTGCGGAAACGGAAGCGCCCATGAGCAAAGCAGACGTCGTCATCGTGGGAGCAGGGCATGGCGGGGCGCAATGCGCCATCGCGCTTCGCCAGAACGGCTTCGAAGGCACCATCACCGTCATCGGCCGCGAGCCGGAACATCCTTATGAGCGGCCGCCGCTTTCCAAGGAATACTTCGCGCGGGAGAAGACGTTCGACCGACTCTACATCCGCCCGCCGACGTTCTGGGCCGAAAAGGATGTGACGTTCAAACTTGGCACTGAAGTCACCGCGGTCGATCCCAAGGCGCATGAGCTGACGCTCTCGAACGGGGAGACTTACGGTTACGGCAAGCTGGTCTGGGCGACGGGCGGCGATCCGCGCCGGCTTTCCTGCCCCGGCGCGCAGCTTGCCGGTGTCCATGCCGTGCGCACGCGCGAGGATTGCGACACGCTGATGGCGGAGATCGACGCCGGTACGCGGAACATCGTCGTGATCGGCGGTGGCTATATCGGGCTTGAAGCGGCGGCGGTGCTTTCCAAGATGGGCCTCAAGGTCACTCTGCTGGAAGCTCTGCCGCGCGTGCTGGCGCGCGTCGCGGGGGAGGAGCTTTCGGCCTTCTATCAGAAGGAACACCGCGATCACGGCGTGGACTTGCGCACAGGAGTTTCCGTCGAATCGCTTGAAGGCGATGGCCACAAGGTCACCGGCGTCAAGCTGGCGGACGGCGAAGTGATTCTCGCCGAGGCGGTGATCGTGGGCATCGGTATCGTTCCCGCCGTTGCTCCGCTGATCGCTGCTGGAGCCGCCGGCGCCAATGGCGTCGACGTGGACGAATATTGCCGCACATCGCTGCCGGATGTCTATGCCATCGGCGATTGCGCGGCCTTTGCCTGCGACTTCGCGGGCGGCACGGTGATGCGCGTGGAATCGGTGCAGAATGCGAACGATATGGCCACCTGCGTGGCCAAGGCGATCTGCGGCGATGAAAAGCCTTACAAGGCTTTCCCCTGGTTCTGGTCCAACCAGTATGACCTGCGCCTGCAGACCGCCGGTCTGAATGTCGGCTTCGACAAGACGGTGACGCGGGGCAACCCGGATGAGCGCACGTTCTCCGTGGTCTATCTGAAGCAGGGCAAGGTCGTTGCGCTGGACTGCGTGAACATGGTCAAG
>NZ_DAIMZT010000095.1:0-6313 GCF_036733805.1 Novosphingobium sp. | reverse complement strand
GAGGAGACCGTCTGCATCGGCGATCGCTGGCGGCTGGGCAGCGCCCTTGTCGAGGTCAGTCAGGGGCGGCAGCCGTGCTGGAAACTCGATCATCGCTTCGGCGGGCTCGCCATCAACGCCGCGATGGTGAAGGCGCGTCGGTCTGGCTGGTATTATCGCGTCTTGGAGGAAGGGGACGTCGAGGCCGGCGAGGCGATGCAGCTTGTCGATCGCCCGCACCCGGAATGGACCGTGGCGCGAACCTTTGGCTTATTGGTCTCAGGGGATCACAAGCGTGATCGACCAAGCCTTGAAGCCCTGGGCACGCTGGACGTGTTGGCCCAGCCATGGAAGGCGCGGCGCGAAAAACTGCTGCAAGGCTGATGCACCCGCAATCGCGCCGCGCGATTTTGTCTTAGCCCAACATTGCCCTGGCCATCTGGCGTACTTCCGCGCCGATGTCTTCACGATCCAGGGCGATCGCCAAGGTCGCCTCCACAAAGCCGACTTTCGAGCCGCAATCGAAGCGGCGACCGTTGAACGTAACCGCATGGAAGGGTTGCCGGCCGATCAGCTTCGCCATGGAATCGGTCAACTGAATTTCACCGCCTGCACCTTTTCCTTGCGTCTCCAGCAAGCCCAGCACTTCCGGTTGCAGGATATAACGGCCGGAAACAATCTTGTTCGAAGGGGCATCCTCAATCCGGGGCTTTTCCACGAGGCCCCTGACTTCCGTCAGATTGCCTCTGGATTCGCCCGGCGCGATGACGCCATAGCTGGACACGTCCTCCATCGGCACTTCCAACACAGAGACCAGGTTGCCGCCCACCTCATGATACGCCTGAACCATTTGCGCCATGCAGCCGGGTGATCCGTACATCAGTTCATCGGGCAGAAAGATCGCAAAGGGTTCGTCGCCCACGACCGCGCGGGCGCACCAGACCGCGTGGCCAAGGCCCAGTGGCACCTGCTGGCGCACTGTCACCAGGTTTCCCGGCAGGACGCGCGTGGGCTCAAGCGAGGTCAGCGACTTGCCCCGACCGGTCATGGTGGCTTCCAGTTCATAGGCCGTGTCGAAATGTTCGACGATCGCGGTCTTGCCGCGCCCGGTGACGAAGATGAACTCCTCGATTCCCGCCTCGCGGGCTTCGTCCACGGCATATTGGATCAGCGGCCTGTCGACGACCGGCAAGAGTTCCTTGGGGATCGCTTTGGTTGCGGGGAGGAAGCGGGTGCCGAGGCCGGCGACGGGAAACACAGCCTTGCGGACTGGCTTGCGGAAGTTCGTGTCACTCATGGGCTGGTTCATTGCCTCCTCATGTTGCAGTGCGATTAAAGCATGCTGCACCGCGATTAAAGCCGCTTTGTCCGACCTCTGCAACGGCCCGGCGTTGGATGTTTTGCCTTGGGCCACGCCCCAAGGCCATAGCGCCCGTTGCCGCCGCCGCGTTTCCCGCTAAAGGACGGGAATGGACAAGATCATCATCGAAGGCGGCAAACGCCTCTGCGGTATCATACCCGTTTCCGGCGCCAAGAACGCGGCGCTTACGCTGCTGCCCTGCGCGCTTTTGACCGATGAGCCGTTGACGCTGCGCAACTTGCCGCGTCTTGCCGATATCGATGGTTTTCAGCACCTGATGAATCAATTTGGTGTCTCTACCATGATCGCGGGATCGCGCCCGGAAGATTTCGGTCGCGTAATGACGCTGCAGGCTACGCGCATCACCAGTTCAGTCGCGCCTTACGATCTGGTCCGCAAGATGCGCGCATCGATCCTGGTGCTGGGTCCGATGCTGGCCCGCATGGGTGAGGCGACCGTTTCATTGCCCGGCGGATGCGCCATCGGCAATCGCCCGATCGATCTTCACCTTAAGGCGTTGGAGGCGCTGGGGGCGCATATCGAGTTGGCGGCCGGATATGTAAGGGCAATCGCACCTGACGGCGGATTGCCGGGCGGACGCTATTCGTTCCCGGTGGTTTCCGTAGGTGCCACTGAGAACGCCTTGATGGCGGCGGCCACGGCGCGCGGCAAGTCAAGCCTGCATAACGCGGCCCGTGAGCCGGAGATTGTGGACTTGTGCAACCTGCTGGTGGCGATGGGCGCTCAGATTGAAGGCATCGGCACTTCCGACCTGGTCATTCACGGCGTCCCGCGCCTGCATGGAGCCACTTACATGGTGATGCCGGACCGCATCGAGGCGGGCTCTTACGCTTGCGCTGCGGCGATTACCGGGGGTGAGGTCACGCTTAAGGGGGCCAGGATCGAGGAGATGGAAGCCACTGTGCAGGCCCTGCGTGACGCCGGCGTTCATGTCGAGCCCGTGGCGGATGGCATGCGCGTGGCGGCGGATGGGGCGCTGCGCCCGGTAACGCTTTCGACCGCGCCTTATCCGGGCTTTGCCACGGATATGCAGGCCCAACTCATGGCGCTGCTCTGCCTTGCCGAAGGGTCCAGCGTGATGACTGAGACCATCTTCGAGAACCGTTACATGCACGTTCCCGAACTGAACCGCATGGGCGCGCATATCGAGACCAAGGGGCGCACCGCGATCGTTCACGGCGTGCGCAAGCTGGCGGGTGCCGAAGTGATGGCGACGGACCTGCGCGCTTCGATGAGCCTGGTTATCGCCGGCCTCGCTGGCGAAGGACAAACTCAAGTGCATCGCCTCTATCACCTGGATCGAGGGTACGAGCGGTTGGAGGAAAAACTGGCGTTGGTTGGCGCGCAGATCGAACGCGTCGGCGGGGATTGAGGAAACCGGCGGCTCGAGCGCGCGTTATCCTGTCGTAAGCCTTTTTCGAAGTCTGGAGGAGGAATCGACATGGGTCTGATTAAGCTGGCCGCAGCAGGCGTGGCCGGATACGCGCTCTACAAATATGCCACGCGGGAGCGGGAGGCAGAGCCAGCTCACGCCGGCACTTATGGTCATGTGCGTGATGCCGGGCCGGAGAACATGGCGAGCAACCCGCAACGCTGGTCGAAAACGGACGAAGCGATTGACGAGAGTTTCCCGGCCAGCGATCCGCCGGCGACCTATTGAGAGTCGGCTCTGTCTAAGCCTGTCCGGGACACAAGCCACACTCGAACAGCGCTGGCGAGGCCGGGCGGCGAATCTGCTCCCAGGCGCTCTGCGTCGATTCGTGCGACCAGCGCATTGATCGGCAGCCCCTCGCCCGCTGCGGCGTCCTTCAGCATCGCCCAGAACACGGGCTCCAGGCTGATCGAGGTCTTATGGCCGGCGATTTCGACCGAGCGCTTGACCGGCGGATGATAAAGGGACGGCATCTTCCCACGCTAGCGCGTTCGCGTGGGGAGCGAAACGGGGCATCTCCTCGGAAGGAGATCATGATGGCTCAGCCCGATCGCCCTAACCGCCGGTCGGCAGGGCCGGGCGAACTGCGAGCGTGGTATCGAGACTTTCCCGTCCCGATCGAAGCGGCAAGTCCTCGCGCTTTCCGGCCATGTCGGCGTCGGGAACATGAAAGATGCCGCGAGCAGCTGCACGTTTCGCAAGCGTCTCGCTCGACGTGAGGCTTACCAGCCATGGGGATAACAGCAGCCCGGCGATGACGGGCGCGAGCCAGGCGGCGGTCATCGTATCGATCAGCGCGGTCCCGCAGAGCGCCAGGCCCAGAAGCAAATGCTCGCGCATGTCGGGCAAGACCTCACGCAAGGAAATCCGCCGTGCCTCGCGCACCTGCGTGTTCCAGTTCGCGGAAATGCCCAGCAGTAGGCCGAAAAACGCCTTGGTCTGAGTCACCATCGTCACCGGCGCCAACAGTACCGCCAGCGCTGCGTCGATTGCGACCGAGCGCAGGATCATCCCGGCCCCGCCAAAAGAGCGCCGTCGTTCGCACTTCGCCAACATCCAGATCGTGCCCATCACCTTGGGCCCGAACAACAGCACCAGCGTCAACGCCAGCACACTAGGTGGGGCGAGGGCGACGACGCTGCCGGCGCCATGCGTGGCGGCCTGGCCGATCATGGTCAGGATCAGCAGCAGCCACGCCGGCGAGGTGAGGTAAGCGGAAGCTCCGATAAGCAGATGCAGCCGGCTTACCCAATGCAGGCCCGAGGCGCCGAGCAGCTGCAGATGCTGAAGATTCCCCTGCATCCAGCGTCGATCCCGAATCGCGTGATCGACGATCGTGGGCGGAAATTCTTCGTAACTGCCGCCGATCATGACCATGTGCACGGCCCAGCCGCGTCGACGCAGCAGGGCGGATTCGAGCATGTCGTGGCTGAGAATATGGCCGCCGAACGGCGGTTTGCCCGGCAGTTCCGGAAGGCCGCAAGACTCGGCGAAAGCGCGCGTGCGCACGATGGCGTTGTGGCCCCAGAAATTGGCTTCGGAACCGGACCACCAGAGCAGCCCGGCGCTGGCGATCGGCCCATAGGCTTCGCTGGCGAATTGCATCCAACGCTGGAACAGCGTGCGCGCATTGGCGATCATCGGCACTGTCTGGAGCAAACCGATGGACGGGCGCTCCTCCATGATTGCGGCCATGCCCACGATCGTCTCGCCGCTCATCGTCGAATCGGCGTCAAGAACGAACATGTTCTCGTAAGCCCCACCGAAACGGCGCACCCATTCCGCGACGTTGCCGGGCTTGCGCGCGATGTTCTCCTGGCGACGTCGATAGTAGATCCGGATGGGCGCTTCCCGGGCCACGGCGCGCCACGCCGCCTCTTCCCGCCTGCCGTGAAAGGGATTCGAATCGCTCAGAATGAAGAAGTCGATCCATTCGGCGCCACCTGCCTTGGCTATGGAACGGGCCATCAGGCGCACCCGCGCGAATATCTCGTCGACGTTCTCGTTGTAGACAGGCATCAGCACCGCGGTCCTGTGGCGCAGCGTGGAGGCCGGGCGAGGCAGGGCGGTGAAGCCAGGATGCTCGCCAGTAATGAGTTTCAGGAAGCCGATCGCGGATGTGACGAAGCCGAAGGCGATCCAGCAGAACAAGGGCACGAAGAAGACAAGCAGCGCCATTTCGACCAGGTCCAGCCCGTCACGCGAAAGCGCGAGGCGCACTGAACTGGATGCGGCAAGGCCGATCAATGCGGTCAGCGCGATCAGCAGCAGGCGCTTGACCAGCAGCCCGTGCGGCCTGGTCTTCACTTCGATAGTGCCTGGAGGAATGCCGTAGAGGTCCTGTACCGGCATAGCCAGGGGCGCTTCTGCGGGAAGCATGGCCGGAATGCGGATAGCAGCGCTGCTCATGTTTCGATCGCCTTAATCACGGTTTCGCTGAGGGCTGCCTCGCCACGCTTGAGGTAAAGCCGGAACTGTGGCTGGGTCATGTCCTGCATGCGCACGTCGATCATGACGCGCCAATGCGCCTCTGCCCGCGCTACCGGATATGCGGCTGCTGAAATCAGCGCGTTTCGGGGAATGTCCGTTTCGGGGACAACACCACTGCGGCGATCCAGGCCGGCCAGGGCAGGTCCGGCGAAATCGAACACGAACTTGCGCGCACCTGCGATAGGCGGCGCACCCGGAATGCCCGCCGGTCCCTCGAACATGTCAACGCAGCGTGCGTGAGCGCCGGCTGTCGGATCGTTGGAGGTCCAGGTCAGGCGATAAGCAAATTCGCGTCGCTCTCCCGCACGCGCCGGCACGTCGCCCAGCCAGAACATGGCGATGTTGTCCATCGTCTCGACGGAGGTGGTCATCTCAAAAAGTGAGACTGCCCCCGGCCCCCAGTCGCCCTTGGGTTCCACCCATAGAGCGGGTCGTCGTTCATAAAAGGTGCCGTCATCTTGATAGTGATCGAAGTCCCGGTCGCGCTGAAGCAGGCCAAAGCCTTTGGGGCTGTCGGCCCGCAGCGCATGAAGACGCTGCGTCGTGGGGTTTTCCAAGGGCCGCCAGATCCGTTCGCCATTGCCGGCCCAAATGGCTAGGCCATCCGAATCGTGAATCTCAGGCCGCCAGTCGTGACGCGCGCGCGTGTTCGACTGGTCATACCAGAACATGCTCGAAGCCGGAGCAAGGCCAAGCTGTGCGATGTCCTTGCGCAGGAAGAGCACGGCGGCCACGTCTTGAATCACCGCCGCGTCCGTCTTGCGGCATTCAAAAGCATAAGCACCAGTCAGGCTTGGTCCATCGAGCAAGGCATGAATCCGCGCGCGATCCGGCCCGGATTGCTCGACCCAGAAATGCGTGAAGTCCGGAAATTCCTCCCCTTGCGACAGGCCCGTGTCGATGGCGATGCCGCGCGCGGAAAGCCCGTACTGATCCTGCCCACCCGAAGCGCGAAAGTAGCTGGCGCCCTGCCAGGCGAGCCAGTCTGACCGGCCACTGGCGTCCATAACCCGGAAGCCCGCCGGATCGGC
>NZ_DAIMZT010000094.1:0-6525 GCF_036733805.1 Novosphingobium sp. | reverse complement strand
TCCGACGCGGCATGACCTCTGCGGGAAATGACCCTTTCCTCTGATCGGCTCACCCGTTTCGCCCGGCATATCGTGCTGCCCGAGATCGGCGGCGCGGGCCAGGTGGCGCTATCGCAGGCACACGTAATCCTTGTCGGCTGCGGCGGGATCGGCAGTCCTGTACTGCAATATCTCGCCGCAGCCGGTATAGGACGACTGACGCTGGTGGATGATGACGTGGTGGACGTCAGCAATCTGCAGCGCCAGACGATTTACACGCCGTCTGATATCGGCAAGCCCAAGGCGGAAACGGCAGCCGAATGGGTGCGGCGTTTTGATCTTGGCCTCAAGGTGGACGCAGTCGTCGCGCGGGTAAGGGGGGACGACGCTGGTCAGGTCCTTTCCGGCGCGAGTCTCGTATTGGATGGGTGTGACAACTTCGCGACTCGGCTTGCAGTGTCAGATAGTTGCGTGAATTTAGGCATTCCTCTCACCAGTGCGGCGGTTGGGCGCTTTCAGGGGCAAATCGGCAATTTCGCGGGGCATCTTGCGGATCAGCCCTGTTACCGATGCTTCGTCGGCGATGCCTTCGACGCCGAAGATTGCGACACCTGTGCAGCTGACGGGGTGCTGGGCGCGATGGTGGGCATGGTCGGAACTTTTGCAGCCATGCATGCGATTCGCGTGCTGCTGGAGGGCCACGCCGCTTTTGGCGACCCGCAGTTCGGGACCTTGCACCTTATCGACGGGCTTGCCCCGTCCATGCGGGCTTTGCGCATCACCAAGGACCCGGCCTGCAAGGGATGCGGTGTAAGTTCCTGAGGGAACGTTCTTTCTAACCGCGCGCCGTCAGCATCTCATCCACCCATGCCGGCACGAGTTCGCCGGCCGGGCCGTGGCGTGCTTCGTCAAACCACAAGGAGCCTTGCGAGGGTTCGAGGTTCAGTTCCAGAGTCGCCGCTCCGAGATCGCGGGCGTTGCGCACGAAACCCGCAGCGGGGTAAACCGCGCCTGACGTGCCGATCGAGACGAACAAGTCAGCTTCGCGCAGCGCCGCGAATATCTCATCCATGTAATAAGGCATCTCGCCAAACCAGACAACATCAGGGCGCAATGCCTTTTCGCCACATCGCGGACAAGCCGGCCGGCTAATCAGCGGCCCGGTCCAGCGCGAGCGGACATCACAGGCCCTGCACCAGGCATTAAGATGCTCCCCATGCATGTGCAGCACGCGTTTCGCGCCCGCCCGTTCATGCAGATCGTCAACATTCTGCGTCACAATCAGCAAGGGGTCCGGCCATTCCCGGTCGAGCCTTGCCAGCGCGAGATGGGCCGCGTTGGGTGCCTTGGCCTGAATCGCTTCGCGGCGCATGTCGTAAAAGTGCAGGACGAGGTCAGGATCACGCGCAAATGCCTCCGGGGTCGCAACATCTTCAACGCGATGTTGCTCCCAAAGTCCGCCACCACCTCGAAACGTGTCAATGCCACTTTCCGCCGAGACGCCTGCGCCAGTCAGAATCACGATGTTGCGGATTTTGCTCAAATTTGCCTCGTTTTCATCATCCCGAACTTGTTTCAGCCTCCATCGTGCCCCAAACACGGCGCCAAGCATGGCGCAGAATAGCCCCTGAACCAAGTTCGGGGTGACGAAGGATTTGAAGCAGTGGCGAGAATCGGAATCATCGGCAGCAACGGGCGCATGGGCCGCGCGATCGCAGAAGCTGTCGTCGCGGCCGGTGAGGACTTGTCCGGTGGTGTAGATAAAGATGGCGATGTGAGCCCTCTCGCCGCACAGAGCGATGTGCTTATCGACTTTTCCAGCCCCGCCGCGCTCGAAGGCAATCTCGAAGTTGCCGTGGCGGCAAGCGTGCCAATCGTCATCGGCACCACTGGGCTTGAGGAACGCCATCACTGGCTGATTGACAGCGCCGCTGAAAAGATCCCGGTGCTGCAAACCGGCAATACCTCACTTGGCGTCACGCTCCTCGCTCACCTCGTGCGCGAGGCGGCAAGCCGTCTCGGAGAGGATTGGGATATCGAGATCATCGAGACGCACCACCGCATGAAAGTGGATGCCCCTTCAGGCACGGCGCTGCTACTGGGCGAAGCGGCGGCGCAAGGACGCGGGATCGGCCTTGCCGAAAGCAGCGTGCGCGGCCGAGACGGCATCACCGGCAAGCGCGAGACAGGCACGATCGGCTTCGCAAGCTTGCGTGGCGGCACCGTTGCGGGCGACCACACCGTCCACTTCCTGGCTGATAACGAACGCATCGCCCTTTCGCACCTCGCCGAGAACCGGGGCATATTCGCAAAGGGCGCGGTCAAGGCGGCGCAGTGGCTTCTGAGTCAAGCGCCGGGGCGCTACCGGATGGCTGAGGTATTGGGCCTTTGAAGAAAGACGATATCTTCGAATTTTTCCGCCGCCTTGCAGAGTTGAACCCCTCCCCCGAGACAGAACTCCAGTTCGGCAATACTTATCAGCTTCTAGTCGCCGTAGTGCTTTCGGCGCAGGCCACCGACGTGGGCGTGAACAAGGCGACGCGAGCGCTATTCCAACAGGTGAAGACACCGCAGCAGATGCTGGACCTCGGCGAAGATGGTCTGAAGACACATATCAGGACTATCGGCCTCTTCAATTCCAAGGCGAAGAACGTCATCGCCCTCTCCGAGATCCTGGTGCGCGACTACGACGGCGAAGTGCCCGATGATCGGGATGCGCTGGTCGAATTGCCGGGCGTGGGGCGCAAAACGGCCAATGTGGTGATGAACTGCGCTTTCGGTGCAGAGACCTTCGCGGTCGATACGCATATCTTCCGCGTCGGCAATCGCACCGGCCTCGCCAAAGGCAAGACACCGCTGGCTGTGGAAAAGCAGCTGGAAAAGAAGGTGCCCGCGCCTTTCCGTGTCGGCGCGCATCATTGGCTGATCCTGCACGGCCGCTACATCTGCAAGGCGCGCACGCCGGAATGCTGGCGCTGTCCAATCGTTGACTTGTGCGCTTACAAGGACAAAATACTGAAGAAGGGCGGGGGCAGGAAAGCATCTTGAGAGGAGATTGCCGTGAAAAGCGCCGCTGCATTATTCCTGTCATTGGCCCCGCTGGCCTTGGCTGCCTGCACCGAAGGCGAACCGGGCCAGGCACCCCCCGTCATACCCGCCGCCGAAGCGATCGGCCCTGCACAGGACTGTTTGACGATCACCCAGTTTTCGAACACCCGCATTCGTGATGATCGGACCATAGACTTCTTCGCCGGCGCCGGCGGCAAAGTCTGGCGCGTGACGCTGCCTAATACCTGCGGTGGCCTGAAATCAGCCGACACCTTCACTTACGCGACCTCGCTTACGCAGCTTTGCCGGACCGATATCATCTATCCGCTGAACCGGTACGGCGGCAGTTTTCAGCGCGGAGGCGGCTGCGGCATGGGGCCGTTTGTGCCTGTAAAGCTGACACGATAGATTTTACCGCGTTCAACCTTCGAACTGCTCCGGATCGAGATTGAGCCCCGCCCGCCCATGAGCGGCCGTGCGCGACGGCGCATGAAGCGGCTCGGCTTCGGCGGCCATCAGCGGCTGCAGCATCCCCTCGCTACGGGTAATGACGGAAGTGGCCACCGCATTGCCGACCACATTGGTGGCCGAGCGTCCCATATCGAGGAAAGTGTCGATCCCCAGCAGCAGCGCAATGCCCTCCACCGGCAGGCCGAATTGCGCCAGCGTCGCCGCGATCACCACCAGACTGGCGCGCGGCACTCCGGCGATGCCCTTTGAACTGACCATCAGCGTCAGCAGCATCAGGACCTGCGCACCCAGCGATACGTGGATGCCATAAGCCTGCGCGATGAAGATGGTCGCGAAGCTCATGTACATCATCGAGCCGTCCAGGTTGAACGAATAGCCCAGGGGCAGGATGAAACCGGAAATGCGGCGAGGCACGCCGAAACGGTCAAGCTGCTCGAACAGCTTGGGCAGCCCCGCCTCCGAAGATGCGGTCGAAAACGTCAGCAACAGCGGTTCGCGGATATAGCGGATCAGCGTGAAGATGCGCCCGCGCAGGAACACCGCGCCCAGCGAAAGCAGGATCGTCCAGAGCAGCAGCAATCCGAAATAAAACTCGCTTATCAGAACCCCATACGTAACGACGATGCCAAGACCTTTGGTGGCGATCACGCTGGCGAGCGCGCCAAAGACCGCGAAAGGGGCAAAACGCATAACGTAGTCGGTAATCTGGAGCATGAGCTGCGCCAGTGCTTCGCTGGCCTTGACGATCGGCTCGCCCTTTTCTCCAATCGCGGTAAGCCCCACGCCGACGAAGATCGAAAACACCAGGATCTGCAGGATATTATTGTTCGCCATCGCCTCAAATGCGCTGGCAGGGAATATCTCCAGCACGAAGTGGCGAAACGAGAGCTGGCTGGTCGCCAGCTCGCCGAGATCGGTGGCGGCCTTCAGCCCGACGCCCACGCCGGGGCGAAACAGATTGACCAGCACCAGCCCAAGCGCGAGCGAGATCAGGCTGGCAGAGACAAACCAGCCTAACGCCTTGCCGCCGATCCGCCCCAGCGCAGCGCTGTCTCCCATGCCGGCAATTCCGGTCACGATGGTCGCGAAGACCAAAGGAGCGATTATCATTTTGATGAGCTTGAGGAATACGTCCGGCAACAGCTTGAGATAATCGGCCCAGACGGTCAGCGCCGGGTCGCCGGCCGCATATGCGACATTAAGCGACCACCCCAGCGCGATACCGAGGACCATGCCCGCGATGATAAGTAAAGTCAGCCGTTTGGCCACGCAGCCCCCGCACGATTGATGCTGCGCGAACCTAACAGCGCAACCCGGCGGGTCAACGGCGCTGCGTTCCGGGCGACGAAAGGGCCGCTTCGGCGACCCGGCGATAAATCCGGGCCAGCACTTCCAGATCGGCAAGCGCCACCGCCTCGTCGCGCTTGTGCATCGTCGCGTTGCTCAAGCCGAACTCGATGACCGGACACAGATCCTTAAGGAAGCGCGCATCCGAGGTGCCGCCACTGGTAGAAAGCTCCGGTTCCAAACCGGTCTCGTTGCGAATCGCGTCCGCCAGCAGGTTGGAGAACGGCCCCGGCTCGGTCAGGAATGCCTCGCCCGAAATGACCGGATGAGCCGTTCCGCCGTGCTTCTCGGCAATGGCGCTGACACATGCGCCCAGTTCGGCGCCGGTATGCAGATCGTTGAAGCGGATCGAGATGCGCGCGCTGGCCTTTGCGGGAATGACATTATGCGCCGGATTGCCGACGGTAAGGTCGGTGATCTCGATATTGCTGGGCTGGAACCAGTCCGTGCCTTTGTCCAGCACCACCGCGTCCAACTCGGCCAGCATCGCCACCAGTCTGGTGATCGGATTATCGGCCAGATGCGGATAAGCCACGTGGCCTTGCACGCCCTCTACATTCAGGAAGATGTTCACGGAACCGCGCCGGCCGATCTTCATCATGTCACCCAGCCGGTTCACCGAGGTCGGCTCACCGACAAGGCAAATATCCGGAATCTGCCCGCGTTCGCGCATCAGGTCGATCAGGGCGACCGTGCCATGGCGTGCAGGCCCTTCCTCGTCACCAGTGATGATGAAACTGATTGTGCCCGCCTCGGCCGGTATTTCGCGCAAGGCGGCGATCATCGCCGCGATAGCACCCTTCATGTCCACCGCACCGCGACCATAGAGCAGCGCCCCTCGCCGCTCCGGCAGGAACGGCGCGGTGGTCCACCCCTCACCCGGCGGCACGACATCAAGATGCCCGGCAAAGGCGAAGTGGCGCGAACCTTCCGGACCTTGCCGCACGGCGAAGAGATTCTCCACCGGACCATCAGGCGCCTCTCCGGCTATGAAGCGAGTCACTTCAAAGCCCAGCGGGGCGAGTTGCTGTTCCAGGCAATCGAAAACCATGCCCGTCGCGGGTGTTACGCTGGGACAGGCTATCAGAGCTTCGGCAATCTCGGCAACGGTCGCGATCTGAGGCATAGTGCGCCCATCGCACAAGCCCGCCATAATGGCCATAGGAAGAACCCCTCAGGCCCGAGTTGAGCCTCGAAGCGCTTCGGCGAAGCGGATTAGAAATATCGACATATTCCCTCGCCATCTCTCATCGCGCCGAACCAAATTCGGCTCCGTCCGGTGACCCACACCGGTCGAGAAGTGCTTTAAGGGCTATGCCACCGGCATCTCGAACTGCTCGATCACCCATTCCTCCGATTCGGCGGCGGCGATCCATTGCTGCATCCACTCGTGTTCCCAGATCGCCTGCATATAAGCCTGGGCGAAGCCCGGCACGCCGATGCCGTAAGTGAGGAAGCGGCTGACCACCGGGGCATAGACGACATCCGCGGCGCCGAAAGTGCCGAACAGGAACGGCCCGCCCTTGCCGAAGCGCGCCCGCGCCTCAGCCCAAAGCGTCAGGAGGCGCACGATATCTGCCTGCACTTCCTCATCGATAACTACGCCCTGAACCCGTGCGCGGATGTTCATGGGGCAGGCACGGCGCAGCGGCAGATAACTGGAATGCATCTCCGCCACCA
>NZ_DAIMZT010000093.1:0-6548 GCF_036733805.1 Novosphingobium sp. | reverse complement strand
CATGATTTCCTCGATCAGCAGGAGGACGAGGAAGCCGACGAAGAACATCGCGCTGATAAGCGGCGAGTCCGGCTTCTCGTGCGCTTCGACCAGCAACTCTTCGGTGACGAGATAGAGCAGCGCCATAAGGCCGAAGCTCAGGAAGCCGGTGATCCATATCGGCGTCAGCAACGCCACCGGCTGCGCGATCAGCGCACCGATAGGCACAAGCACCGCCAGCGCGCAAGTCAGGCCGATCGCCTTTGCCTTGCGATACCGCCCCACCAGATCGTTGGTGAGGGTCAGGGCCAGGAACAGCACTTCGAGGGTCAGTGCGACGGCCAACAGCGTGCCCGCCTTCTCGCCGGCGATGAAGGCGAGACCGAGAACAAGGCCATCTATCGCCAGATCGAGCCCGATCGCGGCGAGCAGCGCGACAGGCCCCTCAAACCGGCTTTCGGCCGCCTTCAGGCCGAGCATCACGGCGACGCCCAGCGCTCCGCCGATCAACGTCGCGGTCGGAGAACCGCCGTGCATCACCAGCGGCAGGATCTCCGTCGCAGCAGCGGCGAACACCACGCCGGCCGCGAGATGCTGCATGGCCGCCACCAGCTTCTCGCCGGGGGTGCGCCATCCGGCGATCAGCGCGCCGATCATGATCGCGATCATCGGGATCAGGGAGAATTTGAGCGCCGCCATCGTCAGCGCCCCTCTGTGCCGGGTGGGTTGGTCACAAGCTCGTATCCTTCCTGCACAAGACGGGGGGCTTGTCCCCTTCCTCGATCTTGAGTTCGTTGCCCGAGAACATCGCGCTCATCGTGTCGCCGACA
This sequence comes from Novosphingobium sp., assembly GCF_036733805.1. Lineage (GTDB taxonomy): Bacteria > Pseudomonadota > Alphaproteobacteria > Sphingomonadales > Sphingomonadaceae > Novosphingobium. The sequence continues at coordinate 5,739 of NZ_DAIMZT010000093.1, read as the reverse complement.
TATTGAAGCCCGGCCGCAGGCGCGGTCAGGACAACCGGCGCAGCGTCCCCGTCGCGGCGCAGCTCGAGCGTCAGGCCCTCATTCTTGAAGTCGACGAGGAGCGGGCGATCGTCGTCGCACCGATAGGGGTGGCGACCGGGGATGCCGCTGGCATCCCCGCTGTCCCCGGCGTGGATTTCCTGTTCGGTCGGCGGCGCCTTGCGAGGTTGTTCGGAACAGCCCGATAGCGCCAGCGCAACGCTCATGCTGGCGATCCCAATCCGCATTGGCGTCATCAATGCCTCCGGGAAAATCCTGATGCTCATCCAAGCCATTGCGCAGCTCCGACGACGACGGCGATCATGACCATGATGCCCAAGAGCAGCAGCTTTTCCTGTCGCGGATCGCCGACGTTGCGGATGCGCACGGCGATCTGCCAGGCAGGGCGCATCCGGACGCGCCAAGACCCGGCAGCGATCCGGTCCAATTCGGTATCCGAAAGCTGGAAAAACGACTTCACGTCGCCCCGAGAGCGTCCCGTGAGACCCGTCACCCGAAAAACCGGGTCGGCAAACGCCAAGTCAATGGCACTTGGTTTCCCTGCCATCGGTGCGTCGTCGTCGCCCGATGCCCATGACGGACTTAGAAGAGTGATAAGCTGATTTGGGTCTCGTTCGAGCAGAGAAGCCCAGCGTACCAAGCGCGAACGACGGTCGTCGTTCGAAAGCGCAGTCATGGGCCTTGAATGTCCACCGCTTTTTGGCCGGCGCCATTTCACCAGCGAACTTGAGAGACGATTGCGCTTCATTGCCGGTCAGCCGGCTCGAGGTGATTTTGGGAGGCGCGCTTCAGCGGATGGGAAAAGCGCAATGTCAGAAAGGTCGTCAGACTGAGAACCACCGCGATGTCATAGAGACCGTAGCCGACAGCGGCGCCCAGTGCGCCGGTCGACCACAGGCTTGCAGCGGTCGCGGTCCCCGACGCTTTCCCGCGATACTTCAATATGGCGCCGCCGCCGATGAAGCCGACGCCGGTGATCAATCCTTCGAGCAGGCGTGCTTGGGCAGGAGACGTGCGTCCGAGAATGGCGATGCCGACGAGCACGAACCCGCAACTGGCAATGGCGACCAGCGGGAAAGTGCGAATGCCAGCGCTGCGTTCGTCTTTCTCCCGGTCCCAGCCAACCGGAAGCGCAAGCGCATAGGCCAGCGCAAGACTGACGACATGGGAAAGAGTCTCTCCCCAATATGGCAGCGTCATCATGCGGCCGAGCCTTTGCCTTGGCCGCCTGCCACACTGTCCGCTGCATCTTGATAAGCGAGCACCCTTTTGCAGGCCAGCGCGCGCGCACCGGGGCGCTTGAGTGTGATCTGGTCGCCGCCTGAGATCGACACGTTGAGGTTCCGACCGACATAGGTCCGCCCGCTTGCCGGCGATGTTACGCGTTCCGGAGCGGCGTTCGGTCGGGTCTTTATGTCGAGGGTCAGGCCATCGCCGAGGAAGTCGACATCGAGGCGTGAACCATCAGGACAGGCATAGAAATGCTCGCCGATGAAGTTGGGCAGCTCGCGATCACGCGACGCTTCAGCCTCGCTCTTGTTAGTGGCTGGCGAGCAGCCGAGCAGGCCCGGCGCCAGAGCAAGCCCGGTTGCGAGTATGATCCCCCGAACCGGGCCGTTCCCAAGGCGCCGAGCCGCTATTTCCCCGACTTTCCATAATCTGTCGCCATGGGCGCTACAGGGGGCACGCCCATGGCGCGGGCCGTTCTCACACGGACACCCGAAGGACTCGTTGTGTGGCGGCCGATCCATAGCAGTCAGTCGAACAATTCGCTCAGGAAGCCCTTGCGGCGACCCTTATGCCCCCGCTCGTAGCCGTGCTTTCCGCCATGATCGCCATGGCCGCGATCATCGGATGTTCCGAGGCGAACGCCGCTCAACGGCCGCGCGCTGTCATCGCCGGCGCTGCGCTCGATAATCTTGTCGAGTTCGCCGCGATCGAGCCAGACGCCACGACACTGCGGGCAATAGTCGATCTCAATGCCCTGCCGCTCGCTCATGACGAGATCGACGCGGCAAGTCGGGCATAGCAGCCCTGCGGAGGGACGGTTGTCTACCATGATGGATTCCCTTCTTTAGAATGCTGGCCCGTTAGTCGTTCGCGGCACCGCGAGGCGGCGGTGGTTTGATGGGGCGCCGATGATGCCGCATGGACCGCCCTGGCAGTCGCGATTGCCGGCGCAGGAGGGCGAGAAACGCCGCATCCTGCAGCCGCATTGTTCGCCGCAGACCCTTGCGCATTATGCGGCCGGCCAGGCCGCCGATGATGCCACGACATTCGACCGAATGGTGAATGCAGACACCGTTCGCGATCGGCTCGATCTCGTAGCGTTCGTCGAAGGTGAGGAAGCCCTTCACGCCCATCTGCCAACCGATGAGCTGGGGCTTGGTCAGGCGGTTGATGATCATTTGCGTCGTCATCTTGCGGTCGCCTTTGAAGAGCAGCCAGGTGACGTCCATTTCGGCACCGCGTTCGGCATCGCCCGCAATACGATAGATCGGATGCCATCGTGCGTAGCCTCTCAGATCGGAGATCAGCGACCAAACCCGCAGCGCGGACATATTGAACTCGAAACTTGTCTCTTCCTTCATGGCTGCCTGTCCTGTCCGGCCAAGGCGCGGCGAAACCGGAGGCCGCGCAGAGGCGGCCGCCTCCCCGATTGGGCGGGGGATTGATGGGAGCTGGTGGGGCGTCGAGGGCTTGCATGGCGCAAGCCCTCTCGCTTGCCGGACCGCGGTTCATAGTCTTAGGCTTCCAGCGTCTTGCTGGCCTTGCCACCAATGACCTCGACCGCCTCAAGGGTCATCAGCCCGATGTCGGGTACATCGCTCAAGGCAGACACGAACGCGCGCAAAGCGTCCTCGAAATCGACGATTTCGATCACCACTGCCCGATCACTCTCAAGCACATGGCGTCGGTGGACGTGCGCCGATGCCCCGAAGCCTATCAGCGCCTCCAGCACCGTCAGGCCAGCCATCTTTCGATCGCGCGCCAGCGAGGCCACATATTCGAAGACCTTGCGATCGCCGATATAGGCCGCCTCGTCCGTATAGATGCGCAGCAGTTTCCGGACAGGTTCTACCATCATGCTTCTCCTTTCAGGTGGGCGGGTTCCTCGCCATGCGGCGTGCTCGCCTCTTGCTCATTTTGACGATCGGTCCGCCCGAGGATCACTTTCGCGATCGCCGGCAGCACCAGCAGTGTCAGGATGGTGGCCGCGACGAGACCACCGATCACGGTGACGGCCAGCGGCTTCTGCACCTCAGCACCAGTGCCGTGGGCGAGCGCCATCGGCACGAAGCCGATCGCGGGCACGAACCCGGTCATGATGACCGCCCGCATCTTCTCGGCCATGCCGTGGCGGATCGCCTCCGCCACCGGCAATCCAGCTTCGATGCGCTCCCGGATCGCGGACATCACAACAAGGCCGTTCAGCACCGCCACGCCGGCAAGACAGATGAACCCGACCGCCGCCGACACCGAAAAGTTGATGCCGGTCAGCAGCAGGGTAAACACGCCGCCCGCCAGACCAAGTGGCACCGCCAAAAACACCGATGCTGCCCTGCCGAAGCCGCCGAGTGCCATGTAGAGCAACCCGAAGATTACCAGGAAGCACAGCGGCACCACGATCGATAGCCGCTTCGATGCCGCTGCCAAATTCTCGAACTGACCGCCCCATTCGAGGTAGTAACCGGCAGGCAACTTGACCTGTGCGATCTTTGCCTGCGCTTCCTGGACGAATGAACCCGCATCGCGGCCGCCCAGATTGACCTGGACGACCACACGACGCTTGCCGTTCTCCCGGCTGATCTGGTTCAGACCTTCCGTCAGCCGGATTTGCGCCACTTGCGCAAGCGGCACCTGGGCACGCGGCCGTCCCTCGACTTCCGGCAGCAGCACCGGCAGCGTCCGGATTTCGTCAAGGTTCGCGCGCGTGGCCTCAGGCACGCGCACGGTGACATCGAACCGCCGATCGCCCTCATAGACGAGCCCCGATTCACGGCCGCCGAGCCCTGCCGCAACCGTGTCCGCGACGTCGCGCACCGTAAGACCCAACCGCGCTATCGCCGCGCGGTCGAGCCTTACATCAAGCGCCGGCGCACCACCGACCTGCTCGGCCTTGACGCTCGCCGCACCGGGTACGGTCTGAAGCACCCGCACCATCTCGTTGGCGGTCAGCGCCATCTTGTCGAGATCGTCGCCGTAGAGCTTGATCGCGACATCGCCGCGGACACCGGCGATTAGTTCGTTGAAGCGGAGCTGGATCGGCTGACTGACCTCGTAGAGATTTCCGAGGAGCCCTTTGGTAGCTTTCTCAATCTTCGCGACCACGTCGGCTTTAGTCGTACCCTCGGCCCACTCTTCCTTCTCCTTCAGAATGACGAAGCCGTCGGATACGTTCGGCGGCATCGGGTCGCTGGCTACTTCCGCCGTGCCGGTCTTGGAAAACATCAAGGCGACTTCCGGAATCTTTATCACCGCCTCTTCGACCTTGCGTTCCATTGCCAGCGACTGATCGAGGCTGACCGAGGGCACGCGAGTCGATGCGAAGGCGAGATTCTTCTCGTCGAGCTGCGGAATGAACTCCGATCCCAGCAAGCCAAATGCGGGAATTGCCGCCAAAAAGAAGGCTAACCCCCCCAGGATGAACGGCCACGGGCGTGCGATCGCCTTGTCCAGCAAAGGCAGGTAGCGGTCCTTGGACTTCCGGATCAACCACACGTCCTTTTCCGCGACTTTTCCGCGAATCATGATCGCCACCAGCGCCGGCACCAGCGTGATCGCCAGAACGAAAGCCGCCACCAGCGCGAGCATGATGGTGATCGCCATCGGCGAGAACGTCTTGCCCTCGGTGCCCGTGAACGTCAGGAGCGGGGCGAAGGCGAGGAGGATGATCGCCTGACCATATACGGTCGGCTTGATCATCTCCTGCGCGGCCCGCATCGTCTCCTCGAGCCGTTCTCGCAGAGAAAGCAGCCGGCCTTCATGTTCCTGTCGATGCGCCAATCTGGCGAGGCAGTTTTCGATGATGATGACCGCGCCGTCGACGATCAAACCGAAGTCGAGCGCGCCCAGGCTCATCAGGTTTCCGGGGACTTTGAAGGCGTTCATCCCCATCGCCATCATCAGAAACGAGAACGGAATCACCAGTGTCGCGATAATCGCCGCGCGCCAATTGCCGAGCAGCAGAAACAACGACGCCGCAACGAGGATTGCGCCTTCGGTGAGGTTGCGCTGCACCGTAGCCACCGTGGCCCCAACCAACGCCGCGCGGTTCAGCACAACCTTCACCTCGATACCCGGCGGCAGCGTCTTTGCTACCTGATCGAGCTTGGCAGTTGCCGACTCAGCTACGACGCGGCTGTTCTGGCCGATCAACATCAGCACAGTGCCAATGACCGCCTCCCGGCCGTTCATGCTGCCGGCACCCGTCCGCAAATCGCCACCAACGCGAACATTCGCGATCTGGCCGATGGTAATTGGCGTTCCGCCTCGTGTCGCCGCGACCGCGTTGCGGATTTCATCAACGGTTCGCACGCGTGAGTCGACGCGCACGAGATAGGCTTCGCCGCCGCGGTTATAGTAATTCGCACCGACCGCAAGATTGGCGTTTTCGAGAGCCTGGCCGAGCTCGCTGTACGAGACACCGAAACTGGCGAGCTTGGTCGGATCCGGCTCGACCACGAAGGTCTTGGCATA
>NZ_DAIMZT010000092.1:0-6661 GCF_036733805.1 Novosphingobium sp. | reverse complement strand
TGGCGGGCGCTTTTTCTGCCTGGAGTTCTCGACCACGCAGTGGCCGGGCTTCAAGCAGATCTATGACGGCTATTCCCATAAGCTGGTGCCGCAAATCGGCCGCATGATCGCGGGCGATGCCGATTCTTATCGTTACCTGGTCGAATCGATCCGCCGTTTCCCGCCGATGCCGGAGTTCGAGGGCATGATCCGCCATGCTGGTTTCAAGCATACGAAAGTAGAGCCGATCATGGGCGGGCTGGTAGCGATTCATTCGGGATGGAAGGTTTGAAGACCCTTTCCGCACGTAGCCACGCGGCGGTCTTGTGACTCGCCCCGCCACGCATGTCTTCCGCCTGCTCAAATGGGGCCGGGTGCTAGCGCGGCACGGCGCGCTGCGCGGGATCGAGCACGATCGCAACGCGCCCGCGCAAGTCAAGCGGCTCTGCCGGATCGCTCGCTTCGGCACCCGTCAACCGCGCGAGCCAGACTATGCCGGCGCTTTTCAGGAGATCGGTCCGGCAGCCATCAAGCTTGGGCAGGCCCTGGCGACGCGGCCCGATCTTGTTGGTGATGGTCCGGCGCGTAATCTGCTCACCTTGCAGGACAGCCTGCCCCCGGTCGCCTTCGACGAGATTCGCGCCGTTATCGAAAGCTCTTTCGGCCGGCCCGTGGAGGCGTTGTTCTCCAGCATCGAAGAAGAACCGGTGGGGGCGGCGTCCATCGCGCAGGTTCACCGCGCGGTCACCGTGGACGGACGGACGGTGGCGGTAAAAGTGCTTCGTCCGCGCATTCGCGAAAAGTTCGCGCGCGACGTTGAGACTTATGAGTGGGCAGCTGCGCACCTCGAAGCCCTGGGCGGCGAGGCGACGCGCCTCAGGCCCCGGGCGGTGATCGATAACCTGAAACGCTGGACGACGCGCGAACTGGACTTGCGGCGCGAGGCCGCTTCCGCCTCCGAGCTTGCCGAGGCGATGAAGGGGGTGGCGGGCTACCATGTTCCCGCGGTCGATTGGGACCGCACCAATGGATCGGTGCTCACCGTCGAATGGATCGACGGGATCAAGATGAGCGACATCGAAGGCTTGCGCGCCGCCGGGCACGATTTGCCTGAGCTGGCAAGCACACTGGTGCTGACCTTCCTGACCCAGGCGATCTCCTGCGGTTTCTTTCATGCCGACATGCACCAAGGCAATCTGTTCGTGCATAGCGACGGCACCATCGTAGCCATCGATTTCGGCATCATGGGCCGGATCAACCGCCAGGCCCGGCTCTGGCTCGCCGAAATCCTCTATGGGCTGACGACCGGCAATTACCGGCGCGTCGCGGAAATCCATTTTGAGGCGCAATATGTGCCCGCCTATCATACGGTGGAGGAGTTCGCGTCCGCATTGCGGGCCGTGGGTGAGCCGATGCGCGGCAAGCCGGTTTCCGAACTTTCGGTCGGCCAGATGCTGGACGGGCTGTTTGCCATTACCCGCGACTTCGACATGCAGGTGCAGCCGCATTTGTTGCTGTTGCAAAAAACCATGGTCATGGTCGAAGGGCTGGCGACCGCGCTCGATCCCGACGTCAATATGTGGGACGTTTCCGCGCCATTCGTGAAAGGCTGGATCCGGGACGAACTGGGTCCGGAGGCGATGGTGGTGGACCGCCTGCGCGAGGACTTCGGCACGCTGGCCCGCCTGCCCGGGCTGTTGCGTCGGATCGAGGAGAAATTCCCGCCCAAAGGGGGCGCGCCCGAGCAAGCGCCGTTGCCGACGGTCGATCTGATCTGGGCGCGTAAACGCGAAAGTAACCATTGGTGGGGCTATGTGCTGGCGGCAATCCTGGGGGGTGCTGCCGCATGGGCGTTCACGTACTGGAGTTTCCTGAAGTAGGCGAAGAAGCGCGCGGTTCGGGATCGCCCAGGGTCAGCCATTTCGCGGGCTGGCCGCCGTTGCTGGCGCGCATCGCGCTGGCGGCGCTTGCCTTGCTCTTGGCGGCTTCCGCTCTCGTTCAGATAGCCAAGTCCGGCACTCGCTCCCCGTGGGAAGGGCCGGTCGAAGTCTCCTCTCCCGCCGCGCCGGGCTCTATCGCCAAACCTTATGACCAGGACATTGCGCTTTACGAGGCAGCGATCGCCCGCATCCGCAAGGGCGAGAACTACTACGACTTCATCGTTCCCGAGCATCGGGCGTGGAAGTACCCGGTCAAACCGCAATTCGCGGTGCGATTGCCCACTCTTGCCTATCTTGACGCGCGGCTGGGCGCGCCAGGACAGATCGGCGCGGCGCTGGCGTTGATGTTCGGCATCATCATCGCCTGGTGGCGCCGGTTCGGAGACGAAGGTATTTCGTACGTGCGCAGGGCTATGGCGACCGCCGTGGTTTCCGTCGCCGCCTCGCTTGCCGTCAATCGGCATTACTTTCCGCTGCACGAGCTTTGGGCCGGCGGCCTGATCGCCCTTTCCTTCGGCCTTCATCGCATCGGGAGGAACGGCGAGGGCGGGCGCTGGCTCGGCGCGTTCTGCGCTGCGGCGCTGGCGCTGGCGATTAGGGAACTGACGTTGCCGTTCGTGCTGCTCATGCTGGCGACCGCGCTATGGTATCGCAACCGGAAAGAGGCGCTGGCCTGGACAATGCTCGTGGCGCTGTTCGCCTGCGCGATGGCCGTGCATATATCGTTGATAGAGCGGCAGGTGCTGCCGAGCGATCCGCATTCCGCGCCGTGGCTGGTGATGCGCGGGCTGTCGGGTTGGCTGGGCAACGTATCGCAGGCCAGCAATCTGCGCTGGCTGCCGCATTTCCTGGCTGGCCCCGCCGTCGTACTGATGACGTTCGGCTGGCTCGGGTTCCGGGGACGCACCGGCACTTTCGGTTTCCTGTTGAGCGCGGGCTACGGCGTTGCTTTCATGCTGGCGGGGCGATGGGACAACTTCTACTGGGGCGCGATGATCGCCCCCGCCATGTTTGCTGGAATCGCCTTCGCTCCTTGTGCGCTTGCGCAGCTTGTTGCGGCGGCTCGTCTGCCGATCGGCGCGTCGGCGCCAACCGCAAATTAATTGCACGTCCATGCCCGCTGTTGCAGAAGCCTTAACCATGAATGGACCTCGCATTCTCCTGGTCGTCGGCGGCGGCATCGCGGCTTACAAGGCTTGCGAACTCGTCCGCGCCATCCGCAAGGAGGGGGGAGAGGTGACTTGCGTCGTTACTGAAGCGGGCACCAAGTTCGTTACCCCTATGGCTTTGGCGGCGCTGTCGGAAAGGCCCGTCTACACTACCCTGTGGGATCTTCGGAACGAGACGGAGATGGGCCATATCCAACTCAGCCGTGATGCCGATCTGGTGGTGGTCTGCCCGGCGACGGCCGATCTTCTCGCCAAGATGGCCGCCGGTATTGCTGACGATCTGGCCACGACGATGCTACTGGCGACGGACAAGCCGGTCATGGCCGTTCCCGCGATGAACGTGCGCATGTGGCAGCACGCCGCAACCATGCGCAATGTTCAGGCGCTGCGCGATGCGGGCGTGGACGTAATGGAGCCCGATGAAGGGACGATGGCTTGCGGGGAGTTTGGCCCAGGTCGCCTGCCCGATCCCGTCGCCATCTGGCAACGCATCGCGTGGGTCCTGGGATTGGGCCCGGTGGAAGTGGCGCCTTTGCCCGGCTCCGCGCCGCAACTCCCCGAGCCCGAGCCGCGGACCGCGCAGTCCGAATGGCAACCGCGCTTCGCCGAGCCCGAACCGGAACCGGCCGCGCCTGAAGGACTGGGATTTGGTGGGTTGACCGGCTCCATGATTTCCCGCGGGCTGCAGAGAGCCAGGAAAGCGGTCACTTTCGGTTTCGACGAGGAAACGGCGAGGCCGCTGCGGGAAACCCCGGTCCCCGCAGCTTCACCACTGGTTGCGAAGAAAGGGTTCGCACGCGGGGCGCCTCCGACTGATCCCGACGCGATCGATGACATCTTCTCGCATGGCGCCGCCGCCGACGGGCCGCTGCCGGTGGATGGACCGCTGCGGGGCAGGCACGTCCTCGTCACTGCCGGGCCGACCTGGGAGCCGATCGATCCGGTGCGCTACATTGCCAATCGTTCCTCCGGCAAGCAGGGTTTCGCCATTGCTGCCGCGGCCGCGCGCGCAGGCGCGCGAGTGACGCTGATCGCCGGGCCGGTTAGCCTGGAGACCCCGCCGGGCGTGGACCGGATCGACGTCGAAAGTGCATTGCAGATGGCGGAGGCCGTCAGAAGCGCGCTGCCCGCGGATATCGCGGTCATGGTGGCAGCCGTCGCTGATTGGCGCACTGCCAATGTCGCGAAGGAAAAGCTCAAGAAACGCGGTTCTGCTCCGCCGGCGCTGCTGCTGACGGAGAATCCGGATATCCTCGCGACCGTCGCGGCGCGGCCGGACCGCCCGCCCTTGCTGATCGGCTTTGCCGCTGAGACGGAAAATGTGATTCAGCACGCGAAGGAAAAGCGCAAGCGCAAGGGCGCCGACTGGATCATCGCCAATGACGTGTCGGGCGATGTCATGGGCGGCGATGCCAATGCGGTTCACATCGTGCGCGGCGATGACGTGATCTCGCTTCCCGAAATGCCCAAGGAGGAAGTCGCGCGCATCCTCATCGAAAGGTTTGCAGATGCACTCGTCCGATAACGCCGGCGCTCAAATTCCCGTGATGGTGAAGGTCCTGCCACACGGTCAGGATCTGCCGCTGCCGGCCTATGCCACCGATGGCGCGGCCGGGATGGACGTGGTCTCTGCCGAGGATGTGACGATCCCGCCGGGCGCGCGCCATGCCGTGGCGACGGGTCTTGCGGTTGCGATCCCGCACGGTTTCGAAATCCAGGTGCGTCCGCGCTCGGGCCTGGCGTTGAAACATGGGATTACGGTGCCCAACACCCCCGGCACGATCGATTCGGACTATCGCGGCGAATTGAAAGTGATCCTCATCAATCACGGCGCCGATGCCTTTGATATCAGGCGCGGCGATCGGGTGGCGCAGCTCGTGCTCGCCCCGGTTACCCGTGCTTCATGGCTGCGCGTCGAAGAACTGGACGAGACCCTGCGGGGCGATGGTGGCTTCGGGTCGACTGGCGGCGTCGTCTCGCTGGGGGGCTGACTGCGCTAATCCTTCCCTTCATCCCTCCCCCGCCGCCGCTTGATGCCCCACCATCCCGCGGCGCTCAAGCCGCCCAGCATCGCCGCGCCTTTCGCCAATAGCGAGAAGGTGGAGGAAAGGGCACCCACAGTCACGCCCCAGAACAGCTGTGACATGATGGCCATGAAGACGTTCGTGGGATGCAGTTTGCCGGTGGCGGCAGGACAAGGTCAAGGATCGCGGCCAAAATCTGCTCCCCCAGGGGCGGATGCATTGCGCCAAAAAGAAAGGACGGATCCGCCGTTTCCGTCGGACCCGTCCCTCGGTGCCTCCCTCTCTTTGCAGGAGGGGAGCCCATCAGTTCACGTCACTTCTTTTCCGGTGCCACTGTAATGCGCACCGTCTCGCCAGAGTTCCCGGGAAAGCCCGTGAACATCGCTTCGACGAGGTTGGGGACGAGATACTGCAGGCGGTTGGAGGTCGAAACCGCTTCGGCCTTGCCTTCGAACAGACGTTCGCCATTGGCGGCGCGGTCGATCTTCAGCGAGACGCCGCTGGTGTAGATGGTATAGACGTCGATGCCGTCATCGAAGAAGGGATCATACCAACCGTAATGCCAGGGGCCGCCCCAATAGCCGCCCCAGGGGCCAAAGTGACGGGGGCCGTAAAAGCCGTAGGGGCCGTAGCCGTACCACGGATTCCAGAACGCCGAAGGGCCAGTGGAACGTACACGTTCCCGCCCGTTGTCCACGCCATAATCGAAGCGCACGATCATGCTGGCCTTGGCCGGATCCTCCACCGGGGCGTAGCCCAGATGTGCCAGTCGGTCGCGCACGAGGCCGGCATATTGCGCGAACTCCAGCCCCCCCGCGAGCTTGGGACTGTCGGCCACCACGGCGAATGTCTGACCTGCGGGTGCGGGCAGCTGCGATTGAAAGCGCGACACGTCGGCCTTGAACGGCGTCGCGCAGGCGGCAAGCGCCAGGAGAAGCATGGCTGCGGCGGCAAGGCGGAGCCTGCCGAAATACGAGTTCGTTTGTTCCATCATCATTTGTGCTCCACGAACCCGAAGGGCACCGTTCGCCCTTTCCGGCGGTTACCTTCGATTCCTTGCGATCCTGTCGTAGTTTATGTGCCCTGAATAGCCGTTGAATGGTGATTTATGCGCGACGGGCGGTTGCACTTGCCGATCTGTCCGTTGCAACGCCGCGATGACTTGCACCGGCGCTCAGGATGTAGGATGCGGCCTAGGCGATGACCAGTCCCATTCCCGTTCTTTCGATCCAGTGCGGCAAAGTCCGCCCGTTCCGTCGTCTTGATGAACCGAGTGCGATTCAGAAAGAGCCGGTGAACGGGCGCGTGCGGGTCCATCGGCTTGGTCTCGCCGGGGATGAACAGGCCGATCTCACGGCGCATGGCGGGCCGGACAAGGCGATCCATCACTATCCGCACGATCACTATCCCTTCTGGCGGCAGGCGATCGGCGACCACCCTCTGCTTGCGGCCTGGGGTGCCTTCGGCGAGAACGTTTCGACCGAGGGGCTGACGGAGGAGACCGTCTGCATCGGCGATCGCTGGCGGCTGGGCAGCGCCCTTGTCGAGG
>NZ_DAIMZT010000091.1:0-6814 GCF_036733805.1 Novosphingobium sp. | reverse complement strand
CGCCATCGTCACGGGAGAAGCATAGCCGGGCGCGCCAAACAGTTTGACCAGATCCGCCCAGTCCTTGACGGCAAAAATCCTGTCCAGATAAGGGCGCGCCGGCGCCAGCCCGGCTTTGTCTATAGCCGCGGTGTCCATGAAGGATTTGTACGCCGCAGCCACTCGCGCCGGGTCCGAACCCGGCGCGGGATCGCTGGCCGGCAGTCCTTCCAGAATGGTATGGAGGCGCTGCTCGGACAGATCGTTCAAATCCATGAAGGCGCCGGCGCGGGTACGGTCGGCGGGCAGCTCTATCGTGTTGTTCCACTTGCCGTTGATATAAGCGTCAAAGTCATCACCCGGCTTCACGCTGGGATCCATCCACTGCGTTTGAACACCGAAGGCGCCCCAATCGGTGGTGGGCGCCTGCGCGGGGGCAGCGGTGGCGGGAACGGCGGAAAACGAGAGGACTACGGCGGGAACGCTTGCCGATGTGGCAAGGATACCCCTGAGTAAATTGCGCATGTTCTACCTCGGGAACGACGGGAACCGGACCTGAATGGCCCGTTCATGATTGCGCAACATAATTACCTGTTCGCGCAACACCAGCCCGTAAATGTCGTTAGCCGAGCGGCATCAGGCGTTCGTCGAACTGCAACGACGCCAACCGCGCGTAAAGCCCTCCAGCACCCGAAAGGCTTTCGTGCGTGCCCTGCTCCACGATGCGGCCTCCGTCCATGACCACGATCCGATCGGCCTTGCGCACGGTGGCAAGGCGATGCGCAATCACCAGGGTGGTACGATTCGCCATCAGCTTTTCAAGAGCATCCTGGACAAGCCGTTCGCTTTCGGCGTCCAGCGCGCTGGTGGCCTCATCCAGCAGCAGGATCGGCGCATCGCGCAGCAGGGCGCGAGCGATGGCGATGCGTTGGCGCTGCCCCCCCGATAACCGCGCGCCATCCTCACCCAGGAAAGTGTCGAGCCCTTGCGGCAATTCTCGCAGGAAAGCTTCGGCATTGGCGGCGCGCGCGGCCTCCCAGACCGCGGCGTCATCGGCCTGCCAGTTGCCGTAACGCAAGTTGTCACGCGCGGATGCCGCGAACAACACCCCCTCTTGCGGAACCAGCGCGATACGCTGGCGGATCTCGGCAGGATCGGCCGAGGTCAACGGAACGCCGTCGACCTTGATAACGCCGCTTTGCGGATCGTAAAAGCGCTCCGCAAGCTGGAACAGGGTCGATTTGCCGGCGCCTGAGGGGCCGACGATCGCCACGGTCTCACCGGGCTCGACCGTCAGGCTGAAATCGTGAAGCGCCGCCACTTCAGGGCGCGCGGGATAGCGGAAAGTGACGCGTTCGAACGCCAGCTTGCCGCGCGCAGGAGAGGGCAGCGCCTGCGGTCGCTCCGGCGCCGAGACCAGCGGGCGCTCGCCCAGCAGCTCGGCCAGCCGGCTCGCCGCGCCGGCGCCGCGCACCAAGTCGCCATACACTTCGGTCAGCGAACCGAAGGCGCCCGCGACGATTCCCGCGGTGACCACGAAAGCGGCAATAGTGCCGCCGGTAATGCGACCTTCGGCAACCGCGATGGCGCCACGCCACATGATCGCGGTGATGGAGCCGAAGATCAGGAACATGATGACGGCGGTCATGATCGCACGGATGCGGATGCGGCGCCTGGCGGTGGCGAAAGTACGCTCCACCGCGCCGGAAAAGCGCTCCAGCTCGCGACGTTCCTGATTGAACGCCTGCACGATCCTGAGACCGCCGAGCACTTCTGCGGTAAGCGCACCGATGTCCGCGACCCGGTCCTGACTGGAACGCGAGATGGCGCGCAGGCGGCGGCCGAAGGTGGCGATCGGAAGAATCACCACCGGAATTGCAACGATCAGTCCCGCGGTCAGCGCCGGCGCCAAGGCGAAGAGGTAGATCACCCCGCCCACCGCCATGATGGCGTTACGCAGCGCGACGGAAATCGTGGTGCCGACCACCGTTTCGATGATCGCGGTGTCCGCAGTCATGCGCGAGGCGATTTCCTTGGGGCTGTTTTCCTCGAAGAATCCGGGGGCGAGCGTCAGCAGGTGATGCTGCACCCGCAACCGGATGTTGGCGACCACGCGCTCCCCCAGCCATGAAACGGAATAGAAGCGAACCGCGGTGGCCACGGCAAGGACGATCACCACCCCGAGCAACATCAGGAACCATGACCGGATTGCCGAAGGATCCGCCCCCTTCGCAAAGCCCTGGTCAACGATCTGCCGGAAGCCGTAAGGGATCGCGAGCGTCGAGGTTGCCGTGATGACGAGCGCCAGACCCGCTGCGACCATCCGCCCCGGATAATGAAACAGCTCCTGCCAGACCATGCCCAAGGGGCTCAGGCTCCTGCGGCGCGAAGGGTCGGTTTTGCTCGGGGGCCGCGTGGCCGTGCCGTTGTTGGCGTCCATGGCGGCGCCCTTACAACCTCCCGGCGATCAGGAAAAGGCTGCGCCGCCCCTTCAGCGCCGAATCGGCGATGATCGATTAAAATGGGCTGACAATTCGGAAATGCCGCATTGCACAACCTGCTGTAAGGGTCCAAATCGGGTTATAAGATATTGCGGCCGGTGACCCGGCAGGAGATCGATCTTGCTTTACAATGCATACGAAGTGCAGCGCACCATGCTGAGCAGTGCTGCGGCCTGGGCTTCGGTCGGCGCGGAGATGCTGACGAATCCGGCCCTGCCGATGAGCTATTTCGGCTTCGGACCGATTCTGGGCTCTGCGCTGGAGGTTTTTGCCCACGCAGCCATGTCGCGCGGCAAACCTACATTCGATATCGAACAGATCGAAATCGGCGGCAAAGCTTACGGTGTGACCGAATCGATCGTGCTTCACCGTCCGTTCGGCAACCTCCTGCGCTTCGATCATGCCGGCCTGCCCGCCGACGCGCCCCGGCTGCTGATCGTCGCGCCGATGAGCGGCCACTTTGCCACCCTATTGCGCGGCACGGTGGCGCGCATGCTTGAATCGTGCGTCGTCTACATTACCGACTGGGCCGACGCGAAGATGGTGCCCGTGAATGCGGGCCGTTTCGACCTGGACGATTATATCGATTACGTGATCGATTTCCTGCGGCACATCGGCCCTGGCACGCATATGCTCGCGGTATGCCAGCCCTCGGTCCCGGCATTTGCCGCCGCCGCGGTAATGGGCCAGCGTGAAGACCCGTGCCGCCCTGTAACACTTACGATGATGGGCGGCCCGATCGATACGCGGGAAGCGCCGACCAGCGTGAATGACGTCGCCATGAACCAACCGCTCTCGTGGTTCGAAAACAACGTCATCACCCCCGTACCACTGACTTATCCGGGCGCGGGGCGCAAGGTCTATCCAGGCTTTCTGCAACTGGCGGGCTTCATGGCGATGAACCTCGGCAATCACATGATGAGCCATTACGCCATGTTCAAGCATCTGGTCGAAGGCGATGGTGAAAGCGCCGCCGCGACCAAGGGATTTTATGACGAATATCGCTCTGTGTGCGACCTCACCGCCGAGTTCTACCTGCAAACGGTCGAGCATGTGTTCCAGCGCCATTCGCTGCCCAAGGGAGAGTTCGTCCATCGCGGCGAGGTGATCGACCTTGGTGGTATCCGCGATACCGCCCTGCTCGCGGTGGAAGGCGAAAAAGACGATATTTCCGGCATCGGCCAGACCAAGGCGGCCCTGCACCTCGCGCATAACCTGCCGGAAGAGCGCAAGAAGTATTACCTGGCTGAGGGTGTTGGGCATTACGGCATCTTCAACGGCAGCAAATGGCGCAAGCGCATTGCCCCGGTGCTGGAGGCGTGGATGCATCAACACAGCAAGAAGACGCTGAAGATCGTCGCCTGAACAAAGGCGACGATCCGACGTTTGCCTGAGCCGCAGCGCGACTGCGGGTTGGCATCACCCACCTGGTTGTGTTATTTATGCAACCATGGATCGGGTGCTGGGACGAAGAACGATTCTCAAGGGTGGGCTGGCCGCCGGCATAGGGTTGACTTTGCCGGGGCGTGCCTTTGCCGATGATGCCGGCGCCCCCGCTACCGCGACTGCTTCGTCACTGACGCCTTACGAACGTCGCATCCTGGATGCCGCCGCGCTTCAAGCGCAGCGGGTCGGGTCGCGCGTGTGGCGAACCGATCTTGTCGGCGTGGCCGATTTCGCACAGCCTTCTTGGAAACCGCGCTTGTACTTCGCCAATCTGGAAGCGGGCACGGTACGTTCGTTCCTGCTGGCGCATGGCCGCGGTTCGGACCCGGCGCATAGCGGCTGGCTCCAAAGCTTCTCCAATGTGCCGGGCTCGGAAGCAACCTCGCGCGGGGCATTCCTTACCTGCGAATGGTATCAGGGCAAATATGGCACCTCGATCCGGCTGAAGGGCCTGGATGACGATAATTCGATGGCGCTCGAACGCGCGATCGTCATGCATCCGGCCTGGTATGTCGATCAGACGATGATTGACAAATGGGGCAAGCTCGGCCGCAGCGAAGGCTGCTTCGCCATGAGCAGCATGGATTTCAGCCAAGCGCTCTGGCACTTATCCGGCGGCCGCCTGCTTTTCGCCGATCGCATTGGCGAAAGCTGAACTGGCCTCCTTCCGCAAATCGATCACCCTTGCGTTAGACAGTATAGCGCGCCGATGATACGGCGGCCTGATGGAGATCGACGGCGGAATCAGGAATGCGGACTGGCCCGTCTTCGGCTGGGTCGACGATATCCGCGCAAATCTCGCCCGATCCCTGGAACAGGGGCAGCCGGTCGCCCTGGCCACGCTTTACAAGGTTAAGGGCAGCGCCCCGCGCGGGCCGGGCGCGCAAATGCTGTTCACGGTCGAGCCTGACGGAAAGATTGCGGCCAGCGGTTACTTCTCCGGTGATTGCATCGAAGGCGACGTCGCGGGCCATGCAGCGAAGGTTCTGACCGATGGCCAGCCGCGCCGGCTGCATTACGGCATGGGCGGCCCCTGGATCGACATCCGCCTGCGCTGCGGCGGGGCCTTGTACGTGCTGGTGGAGCGCGTCATGCCGGGCGAGCCGGCGGCCATCGAAATGCTCCACCACGCGGAGCGGCGGCGCCCCTGCACCTGGAGCAGCGATGGCATGGAACGCCACGTCAGCGAACAGGTGGGCCAGCTGCTGGACGTGACGGAAGAGCCCTTTCGCATCGCCCGACGACACGATCCGCCCCGCCGGCTGATCGTGTCGGGCAGCGATCCCGGCGCCCTGGCCGCCGCTCACCTGAGCGCGCTTGCTCGCTTCGAAACCATCCTGATATGTCCTAACGGGCCGCGCGAGCCGCCGCCTTTCCCGGTTTCCCGATACTTGCGCGAAACGCCGGCAACGGCACTGGAAAAACTGGGCGTCGATCGCTGGACCGCCTATCTCGGCGCCACGCACGAGGATGAACACGATCTTGGCGGATGCCTGGCTGCGCTGCATGGCGGCGCGGGTTATGTTGGGATGATCGGGGCGATGGCTCGTGCCGACGGGCGCAAAGCGGCGCTCACGGCGCTGGGCGCCAGTCCGCAAGACCTGGATCGGCTTCGCCTTTCGCCGGGGATCGCCGGACTGGGCAAATCGCCCTGGGAAGTGGCGACCGGGATCATCGCGGAGATCATGCAGGCCCTCAACCCGGCGCACGAGCGGGTATGAATCTCGCCGCCATAGTGCTGGCGGCCGGTCAGGCCCGACGCTTCGGCAGTGACAAGTTGAGCGCCCTGCTGGACGGAGAGCCGCTGCTGTTCCACGCGATCCGCGCAGCGCGCGCGGCGCCGGTCAGTCGCGTGATCGTGGTGGCTCGGCCTGGCCTGGAGACGGGCGAATGGCAAGGCAACCCGCAAGTCCAAGTAATTCGCCTGGCCAGCCCGGCGCTGTCGGCTTCGCTCAAGGCCGGCATCGCCGCCGTCGGCGATGCGGACGGCGCCTTCATCTTCCTGGGCGACATGCCCGCAGTGCCGCACGCAGAGGCCGCCCGCCTCGCTGCGTTACTCGGCACTGCCTTCGCCGCGCTTCCCACCCATGGCGATCGCCCCGGCCAGCCGGTCCTGCTGTCGGCACGGGCCTTCCCGGAGATCGAACGTCTTACCGGTGACGAAGGGGCGGGGCGACTCCTGCGGTCACGCAAGGACGTGGTATTCGATGATTGCGCAGACCCCGCCATCCATTTCGACGTGGACCGCCCCGAAGACCTTCGAGCGCTGCAGAATCCCAATAAGCTTTAAGCCTGCCCGGTTTCCGTCGACAGCAGGGCGGGATCGATCCCCTCAGCGCGCCAAGCGGCCATCCAACGCGCTTCCACCGGAGTATCGAACAGGATCTCCCGATGCCCTTCGGCAGCGTACCAGCCGTGATGGCGCATCTCTCCCTCAAGCTGTCCCGGACCCCATCCGGCATAACCCAGGGCCATCAGCCAATGAGTCGGCCCGCGTCCTTCGGCAATCGCACGCAATACGTCGCGCGACGTGGAAAGCCCGCAGAGTGGCTGAACCTCGATGGTGTCCACGCCGCCCCAGTCGGTAGAATGAAGGACGAAACCGCGGCCCGGTTCAACCGGCCCACCGTGCATCACCGCACAATCAGGCGCGACGCCGGGATCGATGTCGAGTTCCTCCAATATCTCGTGAAAGCGCACGCCGTCCCGAACGTGTCCTATGCCTATGCCGAGGGCGCCCTGCTCATCGTGCACGCACATCACATTGACCGAGCGGGCGAAACGTTCATCGAACATGCCCGGCATGGCCAGCAGGATTCGTCCCGATAGATACTGTTCGACAGTCACCCTTGCGAATGTACGCGTTTGAAGCGCGACGGCAAGGCATT
>NZ_DAIMZT010000090.1:0-6851 GCF_036733805.1 Novosphingobium sp. | reverse complement strand
CAAGCACCGGCATCATATCCGATGCCGGAAAAAAGGGGCGGGCCATCCCATAAAGCGTGCTGCCCGCCGAGCAACTTCGGCCGACAATCGCGCGCAGGCGCGTGCAGTGGAAGAAGTATCAGGGGCAGCTTGATCTCACCCGGCTTGTCTTCATCGACGAGACCTGGGCGAAGACCAACATGGCGCCCTTGCGCGGCTGGGCACCGGTCGGTCAACGGCTCCATGCCAAGGTGCCCTACGGCCATTGGCGCACGATGACTTTCCTCGCCGCTCTGCGATGCGACCGGATCGATGCCCCGTGCGTCCTCGATCAGCCGATCAACGGACAGAGCTTTACCGACTATGTCGAGCAATTGCTCGTGCCAACGCTCTTGCCCGGCGACATCGTCATCATGGACAATCTGGCCAGCCACAAACGGCCTGCCGTGCGCAAGGCCATCCGTGAAGCGGGAGCCAGGCTCCTGTTCCTGCCGCCATACAGCCCGGACCTCAATCCGATCGAACAGGTCTTCGCCAAGCTCAAACATCTGATGCGAAAAGCCGCAGAGCGAACCCACGAAGCAACATGGCGCCGTATCGGCTCCTTGCTCGACGCTTTCAGCCCAGATGAATGTCGAAACTATCTGATCAACGCTGGATACGGATCAACATAATGTCATCCGACTCTAGGGGGCGTGCCGGGCCTTTTTGTTGGTGGGGTCGGGCAGATAAAATAAGGCTGGTTCAGCCTTGAACGGAATATTCCCAGATCAGGACACCAGTTCCCGCAGCTTGTAGCGGATGATCTTGCCCGATCCGGTGCGGGGAATTTCCGTGACGATGTGGATCACCGATGGCACCTTGTAGGATGACAGGTGCGCCCGGCAATGATTGATCACCACCGCTTCGTCGAAATCCTGGTCGCGCGGGATGATGAACAGGCCGGGCACCTCGCCCAGATGCGCGTGGGGCAGGCCGACCACGGCACAGTCCATCACGATATCGAGCGTCTGGACGACTTCCTCGATCTCCGCAGGTGCGATATTCTGGCCGCCGCGAATGATGAGTTCCTTGATCCGGCCCGTGATCGTCAGAAAGCCGTTGGCGTCCGCGCGCGCCAGGTCGCCGGAATGATACCAGCCGTCCCGCAGCGCCTTGGCGGTTTCCTCCGGCTTGTTGAGATACCCCGCCATGACGTTCGTCCCGCGAACGATCAGTTCCCCTTCCTCGCCGGGCGCGCAATCCTTCAGTGTCACGGGATCGACGACGCGCACCGCCAGCCCATGGATCGGCAGGCCGCACGAGCCCATGATCCGGCCGCCCGACGCGCTGTTCATCGTGACCATGGTCGCGGTTTCGGTGATGCCATAGCCGTCCAGCAGCGGCACGCCGAAGATAGCCTCGAACTCCGCATTGGTGGTGCCGGCCATGATCGCGCCGGCCGTGACGCAGGCGCGGATGCCCGGCAGCGCGACATGGCCGTTCTTCGCGGTGTCAAGCAGATAGTGGAAGATCGTGGGCACCGCCGGGAAGATGGTGAATTCGCCCGAGCCGAGCAGGTCGACCGCGTCCCGGGTCGAATATTTTTCCATCAGATGGATGGACGCGCCCGTCGCCAATATGGAGATGACGGTCAGGTTCAGCGCGTAGCTATGATAAAGCGGCAGCGGCGAGAGCAGCTTGTCCTGATTGTTCAGCCCCAGGATCGGCGACCAGCAGGCCGCCGTCACCCACAGCATGTTGCGCAGTGACAGTTGCACACCCTTGGGCTGGCCGGTGGTGCCGGACGTGTAGATGATGAACGCCGTTGCGTCGATGTCCGCAGGGTCGCGCGCAGGTGTGCTGGAGGGGGTTTCGCTCCAGCCATCGAAGGACGCGCTGCCTTCGTCGGTCGCCTCCACCGGCACGACCAGCAGGTCGATCTTCGCGGTCGTGGCAATGGCCTTGATGGCAGGCGCCAAGGCCGTAGTGGTGATCACGGCGCGGCACTTCGCGTCGGTCAGCCGGTAGAGGATCTCGCTCTCGCTCGCCTCGACGCTGATCGGGACGGCGACGCCGCCCGCCCGCACGATGGCGAAGCAGGATTCGACCCAGCTGACCGAGTTGGGCAGCAGGATCGCCATGCAGTCGCCTGTCTGGACGCCATTTTCGGCGAGATGCCCGGCCAGATTGGCGGTCCTGCGGTGCAGGTCGCCATAGGTCACGCCGCGCGTCGCATCCTGATAGGCGATTTTGGCCGCGGCCTTTGCTGCCTGCCGACCGAGCAGATCGCCGATCGGCGCGATCAGGTCCAACTGGAACATATTTCCCTCTCCCCAACGGCCGTCGCGATGCTTGCGGCGACGGCCAATCCCTTTTGGTGTTCAGCCTTTGGCCGCCGCCAGCACCCTGCGCTCCATCGTGTAGCGGTCGGTCACGGCGCGGACCTTGGTGATCTCGCCATTTTCGACATAGGCGATGCCGGTGGTGAACAGCGACGTGCGGGCGCCTTCATGCCCCGCCAGTTCCTTCAGCCCGCCGGCATAGGCGCCGTCGATCCTGACCTGGAAGGCGACCCGCTTGCCCGCCGAGAGGATGTCGATCACCTTCGCGCTTTCGTCGGTGAACAGCACGCGGTCGATGGAGGGCGCGACGGCTTCATCGTCCAGGCTGCCGACGGCGCTGCGTAGCAGGCCGCCCATTTCGATCCATTCGGTCACGATCCGCTCATTCTCGGCGTTCGGTTTTTCGACCGGTACGGTCCAGGGTGCGTAGGCGGCAGGGTCGATCGGATCTGGCACCTTGCTGGTCAACTGGCGGCGGCGGCCATAATAATCCTGCTCGATGCGGCATTCCGTCAGCCGTTCGCCGTTCCAGCGATAGAGGCTGACGCCGTGCCAGACGGTCGGCGTGTCATATTGCAGCGAATGGCCATGTTCGCTGAAGAACATGGCGCAGCGGTTGCCATTGGAGAAGAAGTCGTGGACGGTGAAGCCAAGGCCCGGATAAGCCTTGAACTGACGGTCGGCGGCGGGCTTGTAAGCTTCTTCGCGGCCGGTAAAGGCATGCTCGCCCATATAGAAACTATAGTCGTCGGCCATGATCTGGTCGGCGATGCTGAAGTCGTGCGTGGCCGTGTAGGCGAAACAGTATCTCTGCATCAATTTGCTGAGCGGGTCCAATTCACATTCCCTTCGTGATCCGAAAAGTCTCTCATGCCGCCTCCGCGCAGGACCGGGTGCAACTGAAATCACCATCAGGAATGACGCCGGACATGAAGCGCGCGCACCTTTCCGACGATAGGCGGCGGGATGGTCAGCCGGCCGCCATCGCCCGCAACCGCTCCAGCAGCGTCTCGGCCAAGGCGTCATTCTGGTCGTCGGTGAACATATAGCCGACGCCATGGGCCACCACGACCTCCAGCTGCGGCGTAAGCTTGCGGAACAGGGCGACGCTTTCGTCGGTGATGATGCTGGAATGCTCTGCCCGCACCAGCACAACCGGGTCGTGCAGCGCTGGGGCGACATCCGCCAGCATGACAAGCGCCACGCGTCCCGGCCTGCGTGAGCCGCCCACCAGCGCGGACTACCCGCCTCTTGATGCGCCGACCAGCACGACCGGCCCGTCAAGCTGGTCTATCAACGCCTCCACGTCGCGCGCATAGGCGTCGAGCAGATAGTCGCAGTTTGGCCGCCCATTCGCTTTCGCCATGGCCGCACAGGTCAACCGCGATCGCCCGATATCCCGTCGCTCCCAGACGGCGCGCCGGACCGCGCCACGACCGGCGGCTCTGCCCGCCGCCATGAAAGAAAAGCACCGGCTGTCCCGATGCCGGGCCATAGATATCGGCCGCCAGCGACAGGCCGTCGCCGTGCAGGTGCACTTACTGGTGAAGGGGCGTAGTCACTTTCATGCGCCCATAATGGCGGCTCATTCTCCGCCGCGACCTTTCCAAAGAAAGGTCATCATCCATCCCGCGCCGTGAAACGAAGGATTTGCAGGCGCCGGATTCGTTGGCCCACCGATACTCGTCGCAAGATAGGTTTTGGACGCGCCGGCCACGATAGATTGGCGCCAAGAGATTTCAATGGGGGCGACCGATGTCCTCGGGAAGGTAAGTGAGGAGTGAGTAAGGAGAAAGGCGGCGCCCTGGTTCTGGGGGGCACGGGGGGGCTGGGAAGCGCCATCGTCAGGCGCCTCGCCCAGGATTGGGATCATGTCGGTTTCACCTATCGGTCCAACGAGGCCAAGGCGAAGGCGTTGAGCGAGGAGCTTGGCGAGGTTGCCGATGTCGTGTCCCACCGGCTCGATATCGCCGATGAGCAGGCACTGGCCGAGGTCATCCGGGCGGCGCATGGGCGAAGCGGCGGATTGCGGGCGGTCATCTTCTCCTCAGGCGTTCACATCCCGCAGATCCACGTGTCGAAATTGCAGCCGGCCCAGTGGCACGAGGCCGTGCAGGTTGAGCTGATGGGCTTCATCGCCCTCGTCCGGCAGGTCCTTCCTGTGCTGCGGGAGACGCAGGGCTGCATCGTCAACATCGGTTCGGTCGCGCCGCACTGGTTCGTCGTGGGCGATGCCCTGTCCGCCGTGCCCAAGGCGGGTTCCGAAACCCTCTGCCGCGCCGTCGCCAAGGAGGAAGGGCGGTTTGGAGTGCGCGCCAACACCGTCGCGCCGGGCATCATGGAAGTGGGCATCGGCGGTGCCCTGATGGACACGATTTACAGCAAGGACATCTGGGAACAGTCCAGGAAAAATACACCGCTGCGCCGCTTTGGCACGGGGGAAGATGTTGCCGGCATCACCGCCTTCCTGTGTTCGAGCGAGGCCGGTTTCATCACGGGACAGACAATCATCGCCGATGGTGGTTTATCTCTGTGACCTCATTCGGGGTGATCCTTTGCAAATCGGGAGATGGATAATGACTGATCTGGATGTGCTTCTGGCCGAACGCGCCTGCCAGAGGCTGATGCTGGAATATTGCGAATGCGTCGATACGCGTCAGTTCGAGCGGCTGGTGTCGCTGTTCGCGCGGGACGGCGTCCTGAACCGGACGGACACAGGCGAGATCAAGGGCCATGCCGCCATAGGCGCCTTCTTCGACAAGCTGACGACCGATCCGCTGATTCATGCGGCGACCAACCTGCTGGTGACCGTGAACGGTCCGGAAACGGCGGAGGCCACGTCCTATGTGACCGTCTATCGTAGTTATCGCGAGAATGCGACGGGCTTGCCGAAGTTGGAAGCGCCCTATGTCGTGGCGAAATATGTCGACAAGTTCGTGGTCGAGGATGGCGAATGGAAGATCGGCTATCGCGACACAATATTTGCAGCCAAGGAATAAAATATGTCTTCGCCGCTGGATCTCCATGCGAGACCCAATACTGTTGGCCATTCCATCTTGCAGGCCGCGCAAAACTGGCCCGACCGGACCGCTTTCGTTCTGGGCGACCGGGAGGCCAGTCATGCCGGGTTCGCGCGTCAGACGATCGCCTGCGCGCGCAACCTGCTTGCACTGGGGATCCAGCCGCGAGAACATATCGGTATACTGATGCCCAATAGCTGGGAATATGCGGTTCTCGTCGGCGCCATCAACATGATCGGCGCCTGTGCGGTCGTGCTCAACGCGCGCTATCGTGGCGAAGATCTTCAATATGTCCTGCGCCATGCGGAAATTACGGAGCTGTTCACAACGGGCGCGGCGCGTCCGCATCTGGACCTCCGGGCACTGTTGTGCAGTCAGTTTCCCGAACTGGAAAAATGGCGCGCGGGCGAGGAATTGCGGGTGCGGGGCGCGCCCAGGCTTCTCAGTGTCTTTCACTTCAACGCGCCCGATGAAGACAAGTGGCTGACCGAGGCGGAATTCGAAAAAGGCGGTTCCACAATTTCGGACGAGATGCTTGCCGATCGTGTCGCGGCGGTTTGCCCCGATGACATCGCCATGATCATCTTCTCCTCCGGCACCACCGCCCAGCCCAAGGCGTGCATGATCAGTCATGGCGTCGTCGTGGAGGTGGCCGGCGCGATCGCCGAGCGGCTGGAACTCGTCAAGGATGATGTGTTCTGGGACCCGCTGCCGCTTTATCATCTGTCGTCGCATCTGCCGCTGAACGCTTGCCGGCAAGTCGGCGCGACATTCGTTTGCCAAAGTCATTTCCAGGCCGGCCCCGCGCTGGAGGAAATGGAGCGGACCGGCGCGACCATCTGCTATTCCGCCTTTCCCGCGCTGACGGCCGCGCTGATCGACCACCGCGACTTCAACAGCCGCGATCTGTCGCGTCTGCGCCTGATGATCAACATCGGCGCGCCAGACCTGCTGCGCAAATTCGCGGAAGCCATTCCGCAGGCGAAGCAGATCGGTTGCTATGGCCTCACCGAAAGCGGGGGCATCAGCACGATGGCAAGCCCGCATGACACGCTCGATCAACGGATCGAACGTGTGGGCAAACCCTTGCGGACGCACCGAATCCGCATCGTCGATCCGGAAACGCTGGAGGAGCAGCCGATAGGCGCGAAGGGCGAAATCCAGATCGCAGGTCCCCTCTTTTCCGGTTATTTCAAGGATGAGGAACAGACGGCGAAGACCATGCTGCCCGGCGGCTGGCTGCGCAGCGGTGACACCGGCTGGATCGACGAGGACGGCCAGCTCGCCTATGGCGGCCGCATCAAGGACATGCTCAAGATCGGTGGCGAGAATGTCGCCGCCGTCGAGGTGGAGAGCTTCCTGTCGCGTCATCCCAAGGTGAAGATGGCCCAGATCATCGGCGCGCCGGACCCGCGGCTGGTTGAAGTCGTGGCGGCGTTCATCGAGGTCAAGAGCGGCGAAACCATGACGGAAGCCGAAGTCATCGAATATTGTTCGGGCAATATCGCCAGCTACAAGGTTCCGCGCT
>NZ_DAIMZT010000089.1:0-6967 GCF_036733805.1 Novosphingobium sp. | reverse complement strand
GCCTCGAACCCGGAGATCTCATCTATACCGGAACACCCGCAGGCGTAGGGCCCATCAAACCCGGCGACGTGGTCAAAGGATATGTCGCAGACCTTACACCGCTGACCGTGACTATCGTACCCGGCTGATCCGGCTCTCCGCGGTCTGCTTCGGATGGATTATCTGTATCTGCTTTACGCCCAGCGCGGATCACCGATGCCGTGCATGACAAGCATTGTCGCAAGGACTTTGGCATCAGCAGCGCGGAAATGCGGGTGCTTTTCGCGCTTCGCCGTGCCGCCTTATGCCTTACGCCCGATCGAGCTGTTCCGCTCGCTGTTCGTCACCTCCGACGGCGGCGCATCGGCCAGGTTTTCGATTATTCCTGGGCATACGTATTTCCCGAATCGCCAAGTGCTTCCCGGCCGATTTGGAAATGCACCTATTCGCCGGCCGCCAGCATCTCGATGAGTTGGCGTACCGGCGAAATATCGTAACCTGCGGCCGCCGCTTTTGACGCGATCACGGCAGGATTGTCGCCGGCTTTCGCGCGGGCGAGCGCCCAAAGCAAAGTTGAGCGTGTGCCAGAGCGGCAATAGGCCAGGACCGGACCGCCGGCGCTTTCCAGCGCCTGGTGCATGGCGGCGACCTGAGCCTGGCTGAAACCGGCATGTGTGACCGGTATCGCCACATAATCGATCCCCATTTCGCGGGCGAACGCCTCGATCTCGGCGCCGGGCGTCTGATCTTCGCTTTCGCCTTCCGGCCGATTGTTGATGATCCGTACGATCCCAAGCGCCTTTGCCTGGGCGACGGCGTCAGTGCCGATCTGCGGGCTGGCGAAAACGGTCTCGGTGATCTGGCGGAACATGGCCTGCATTCTCCATTTGAAGATTCTTCGAGCGGCTTCAACACCGGCTCACCCGTCATCAAGACCCACTTGGACCAACAGGCAAGGCAAATCGCAGCAGCAAATCGCATGTCATGGAACTTCACGCTAAAATGGCACGTATTTCTGTTCGCTATTGGTCTCGGACTGGTGTAAAGGGCGTGGTTGCAGGAGAGAGCGGGCGTTGGTCCGGCTGCTCGCCCTGGCGTCTGGCGCGGCCTCGTCCACGTGCCGGACGAATGCTTTTGGGGCGCAGAAGGTACGTTCGTAAAGATGAGTTTTGACAGAGGGCGTCGCGGAAGGGGACGCGACAAGAGGGATCGGTTTGGAGAGGACGAGTTCGATCCGTTCTTCGCCGGGCAGGATCGTTTCGGTGGCCAGGACAGGTTCGGCGGCGGCGGCGATGATCGCGGCGGTGGCTTCGGCGGTGCGCCGCGTGGAGGCGGCTTCGGCGGCGGTCCTCGCGGTGGCGGCGGTTTTGGCGGTGGCGGCCCACGTGGCGGCGGCATGCCGGCCCAGGTCGTCGGCCAGGGCAAAGGAACCGTCAAGTTTTTCAACGCGGCCAAGGGCTTCGGCTTCATCCAGCGGGATGAGGGCGGAGAAGATGTGTTCGTGCACATCAGCGCGGTGGAACGCGCTGGCCTTGAAGGTCTGGCTGAAGGCCAGCAGCTCGAGTTCCAGCTCGTCGATCGCGGCGGCAAGATTTCCGCAAGCGATCTCGTGGTCGTGGGTGATGTGATTCCCGTCGCCAAGCGCGAGGTGGCTCCGCCTCAGCGTCAGCTTACCGGTGACAAGGCCACCGGGACCGTCAAGTTCTTCAATTCGATGAAGGGCTTTGGTTTCATCACTCGTGATGACGGTCAGCCCGATGCCTTCGTGCATATCAGTGCGGTCGAACGTTCGGGCCTTTCCGGCCTCAACGAAGGTGACCGCGTGGAATTTGATATCGAGGTCGATCGACGAGGCAAGTACTCGGCGGTCAACCTTGTGCCGCACCAGGGTTGATCCTGCCCGCACGCCCACCGGCGGTTTGACCGGGAGGCTGCAAGAGCATAGCTGCGCGCAAATGGCGGTCCGGTCAGGGCCGCCATTTGTCGTTTCCGATCTTCACATCTCAGATTAGCTTTCGAGGAAAACCGACATGTCGATCACTCCGCTGATGCCCGTTTATCCCCGGTGCGGCGTGCGACCCGTGCGTGGTGAGCACTGTCATCTCATCAGTGAGGACGGCCGCCGCTTCCTGGATTTCGCCAGCGGCATTGCCGTCAATGCGCTGGGCCATTCCCACCCCGGCCTGATCGGCGCGCTGCAGAAGCAGGCCGAGACCTTGATGCATGTGTCGAATCTCTACGGCAGTCCTCAAGGTGAGGCCGTTGCCCGGCGGCTGATTGATCTGACCTTTGCCGACACCGTATTCTTCACCAATTCGGGTGCGGAAGCGGTGGAGTGCGCCATCAAGACGGCGCGCGCTTATCACCAGCACGTCGGCGATGCGGACAAGTATGAACTGATTACTTTCAGCAACGCCTTTCACGGTCGCACGCTGGCCACGATCAGCGCTTCCGATCAGGACAAGATGCACAAGGGCTTTCTGCCGCTTTTGCCCGGTTTCAAATATGTACCGTTCAACGACCTGGAAGCCGCCAAAGCGGCGATCGGGCCGAATACGGCCGGTTTCCTGGTGGAACCGATTCAGGGCGAGGGCGGCATTCGCGAAGCGAGCGACGAGTTCCTGCGGGGCCTGCGGGACTTGTGCGATGAGCGCGATCTGATGCTGATTCTGGACGAAGTGCAGAGCGGCGTCGGCCGGGCCGGGACCTTCTATGCCTATGAGCAGTACGGGATCGAGCCCGATATCCTGGCGACGGCCAAGGGTATCGGCGGCGGTTTCCCGGTCGGTGCGTGCCTGGCCACGGAGAAGGCGGCGCGCGGAATGGTGATCGGCACGCACGGATCGACTTACGGTGGCAACCCGTTTGCCATGGCGGCGATCGGCGCGGTGCTTGACGTTATCCCTGGGGAAAAGTTCCTGGCAGAAGTACGCGCCAAGGGCGAAAGGCTGCGGTCGCGCATCGCGCAGTTCATTGGCAATTACCCGGAACTGTTCGAGGGTGTCCGGGGGCGGGGCCTGTTCATCGGCATCAAGCTCAAAGTCGAGCCGCGTCCCTTCGTGGCGCACTTGCGGGACAATCACCAGGTACTGACCGTATCGGCCGGCGACAACGTGGTGCGCGTGCTGCCGCCCTTGGTGATCGATGATAGTCACATCGATGAATTCATGGAAAAGCTGTCGGCGGCAGCCGCCAGTTACAAGCTAGAAGAGGTTGGCTGATGGCCCGTGACTTCCTGAGCCTTGCGGATGCTGGTGGCGCCAGCATCGCGGCGATGATTAACGACGCGATGGACCGCAAGGCTGCGCGCCGGAGCTGGCCCAAAGGCAGGCTGGACGTCGACGCTCCCCTTGCCGGTCATGTGCTGGCGATGATCTTCGAGAAGAACTCCACTCGTACGCGCGTATCCTTTGATATGGCGATGCGTCAGCTCGGCGGCTCGGCGCTCATCATGGAGGCGGGCAGCACGCAACTGGGGCGAGGTGAAACCGTGGCGGACACCGCGCGCGTGCTCAGCCGCATGGTCGATGCGATCATGATCCGCACGGACGATCACGCGAAGATCGAGGAACTGGCCCATTACGCCGAAGTGCCGGTCATCAATGGTCTGACAGATCTGTCGCATCCATGCCAGATCGTCGCCGATCTGCTGACGGTGGTGGAGCACGGGTTCGCGCTTCCCGGCCTGCAGCTTGCCTGGCTGGGCGATGGCAACAATGTCGCCAATTCGTTGATCGAGGCGGCTGGACTGATGAAATTCACCATCCGCATCGGCGGCCCCGCCGGCTATGAGCCGGACGCGGGCTTTATCGAGCGCGCCCGGGCCGCCGGTGGTGAGGTGATACTGACGCAGGACCCGCAGGAAGCGGTGGCGGGCGCGCAAGTCATCGTGACTGACACCTGGGTGTCAATGGGGCAGGCTGGCGGTGAGCAGCATGTCGCCGCGATGGAGCCCTATCAGGTCAATGCTGCGCTGATGGCCGCGGCGGCGCCCGGCGCCCGGTTCCTGCATTGCCTGCCCGCCCATCGTAACGAAGAAGTGACGGACGAAGTGATCGACGGTCCGCAGTCGGTGGTCTGGGACGAGGCGGAGAACCGCATTCATGCGCAAAAATCGGTGCTGCTATGGGCGCTAGAGAAACTGTGAACGACGACTATCTGATCCGAACGAACGATACCGGCTTTGATCGCGTGCTCGCTTTCTCGGTGCCCGGCCGGCATGCGCGGGGGCGCGTGGTGCGGCTGGGCCCGGTGCTCGAAACCGTGCTGGGGGCGCATGATTATCCGCCGGTCATCAAGCACCTGCTGGCCGAAGCGCTGGTGCTGACCGCGCTGATCGGTGCGCTGCTTAAGGAAGAAGGGTCGCAACTGACGATGCAGGCGCAGTCGGAAGGCGGCGCGGTCGATTTGTTGGTGTGTGATTATCGCGGCGGCGAAGTGCGCGGCTATGTGCGCCATGACGATGCCGCGCTAGAGGCGCTTGATGGCGAAACCTCGCTTGAGGTGCTGTTCGGTCAGGGATATCTGGCCATTACCTTCGATCTTGCCGCCACGGGGGAAAGGTATCAGGGGGTAGTGCCGCTGGAAGGGGCGTCGCTGGCGCAGGCTTGCGAAGCTTATTTCGCCCGGTCGGAGCAGATACCGTCGCTCATTCGCGTGGCGGTGCGCTCCAATGGTCCGCGATGTGTCGGCGGTGGCTTGCTTATCCAGCATCTGCCCGAAAGCGAGGAAGGCAAGGAGCGGCTTCACACGCGCGAGGATCGTCTGGAATGGGAACACGTCTCCATTCTAGGCGGCAGCATCCGCGCCGAAGAACTGGTCGACCCGGTGCTGACGCTGGAGGACTTGGTCTGGCGCCTGTTTCATGACGAAGAGGAAGTGCGGGTGGAACCGCTTGCGCCTCTTGAGCGCGGCTGCCGCTGCACGGTCGATCATTATCGCTCGATCCTGTCGCGCTTTCCTGAGGAACAGCGGGTCGAGATGCGTGATCCGGACGGGCTGATACCGGTCGATTGCGCGTTCTGCTCGAAGGTTCTGCGCATTCCCGTTTAAACTAGCCCGTTTAAGCTGGCCGGTTTGAGCCGCAGAGATTTCCATGCGGCGTCGCCGTGCTTTCGTTTTTGAACTGTAGGGTGCGGCGTTGGAAGCTGCCGCTTGAATTGCAGCGTCAGGCTTACGATACATGCACACGGGGTCTTGTATGACGTGGGGGAACGAAGTTGAAATTCGGGCATGCACTCTTGTCCATGATCGCATTGGGGGCTGCCGCGGTTCCGGCTTATGGTCAGAAGCAGCCGCTCGCCATGCTTGATCGGCTTGATCCCGGCGCATGGGAATTGCGCGAGCGGGGGGACGGCGCCGCGACGCGGAACCTTTGCCTGGAAAACGGCCGCGCTCTGCTTCAACTCAGACATCCCGGTATCGCCTGCAGCAGCGTCATTATCGACGACAAAGTCAATGAAGTGACGGTGCAATACACCTGCCGCGGGCGCGGTTATGGCCGGACGCATATCCGGAAAGAGAGCGGCGCGCTGGTGCAGATTGATAGCCAGGGCATCGTTAACGGGCTGCCTTTCGCTTTCGCCGCTGAAGGTCGCAGGACCGGGCCCTGCCTGAATTGAGCGAATGGTTGCCAGCGTCATCGTAGCGGCGTAGCGCCGGATATATGCAAGACTCTTTATCGTCTCCGGTCAGGCAGGCCGTGGTGCTGCTGTCCGGTGGCCTGGATTCCATGGTATCGGCTGGGCTGGCGCGCGAGGCAGGTTTTGCGGTCAATGCGCTTACCATCGATTATAACCAGCGTCATCGGCGGGAAATCGATGCCGCCGGAGCGATAGCGCGGCAGATTGGAGCCGTGCGTCATGTCGTGTTGCCGCTCGATCTGCGCCGGTTCGGCGGTTCGGCGCTGACAGACGATATCGCAGTGCCCAAAGACGGCGTGGGTCCGGATATTCCTATAACATATGTGCCCGCGCGCAATCTGGTCTTTCTGTCATTGACGCTGGCATGGGCAGAGGCGCTCAGCGCCAGCGATATCTTTATCGGAGTGAATGCGCTCGATTATTCGGGCTATCCTGATTGCCGCCCCGAGTTCATCGCGGCGTTCGAGAATATTGCCATCTTGGCGACAAAGGCGGGGGCCGAGGGACAGCGCCTCACGATTCACGCTCCGCTGCAATATATGAGCAAGGCCGACATCGCCCGTGAAGCGGACCGACTTGGCCTTGATGCCGGCATGAGCTGGTCCTGCTATGACCCGCAGCCTGATGGACGCGCTTGTGGCTTGTGCGATAGCTGCCGTCTGCGCAAGGGAGGCTTCGCCGAAGCCGGGCTGATCGATCCCACCCCTTACGCGGCCTGAGATCCTCCGATCGTCATACTGTTGTCTGTCCTCAGTTCACATCCGCGCGCACCGAGATAGTTCCGCTTTTTCGCAGCTTGCTTCGCGACAACAGCGATAGGGTGACGCGGCGCGCATACGGCAGACATCAAAGAAAAAGGGGCCCGGATTTCTCCGGACCCCCAATTCTTGCCGTTGCCGGTCAGCTTACATGCCCGAACCCGGACCGTAAGTGATCTCAACGCGGCGGTTCTGCAGCTCGCGCACACCGTCAGCAGTGGGAACGCGCGGGTTGGCTTCACCGAACGCCTGGCTCGAGATCGCGGCATCGGGAACGCCGTGGCTGGTCAGGTAGGCGCGAACCGAAGCGTTACGACGGGCCGAAAGGCCGAGGTTGTACTTCGCCGAGCCCGAACGGTCGGTGTAGCCCGCCAGCATGATGGGCACGCTGTTGCAGTTCCCGTAAGCGCTGATCGCACTGTCGAGGATCGTTGCGGCCTCCGGCGTGACGTCCGACTTATCCCAGTCGAAGAACACGATGTACGGCCCCTTGTTGCAGACCACTGCCGGCGGAGGCGGCGGAGGCGGCGGGGGCGGAGGAGGCGGCGGCGGCGGAGGCGGAGGAGGCGGCGGAGCCGCTTCATGGCC
>NZ_DAIMZT010000088.1:0-7224 GCF_036733805.1 Novosphingobium sp. | reverse complement strand
CTGTGCCTCGGCGGTCCGCCGGGCGTGGGCAAGACCAGCCTGGGCAAGTCGATCGCCAAGGCGACGGGCCGCGAGTTCGTGCGTCAGTCGCTGGGCGGCGTGCGTGACGAAGCGGAGATTCGGGGGCACCGGCGCACTTACATCGGTTCGCTGCCAGGTAAGATCGTCACTAACCTGCGAAAGGCGGGCAAATCCAATCCGCTGTTCCTGCTCGATGAGATCGACAAGCTGGGGCAGGATTTCCGGGGCGATCCGGCCTCGGCGCTGCTGGAAGTGCTTGATCCCGAACAGAACGCGAAGTTTCAGGATCATTATCTGGAACTGGACGTCGATTTGTCCGACGTGATGTTCGTATGCACCGCGAACAGCCTGAACCTGCCGCAGCCGCTGCTCGATCGCATGGAGATCATCCGGCTCGAAGGATATACCGAGGACGAGAAGGTCGAAATTTCGGAGCGTCACCTGATCCGCAAGCAGGTGGAGGCGCATGGCCTCAAGAACGGCGAGTTCACGTTGACTCAAGCGGGCCTTCGCGATCTGGTCCGGTATTACACTCGTGAGGCCGGGGTGCGCACCCTGGAGCGAGAGATTGCGCGCCTGGCCAGGAAATCACTGCGCCAGATTCTGGAAGGCAAGGCGACCGAGGTGGTTATCACCCCTGAGAACCTGGCCGATTTCGCCGGTGTTCGCAAATTCCGCCACGGTGTGGGCGAGGAGGAGCATCAGGTGGGCGCGGTCACCGGCCTCGCCTGGACCGAGGTGGGCGGTGAGCTGTTGACCATCGAAAGCGTCACGGTTCCCGGCAAGGGCGCGATCAAGGCGACCGGCAAGCTGGGCGAAGTGATGAACGAGTCGATCCAGACCGCGTTCAGCTTCGTCAAGGCGCGCTCACCGGCCTATGGCATCAAGCCGAGCGTGTTCCAGAAGAAGGATATCCACATTCACCTGCCGGAAGGTGCAGTGCCCAAGGACGGTCCTTCTGCGGGCATCGGCATGGTCACCTCGATCGTCTCGACGCTGACCGGCGTTCCCGTGCGCAAGGATGTCGCCATGACCGGCGAGGTCACGTTGCGTGGCCGGGTGCTGCCGATCGGGGGGCTGAAGGAGAAACTGCTGGCGGCACTGCGCGGCGGGATCACCACCGTTCTCATTCCAGAGGAGAACCGCAAGGACCTTGCGGAGATTCCCGAGAACGTGAAGCAGGGGCTTGAAATTGTTCCAATTTCGCACGTGGACGAAGTCTTGGCGCGCGCGCTGACGGAACCATTGGAAGCAATCGAGTGGACAGAGGCGGACGAACTGGCGGCGGCGCCCGCACACAGCCCCGCCCCGTCAGCAACGGCACACTGAGGCTCAAACTTCCCCTCCTCTGAAGAGGAGGGGATAACGTCGCAAATCGCTCCACCCTTGTCACAGGCGCGCAGTGACGCTAACGCGCGCGCTTCGTGCGGAGCATCAACGCCCGCGCGAAATGCACACGAGAAAGGTCTTGAAATGGGTTACCGGGTAGCCGTTGTCGGCGCGACCGGAAATGTCGGCCGCGAAATGCTCAACATCCTTGCCGAGCGCGAGTTTCCCTGCGACGAAATCGCAGCGGTGGCCTCGCCGCGTTCGACGGGCACCGAGATTGAGTTCGGCGAAACCGGCAAAATGCTCAAGGTCAAGAACATCGAGCATTTCGATTTCACCGGCTGGGATATCGCCCTGTTTGCCGCCGGGTCCGGCCCGACGAAGATCTACGCGCCTAAAGCCGCTTCGCAGGGATGCGTCGTGATCGACAATTCGTCGCTTTACCGCATGGAGCCCGACGTTCCGCTGATCGTGCCCGAAGTGAACCCGGATGCGATCGATGGTTACAAGGCGCGCAACATCATCGCCAACCCGAACTGTTCGACCGCGCAGATGGTGGTGGCGCTGAAGCCGCTGCACGATGCCGCGAAGATCAAGCGCGTGGTCGTGTCCACGTACCAGTCAGTTTCCGGCGCGGGTAAGGCGGGAATGGACGAACTGTTCGAGCAGAGCCGGGCGATCTTCGTGGGTGACCAGGCGGAGCCGCGCAAGTTCACCAAGCAGATCGCTTTCAATGTGATCCCGCACATCGACGTCTTCCTGGATGACGGTTCCACCAAGGAAGAGTGGAAGATGGTGGTTGAAACCAAGAAGATACTTGATCCCGCGATCAAGGTGCAGGCCACTTGCGTCCGCGTTCCGGTCTTCGTCGGGCATTCGGAATCGCTGAACATCGAGTTCGAGAATGAGATCAGCGCCAGCCAGGCGCAGGACATTCTGCGCGAGGCGCCGGGTGTGATGCTCGTCGATAAGCGCGAGGATGGCGGTTACGTTTCGCCGATCGAATGCGTGGGTGACGGCGCAACTTACGTGAGCCGCGTGCGCGAGGATCCGACGGTGGACAACGGCCTGGCCCTCTGGTGCGTTTCGGACAACCTGCGCAAGGGCGCGGCGCTCAATGCGGTGCAGATCGCTGAGTTGCTGGGTCGCCGTCACCTCAAAAAGGGGTAAGGATTAAGAGCAGGGGGCGCTTGTCTTGGCGCTCCCCTGCATCCATCTAGGCACCTCAATACAAAGGAGCCCCCCGATGGATACCAATGCCACCACCCAAGCGCTGAGCCTTTTCTCCAACCGTCTGACCACCCTGTCGGCCTTGCTGGACAAAGTGGAGGCGCAGTGGAGCGGGCGGGACCTTGACGAATTGGCCAATGCGCGTCTGGCGCCGGACATGTTCTCGCTGGCGCAGCAGATCTGGGGCGTCTGCATTCAGCCGCTGCAGTTCATGCAATGGTGCCAGGGTGTGGACCAGCCCGGTCCGATCCCGCAGCTTGAGACCTGGAATGACGCGCGAGCCGTGCTGCGCGATGCGCTGGCGGAGATCAGCGGCGCAGCGGCGGCGGGGTTGACCGCGCCGACGGACAAGCGCCTTACGATCACGCAGATCGGGCTTTACATCGATTTCACCGCTCAGCGGTATCTGGACGATTGGGTCATCCCCAACCTCTATTTCCATCTTACGACGGCTTACGCCATCCTGCGCATGAAGGGCGCGGAGATCGGCAAGGCCGATTACCTGTCGCACCTTGCTGGCGATTTCCGGCCGATAGAAGCGGTGGCGGATGCATGACGCGGACCATGACCGGCGGCTGCCAGTGCGGCCGCGTTCGTTATGTGGCGCAGCTTGAAAGCAACGATGCCTATTTGTGCCATTGCCGCATGTGTCAGCGCGCCACCGGCGGTTTCGCCGCCAGCTTCGTGCAAGTGCCGCGCAAAGCCGTAACCTGGGAAAGCGAGCCGGACTGGTACGCCAGTTCGGTCATCGCAAAGCGTCCGTTCTGCTCGCACTGCGGGACGCCGTTCGGCTTCATGTTCAATGATGGTGACGGGATGGACCTGACTTTGGGCTCATTCGACGAGCCCGGATATTTCCATCCGGCGCTTCATTCGGGTGCAGAGGGCATGCACGAAGCCTGGCTCGATACCCGGGATCTGCCGCGTTATTACAGCGCCACGACCGAGAGCGTTGTGTCGCACTGGAAGGCGGCAGGTCTGGAGGTTCCCGAGTGAGCGAAGTGCGCAAGGAATATATCGAGGGTTTCGGCGGTGCACGGCTGGCGGTGCACGCCCTGGGGCAAGGGCGTCCGCTGCTCCTGCTTCACGGCCTGTTTTCCAGCGCTTATGTCAACTGGATCAAGTACGGCAATGCGCAGGTCGTAGCAGAGGCCGGCTTCGAGGTCATCATGCCGGACCTGCGCGCCCATGGCGAAAGTGAGGCGCCGCATGATCCGCGGGCCTATCCCGAAGACGTGCTGGTGGAGGATCTGAAGCTTGCGGTGGCGCAGCTAGGTTTGACGGATTTCGACCTCGGCGGCTTTTCGCTCGGCGCGCGCACTTCGGCGCGGGGCGTGCTGGCGGGATTGCGTCCGCGAAAGCTGATCCTGGGTGGAATGGGGCTTTCGGGCCTGGCCGGCTGGGAAAGGCGCAGCGCGCATTTCGTGAATGCCATTGATCGCTTCGGCACGATCGAGCGCGGCGATCCGGCTTTTGTTGCGCAGGCGTTCATGAAGACCATGAAGGTGGACCGGGTGGCCGCGCGCCTGCTGCTCGGTTCGGTGGACGATACGCCCCCCGAAGAGCTGTCGCGCATCACGATGCCGACTTTATGCCTCTGCGGTGCGGATGATCGGGACAACGGCTCTGCCCCGGACCTTGCCGCAGCCTTGCCTGATGGTCGCTATGTCGAAGTGCCGGGCAACCACATGTCCTCCGTTACGTTCAAGGATATGGGACAGGCCATGGCGGACTTCCTGCACTTCTGATTAGGGCGGATCGCCCGTCCGCGTCTCGTTTTCGCTCGACGCGAATGGGCGATCCCTTTTTTCGCTTTATCAATTCAATGACGCCGACGTCGTTGTTGTCGTGGTGGTGTTCGACGTCGTGGCAGGGGCTGTCGACCTGTGAGTCACGACCTTGCGGATCACCTTGTGTCGTACGGGACGGGTGCCGGTTTGTTGGGTTGTGACCGTAGTTTCGACCTGAGCCTGTTTGCTGGCGGCAATAGCGGCTTGCTGGCGGGCAGCATCAGCGGCCTGCGCTGATTGCGCCGCGGACTGTTCGGCGGCGGCAGCGCGGGCGTTGGCATCCGCGGCTTGGTCTTGCGCGGCGGCGGTTTGCTCGGCGGCGGCCTGTTGCTGGGCGGCGACGGCCGCGTCCTTGCGCTTTTGCATCTCCCCGATCGCGGCGTCAGCCATCGCCTGGGCGTGAATAGCGTCCTTGATGGCGGATTCCTTATGACCGGAACTGGCTTCTTCCTGAGCGGTTTTCAGGGTCTCTTCGGCTCTTGCGACGCCAATGGGCAATTCCGAGGCTGCACCCATGGACTTGACGGTGTCAACCTTGGCCCTGGCGGCGGCGATTTCCTTTTGGGCGCGATCGCCCTTTCCTTCGGCATGTGCCGGGCCTGAGATCGCCAGCGCCAATGCGCTCGCGGCAAGCAGCGAAGAGAAGGCGGTGTTCTTCAGCATGACCTTTACTCCTGTGAACTCTTTTAGCTGCTGGGTAAAAACGGGCCGTCATCATCGCCGTTCCGTCTGAGTGCTCAACTCATCGATTGATGCTCTTCGCTTTGTCGCAGGATTGGATCGCCTGAATGGGAGGCTGCCGGTCGGCGGAGGCAATCTGAACGACGCGTTCATGCGGGGGACAGGGCGGCCCGATTGCAATATCTGTTTCTCGCGTGTTGATCTGGCGCGGCGGCAGGCTAGTCTGTTCCCATTCAGAGATACGAAGAGGGCATTAACCCCATGAAGTTTGCAATTCCCGCACTGGCTGCGCTTGCGGCCGGCCTTTCTTTTGGCGCTGCCGTTCCGTCCTTTGCCGCAGAGGCATCGACGGATTATCCGCTGACGGCTGAAGGTGCCGCGCGTTTCGTCGCTTCGGCCGAGAAGGACCTAGGGGACGCCTCCATTCCCTATAACCAGATCAACTGGATCAATTACACGTACATCACTGAGGATACGGACGGGCTCGCAGCGAAGATCAACGCCGATTTCACGGAAAAGCAGGTTGCCTATGCGGTGAAGGCGGCAAAGTTCGTCAAATTGCCCGGTCTGGACCCGGACGTGGCCCGCAAGCTGGGCATTCTGCGTCAGGGTATCGTGCTGCCGGCCCCCACTGCTGCGGGCGCGGCGACTGAACTCAGCGAGATTTCCACCCGCCTGGCGTCGCAATACGGCAAGGGCAAAGGCACGCTGGACGGCAAGCCGGTCAACGGCTCCGACATCGAGGCGGAGATGGGCAAGCCCGGCCATACACCCGCCGAATATGCGGAGATGTGGTCAAGCTGGCACGACAATGTCGGCAAGCCGATGAAGGCCGATTACTCGCGCCTGGTGGATATCGCTAACGAGGGCGCGCGCGAGCTGGGCTATGCCGATGTCGGCGCCATGTGGCGCTCCGGCTATGATATGCCGCCCGATCAGTTCGCGGCCGAGACTGAGCGGCTGTGGCAGGAAATGAAGCCGCTTTATCTGGCGCTGCATACTTATGTGCGCCACAAGCTCAATCAGAAGTACGGCGATGGCGTGCAGCCTGATAGTGGCCCGATCCGCGCTGATCTGCTGGGCAATATGTGGGCGCAGGAATGGGGCAACATCTACCCGCTGGCGGCGCCCCCCGGCGCGGGCGATCTGGGCTATGACGTCGGCGATCTGCTGAAGGCCAAGGGCGAAACCCCGCTGGACATGGTCAAAACGGGTGAGGGCTTCTACTCGTCGCTCGGCTTTGCGCCGCTGCCGCAAACGTTCTGGCAGCGCTCCATGCTGACCAAGCCGGCTGACAGAGAGGTGATCTGCCATGCATCGGCATGGGATATCGACAACAAGGACGATATCCGCATCAAGATGTGCACCAAAGTGAATGCGGACGATTTCGTCACGATCCA
The DNA here is from genome assembly GCF_036733805.1 of Novosphingobium sp. Taxonomy (GTDB): domain Bacteria; phylum Pseudomonadota; class Alphaproteobacteria; order Sphingomonadales; family Sphingomonadaceae; genus Novosphingobium. The sequence continues at coordinate 773 of NZ_DAIMZT010000088.1, read as the reverse complement.
TCATGAATTGGGACACAACTATTACCAGCGCGCTTACAAGGACCAGACCTGGCTTTATCTCAACGGCGCCAACGACGGCTTTCATGAGGCGATCGGCGATTTCATAGCGCTTTCGATCACCCCGCAATATCTCGTCCAGATCGGCCTGCTCGCCAAAGACAAGGTGCCGGGCGCAGACAAGGACATCGGCTTGCTGCTGCGCCAGGCGATGGACAAAGTGGCCTTCCTGCCCTTTGGTTTGCTGATAGACCGCTGGCGCTGGGGCGTGTTCGACGGATCGATCAAGCCGGCGGATTACAACACGGCCTGGACCCGGATGCGTCTGGACTATCAGGGGGTAAAACCGCCGGTCGATCGCCCCGCCGACGCCTTCGATCCGGGCGCGAAGTTCCACATTCCGGGCAATACCCCTTACATGCGCTACTTCCTTGCCCGCATCCTGCAATTCCAGTTTTTCGAGGCGGCATGCAAGCAGGCGGGCTGGAAGGGACCGCTGCACCGTTGCAGCTTCTACGGCAACAAGAAGGTTGGTGAGAGCCTGAACAAGATGCTGGCCATGGGGCAGTCGAAGCCTTGGCCGGAAGCGTTGAAGGTCTTCACCGGGTCCGACCGGATCAGCGCCAAGCCCATGCTCGCCTATTTTGCGCCGCTGAAGGCATGGCTGGACGAACAGAACAAGGGGTTGAAGGTGGGCTGGTAAAGGGGTGAGTGTAAAAATCCGTATTCGCCCTTTCTCCTTGACATATAGTGCCAAATAGGTTATGTGCCGCAGC
>NZ_DAIMZT010000087.1:3166-7482 GCF_036733805.1 Novosphingobium sp. | reverse complement strand
GCGCTGATGGTGGCGCTTTCCATGTCAATGCCGATCGCCCGGCTTAGCGAAAAGCGCCTGGCCGAGGCGGTGTAGCGCAATTCCCAATTGCGGTCGTCCGTAGTGACGACCGTGCCGGTGCGCATCCGTTTCTTGAGGTTCGCTTGCCCTCCGCCGCTGACGATCTCCGCCGCCTGCGCAAGCGCCTGCTGCACTTCGGCGATGGCGGGTAGGGGGATTTCGGGCGGCAGCACCGGATCGAGCACGTGATCGTCGCGCAGATAGGCGTGGGCCAGCACATAGTCGCCGATGCGCTGGCTGTCGCGCAAACCGCCGCAATGGCCGATCATCAGCCATGCTTCCGGCCGCAGGACCGCAAGATGGTCCGTGATGGTCTTGGCGTTCGAGGGGCCGACGCCGATGTTGACCAGGGTGATGCCCGAACGGTCTTCCTTTATCAGGTGATAGGCCGGCATCTGGTGGCGGCGCCATGCCGTATCGGAAAGGCGCGCCCGCGCGTTGTCGATCGGCGCGTCCAGGTAAAGTCCGCCTGCACCGGAGAGGGCGACATAGCCCTCGGTTCCGATCTGCAGCCCCGCCCAGTCGACAAATTCATCGACATAACGGTGGTAGTTGGTGAAAAGAATGAAGCGCTGGCAATGCTCGGGGCTGGTGCCGGTATAGTGGGCAAGGCGGGCCAGGCTGAAGTCCGTGCGCAGACCGTCGAACAGGGCCAGCGGCAGCGGATCGTCCCCGGCGAAGGCATGGGCGCCGTCAGCGATCTCATCGCCGATCATCGCCAGATCCGTGCTGGGGAAGTGCTGCGCCAAGTCCTGGGGCTTCACCGCGCCGATGGGTACACCGTCAAGCACGTAAGGAAACGGGATCTCCTGCGCTGATGGCGTGACTTTCAGCTCTATCTCATATTCAGCCTCAAGCAGGGCGAGCTGGTTGGTCAGGTAATCGGCAAACAGGTGCGGACGAGTGACGGTGGTGCAATAAGTGCCTGCCGCTTCCAGCCGTCCGAAGGCCCGTGTCGCTTTGGCGGCGCGTTCCTGGCCGTGATAAGTCACGCGCAGTTCCGGGTAAGTCCAGAGGCGTTGGGCGCGGCGTTCGGGCGGGGGAAGGGTGCCGTTCTCGACGAAGGCGATGATGTCTGCCTTCAGGCAGGCGACGGCGGCGTCATATACGCGGACCAATTCCGCGAGCGCTTCTTTCATCATTTCCATGACCACCTATTACGCAAATCATGCTGCGGCGCAATAGGTGCCGATTGCGTCGGGTCCATGGCGGAAATGGAAAAGGCCCCCACTTCGTGAAGCGAGGGCCTTCAAATTCCTTGGCTTTTACTGTCGGCGAAGCTCAGCCCTGAGCTTCGCCTTCGGCCGGAGCCTCTTCCTCGGCCGCAATCTCGCCGGGTTCCGCATTCGGATTGTAAGCTTCGGTGAAGCCGGAGACGTCCTGCTCGAACATCGCGGCCATCACGTCCACGCCCTGCGACTGCAGGTCGGCCTCGTCAGGTGAACGGGCGACGTTGACCTTGACGTTGACTGATACTTCCGGATGCAGGCTCACGCGCACGTCGAACACGCCGATCGTCTTGATCGGACGTTCAAGCACGATCATCTGCTTGGCGATGCCGGCGCCTTCGGCATTAAGGGCGTCGACGATGTCGCGCACCGAAACCGAACCGTAGAGCTGGCCCGAGTTCGAGGAGGCGCGGATCAGAACGACCTGCTTGCCTTCGACGTTGCCGGCGTGCTTCTGGGCGTCCGAACGCTTTTCGGCGTTGTCGGCCTCGATCTTGGCGCGGTTGGCTTCGAAGACCTTCTTATTGGCTTCGTTGGCGCGCAGCGCCTTCTTGTTCGGCAGCAGGTAATTGCGCGCGAAACCGTCCTTGACGGTGACGACGTCGCCGATGTTGCCCAGCTTCTCGACGCGTTCCAGGAGGATGATGTCCATGGGAAAGTCCTCCTTACTTCACGATGTAGGGCAGCAGACCGATGTGCCGGGCGCGCTTGATCGCCTGGCTCAGTTCACGCTGCTTTTTGGCGGAAACCGCAGTGATGCGGCTGGGGACGATCTTGCCGCGCTCGGACATGAAGCCCTGCAGCAGACGAACGTCCTTGTAATCGATCTTCGGCGCGTTCTTGCCCGAGAAGGGGCAGGACTTGCGGCGGCGGAAGAATGCACGTGCCATGTCTCAGACTCCTTCACGTTCGCGACGGCGAGTGCGCTCGCGATCGCTCTTGCGCATCATCACCGAGGGGCCGGTTTCGTGCTCGTCAACCCGGATGGTCACGTAGCGGATCACGTCCTCGTTGATCTGGGTCTGACGCTCCAGCTCGGCCACGGCGGCGCCCGAAGCTTCGAAGTTCAGCAGGACGAAGTGCGCCTTGCGGTTGCGCTTGATCTTGTAGGCGAGGTTCTTGAGGCCCCAGGTCTCGGTCTTGGAGACCTTGCCCTCATTCGCCTCGATGATCTCGGTAGCGGTGGCGGCCAGCGCATCGACTTGCGCTTGGCTAAGGTCCTGGCGCGCCAGGAACACGTGCTCGTAAAGAGCCACGGCAGCTTCCTTTTCTCTATCCAACCGATCGCTGGCTTATCCGCGGGATTGCGGGGCCCCTCCGGCTTTCTTCAGCTCCCACACGACCTTGCGGCAACGCGGAAGGGGCGCCCATAGCGGATAGACCGGGAAATGCAAGTGGATAAGGCTTACAGCAAGGAGCCTTGCTGCGCCATGTCCTCCCGCCGCGCACTCTTGAGCACGCTCGCGTCGACCCAGGGAATATCCGGGCGCTTGCCTCGGAACAGTTCCGCCAGCGTTAGGATTTGCAGGCGCGGATGTTTGCGACCGGTATATTCGTTCTCCCAAACACCCACGGCTGCTGCTTCCTTCTCCATCGGACCAGTTGGCAGCGCGGCACAGATGAAGACGCCGAAGGGTGCCTTCTCCCGCTCCATGGCGCTGTGCAGGTCGCGGATCATCTTCACGTCAACATGCTTGCCGCCTTTGACCGAAACGAGGGCCTTTTCGGTGCGCTTGCCATCAGGTTTGAAATAGATGATCCCGTCGATCCCGCCGTCCGCACCTTTCTTCTTGCCGCCATAGGGTAGGGCGTCGACGAGCGAAACCGCCCACCACTGAAACTGGTACTTGTCGCGTTCAGCGAGGTCGAGCGCGGCAGCCAGATCGCCAGGACGTCCTTCGACACGGAAGGAGACGCCCGGGAAGGCATCCTTCATGCGCTTCTCGATGAGGCTGATGGCGAGGTGCGTAACGTCGATGCCGATCCATTGCCGCCCCAACTTCTGCGCTGCATGGACGGCGGTGCCGCAGCCGCAGAAGGGATCAAGCACCACCTGATCTTCGTTCGAAGAAGCAGCGATGATCCGTTCGAGCAGGGAAAGGGGCTTCTGCGTGGGGTAGCCGAGGCGTTCCTGCGCTTGGGAGTTGAGCGGTGGGATGTCAGTCCAGACGTCGCTTAGCGCGACGCCGCGCTGTTCATCTAAATAGCGCTTCAGCTGAGGAACGCGACCCGGCGCCGTTTGTACAACAATTCCATCTTGATAAGCATTTTCCATCCGGTCTTTGGTCCAACGCCAGACACGCGTTACTCCTAAAAACTCGTACGTAAGGTTCGGGCGATTTGCGTTTGGATTGATTAAGCTGTCGAGACGATACATTCTTCCGTCGGGGTCGCAGTGGGAATATTTCACTGCGGTTTTATCAGGCAGATCGCCGGGGTCATAAGGCCGGTAGATAGCGTTTTCGTTCCAGGTGGTGTTTTCTCCCTTTGCATAGGTCAGAATAACATCGTGATTTCTCGGGAGACGACGTTTCATAAGGCTCTTGCCGGTTGACCGAGTCCAAATTATTTCGTTGACGAATTTCTCCGCACCAAACACCCCGTCCAGCAGTAGTTTGAGGTAATGGCTCGCGGTCGGGTCGCAGTGCAGATACAAGCTACCCGTCGGCTTCAGGACCCGGTGCAGTTCGATCAACCGGATCGCCATCATCGAGAGATAGGCCATCATGTCGTTCTCGCCCAGGAACGAACGCATGGCGCGAAGAAGGTCGAACGCCTTGGTGTTACCCGAACGCATCACCTCGTCGAAAGCGCCTTCCGCTTTGTCATTCCAGTGCCAGGTATCCTCGAACGCTTCGATCTGCGCGTCGCTGTTCTGACCTTCGGGCGACTTGAAGAGGATATTGTAATTGGCATTGCTGTTGAACGGCGGGTCCAGATAAATCAGGTCGACGCTTTCGTCCTTCACGTGTTCACGCAGCACATGCAGGTTGTCGCCGTAATAGAGTGTGTTGGTCATGCGACGAA
>NZ_DAIMZT010000087.1:0-3066 GCF_036733805.1 Novosphingobium sp. | reverse complement strand
GGTGACGCCGGACGCGGCGGCGATGACTTTTGCGGGTCAGGCGAAAATTTCGATCGAGGTTCTGAAGCCGGTGAAAGCGATCACGCTTCAGGCGGCGGACCTGGCGATCGGCAAGGTCGCGCTCATTTCCGGCGGCGGCAAGGCGGGTGCGGGCAAAGTCTCGGTCGACGCCAAGTCCCAGACCGCCAGCTTCACGTTTGGCGATACGATCGCGCCGGGCCGCTATACGCTGGCGATCGACTACGGCGGCAAGATCAATACCCAGGCATACGGCCTCTTCGCGCTCGATTATGATGCTGCGGACGGAACCCGGAAACGCGCGCTCTATACCCAGTTCGAAAATTCGGATGCGCGCCGCTTCGTGCCTTCGTGGGACGAGCCGTTCTACAAGGCGACATTCAGGCTGAAGGCCATCGTGCCGTCCGATGAGATGGCGGTAAGCAATCTGCCGATCACCTCGCGCGTGCCTGCAGGCGAAGGCAGGACGCTTGTGACTTTCGGCACCAGCCCGAAGATGTCGACGTACTTGTTGTTCTTCGGGCTGGGCGATTTCGAGCGGGCGACAACTCGGGCGGCGGGCACGGAGATCGGCGTCATCGCCAAGCGGGGCAGCCTGTCGCAGGCGGAATATGCGCTGAACGAATCCGCGAAGATATTACCCTGGTACAACTCCTATTTCGGCACGCCTTATCCCTTGCCCAAGCTGGATAATATCGCGGCGCCGGGCCGCAGCCAGTTCTTTGGCGCGATGGAGAACTGGGGCGCCATCTTCACTTTCGAGAATGCACTGCTGCTTGATCCGAAGATTGCCTCCAACCGTTCACGCAAGCTGATCTTCACGGACGCCGCGCATGAAATGGCGCACCAGTGGTTTGGCGATCTGGTGACCATGTCGTGGTGGGATGACCTTTGGCTTAACGAGGGCTTTGCCTCATGGATGGAGGGGCGCGCGACCGCGCATTTCCATCCCGAGTGGCATCCGGAGCTGGACGGCGTAGAGGCGCGCGAAGGCGCCATGGCTCAGGACGCGCTGGTTACGACGCATCCGGTGATTCATCATGTGGACACCGTGGAAGAGGCCAGTCAGGCATTCGACAATATCACGTACAACAAGGGCGAGGCGGTGATCGGCATGTTGGAAGCCTATACCGGCTCCGACAACTGGCGGGCCGGTGTGCGCAGCTACATGAAGCGCCACGCTTACGCCAATACCGTGACGGATGATCTATGGCGGGAGATGGAGGCTGCCTCGGGCAAGCCGATAGCGCAAATCGCGCACGATTTCACGCTGCAGCCGGGCATTCCGCTAGTCAAGGTGTCAGGCAGATGCGCGAGCGGGGTTACGCGGCTTGCGCTTGAGCAAGGCGAATTTACGCGGGACCGGTCAGGCAAGACACCGCTGTCCTGGCATGTCCCTGTCGCCGCCGCGGCGATCGGCGGTGCGCCTTCCGAAGTTCTCCTGACGGGGCGTGGCACGCTTGATGTGCAGGGCTGCGGTGCGATAATCGCCAATGTCGGGCAGACCGGCTATTACCGCGTGCTATATACCCCGGAGCTGTTCGGCGCGATCGGCCGGTCCTTCGGGCGATTGGCGCCGGTGGACCAGATGGGTGTCCTGAACGATGCGATCGCGCTTGGCTTCGCGGGGCAGCAGCCGATGTCGGATATGCTGGATCTGGCCCGGAACCTTCCTTCCGACAGCCAGGCGCAAGTGATCGAAGCGGCGGCGGGGCTGATCGATACGCTGCATTCCTACGCAAAGGACGCGCCTCACCGCGAGGCGGGCCTGACCCGACTGGCCGCGGCCCGGTTTCTGCCGGTGCTGGAGAGGCTGAGCTGGTCTCCGAAAGCGGGGGAGCCAGTGACGGACGAGGATTTGCGAAGCTCGTTGATCCGCATCCTTGGCCAAGTGGGAGAACCATCAGTGATAGCCGAAGCGCGACAGCGCTTCGTGGGCTCGGCCGGCGATCCGGCCGCCATAGATCCCTCAGTGCGCAAGGCGATCCTGTCCGTTGTGGCGCAACACGCCGATCAGGCCACCTGGGACAAGCTGCGGGCCATGGCGCAAGCGGAGACTTCGGCGCAAGTAAAGGCGTATCTCTATGCGCTGTTGGGCGCGACCGGGAGCGCCGATCTGGCGGACCAGGCGTTGGCGCTGGCGCTTACGGACGAACCAGGCGCGACGAGCAGCGCGGAGATTATCCGTTCGGTCTCCGGCGAGCATCCCGAGAAAGCTCTGGACTTTGTGCTGGTGCATTACGATGCGGTGATGAGCAAGCTTGATAGCTCGGCGGGGACGCGGTTCGTGGCGCGGCTGGCCAGCGGCAGCCTCGATCCGGCTACTATCACCAAGTTGGAAGCTTACGCCCGCGAGCGGTTGTCCGTGGAGGCACGGCGGCCGACGGACGAGGCGATCGCGACAATCAGGTATCGGCTGACAGTCCGTAACGAGCGCATGGGCGCCGTCGACCTTTGGCTGAAAAACGCCGGTTACTGAAGGCGAACGTTCGCCAGCAAATGGAATTGACCCGGCGGGCTGGTGTGCCCGCCGGGTGCTTTCGGGACCTGGTTCGGGTCTCGCTGGGGGACTATTTCAACAGGCTCAGGACGTTCTGTTGCGCCTGGTTGGCCTGTGCGATCATCGCGGTGGAAGCCTGCGAGAGGATCTGCGCTTTGGCCATCGACGTGGTTTCCACCGAGTAATCGGCGTCCTCGATCCGCGAACGCGCGTCCGACAGGTTCGTCACGTTGCTGGTCAGGTTGGTGATGACCGATTCCAGGCGGTTCTGGCCGGCGCCCAGCGAGGCGCGGGTGGCGTTGAGGTCTACCAATGCGGTATCGACGTTGCCGATTGTGGTTGCGGCGGCTGTGGTCGTGGAGACGTCGAGCGCCGTAGTGGTGATCTTGGTGCCGTCGATCGCGGTCGAGGTCAGCGTGACCTTCTCGCCTGCGTTGCCGCCGGTCTGGATGTCGAACGTGACGTCGGCGCCCGAGGTGGTCGAGAACAAGGCGTTGCCGTTGAACTTGGTCTGCGTCAGCACGTCGCTGACCTGCTGCGTGAGCGCG
>NZ_DAIMZT010000086.1:4760-7517 GCF_036733805.1 Novosphingobium sp. | reverse complement strand
GTTATATGCCGCAGCACTCGGGATAACCGGGTCACCCCAGGTGCGCGGAAGCGAATGGCCATCGCTTGCATGTCACCGCCACATCAGCGGCCGGCGTCCTTTCGCAGGAAAGGCCGCCTGCATCCGCAAGCAGAACTTTGCCCTGGGATTTACAACCCCAGGGGTCGGCGGCAAGGACGCGAGCCCGCATCCGCTGATGTCTGTCTTGCCAGGGCCGAGTTGGTGAGTTGCGTGTCCCCTCATCAGCCGTTCGCACCCCAAAGGTTCACCAGCCAAGCCTGTCCGGTTCAGGCCCCCACACGCCGGCCGCACTGCTGCCTGCCTGCTGCCCTCCCGGCCTACCCCCGCACTCGCCAGCGGGCGATTAACTGTGTCTGCATCACATCTCCCCTAACGGAGGTGGGCTATACCCGCATCGTGTTGCGCACCAGCCGTGTCAGCAACGGCATCAGGCCGGTATAGCCCGCGCGGGCGTAAGTGCTGTTCCGCCCCAGGTGCGCGGAAAGGCGGCGATGGCATTCGCCTAGCGCGTGATAAGGCACCGAAGGCAGCAAGTGATGCAGCGCGTGATAACGCAGGCCCACCGGCGCCCATAGCGGCGACAGCATGGCCGGGGGCGGGACATTGACCGAGTCGAGGTATTGCGCGGTCACCGTCATCGCCTCTCCATCATTCTCCCACAAATGCGCAACGAGGGTGCGGACCTGGTTCAGGAAGGCCGTCAGCGAAACGACACAGAGCGCTATCGCCAGTGGACGCCAGCCGTAAACTTGGCTCGCCGCTATCAAAGCAATGGCCCAGATCGAGCATCCCAGTTCCTGCCAGAACACCATCCGCGCAAATTCGCCTTCGGGAGGCCGGCGACGGTATTGGGGGTTGATCGCGAGGGCAGAGGCGCGTTCCCACACCAGCTTGCGCAGCGGCGGGATCACCACACCCAGCGGCACGAGCACCGCCGAGCGGACCAGCAAGGCAGGTGGCAGCAGAATCGCGGTGAGCGCGAAGACCGGCAAGCTCCACGGCTTCATCAGCGCCAGCGGCATATATTCGGGATCGTCGATCGTGCCGTAACGCGTGCGGGCGTGATGCTGCGTATGCACGCCTTCGTACATGAAGGACGGGATCAACAACGGAATGCCCACGAGCAGATTCCAGGTGAAACGGAAACCGGGCAGCGCATCCTTGTGGATATGCGTCAGCTCGTGAATGAACAGCAGTGCGCGGTAAAGCGCCAGCGCGGCCAGCAGACCGCAGGCCAGCGCTGCGAGAGGGTTGGTTGACAGGATTGCGGCCGCAAGCCCCGCATAGCCAACGAAGGCCGAACCCAGCATGTCCGGCCAGTAGATTTCCGGGCGAGCGACGGCGATGTCGCGCGTCAGCTCCACAGCGGCGCGCAGCATCTCCTTGTCGTCGGGAATCTGCGAATGCCACGTTCCCGCCGCCGCATCCCGTTTCGCCGGCCCGGGCTGTTCGATAAGGTCCTGAGCGATCATGCTTCCTGTTTCCAAATTCTCTGGCGCGCTTGACAAGTTACCGCAAGCGGCCGCACTCCGCGTGCCGGACCGTTCCCTTAGGCTCGAACAAAGGCAGCATCGTGGCCAACTCCGAACTAGTTATCACGCCTATCTCCGGCAAGGCCGATCGCGCCGCCTTCGTGGACTTTGCTTATCGCCGTAATGCGGCAGATCAAAACTGGGTGCCGAATTTGCGCTCGGAAGAGATTTCCAAGTTCACGCCGGGCAAGAATCCTTTTTTCGCTCATGCCCGCTGCCAGCTTTTTCTGGCCCGGCGCGATGGCCGGATCGTCGGGCGCATTTCCGCGCATATCGATGAACTGGCGCTGAAACAGCCGGTGGAGCAGGGCATGGGGCCGGGCACCGGCAACTGGGGCGCGATCGAGGCGGAGGACGAAGAGACCGCTCGCGCGCTTATCGCCGCGGCGGAGCAATGGCTGCGCGAACAGGGTATGACGCGAGTGCTGGCGCCGATGAACCTTTCGGTGTGGGAAGAGCCGGGGATTCAGGTAGGGGGGCACGATCACCCGCCCATGGTGATGATGGCGCATCATGACGCGGCGTATCAGGGCTGGATCGAAGGCGCCGGTTACGGCCGCGTCAAGACGCTTTATACTTACGATCTGGATGTGACCAAGCAGTTCCCGCCGCTGGTCCAGCGCATCGTCTCTTCCGGAGAGAAGAACGCCAAGATCCGCGTGCGCGAGGTGGAATTGAAGCACTTCGACCGCGAAGCCGCGATCATCTGCGAAATCCTCAACGACGCCTGGTCCGACAATTGGGGCTTCGTGCCGTTTACCCAGGAAGAGATCGAATATACCGGCAAGGCGCTCAAGCCGCTGGTCCATCCCGAGCTTATTCGCATAGCCGAATATGAAGGAGAGCCGGTGGCCTTCATGATGACGCTGCCCAATCTCAACCAGGTCCAGATGCGCGTGAACGGCCGCAACGGCAAGCCCCCCATCCTGGGCCTCGTCAAGCTGCTGCTCTGGCTCAGGAAGCCTTATCCCGCCGACATGCGCGTGCCGCTGATGGGCGTGCGGAAGAAGTTGCAGGCATCCCGCCTGGCCAGCCAGCTGGCCTTCATGATGATCGAATACATCCGCCGCGCTTCCGTGGCGAAGTTCGGCGCCAAGCGGGGTGAGATCGGCTGGATTCTGGAAGACAACCAGGGAATGGTCGCCATCGCCGATGCCATCGACAGCAAAGTGAACCGCGAATACGCAATTTACGAGAAGGCCCT
>NZ_DAIMZT010000086.1:0-4660 GCF_036733805.1 Novosphingobium sp. | reverse complement strand
CGCTCGCATTAGCCGTTCAACTAACAGTGTCGCCGGGCGTGTTCATGTGGCAGAAAGGCGGTCCTGAACACGCCGAAATCCATGGTGTTCAGCTGTAGCATAGATGCCGCACGTCCCATGAAGTTAGTTGGAGGGGTTCTGACAGCCGGATACGCCATCACACGGGCGGCGGTCGGACGAGAAGCTGCAATGATGCAGGCCCGGCTGGTCGAGTTTGAAGGAGTAGCGCAATGAGTGTCATTTCCAAAAGCCCAAGGGTTTTCTTACTGCTTGCCACCGTGGCGGCGTCAGGCAGCTTGGCTGCACAGACGCAGGACTCGCCGCCCCCGGCCGACGTTTCGGCGACCTATAGCGCCCCCCCGGCCGAGCAACCTCAGATGACCCAAGGGCCTGAGATCAAGGGCATCATCTCCGCGCGCAGCGGCGACAAGATGCAGGTCACCGCCGACGACGGCACTAACACCGTCATCGTCATCAATGATTCCACCCGTATCAAGGCGAGCAAGGGCCTTTTCGGCCTTAACAGCAGCAAGCTTGCCGCAACTTCGCTGCTCAACGGCCTTCCGGTCACCGTCAAGACCATGCGATCGGGCGATGAACTGGTGGCGAGCCAGATCAACCTTCAGGGCAAGGATCTTAAGACCGCGGCCATGATCCGCAACGGCACTGACCAGCGCTTTGCCGAGCAGACCGCGGCGACGGAGGCGCTGCGCGGCCGCATGGGCGATATCGATCAGTACAATATCAAAAGCACGACAAACGTGAACTTCGACACCGGCAAGGCGGTGCTGTCCCCTCAGGCGAAAAACGATCTCTGCGCCGCGGCAGCCTCGGCGGAAAAGATGAATAACGCCCTGCTGCTTGTCGTGGGTTACACCGATTCCACCGGAAGCCCCGAATTTAATCAGGTGCTCAGCGAAAAGCGGGCCGGCAGCGTCGTCAATTACCTGCAGCAGGCGTGTGGCTGGAAACCTTATCGCATGCTGACCCCCACCGGGATGTCCGAGGCAGATCCGATGGCGAGCAACGACACTGTCGAAGGCAAGGCCCAGAACCGCCGCGTTGCTGTGAATGTCCTGGTCAGCAAGGGCCTGGACGGTCTGTAAGATGCCCTCCGGGGTGGGTTCGCCCACCCCGAAAGGTTTGCAAATCATCACCGCCGCTCGCGGCTTTGCATTCCTGTCCTATTGCCCGGCCGGCGCCGCGGGGGGAGCTTCCGCCGGCTCCGGCGGCGGTGCTTCGTTTCCGGTCACCACGTCTTCATTGTCATCAGGCCCCGCAGTCGCTTCGGCGCGAGTCTTGCTGCTGGTTTTCCCGGCATCGGGATTGGACAGCGGCGGCTGCGATCGCACGGTGTCGTAAGGCAGCATATCGTCGCTGACCGAGCGGGGAAGAAGCTCTCCCCCAGCTACCGCATGATCTGGCGTCTTGCCCTTGCCGCAGGCGCTCAGCGCCAAGGCTGCGACCATCGCCAGGGATAGAGCGGAATAGGCTTTCATTCAGGCAGTCTCCGTGCGGGAGATGGGGGTGGGGCAAGGCCGTTCCAAGGCGGCCAGGAAGCTGGCGCTCCGGTTCAGCAGCGCCTGGTCCCACGTTGCGAAGTCCACGTCATGGCCCAGACGCGCCAGGCTGGTCACGCCAAATTCCTCGATCCCGCAAGGCACGATCCCCGCGAAATGCGACAAGTCCGGGCGGATGTTGACAGCAAAGCCATGCATGGTCACCCACTTGCGGATGCGCACGCCGATGGCGCCGATCTTGGCCTCTCGTCCGTCAATATCCGTGGTCCAGATGCCGATTCGGCCTTCGGCGCGAAAACCTTTCACCCCGAAGTCCCGCAGGGTTTCGATCACCCAGCCTTCCAGAGCGTGGACGAAGCCGCGAGCGTCGCGCGCCCGCTTCCTGAGGTCGAGCAGCACATAGCAAACCCGCTGCCCCGGCCCGTGATAAGTATAGCGGCCGCCGCGGCCGGCCTCCACCACTTCGAAGCGGGGGTGGAGCAGTTCGGCGGTTTGGGCGCTGGTTCCGGCGGTATAGACCGGCGGATGTTCCAGCAACCAGATCAGCTCACGCGCCTGACCCGCCGCGATTCCGGCGTTGCGCGCCGCCATCTCCTCTAGCGCATCGCGGTAAGGGACCGGGCCGGACGACAGACGCAGCTCGATATCACCGGGAAGAGAGGGAGGAATCGTCATGGCGCGTTGCGTGGCGCTATTCCATGCGCTTATCAAGTGCCTTTAGGCAGCCTGCCAGGCAGGACACCAGGAGCGCGTGATGAAGTTTGACAGCAACAGGGCCTGGCTGGAAGCGATGGCGGCGGTAAGCGCCAATCGCCAAGTGCTGCTGCCGGTGGCAGGCGTGTTCTTCATGCTGCCCACGCTGCTTTCGACCGTGTTCCTGACGGGCGTGCAGACGCAGCTGCTGCAGGCGCTGGGCAAGCCGGAAATGGTGCAACGCATCATGGCCGATCACACGGGCTTGTTCCTGGGGTTCGGTCTGGGCGGACTGCTGGTTCAAGGGGCGGGTTATCTTGCGATCATGGCGCTGCTAAGCGAGCGGGGGCGGCTCACGGTGGGCCAGGCGATCGTTGCCGCGCTGCGGGCCTTGCCGACACTGGTGGCCGCGGTGCTGCTGACGGTCCTGGGCATCGTGGCCGCCTCGCTCGTGCTTGCGCTGCTGATCGGCGGCCTGTTCGCCCTCATCGTCGGAACCGGCGCCGCGTCCGCGATCGTCGCCGTGGCCATGATGGTGGCGATGATTTACGTCTCCATCAAACTGTCGCTGGTGGTCCCGGTGGTGGTCAACGAAGGGATCACCAATCCGCTTGCCGCGCTGGTTCGGTCCTGGCGTTTGACGCGGCACAACAGCCTGAGGCTGTTCGGGTTCTTCGTGCTGCTGATGATCGCCTATATCGCTATCGCCTTTATGGTGACGATCGTTCTGGTCGCGCCCTTGGCCTTGCTCGTTGGTGAGGGGCGGGCTCTGACGCTGTTTACCGGTGTGGTGTCGGGCGTGATAGCGGCAGTGTCAGGCGTGATCCTGACGGCGGTGCTGGCTTACACGCATCGCCAATTGGCCGCCCCGTCCGCCGACACGGTCAATCAAACCTTCGAATAGCATTGGACGGGAGAGCTGCGTTCAAGCGGCTTCGTCTTCGTCTTTCCAGCCCCACCACATGAAGCACGGCGGCACGTTTATCGGTTCAAGACCCGAATCGATGCGGCGGAAATGACGCGCCATGAAAGAGCGCGCCTTGGGCGTGAACTGATAGACCAGAAATGCCCCGCCCTTGCGTATCACGCGGTGCGTAGCCGCCGCGATCGCCGGCCCGACGCCTTCGGGCAAAGTGGAAAAAGGCAAGCCGGAAAGCACGTAATCCGCCTTTTCATGCCCATGCGCACGCACGATCTCCTCTACATCGGAGGCAGATCCGTTGACCGCGACGAAGCGGCTGTCCGTTATGGTCCGGCGCAGATAATCGATGAACTGGGGGTTGGTGTCGATCACCAGAAGCATCGCGTCGCGCCTCAAGCGATCCAGCACCGGCTGGCAGAACGTGCCGACGCCGGGACCATATTCGACGAAGAGCTTGCAGTTCTCCCAATCCACCGGCGCCAGCATCCGGTTAATGGTGAAGCGGGAGGAGGGCACGATTGAGCCCACCATCACCGGATTGCGCAGAAAACCTTCGAAGAAGACGCCCCACGGCCCCAGCCCCTGCTTTATTTTCCGCTTAATCCGCTGGGGCAGTGCCTCTCGGGCAAGCTGTGAACTGGTCATGCTGGCGGAAGCTCTCGCACTGTTGAAAGGTGTCATAAAGGTGCCATGCGGTGGCAGATTAGATCGGTCATTGCAAGGCGAGGGAAGCCAGCGTCACAAAATCTCGTAAACCTTTTCCTGTGGACGACAAAGCCTGACGCCCTTTTCGGTTTCCACCAGAGGTCGTTCGATCAGGATCGGTTCGGCGACCATCGCGACCAATACCGTTGCATCGTCCGCATCCGGCAGGCCGCGCTCGGCCGCGTCGGTGCCGCGCATGCGCAGGCCCTGCTGCGGGGAGATGCCTGCATCCCGATAAAGCTGAGCCAGCTTCTCCGCGCTTGGCGGCGTCTGCAGGTATTCCACCACCTGCACTTCGATCCCCGGCGTTTCCTGCAGGATCGCCAAGGTCTTGCGCGAGGTGCCGCAATTCGGGTTGTGCCAGATCGTTGTCTTCATGATTGCCTCCTAATGTTCCGATGTCTCTGATGCAGGCTTTATCGCCGCCGCCGGCGCGGCTTCCACATCTGGGAGGCCAAGCGGCGGAACGGTGCCGGTGGGCTGTTCCCGGCGCATCGCCGCGCCAGCGCGCTGGATGGCGCGGATCAAGCGGGGATGGACGCCGCATCGGCACAAATTGGCGATCGCCTCCTTGATGTCGCCCTCGCCGGGGTTGGCATTGCGCGCGAGCAAGGCGGCGGCGCTCATCACGATGCCAGGGGTGCAAAACCCGCATTGGATGGCCTGTTCCACCACCATGGCTTGCTGCACCGGATGAGAGCGATCGGGCGAAAGCCCTTCGATCGTGATGATGGAGCGGCCTTCGCATTCAGCCAGCGTGATGAGGCAGGACCGCAGCGCCACGCGGTCAACCATCACCGTGCAGGCCCCGCAATCGCCC
>NZ_DAIMZT010000085.1:0-7526 GCF_036733805.1 Novosphingobium sp. | reverse complement strand
CGCCGCAATCCACATCCAACTGCGGTAAAAGGTTAAATCCTCACTACAACCTAGGGTCCTTCGGTATGGGGGCGATCATAAGTGCGCTTAATATTTTATATATTCGCCAGCGATTGGCCGGAGAAGCCATCATCCGGCTCTGCGCCATCGTCATGGCTGCGGCCATCGCGGTAGAGGCGATGAGCGGGTCGGTGGCGCCGTCCGCTGTCGTCCTCTTCGCGGCTGGGGGCGCTTGGATGGTTAGCGTCGCGATATCGAACATTACGATCCAGCTCTCGGCCCCCGCTGGGTGGCGGGGCAAACGCTTGCGGCGTTTCAGGCGACCATCTGCGGAGGCATCGCATTTGGTAGCTGGTTGTGGGGCGTGGTCGCGCAAGGCAATGGCGTTGCGGCGGCTCTTCTTGCCTCGGCGGGAACTATGGCCGTCACGCCGATACTGGCCATCTGGCTAAGTATGCCGGAGCCTAGCAGGGACGACAAAGCAACGGTCCTTTACGCTGCGTCGATCGATGCTGGCCCAGAACCCGGCAGACTCGCCGTTCAGCTACCCGGACTGGAAGCTCTCGTCGCACATGATTGATGCAGCGCCGCCGCCGCGCGGGGCTCAGAAGTTTAGCTGCGCTGGCCTACGGCTCCCTTGGCAGCCTCTTGCAGGATCAGCTTGCCAGGGTCCGCTCGACCTTGTCGATTCCCGTCCACAAAAGGTCATCTCGGCCTATGGACAGCCATGAGTAAAGGGACATAGTATGTGGACGGGTATGGATGGGATGAACGGCATGGGCGATATTCTGGGCTATGCCCGCGTCAGTACCGGCGACCAGGATGTGGCGGGGCAGACCATGCGCCTGGAGAAGGCAGGGGCCATCAAGGTGTTCACCGATATCATGTCGGGGAAGAGCATGGACCGGCCCGGTCTGGCAACCCTTTTCGCCTATGCCCGCAAGGGCGATACGCTGGCGGTGGTCCGCCTCGATCGGCTCGGGCGGTCCCTCGCCGAATTGCTCGCCACGATCGAGACGCTGCGTGTCCAAGGCGTCGCGCTTCTGAGCCTTGAGGAAAAAATCGACACATCGTCGGCTGCCGGCGAACTCATCTTCCATGTGTTCGGGGCCATCGCCCATTTTGAGCGCCGGCTGATCTCAGAACGGACCAAAGATGGTATCGAGGCGGCCCGGGCCAAGGGTAAGCTGCCAGGGCGGCAGCCGCTCGACATGGGAAAAATAGAAGCGGCGCTCAAACTCGTGGAAGCCAGGATCTCGCCAGCGCAAGCCGCCAGGCAACTCGGCATAGGGCGATCCACCATCTACCGCGAAATGCGTCGCCTCGGCGTAGAAAGGCCTGCCTGAATGTCCAGCACGAAATCCACCCACGATCTTTCCGGCCTGATCAAATATGCGGGCCGTGCGCCTTGGGACGAGGCGATGGACGAGATGCTGTCCGCACATCTTGGCCCGGCGTGCGAGGCAACGGGCCTTGAGCCTGACGACATATTCGACATCATCGGCGACCATTGGGAAGGGCCGCTATGGGGCTGCGCCTTCGAGGATCTGCTTGCTCAGGAATGGGAGCCGGACGGCCGCAATCTGGTCGATGACTATCTCAAGCGGCGTGGGTGGAATGAAAAGGCGCCAAACAAGGCCTATATGCGGGCCCTGCGCCATGCGGCCATGTCGCTCTATGAAGTCAGCGAAGTCATACCCGGCCAGTCTATGACCCTGCGCGATCTGTTGCGCGACACCGCCCCGGTGACCGTGCAGGAACGCAGCGCAACCCGGACCCTTGTCAACTGGGACAGGATCGCCGCGCGGGTTGTCGAGGTTAACGGGCGCTACGGCATTTCCGGTGCGCTGTTGTCATTCAGTGCGGATGGAGCCGCTCAACTCGTTGATGCATTCGATAGGCTGTTCACTGAACCGGCGGACAATGACGAATTTGATGTGTCCGATCGGGATGCACTGCTGCGTGCCTCCGCGCCGATGTTCACCAATATCTGGCTGCTGGACAGCTTGGGCCAGGCCGCGCCCGATCGGGAGCCGGAACTGGTCAATGCCGATGGCGATGACATTGTGTTCCACCGGATCGTCTTTCCACTGGCAAAGGGTGTGATCGGCAAGAGCGTGGTCCGCAGGCTGAACGCGGCGCAATGGCTGGAGCCTGCAAGCGACTGCTTTTGGAATTGGCTGGCGCCGGCGGCAAAGGGAAAGAAGCCGCAAGCGACAAAAGGCAAGCAGGCCTTCGTCACAACCATGGACGATGGCACGCCGGTTTTTGCCACTGTGGAACTGACAGAACGCAAACTGATCATCGAGGTGAACAGTGCGGCCCGCGCAGAACGAGCGATTGAGCAGATGCGTGAATGGCTGGGCGCTTGTCTCGCTGCACCCATGACCGAAATCCGAACACTGACCCAGATCATGGCTGACGATGGCGTCCGCGGGCCGCAGAGCGAAGCGCTGGATATCCCGCCCCACGAAATGGAACGGATTGTCCACGGCATGCTGACCCGGGGATATGCAAAAACGCTCGATGAACCGGTCCCGGCCCTTGGCCACAAGAGCCCCCGTGCTCTTGCCCGCACCAAGGCGGGTCGGGGAAAAGTGGCGGATTGGCTCAAATATATCGAAAACAGCGCTGCAAAAGCCGGTATTGCCGATCCCATGGCGAGCTATGACTTCACATGGATGTGGGAAGAACTGGGACTGATCGAACTCCGGCGTTGACGGCCCTTCCGCCACAGTTCTGGCATTGTCCTGCGTTAGCGTTGTCTGGCGTACCATCCACGTTATGCCCTCATAATCGGCACTCGCCCGATGCTGGGTGGTGTCAATCGGCGTCTAAAATGGGCTCTGACTCATATTTGATGCAATTGGCGGGTAGGGTTTGGCTGATTTCCCAGGGAGGATCAGCAGCGTGCCTCATCGACGGCGTAATGGCGCGTTGGTGCCAGCGGGTCAGTAACGCCTTATCGCTATGCTATGTTCGCCTGCAGCATGATGGTAAGAAGAATTCATGACCCCGGTAAAAAAGTCCAGACGCGCATCAGCCACTGAAACACGCCTCGCACTTGTGCATGCAGCCGAACGACTTGTCGCCGAACATGGCGTTGCCGGCTTTTCAACACAGCTCCTTCATTTGAAAGCCGGTGTTCGCAATGTGTCTGCACTTCAATATTATTTCGGATCGCGAGCGGCACTGATCCGGGAGGTCTGGTCGCATCGCATGGCCGTCATAAACCCGCGACGCATCGAAATGCTCAAAGCGGCGTCGCTTCTTGATCTCGACGCAGTGGTTGAGGCCATCATCTTACCCCTCGCGGACCAGTTGGCACCGCGACCCGAAGGCAATTGCTACCTGCGCTTTCTCGAACGCCTGGATCGAGAGCCAGTAGATCAATTCTGCGGACCGCACCTGGAAACGAAAGGGCTTTTGCTCGCCCTGACGGCGCTGCGGCAAATCATAGCGGCTCGATATCCCGATTCCGTCGAGATCAGATTGCGGTTTGCCAGCATCCAGATCACATCATGCCTTGCCGGGCTGGAAGCCGGTATCGAGCGTGGCGAAGTGGCCGTGGAGTCCCTATCCGCCATGGTCGGCACATTGAAGCGGAGCGTAGTGGCGGCATTGCTGGCACCCGAAGCGATAGCCTAGGCCAAGCCTCACCGGAACATCCACTCTACGCCCCGCTGTGTCGAAAGGCCTATGGCCGCATTTTTGCGACCGAAAGTTTCAGCGGAATGCGCGCCTTTCCGAACGGGGTGCCATAGACGATGTTGCCATGATCGTCCTGCTGGACACCCGCCCCCATCGCGTTGAAATTGTTGGAAGGCAGTATGTAGTGGAAGGAGGATCGTCCGCTTTTCCAATCGACGCCCTCAAGCGTCCATTTGCCGCCCCGCGCGCCGATCGTATATACGAGACCCGACGCGAGACTGATGAAGGGAACCGCATTCGGCGATGAGATGGTGCGGTTGGTCCATGCGAGCTTCATTTTCTTCGCGACCGGATCCCATTCGAACTTCTGCATGCCATGCGGCGCGTAGCGCGGATCGTTGCCGAGGAAGCTGAACATGACCTGCCAGCCCTTTGCCGGTAGGCCCGCAGGAACGGCGGCGGGTTCATTGTCCACCACGATCGCGCCATAGTCACCCACTACGGTCGCCTGTTCCGTCTGGACCGCCGTCTTGCTCGGATCGCCCATGTCCGCTCGGGCGAAACCAGCGAGGCGGCGGCTGGGCGCACCGGGAGGCGGGGTCCAGCCCTGCGGTATGGCATCCCTCCAGTAAGCGGTCACATTCATCACGTCGTCACCGTCCGTGAACACCACGAGGCGGTCGTCCTTGGGACCAAAGCCCATGAGGACGGGAGTTGAGCCACTGCCGAGACCACGACCATCCCTGTAAGGTTCCGACCAGGCGCCATCGGCTTCCGCGGTCGAAAGCTTCTTGCCGGTCCACACGACCTTGTGCATGTATCCGGCGGATATGATGTAGATGCCCCCTTGCGGATCGACGGCAAAGGAATTGCGCATCCAGCCCATGCCCTCCTCACCGCCTGTTCGATCCCGAACCCGGGCCATGTAGGCGTCGCGATCTTCCGAATGCCGCATCTTGATACGCTGCATATCGTCGAGGTTGCGGCTCAGAGCGATGACATCACCGGCGGTGCTGACCAGAATGACCCGGCCATCATAGGTCATGTTCATTCCCATGAGAACGCCGCCCACGTCGTCAGGCTTCGTCCACTGACGGCGCACGACGATCGGCGAACGTGAATCCCCGGGAACCGCGTCGCCGTAGATGGTGACGCCGGTCCGGCTGCTGACGTAGAAATTGCCATCCTTGTCGATCATGGCGTAGACGCCAGCGCCACTATTGCTCTTGAGCATCCTCATGCGCAGTTTGAAGGCCAGATCCGCCTGTTCCGCGTCAGGAGCAGCGTAGACCCGATTAAGTTCGGTAGCGGCTTCCGCCTGCGTGAACCGGCCCTCGGGGATCAGCGGCAATTGCGCGAGAACTTCGAATGTCTCCGCGTCGAGCTTGGCGATCGTTTCCGCACCATTTGACCACAGCACCCGCCGCCCGTCTTTCTCCACGCTGGACAGTACCGCTCCATAATGGCCCGGGCCGAGAAAGCGCCAATCCAGCTGGTTTTCCGCAAGGGTTGCCGTTGGGCCTGCCGGCCCAGGAATGCGTGATGCGTTTTGTTGGGCGGAATTGCGGTGCGAAATGGGCGTGGCGCTACGAGCCAGGAAAGGATTTACGGGCACCGACGCCGTCCGGGTTCCGATTTCGCGGGCATGGACAACCGCCCCGCCACCTAGCGTGAGGCCCAACGACACGACTGCGGCGGCTGTCGTCCAACGGGAATTCCGGATCAAATTCTCTCTCCCAACCTTGGCGATCAATTCGCTTGTCAGTGAAATAATGAAAAGTCATTACTTCTGGAGGGGGGCTTCCGCAAGAAAAATTTGCAGCAGAAGGGGCTGAGGGCGTTGCGCATGGGGACGAAATATATTGGATGATCGGTCGGCAGCTATTGCCGGTTATATGCTCCGAAGCGGACCGAGCAAAATGTCCCAGCCCTTGCCGATTAACTTCCCGCAATTGCCGCCATTATGAAGGCGGCCTATCCGAAAAAGCTTGCGCTGAAGCGGCGCTGAGCAGCGGCTTCAGCTCGGGCTTGGTCACCTTGCCCATGGCGTTGCGGGGCAAGCTGTCGACGAAACGGATGAGCCGCGGAATCTTGTAGGCGGACAATTGCTGCGCGGACCAGCCAATGATCTCCTCGGGGTCCGCCTTGTGACCCGATCGTGGCACGATGAAGGCTGCCACGACTTCGCCCCAGGTTGCATCCTCGATCCCGATAACGGCGACCTCCGCGATAGCGGGATGGGCGAGCAACACCGCCTCAATTTCAAGCGCCGACAATTTATAGCCGCCCGACTTGATGATATCGATCGAGGTCCGCCCCATGATCCGGTAATAGCCCTGTTCGATTACCGCCATGTCGCCGGTGCAGAACCAGCCGTCGCGGAAGCTCTCCCGCGTGGACCGTTCATTGTCCCAATATTCGAGGAAAACATTGGCTCCCTTGACGCGGATCTCGCCTGGTTGCCCTTCTTCGGTGATGAGTTGCTCATCCTCGCCGTAGAGACGCACCTCGACCCCCGGCAAGGGCTGGCCGACATGCCCCGCCCGCCGTTCGCCATGAAGGGGGTTGGACAGGGCCATGCCGATCTCGGTCATGCCGTAGCGTTCGAGCAGCACCTGGCCGGTGCGCGCGCGCCACTGCTCGAACAATGGAACCGGACAGGCCGCTGAGCCGGACACGTTCAGGCGCATGGCGGCAAAGCCGTCGCAGACCTTTTTCGCTTCACCCTTTTCCAGGCGGTCGAGCTGGTCGAGCAGCTTCACATAGATGGTCGGCACCGCCATGAAGACCGAATAGTCGCCCGCCGCGACATGGGCGGCGATGGCGGGTGCGTCGAATCGAGGAAAGAGATGCACCGTCGCGCCCGCCCAAAGGGCGCAGCTCAGCACGTTGATAATGCCATGGACATGATGCAGCGGCAGGAACAGGGGAATCTTGTCGCTGTCCGACCAGCCCCAGGCGTCTAGAAGCACGGTGATCTGCGCCCGGATGTTGCCATGGGTGGTTACCACGCCCTTGGGCTTGCTGGTGGTTCCGCTGGTGAAGACCATCATCGCGCGGCGGTCATCGGCAATATCCGGCAGGACGCCTGCTTCACCGGCCATGAGTTCGTCCGGCTGTAACAGACGGATGCTCAGTTTTGCGCACAATCCGCCCAGCATGGCGTGATGCTCACTTTGGGTGATGAGCCGGGTCACGCGCGCGCAACGGAGGTAATGATCCAGTTCGGCAACGGTCGCGGCGACATTGAGGGGAACGGCGATTCCGCCTGCACGCCAGACGGCGTGCATCACCGCGACATAGTCGGTGCTGGCGGGCAGGAAGAAGGCAATGCGTTCTTCCTCCAGATCCTCCTTGCTGCCCAGCAATCCGGTAGCAAGGCGGTTCGCAAGGCCGTTGAGCGCACCATAAGTCACGCGGCGCTCACCATCGATCAAGGCGGTCCGGTCATTATCCCCCTGCAAAAGCGGGAAGCGGTCTGTCGACATGATCCTCTCGTCTCGGATAAATTGTGAAAGCAGCCTCGTTCATAGAGGCGCGCCGCACACGCGGCAATGTTACGGGTCATGGACCAAGCGAATCTGGCCGGACAATGGCGAGATCGCTGCGTCACTCTCTGTTTTCGGCCACGGGTTGCCAGCCGCCCGGTGTTGGAAGGTGGGCAGGAGGAAGGGGGGGCAGTCGTGTCAGTTGGTCAACTATTCTCAATTCGGTGCCGCCATCGAGGTTAGCCATAAGACCGGCCAGCGCTATGTCGGGCTGCTGGAGCAGGCCTTCAAGGACGACGCCCTGGACTTCTCCCGCGACCTTCTTTCACCAGACCGGCTCATGGTCTGCGCCATTCTGGCGCGCAGATATGGGGCTGCCGCAGAGCA
>NZ_DAIMZT010000084.1:0-7674 GCF_036733805.1 Novosphingobium sp. | reverse complement strand
CGGAAGTTGGGCTGGTGATGACCGATCAAGGCCGCTTCGGCAAGGGGCTGCCGTCACGGGCCGCAACGGCCGCAGGCATTTTCCAAGATGACCAATGGCCCATTTACCGGCGGACGTGCGAAGGATAGCCATCGCAGGCGGCGACCCTGCCGAGGCGAAATCCAAGCGGGAAACCTCGCCTTTCAGTCATAAGATAGGTGCGGCGCGCCTTCGCCCTCGCCTATCGAACGTCGATGGGGACTTGCGGCCGGGTCATGAGATCGGGCGGCGGGGACGGCTCTACGAGACGATCTGGAATTGATCCCGTCATGTCTGCGTTCCAACGGCACAGACTGACCAACTACCCTGGGGAGACGACCGCTTGTTCGAGCAGACAAGATTGGATGGCAAAGTCGCGATCGTCACCGGGGGAGCCCGCGGCATTGGCAGGGGGATCGCCCAGGCGCTGGCTGGCGCGGGTGCGACCGTCATGGTGACGGGACGAACCCAAACGACGCTCGACGAGACAGTTGCGCAAATCAATGCCCAGGGCGGGAAAGCCGTGGCGGTGCTCGCGGATGTGGAATGTAGCGCCGACAACAAACGCACGGTTGAAACCGCGCTGGACCTGTTCGGTCGGATTGACATCCTCATCAATAATGCTGGCGGCACCTATCATGCGAAGTTCTTCGAGATAACGATCGACCGCTTCGCGACGGCGCTCAGGTTCAATCTGCTGTCGGCCTTCGAGATGACGCAGCTGGCCGCGCCGCACATGAAGAACGGAACGGGCTGCGTCATCAATATCTCGTCCAGGTCGGCCGAGTTCGGAGGAGGACCGAATTTCCTGACATACAGCGTTTCCAAAGCGGCGCTCGAGCAACTCACGCGTACAATGGCCTGGGAACTGGCGCCGACAATTCGCGTCAATGCAATATCCGTGGGGGTCGTGCGGACCGACGCATGGGACGTTGGCTTCAGCATGATGGACGACGACGCAAAAAGAATGTTCATGAAACAGGTCCCCTTGCAAACGCTGGGGAGCGTGGAAAACATAGGGCTGGCAGCTCTCTACCTTTGTTCGGACATGAGCTATGTGACCGCGCAGATCGTCAATGTCGACGGCGGACTACGTGGCGCGATCATGTGAGACAAGGCGCTACGTGCGGCGTTTGATTTGTCGCATTTTCGCGCCAGCAGGGAGGCCAGCTGTTTCGAAAACCTTCTAGCGGACCAGATGCGCCCAGACAATCATATGAACCCCCTCGAGTGAAGATAATCCAGAGCGGAAGAACGCCACAAAATCCTCGATGCCTATCCTCGGTCGATCCATCGCCCCTTTATAGTCGACGATGACATCATCGGTGAAACAGGTCCGGAGGAGAGCCACATCGCGCATATCAACCGCCCGCCCGTAGCGGATCATGAGGTCGTAGATCTCTTCGCGATCCGTCATGCCGATGTCGCGGACACCCCCCGCCCGACCTCATCCGACCGGCACGCCAAAGGAGCCGTCGAGCGGACAGCCAATATCATCGCCGCAGCGACAATGTGCAGCGCCATGAAGGTGAGGAACATCATATGGTAAGAGCCGGTCCTGTCGAACACTTCCCCCGCAAAACGGGAGCACAGTGCAAGGCTCAGCGCCGAGAGCGGCGTTATGAGGCCTCGAATGGTGCCATAGGACGCAAGGCCGAAACGGTCAGCGACAAGGGTCTGCATCAGCGCCGGCGTCATTCCCGCGCACAGGCCCAGGGCCGCCGCGCCGGCAAAAAGTGAAACATAGCTGCTGGCGTAATTCAGCGCGATGTTGACCGGGACCCCGAGAAAATAGATCACAGCCGTCAGCGACAGGATGTTCGCCCGTTTGCCGATCCACGCCAGCAAAAGCTTCGCCCCGACCGAGGTTGCACCCAATATCGTCAGCAGGCTCGTGGCCTGCACAAGTGTGAGGCCCTTGCCCAGACCAAGGGGCACCAAGGTGATCGCGATGGCGGTAAGAACGCCAAGGGCAATCGAGACGCTGGTCCCGATCAGCCAGAACTGTTTCATTTTCAGCAAATCCCGCACCCGCACCGGCTGGCCATCCGCCCCGGGTCCCTGCCGTTTATCGGCGCTCGCGGGCGACAGGGATCCTGGCTCGATGTCATCCGCGCCCGGATGCTCGCGGATGAGGAGAGCGGCCGCCAGGAGCGCGATCGTCAAAAAGGCACCGATCGTCAGAAGCGCCATCCGCCATCCAAAGGTCTGGACGAGAAGACTGACCGGCACCGGCATCACGATACTGCCCAAGGACATGCCGACGACCGACAGGGCGATCGCGCGGGTGCGCTGCACCTTGAACCATCTCGCGACAAGCACGCTCAGGGTAATCAGCGCGCCTCCGTCAATTCCTATCGGAATGAGGACGGCCAGGGCGAGGATCCACAACCACATCGAATGCGCCTGCGACAGGATCACGAAACCGAGGCCCATGAGCAATGCGGAAGCGATCAGAATCGGCCTGGCCGGCACATAGTCGAGCGCGCGCCCGACGAAAGGCGCCATCACGCCGCTGCCGATGCTGGTGAAAGCGAAGGCGGTGTTCATCGCGGCGCGCGACAGGTGGAGTTCCTGCGACACGGGGACGACGAAAATGCCGAACGCGTTCGTCGTGGCGCCCATGACCACTGTGTAGCCAATCACCGCAATTGCAACGATCACCCAGCCATAATAGATTCGCATAACCCGGCTCCATGCTCGCTCGGCCAAAGGCAAAGCCTACCCTCAAAGAGTCGAAACGCGCCTGCTGGCCCATGTTCGATGCCGCCAGAATTTGATGCCCGAGGGCAACCGCAGCCGGCGCCCTGCTGTTCCACCATGTCGACCGCTTCCTTGATCTGGATGCCCTCCGCCTGCCGGGAGCAGGGACGGCGATGAGCGTCCGGCCCATCGCCGTCCCTGCTGTCGATGGCGTTGCCCCGCCGGTTCAGACCGGGCAGGATCGTTCGATGATGCCGATGGCGGTCTGGTCGCCCCACCTGTACTGAACGGCGCTCTGCTCAAGGCTCAGGCCGCCCATGAGATCCCACTGCGGCTTGAACGTGCAAAGCATCGTCGTCCCTTCGATGCGGGTGCGGCCGAGTTCGGATTCGAGCACCAGCGAGACATCGGAGCCATGCGGCTTCAACTCGGTGAGCCAGGGCGCCTCGACGACCCTGGCATTGTAGCACTTGCCGTCCTTGTAGATGTAGCCGGTGTTATAATCGGGCTGCCCGGCCTTTTCGGGATAGACGTTGCAACCAAATGCGCTGCCGTCCGGGAAGGCGGCCGCCTGCCAGTCATGGCCCCAGAAACCGGCAAAATCCCGGATGCTGTGGCGATGGATCAGAACCCCCGTGCCCTTGAACGGGCGGGGCTTGCCATCGACCTCGAAGGTGCCGTTGATCGCGACGGGCACTTCATAACGCCAGCCGACACCCATCGCCCGCGCAGCGAAGCTCGTGTCACCAGGGGCAAAATATTGCGCCCATGGCACGGAGGTGACGGTGATCTCGGCGTCGAGACGAATGGCGGCCCGCTTCGCGGGGTCCATCTGCTTGGCGATCTGCTCGTCGATGGTCCCGGCCAAGGGCTCATCCGCATAGGTGACGTGCCATTTCTTCAGGGGTTCGATGCAGCGGAATTGCAGGACGCTGCATCCGACTATCGTGGGATTGCCGTCCACATCCTCCGTCGGGACCCTGGGGAACATGCCCCAGCCATCGAACACCCTTCCATCGTTCAGCGAGACATTCGCGCACACAAGGCGATTGTCCCAATGTTCGCCGGTGGCATCGACTGCAAGACGCGGAAAGGCAAATTCGCCATTGTCTTCAGCGAACCAGATGTTGACGCCTTCGCGCATGTCTGGATTTTCCGGTCTCGCCGGCATGGGCTTGCCAGCACCAGCGGGAAGGGAATCTCCCGCAGTCTTGAGCGGAAGCGTTGCGAATGCAGCGTCGATCATGATGGTTCCTCTCTTGCAGGACATTGCGTGCCATTCAGGCCGCCTGGCGTTCCAAATGACGGTCGGTGTAGAATTTGAAGATCTTCCGCAGATGATCCGGCTCGATTTGGTCGGATTCGACCAAATAACTTCGACTGCCGCTGGCGTCCGATGACGAGGTCTTGCGCCATTCCGCCATGCGCGCGCGCGTTTCGTCGGTCAGCTCCTGGCCTATAAAGGCGTATATTGCCTCGATCGACTCGTCCGGCCTGGCGACGAACTCGGCGAACTGGACATCGATGAAGCGATCCTCGGCGCCATTGTCCCGAAACGCCATCAAGCGCCGCAGCCCGACCGTCCACCACTCGATGTTGACGTCGACAGCATAGTGCGCGGCAGCTTCGCTTGTCGAGGGGCGCAGCATCTCGAAATAGAGATCGACGACCGACGGCAGAACCTTGCCGATGTCGCGGTGCGTCATCCAGAATTGGGCGTCGGGGAAAACCTGGTCCAGCGCCGTGATGAAGGGCATATGGCTTGGGCTCTTCAGGCGCCAGTGCCGGCCCGGGCAGCGCCATTGGAGAAGCTTCAACGCACGCTTCATATATTGGTAGGTCGGGACCAGATCGGCCTCGTGAAGCAGCCAGTTCGCATAGTCCGGGCAACAGGACTTCGTCAGGAATTCCTGGCATTTGAAGTCCAGACCCATAAGGTTCTGGCACTCCGCAATCGACGTGGGCGCGAAGGGCACCATCAACTTCATGCGGGGATAAAGTTGATCCGCATATTCCATCATCTTGCCCATTTCGGCAATGCGTGGATCGGTCTTGTAGGTGGCCGTCTCGGGCGGCGGACAGGGGGCGAAGGCCTCCCACATCTGCAAGGAGCGCGCGTCCGGATCTTCCGCGAGCGTACATCCCAGCGCCGTCGAACCGGTACGCGGCAATCCCAGCCCGATGAGTGGCCGAATGATTTCCTGTTCGTCAATTTCCGGATGAAGCCTGTACCAATGCTCGATCTTCAGGCGGTTGGACAGAAGCATCAGGCAATGGCCTTCCAGCACCTGCCAGCCTAGATCGTTGAGGCTCGAACTGGCATTGGCCGTTCGGACAACCTGCTCCAGCCCCTCGCGAAAACCGTCGTCGCCAAAATCGTCGAGCCCGGTTGCCTGCCTCGCCTTGTCGATCAGTCCAGCCGCACTCAGCATCTCATTCTCTCCGCTCCATAAGAGCCGGAACGGATCCTTAGAGGATCTGCGTCGCGGCTCGGCTCAGCTTCGGTGGGCGATCATGCCAAATCGGCCAACACCCGTTGTCCTGCGCTTCTTCCTTGTTGATAGCAGTTTACAGCGACCATTTTAGAACTAAAAACGGCATTATTGATCCTTCATAAGAAACAATGGGTCGCCCGGGATCGCGACATGGAGCAGGAAAATGATAGATCTTTCGCTGTTGCGACACTTTCTGGCTGTCGCGAAAATGCGGAGCTTCACGGACGCGGCGGAGCAAAATAATGTGAGCCGTCCGGTGATCTCGCGGTCGATCAAGCGACTCGAGGATCAGCTTGGGACCAGCATGTTCGAACGAACGACGCGTTCTGTCACTCTGACCCCTGCTGGGGAGGCCCTTTTCGCCGAGATGGAAGCGATTATGGATCGCATCGCCGTACTTGCGCGCAAGGTCGGCAGGATAGGAAAAGGCGACAACGCGTCCTTGAAAATAGGCGTTTGCTCTACGGCCGACACTCAGATGCCGCTCGTCGCCAAGGCGGTCAGCGGCCTGCGAATGCGAAATCCCGAGATCGACGTAGAACTCAGCGCGATTTCACGGGATAATCTGAGCGAGGCCCTTCGATCAGCGGAAGTCGACATCGGCTTCATGGTGCTGAACAGAAGCGACTGCAGAGGGCTGGAATGGCGGGTCCTCGCTACCAGCCCAATCATGCTGTGGGTTCCACCATCCTGGAATGTAGCCGCGCCTACCGTAAAACTTGAACAGTTTCGTGAAGAAACCTGGGTTTTGGCTCATCCAAAGATTTCGCCGGACCTTCTCGAAATGCAGATGTCGCTTTTCCAAAGTGCCGGGTTCACGCCCCGAAAAACGGTGTCGCCCACCGACTATCTGTCCGGCCAGATGATGCGGATATGCGAAAAAGGACCCATATTCATTCACATGTGGGACGCGGAGGGAGATCCGTCCGCAAAGGCAATCGAAGGCCTGCCTGGCTACTGCTTTTCAGATATGGTCATCGCCTGGGCCGACGGGGCGCGCTGCGCGCTGATAAACAAGTTCATGGACCAGTTTTCGCTCGCCGCGAACGAGCATGAAAGGGCAATCCAGCCCAACGGACATAAGCATGGGGGAAAAGTCCGTCGACCTCGCTCATCAGCATGAATTCGGTCCAGCCAGACCCCAACGGTCGTCCCTGGTCAGGACGGGAAATCAATAATCATATCAGGTTGTCACGCTTCATATCCGCGGCCGACACTTTGGAGCGGGCCATATCGACGAGCGAAGGCACCACCATGCTGGACATGTCAAAGGCCGGCTCTTGCAAGGAGCGGCTGGACAAACCGATAAGCCTTCCGGGCCGACTCCATGCCTGAAATTCGATAAGGTGGTTCTTCCTCAACATATATATGTTGGACGGAAGAGGATTTGAGCGCGTCTACGATCGAATTCCAGTTCTGTATCCCTTCACCCATGTCGGCCGTGTTCAGTTGAGAAACAGCGTTGGACGGCGTCGGGGCCAGATCCTTGAAATGTAGCTGAGTGATCCTGCCCCGATAATTTCTCAGCAATGCAGCAGGATCGAGCCCGGCCGACCGGGCCCACCCAAGGTCCAGCTCGAAATCGACGAGTTTCGGATCGGTTTCAGCCACAAGCAGTTCATAGGCCAGGCGGCCATTGGGCAGCCTGGTGAATTCCGCGTTATGATTGTGATATCCCAGGCGGAGCCCGACCCGGCTGAGTTTGGCGCCCGCCTCGTTCAGCCGCTGGGCGATAGCGGTCCAGTCACTGGCTGACATGGACTTTACAAGCTCTGTAGACGCTTGCGATAACCGTTTGAGATCACCAATCAGTTCCGACGCATCAGGCCTTCGCGCCAGCATGTCTCGCATCGGCAACACGGCAACAACCAGATTGCGCGCGCCGACGATCTTCGCATAGTCCGTCGTGTTCGACATGTCGGCAAGGGACAGTTCGCCCATCACCGATGGGTCCAGGCCCACATGGATGCTGGGACAAGCGAGCCCCGCATGATCCAGTTGCCGCCTATAATCCTTGGCGCTCAGGCCCGGCGGCGCTCCCTCGACCTCCCGGAAGCCGATCCGGCGGAGCGTCGCCAGGTCATCAGGCAGTTTATTGAGCGCGGCATGCCCCGGCATGGGGGCATGCCCGATTACATAGAGCTGGACACCGACCCGCAGGGAAAGGGGCGTCAGGCGGCGCGCCGCAATCGACCCGGCAGCCCCGATCTGACCTGACAGCCCAGCAGACGCCAGTCCCGTCAGCACATGGCGTCTTGACAGCGGCATGGACACCCTCTCGTTCTTTATCCCTTCATCCAGTAACCGCCAGGGTTCATCGCCCACGACATGGTTGAAACCGATTATAGCGGTCACTCGCGGCTCGATTGCCGTCGAAATGTGAGCGAGCCATCGGGGCCGCGACACTTCACTTCACCTATCTTTTGACTGGCCCCGACGCCATTCATGCAAGTGCAAC
>NZ_DAIMZT010000083.1:0-7914 GCF_036733805.1 Novosphingobium sp. | reverse complement strand
GCGGCAGCGACCAAAACGATCGGCTCACCCGGAACCATCATGCCGCTGCGATGAACAATCAGTAATCCGGCCAGAGTCCAGCGTTCCCGCACGCGCGCCGCCAGTTCCTTCATCGCCGGAAGAGTGAGCGGCGCGTAATGCCGCAATTCCAGCGCCTCCACACCGTCTCCGGCACGCACCTGCCCCAGAAAGCTTACGACGCCGCCGGCTTCGGGATATTTTGCAGTGAAAGCGCCAAGTTCGCTCGGCGCATCCAGCCATCCGGTCAGCAGCCGGACGTCCGAGAGCGCAGCGTTCATCTCAACCACCCGAGACAGGGGGGAGAAAGGCGATTTCGTCGCCGCTCCTAAGCACCGGTGCATCGGTGTCGCTCAGCAGAACGCCGTTGAGTGCGAGTTTGACACGTGGTCCCTGTAGCGCCGTTGCCAGTTCAGGCCCCAAGGCGGCGAGCAGGTCTCCAACGCTCGGCGCCAGCGGGACCACCAGTTCGCTGGCGCCCGCCGCATCCTCCAGCCGGCCCAGGAATACGAGCTTGATGCTGTGCTCTTCGGAGGGTGCGGATGCAGGGCTCACCTCAGCCCCCCGTCATCGACATGTGCCGCGCCAGAGCCGGCGCGGCACCCGGCGCCTCGATCGTGAAGTGATGGCGCGCCGGCTTGATCCGCATGGCCACGTCAAGCGCCTGCGAGAGCGCCATGTCGGGATCGGGGCCGCGCAGCGCGGCGCGCAAGTCAACCCGCTCATCACCACCGAGGCAGGCATAAAGCTGGCCGGTCGCCGTCACGCGAACCCTGTTGCATCCGTCACAGAAGTTGTTGGTCAGCGGCGTTATCAGTCCGAGGCGTCCGCCCGTTTCCCGCACATCCCAATAACGCGCCGGGCCGCCTGTGCGATGACCGCTGGGAGCAAGGGTCCAGCGCCGCTCCAGGTCCGCCCGCACCGCCATGAGAGGCAGATAATGGTCGAAGCGGTCCTCCTCCACTTCGCCCAGCGGCATGACCTCAATCAGCGTGGCATCGAAACCCTGCCCATGCGCCCAGGCGATGATGTCCGGGATTTCCGCCTCGTTGACGCCCTTCAGAGCCACGGTGTTAAGCTTGACCCGAAGTCCGGCCGCCTTGGCCGCCCGCAGCCCTTCGAGAACCTGAGGAAGCGAATCGCGACGGGAGAGCCGTTTGAAGGTCTCGCGATCAAGCGTATCGAGCGAGACGTTGATACGGCGAACCCCGGCCGCGAAAATGTCTTCGGCAAATTCGGCCAGTCGTGTGCCGTTAGTAGTGAGCGTCAGCTCCTCAAGCCCCTCACCAAGTTTGCGCCCCAAAGCCCGCACCAGCTCGATCATATCGCGGCGCACCAGCGGTTCGCCGCCGGTGAGGCGCAGCTTGGTGATGCCGCGAGCGATGAAACCCAGCGCCAGCCTGTGCAGTTCCTCTAGGCTCAGCACCTCCTTCCTGGGGAGGAAAGCCATACGTTCCGGCATGCAATAGGCGCAGCGCAAATCGCAACGGTCAGTCACTGACAACCGCAAGTAGGAGATGCAGCGCTGGAACTGATCTACGAGAGGTGCCGGGCTGGTCATTCGTGCGGATATAATACCTGACCGGCGCCATTGCCATCAAGCGGCAATAATTGCCCGGTCATTCCCGCAGCTCTCTCAAGCCATTGCGCCGCTGCCGCGATAGCAGCGCCGTGATCGCTTTCCAACGCATTCACGCGCGAGGGGGCGAAACGGCGAGCCAGACTTTGCACCGCGGCAAGCCGCCAGGCCCGGTGGCCATGTTCCGCCGGCAGAAACACCAGCGTCAGCGGATCGGCGCCGCCGCACAGCGTGGCTTCGATAGCGGGCAATAGTCGCGCATGAAAATCCGCCGCGGCTTCCAGCGGGTCATCCGCCAGGGGGCCGAGGTGCAGCAGTTCCATCAACGACGCTCACGAGTCAGGGTCATGCCGATCTTCTCGCCATTTTCACTGATCGCCAGCTTGATGATCTTGACGGTAACCGCTTCCACGCGCTCATCCTGAAGGAACAGCGTCTCGCAGATGTGATCGGCAACCGCCTCGATCAGCGTGAAATGCACGCCGGGTGGCAATGCCTCACTGGCCGCGAACTTCAAGTCCATGTAGTTCTTGCTGGCGCCAAGCGGCGTGTCCGGCGCGTAATGGGCGGCCGGCTTCATGCGCACCGCAATGGAAAAGCGCAGCGGCTGCGGCTTGCCCGTCTCTTCCGAATAGATACCCGTCAGGACATCCTGTTCGAAGTCGGCCACTTCAAGGGTGAGGCTGTCTGCCATGCGCCGCCGATGCCATCGCAGCCGGCAAATGTCCATTGCCCGCGCGATGGCGATGGAGCCTCGCCCGCCGCAATGCTACGGTCGCGCTCCCCCGGATATGAAACCGGACTTAACGGTGGAGAATCGACCCGATGCGCAAGATCAAACGTCATCTGGCTGCGGCGGCACTTATTGCGCTGCCCGCCATCGCTGCCGCCGCGACCGCGCCCGGCGCATTCAGCGCGATTGTCGCCGACAGCTCTCGCCCGCCGGAGGACACCGCGCGCGATACTGATCGCAAGCCCGCGAATGTGATGGCCTTCGCCGGCGTGCGCAAGGGTGCGAAGATTGCGGAACTGGCTCCGGGCGGCGGTTACTTCACGCGCTTGCTGAGCCTGGCGGTCGGCCCGGCGGGCCATGTCTATGCTGTATCCGGCCGGCCAGCGCCCGCCGTCGATGCCTGGGCGGTCGATCATCCGCAAGTGACCATGTCCCTCATCAAGGCAGGCGATGCCCTCGCTCCCGTGCCGGTCGACATCGTCTGGACCACGCTCAATTATCACGACTTCAAGAATGTGAAGGTGGGCGATACCGACGCGGCGGCGCTCTACAACGCTGCAGCGTTCAAGGCGCTCAAGCCGGGCGGCGTCTATCTCATCAGCGATCATGCCGCCGCTGCGGGCGCGGGAACCACCGTCACCTCGACATTGCATCGCATAGAAGAGGCAAGCGTCATCAAGGAGGTGGAGGCGGCCGGCTTCAAGCTGGACGCACGCAGCAAACTGCTGAACCATGCCGGGGACGACCACACCCAGAAGGTGTTCGAAAGCGGGGTTCGCGGCAAGACCGACCAGTTCCTGTTGCGCTTCGTTAAACCGAAGCGCTGAAAACCAGTTCAGTCCCGGCGCCAGCGCGCGAAAATCGCGGTGGGCAGGAGCCGGTCCTGGTCGTCTTCACGGACGGCCAGGTCACCGTGCTCGATGACGCCGGGCAGATCTGCGAAAAGTTCCTCCATCAGCCCGGCCAGCGCCAGCGATGACATCCGCACAGCATAGACCGTCAAGAACAGGAACCGGCTTTCGGGATCAAGCAGTTTGCGGCAATCGGCCAAGAGGCCAGGCAGGTTCTCTTCGAGACGCCAGGTCTCGCCATTGGGGCCGCGCCCGAACTTCGGCGGATCAAGGATGATGCCGTCATACCGTCTGCCCCGCCGCACCTCGCGCGCGGCGAACTTGCCCGCATCATCCACGAGCCAGCGCACCGGGCGATCATCCAGCCCGGCAAGAGCCGCATTGTCACGCGCCTGCGCGACTGACTTCTTGGATGCATCGACGTGCGTGACGGGCCCATGCGCGGAGAGCGCGAGTGTGCCGACCCCGGTATAACCGAAAAGGTTGAGCGTGGAGGCAGCCTCCCGCTCGGCCAGCATGTCCCGCATCCAGTCCCAGACCGGCGCCATGTCCGGAAAGAAACCGAGGTGGCGAAACGGCGTGCATTGCGCGATGAAGCGGACCTCGTTCCATGCGAGAGGCCAGCCCTCGTTCGGCACCGGCTTGTCGAAGCGCCATCGGCCGCCGCCGTCCTCGTCAGAGCCCGGAACAAATTCGCCATGCGCGCGCCAGTCGGAAAGGCGCGGTGTCCACATCGCCTGTGGCTCAGGTCGGATGAAGCGGTACGGTCCGTACCGCTCCAGCTTGCGGCCATGCCCCGAATCGACAAGGCCGTAATCGGCCCAGCCCTCACCCGCGAGGATCATTGGCTGGACGGCGGTATCGGCCATCAGACCTTCGGACTGGCGTGGTCGGCCACGAATGTCGCGACCGCTTCATATTCGCCCCGCAGCTCGACGCATTTTTCCTGCCGGTCGAACAAGTCGCCCACCCGCGTCGGCAAGGCGGGCCGATGGCCGGTCGACCGCTCCACCGCTTCAGGAAACTTCGCTGGATGCGCGGTCGCCAGCGTCACCACGGGAATGTCGGCCGCAATGCCCGCGCCGCGGGCGGCGAACAGACCGCATGCGGTGTGCGGATCGATCAATTCGCCGCAACTCTCCCAAGCCCAGCGGATCGTGGCGGCCATTCCATCGGAGTCCGCGCGGGCCGAGCGAAACAGCGCCGACGCGCCTTCCCTCTGCGCATTGGTAAGCTGCATCGCCCTGTTCGCCTCAAACCGCGCCATCTGTTCAGCGAGCGCAGCGCCGTTCCGGCCATTGAGGTCGAACAGCAGTCGCTCAAAATTCGAGGAGACCTGAATGTCCATCGAAGGCGCAGCCGTGGGGGTGACTTCGCCTTGCGAGTAATCGCCGCTCGACAAGGCGCGATGAAGGATATCATTCACGTTGGTGGCAACGATCAGCGTAGCGATCGGCAAACCCATCTGCGCCGCGACATAGCCCGCGAATACGTCGCCGAAGTTGCCTGTCGGCACGGCGAAGGCCACAGGGCGATGCGGAGCGCCAAGCTGCAGCCCGGCGGCAAAGTAGTATACCACTTGCGCCATCAGGCGGGCCCAATTGATCGAGTTCACCGCACCAATGGCGAACCGATCGGTCATCGCGCGGTCATTGAACATGCGCTTCACCATCGCCTGAGCATCATCGAAAGAGCCTTCGATGGCGATGTTGTGGACATTGGGCGCGAGCACGGTAGTCATCTGCCGGCGCTGCACATCCGAAACGCGGCCGCGCGGATGCAGCATGAAGATATCCACCTTGGCGCGCCCTGCCACCGCGTCAATCGCGGCTGAGCCGGTGTCACCGCTGGTCGCGCCAACGATGGTGAGATTGCGGTCAGACCGGGACAGGAACTCCTCGAAGAGCAGGCCCAGAAGCTGCAGCGCCACGTCCTTGAAAGCCAGAGTGGGGCCGTGAAAAAGCTCCAGCAGCCACTGCTGTTCATCAAGCTGCCTGAGCGGCGTGACCGCCTTATGCGCGAAGCGACCATATGCCTGCGTGGTCAGCGCCAGAAGACGCTCATAGCTCAGACTGTCGCCAACGAAAGGCGCCATGACTTTCGCCGCCAGCTCCGCGTAAGGCAGCCCGGCCATCGCCGCGATCTCGGCAGCCGAAAAGCGCGGCCATTCGCGCGGCACGTAAAGTCCGCCGTCGGAAGCAAGGCCGGCCAGGGTCGCGCCTTCAAAATCCAGCGCCGGAGCGCCGCCACGGGTGCTGATATATTCCATGGGCATTCCTGTAGTTTCGGGCGCGGTTAGCCGGACCCGCGGCGAAAGGGAAGCCTAGCGTTTTGTCTTCACCACTTCGACCTCCGGCGAGGGTTCATCGCTGCCGCCCTCCAGCGCGCGTTTGAACCGTAGCAGCCCGGCGGCCTGAAGCGCCGCAAAAGGACCGATCCAGCGCTCATGGATTTCAGCGATCGGGGTGGCATCGATGTGATTCCATCGTTCGCGTCCCTTGCGCACGGCAATGACCAGCCCGGCCCCTTCCAGCACGCCGAGATGTTGCATGACGGTGCAACGATCCAGCTCCGATATCCGTTCAACCAGCATTCCCGTGGTCAGCGGTCTATCGCGAAGGGCGTCGAGTATGCGGCGGCGGATCGGATGACCCAGGGCCTTGAAAGTCCTGTCGTATCGATCTTCCATTGACATGTTATATTTCTATAACATTATTGGAGCATCGGCAAGCGGCAGCGGAGTCGGAAATCGAGAGGAACAGCCATGGAACTGCGATTTCGCACATTCGGGCGCATTGCTCGCCCGATTGAAGAAGTTTTCGAAGCCGTCGTGAATCCGGATATTCTGTCCGCCTATTTCACGACGGGTGACGCGTCCGGTCGCCTGGAGGAAGGCGCGCGGGTGATGTGGGACTTCCACGATTTTCCAGGCGCCTTCCCGGTAGAAGTGGTCGAGGTGGTGAAGAACCGCCGAATCGTTCTGCGCTGGGGATTGGCCGACGATCCGAACCGCGCGGAAGGCGCCGAAGAAACCGAAGTGACGATGCAGTTCAGCGATTGCGGCGATGGCCACACCCTGGTCGAAATCAGCGAGGCCGGGTGGAAGCCCACGCAGAAAGGGCTCGACGCCAGCTATGGCAACTGCATGGGCTGGGCCCAGGCCATTTGCGCCATGCGCGTGTGGCTAGAACACGGCATCTGCTTGC
The DNA here is from genome assembly GCF_036733805.1 of Novosphingobium sp. Lineage (GTDB taxonomy): Bacteria > Pseudomonadota > Alphaproteobacteria > Sphingomonadales > Sphingomonadaceae > Novosphingobium. The sequence continues at coordinate 1,527 of NZ_DAIMZT010000083.1, read as the reverse complement.
GCGAAGGCTTTTACAAATAGCGCAAATCAGCCGCGAAGCCGCTTGCCCAGCGCGATGCCGTAGATCACCAGCGCCGTTATCGCGAACAGGAACCACTGGATTGCATAAGATAAATGGTTGTTCGGAATCTCGGATGGGTCCGGACGGGCATTAGGATGCAGTCCGGCAAGCGGCGGATCGGCCACCAGGCGCGGGCCCGGCGCGATCGTGCCGCGCACTTCACCACCTTGCCACGCGCCCCCCGCACTCGGCCGATCAGACCAGCCCAGCACCACAAGCGCCTTGCCGCCATCCGCCAGGGAGCAGTCAGCGGTCTGCGCTATACCAGGGGTTCCTTCGGCACTGCGCCCGGCAATGCTGCTGCGGCCCACCACTTTCAGGCAGAAGAGATGCGCGCGGCGATAGAACAGGTCCTTGCTCACCTTGCGGGAAGTCCATTCGACCTCGTCCGTCGCATTCTGCGCTGCGACATAGCGGGCGAGCAACGCCTCCTTTTGCTGCAAGCGCCGGAGTTGCCAGAAGCCGAGCGAAACCATGACGCCGGCCGCAATCAGAACGACCAGCGTGGCGAAGACGGGAATGCGCCTCATCAGTCGTCCTTGATCCGGCCCTCTCCGGCGCGCCGGCGATATTCAGCCCCCAGCAACCAGGCTTTGGCGATGCGCAGACCGCCTATCACCAGCGCGGTGGAAAGCGGCACCCAGAGCACCGCGTGGACCCAGAATGGCGGCTCCAGCGAAAGCTGCAACCAGATCGCCAGTACGGCGACCAAGGCTCCCACGATCAGGGTGAGAAAAGCGGCGGGACCATCGCCCACGTTGAACTGCGTATAGTCCAGGCCACAAGCTCCACATCGGGGAGCGAACCTGACGATGCCCGCAAACAACGTCCGCCCCCCGCAACGCGGGCAGAGACCGAAAAGGGCAGCCGACGCGCTGTCCGGCTGCCCTTCGATATTCCGATTTTCCGGGTTCGACATCACTCTATGGTGTAGCCGAAGTTGCCCCAGATGTAGATGCACACGAACAGGAACAGCCACACCACGTCAACGAAGTGCCAATACCATGCGGCAGCTTCAAAACCGAAATGCTGACGCGGCGTAAAATCGCCGCGATAGCTGCGCACCAGACACACGATCAGCATGATCGTGCCCACGATCACATGGAACCCGTGAAAGCCCGTCGCCATGTAAAAGGCCGAGCCATAAGTGTTGCCGCCGAAGCCGAACGGCGCATGCCAATATTCGTAAGCCTGGATCGAGGTGAAGAGCATGCCGAGCAGTACGGTTGCCCATAGCCCCTTCTTCAGTCCGTCCCGGTCGCCGTGAATCAGCGAATGATGCGCCCAAGTGACGGTGGTGCCGGAGCACAGGAGAATCAGCGTGTTGAGCAGCGGCAGAGCAAAGGGATCCATGACCGCCTGGATCGCCTTGGGCGGCCATTGTCCGCCAACCGCCTCGGCAATGGTCGAGGGGAACAGCGAGAAATCGAAGAAAGCCCAGAACCAGCCGACGAAGAACATCACTTC
>NZ_DAIMZT010000082.1:3351-8171 GCF_036733805.1 Novosphingobium sp. | reverse complement strand
GCAAATTTGCCGTCGCCTGATCAGCCCGCTCCAGGCCAACCCCGTGAGCAGTTACCCGGCTCAAGCAGACGATGCAGATGGACAATGACATATTTCATTTCCGCATCGTCCACGGTGCGCTGCGCCGCTGACTTCCAGGCATCCTGCGCGGTGGCGAAATCCGGATAGACGCCGACGAGATCCATTTCCTTCAGGTCGACGAATTCAAGGCTGCGCGGGTCTTTGACCCGGCCGCCCATCACGAGGTGAAGCTTCTGCATGGGGTGGGCCGCTTTCGTGGTTGGGAGAGGCGGCCCCTATAAGTTTAGGCGGGGTGCAGGGCAAGGGCCGATCGTCGGCGTGGAACACCTTCTTGTATATTGCGAATAGATAGCAATAAAAGGCGGTTCAATGTCGTAACCGGCTGCTCAGATCGCTCGCCATAGTTTTCACCTTATGAGATCGGTCCGAAGCGGCATCAGTAATCCGATGCGCCTTCTCTGCCGCGGCTTCTCCCAACTTGCCCGCTCGGGTGGCCGTCATCCGACCCAGGGCGCTGGCGGCGGCAAGAGCGGCAAGGCCGTATTTCTCCAATTGGTACGCGGTCTTGTGGCCGGCTTTTTCGGCGCTGTCCTCCAAAGCGGACGCCTGTTTGCGCAAGCCTCGTCCCAGCGCGTGCGCATTGTCGCCAGCATCGCGTCCGAAGGTCATCGTGGCTGCTCCGGCCGCTTCGGCGAGGTGGATTGCCTTGCCGATCACCTTGCGGGTCGATTTCCTCGGAAGCAGTGCGCTGACCGCCACCCCGGCCGCAATCGCGCCTGCGACCGCCAGCGCCGGATGTTTTTTGACGAACAAGGCCAGCTTTTCCGAAGGGCGCTGATCTGTCGAGGGCGCTGATAGAGGCACGATGTTCTGCCGGGTGGCGGACTTTGTTGGATCAGTTTTAGTCACCGTCCAGCTCCTTTATCTTTTCCGCTGCAGGAGCGAGCAAATGCTCGACCCAGGCCATAATGGGATTGCGTAATATCCAAAGCGCCAGCGCCGCGATGGTTCCCCCCACCGCACCTGGATGAGCTTCCGCCACAGCCACCGCTTCATCGAAAATTTTCTTCGCTTGTTCCATGGCTTCGTCGGCGATGCGGCCGGCAAGCCCGCGTTCTTCGAGATCGGTCTTGAGGGCATTGTAGTGTCCGTTGAACACGGCGCGGGCGGCGTCGCGCGAAGCACGGTCGGCAAGGACCTGGGCGGCAAGCTTGCTCATCCTGCATTCTTCTCGTCGGACAGGATCGCCATCATCCGCGTAACGCGCGTGCGGGCAGAGAATGCGCAAGTCGCCGCAATGAGCAGCAGCAGCAGCGTCACCGCCCCCATGGCTCCCCAAGGACCAAGCAGGGGCCCGAGCGCGATCACGGTGCCCGTTACCAGGGCCATGAGCGAGAAAAAGACAAGTACCGCCGCGAACGCCAAGAGCAGCGAAATCGTCTTGCTCTCTGCGCCCGCATAAGCGGCGCGGGACTTCTGGAACGCAAACTCGGCCTGCGCCAGCACTCGCCCTTCCTCGGCGAGTTGGCGCAGTTCCTCTACGAGCGAAGGCTCTTCGACCTCATGCTCGATCGTCGCGAGGTCCTGATCGGACTGCTGCATCGTTATCGTCGTTCGAACCGCCGTTTTGCCTTATTCGCTCTTCTTGAACATGCGGCCGACCATAAAGCCCGCTGCAATGGCCATGCCCACGGCCAGGCCAGGGCTCTTGCGAACGAACTCCTTTGCATCTTCGCCCAGTTCGTCGAACGATTTTTCGTCCAGGCGGGTGCCGGCATCCTGCATCGATTTAGCGGCAGTACGAACGTAATCGCCGTATTTCGCGCCGACCTTCTCGTCGATGAGATGCGCGTTTTCGTCGATCATCTTTGAGAGGCCGACGATCGCCTGGCTTGTGCGCGCCTTGCCTTCATTGGCGTATTCCGACGCTTTCGATTTGGCGTCACTGGCGAAGGTGGTGGCCTTTTCCCTGGCTTCCTCGGACCTGGACTTGGCTTCGTCGGTCCATTCGCCGGTGGCCTGGGTGAACTTTTCACGGCATTCGTCAGCCAGCGCCTGCGCACCCGCCTTGGCTTCTTCCATGGCCTTGGCGAAATGATTCCGGGCGTTTCCGGTGCCGTCTCCAGTGGAAGCAGTGGGATCGACCATGGCGGTTTCCTTCCTTTGACGCCCCTTCGACGCGGGGCAGACTCCCATATAATTGATCTGCGGCCAGAGTAACACAAGTTGCGCTATATTGCTGCAACGCAACTTGTCAGGCGAAGTTCCCCCGCCTAGAGCCGCGCAAACGGCGCAAATCGGCGCTTGCAGGAGGAGACCGCACTAATGACCGCGATCATCGACATCCACGGCCGCGAAATTCTTGACAGCCGCGGTAATCCTACCGTCGAAGTCGACGTGCTGCTCGAAGACGGAAGCTTCGGTCGCGCAGCGGTCCCTTCCGGCGCTTCTACCGGAGCGCATGAAGCAGTGGAACTGCGCGACGGTGACAAGGGGCGTTACCTCGGCAAGGGTGTGTTCAAGGCGGTTGACGCGGTCAACACCGAAATCGCGGAAGCGCTGGTCGGCGTGGATGCCGAGGATCAGCGCGATCTGGATTTGGCGATGATCGAGCTGGATGGCACTGAGAATAAGGGGCGCTTGGGCGCCAATGCGATTCTGGGCACCAGCCTGGCCGTCGCCAAGGCAGCCGCGAACGCGCGCGGATTACCGCTCTATTCGTATATCGGCGGCGTTTCTGCGCATGTTCTGCCGGTGCCGATGATGAACATCATCAACGGCGGCGAGCATGCGGACAATCCGATCGATTTTCAGGAATTCATGATTATGCCGGTCGGTGCGGGATCGCTGGCGGAAGCCGTGCGTTGGGGCGCGGAGGTGTTCCACACGCTGAAGAAGGGCCTCTCCGAAAAGGGGCTTGCGACAGCGGTGGGTGACGAAGGCGGCTTCGCGCCTAACCTCGCCAGCACGCGCGATGCGCTGGATTTCGTCATGGCCTCGATCGAGAAGGCCGGATTCAAGCCCGGCACGGAAATCAAGCTCGCCCTGGATTGCGCCTCGACCGAGTTCTTCCGGAACGGAAAGTATGAAATCAGCGGCGAGGGGCTTTCGCTCGATCCCGCCGCTTTCGCCGACTATCTTGCCGATCTGTGCGACGCTTACCCGATCGTTTCGATCGAGGATGGCATGAGCGAGGACGATTTCGAGGGCTGGAAGGCGCTGACGGACAAGATCGGCCACAAGGTGCAGCTTGTCGGCGATGACCTCTTCGTCACTAACCCGAAGCGGCTTGCCATGGGGATTGAGAAGGGGCTGGCCAATTCGCTGCTGGTCAAGGTCAATCAGATCGGTTCGCTGACCGAGACGCTGGAAGCGGTCTCGATCGCAAACCGCAACGGCTACACCGCCGTGATGTCGCATCGTTCGGGTGAAACGGAAGATTCCACTATTGCCGACCTCGCCGTGGCCACCAACTGCGGTCAGATCAAAACCGGCTCGCTGGCCCGATCCGATCGGCTTGCCAAGTACAACCAGCTTATCCGCATCGAAGAGGAACTGGGCAAGGCCGCGCTTTATGCCGGCGCGGGCGCTTTCGGTCGCTTGAGCGCCTGATACTGTGCCCGCCGGTGCCCTCAGCACGCGCCGAGGGCCACCGGCGGGCAGCAGTTTTGGCTGGCCAATACTAAGCAAGCCTACTAACTCCGGCCCATATGGAACGCAGGGTGGGCACGGTCCTGGCGCAAGTGGCCCGATTGATGCGCCGCGCCTTTGATGAGCGGGCACGGGAAATCGGCGTTACTCGCCCGCAGTGGCTGGTGCTCAGCGTCCTGCAACGCCATGAGGGCATCAAGCAGGGCGGCCTTGCTGAAATCCTGGAAGTGGAGCCTATCACGGCGGGTCGAATGATCGGTCGGATGCAGGAGGCCGGACTTGTCGAACGACGGGAAGACTCGACGGATCGCAGGGCCCGGCGCCTTTATCTCACCGATCGCGGTCGTGAGATTATCGAGCGTCTGCAGCCCTTGGCGGTAGAGACTTCGGATGAGGCGCTGAAAGGTGTATCGGCGCAAGACAAGGCGCAGCTGGCGCGCATTTTGGAAATGATGTTGGAAAACCTCACCGGTCGCCCCGGTGGCCGTGGGCCAATGGAAAATTGACGGCCGAGAAGTGCTCTAACCGCGGTTCACGCTTTCATAAATGCGGTTCAGGAAGCTTAACAGCTGTTCGACTTCGGCATCCGAAAAGCCGTTGAACATACGATGCTCGCTTTCGGTCGCCAGGGCGCCGAGCTTGGTGAGAAGCGGTTCGGCCTGCCTGGTCAGATAGACGGCGCGGGCGCGGCGGTCATCACGACGCTCGCGCCGCTCAAGCAGACCATCGGCGCACAGTCGGTCGATCAATCGGCCCGCCGACGCTTCGGACATCTGCAGATATTCGGCAATTGTGCGCTGAGTGGAACCCGGACAACGCGCGACGACCGCGATCATCGCCCATTGCGAACGCGTCACGTTGAGTGCGGCCACCTTGCGGTCGAAGTTATTGCGCACCAGGCGGGCGATCACTGTAAGCCGCAAACCGGCTCGCCGCTTCGGGCTTTCATGTTGGTCGTCGAACGGATTTTTCATGGGTTCCGTGTTGTCGTCAGCCTGGATTACCACCGTGGGTTCTCACTCTCGATATTCAGGTGCGTTTGACGATGACAGCGGGCCCGGAAACGGGGCCGCGCGGTAGTCGCTTGGAAACGAAATCTCGCCGCAGTGACGATTGCTTTCACAGGTCAGTATATCGTGATGATGATG
>NZ_DAIMZT010000082.1:0-3251 GCF_036733805.1 Novosphingobium sp. | reverse complement strand
GCCGTATAGGCACTGGCTGCCCGCAAGCGCTCTGCAAGGGTGCCTTGGTCGGCCAGGGCATCCGCGACTTCTCGAAAAGCGGTCTGGATCGCCTTTTCGTAGTTGGCCAAGGCGGCGTCTCGCCGGGTTTTGGCAACGTCCACGTTCGCGGCTTTGCCGCCGGCGTTGAAGATCGACCAGTTGGCGTTCGCCCCGGCAGTCGCCTTGAAGGCGCCGCCGTCGAAGAGCGAGGAAAGCGCGTCGCTGGCAAAACCAAGCAGGCCCGTCAAGGAGATCGAGGGAAACAGCTCGGCGCGCGCCACGCCGATGTCGGCATTGGCTGCGCGCAGATCGTATTCGGCTGAAACCACATCCGGTCGGCGCAGCAGGACTTGCGAACTGGTGCCGGCGGGCAGGACAGCCAGGCCCTCACTAACTTCCCCTATCCCATCTGGCAGCAGTGACTGATCGAAATCGGCGCCCACAAGAAGCCGGATCGCGTTGATATCCTGTGCCAATGCTGTCTTTTGTGATGCCACGTCGCCCTTGGCGGTCTCAAGCACTTGCTGCGCCTGGCTCAGGTCCGTGCGCGGGGCTACGCCCCCCTTCAGACGCGCAGCAGTGAGGCGGACGCTGTCTTGTGCATTGGCAACCGTCGATTGGGCAATGCTCTGCAGATCGCGGTCAGCCGCGTAAGTCGCCCATGCGAGCGCGAGGTCGGACACTAGACCGAGGCGCACCGTGCGCGCGGACGCCTCTGTCGCCAACGCCGTATCGTGCTGGGCCGCGGTAGCATTGGCGAGCTTGCCGAACAAATCCAATTCAAAGCTGGAGACGCCGCCTTGGACGGCGTAGGTCCACCCGTCGCCCGATGAGCCGCCTCCTTGCTCAGTCCGCGCTGCAGAGCCACTGATGCCGACTGCGGGGAATTGGTTCGCTCGAACCACGCGAATCTGCGCACGAGCAGCCGCCAGATTCGCCGCCGCTGCGCGCAAATCACGGTTGTTGACTAGCGCTTGCTCGATCAGGGCTTGCAGGCGCGCATCGCGGAAGATCTCCTTGTAGGACACCAGCGGCAGGCTCGCTTCGCTCTGAGCGAGATAGGCGTCGCCGACCGGCCACGACGGGGGCACCGGCGGCGTGGGTGCGATGTACTTGGGTGCCAATGAGCACGCGCTGAGCGCCAGGGCGGGCAGCAGACCGCCCAGCGCCGCCGCTGAGACAGTCTTCATGCCCCGTCTCCCCCAGCCAGGCGGCGCTGGCGCAGGTGCTGCCTTGCCGCTGCCAGTCCGTCGCGCACGCTCCGGCGCACGAGCACGAAGAACAGGGGGATAAAGAAGATGGCGAGCAGGGTGGCGGTTAGCATTCCGCCGACCACCGCGGTGCCGATCGCCACGCGGCTGTTGGCGCCCGCTCCGGTAGCTGCGGCCAGCGGCAGTACCCCGAAGATGAACGCGAAGCTTGTCATCAGGATCGGGCGAAGGCGGATGCGCGCCGCTTCCAGCGCCGCCTCGATCACGCGCTTGCCCTGCTTCTCCGCCTGCTCTGCGAATTCTATCATGAGAATGGCGTTCTTTGCTGCGAGGCCCATAGTGGTCAGCAGACCGATCTGCAGATAGACATCATTCTGCAGGCCGCGCAGAGTTACCGCCGCGATAGCGCCGAGGAGGCCCAGCGGGATGACCAGAATCACCGCAATGGGGATTGACCAGCTCTCGTACAGCGCGGCAAGGCACAGGAATACGACGAGCAGCGAAAGCGCATAGAGGATAGGGCCTTGCCCGGATGACAGGCGCTCCTGATACGATGCGCCTGACCAGGCGACGCTGGTGCCGGGAATCTGGGCCGCGAGTTGCTCCATGACGTTCATGGCCGTGCCGGAACTGACGCCGGAGGAGGCGCTGCCCGAGAACTCATAAGCCTGCAGCCCGTTGAAGCGGGAGGTCGAACTCGGCGCGGTGGACCAGCCGATGGTGGAGAAGGCCGAGAAGGGAGCCATCTGCCCGTTCGAGCCCCGCACGAACCAGTGCGACAGATCTTCCGGCCGCGAACGGAACGGCGCATCGCCCTGAACGTAGACTTTCTTGACGCGGCCCTTGTCAATGAAGTCGTTCACGTAAAGGCCGCCCCAGGCCGCTGAAAGCGTTGAGTTCACACTGCCTTGTGTAAGTCCGTAAGCAGTAAGGGCGCGGGTGTCGGTGTTGATCTTCAGCGTGGATACGTCTGGAAGATCACTTAGGCGAACGTTGGAAAGCTGGCCGTTTTTCGCGGCCTCGGCCAGCAGTCGATCGCGCGCCTCCTCGAATTTGGCGCGGGACATTCCATTACGGTTCTGCAGTTCCAGCGTGAAACCCGATGTCGTGCCCAAGCCCCGGATGGCGCCGGGAACGAGCGCGAAGACCTGAGCATTGCGCAGGCCGCGGAATGCGATGGAGGCGCGTTCCACAATGGCGTCGGCGCTGTCATGGGGATTGGTGCGTTCGTCCCAATTCGCCAGCTTGATGAAAGCTTGCCCGGTATTCTGTCCGCTGGCCCCCAGGCCGCCGCCGGCGACCGTGAAGATCCCGGCCACGTTGTTCTTCTCGTACGTATCGAAATACTGTTCGATCCGGCGCTGCACTTCCTGCGTTGTTGCACGTGGCGTGCCGGCGGGCAGCCGCCATTGCACCATGATGTTGCCCTGATCTTCGTTGGGCAGAAAGCCGGTAGGCAGCCGTTGGAACAGCATAACGGTGGCTATGCAGGTCACGACGAAAAGGCCGAGCCATCGCCATTTGTGCTCAACCACCCGCTCCACGCGGCGACCGTAAGCGGCGGTCGCACGCTCGAAACGGTCGTTGAACCAGATGTGGAACTTTTCCCAAGCGGCCGCCAGCCAGGGCAGGCGTCGCTCTATGAGGTTCGGTTCATGCCCTTCGCCAACCCGCTTCGGCTTCAGCAGCGTCGCGGTCAGGGCCGGGCTCAGGACCAGGGCGACAAGCACCGACAGGACCATCGCCGAAACGATCGTCAGGGAGAACTGGCGGTAAATCACCCCAGTCGACCCGCCGAAGAAGGCCATCGGCAGGAACACCGCCGAAAGCACCAGCGCGATCGCGACCAGCGCGACCTGGATTTCCTCCATGGACTTGATAGTCGCTTCGCGCGCGGACATGCCCGGATTTTCGGACAATAGCCGCTCAACGTTTTCGACGACGACAATGGCGTCATCGACCAGCAGGCCGATCGCCAGGACGAGGCCGAACAGGGTCAGCGTATTGATCGAGAAGCCC
>NZ_DAIMZT010000081.1:0-9036 GCF_036733805.1 Novosphingobium sp. | reverse complement strand
CACCGAAACTGGCGAGCTTGGTCGGATCCGGCTCGACCACGAAGGTCTTGGCATAGCCGCCAATCGAATCGACCCCCGCAATGCCTTTAACCGACCGCAGTTGAGGGCCGATAATCCAATCCTGAACGGTGCGCAGGTAGCTCGCTTTGGCCACCCCATCGGTCAGCCGCTCGCCTTCGGGTGTCAGATAGCTGCCGTCAGGCTGCCAGCCGGGTTGGCCAGCAACTTTTTTGGCGCCCTTCCCGTCCGGGTTGGCATAATCAACGGTGTACATGACGATTTCGCCTAGGCCGGTCGACACCGGTCCAACCTGCGGCTGCACGCCGTCGGGCAGGTTTTCTGTCGCTTGGCGCAGCCGTTCACCTACCTGCTGACGCGCAAAATAGAGATCGGTATCGTCAGTGAAGATCGCGCTGACCTGGCTGAAGCCGTTACGCGAGATAGAGCGCGTCGTTTCCAGGCCGGGGATGCCGGCGAGCGCGATTTCGACCGGATAGGTTACGAGTTTCTCGATCTCGACCGGCGAGAGCCGCGGGTCGACCGTATTGATCTGAACCTGTTTGGTGGTGATGTCGGGCACCGCGTCGATCGGCAGCTTGGAGAGCTGCCACACGCCAAGACCGGCGATGACGAGGAACAAGGCTAGGACCGTCCAGCGAGCGCGGACGGAAAGCGCCATAAGGTTGGCTATCATGGCTTATTCTTCCTCGCCCGCGCCCTTGCCGAGTTCGGCCTTGAGCAGGAATGCGTTCTTGGTTGCGACCTGGCTGCCGCCAACGAGACCCTTCAGGATCTCGACGCGACCGCTGCTACGCTGCCCGATCGTGACATTCTGAGCGCGGAAGCCCTGCGCGGTCCGCACGAACACGATGTCGCGCCCCTCGAGCGTCTGGACCGCATTCTCCGGCACCACGATCGCATTGGACGTGCCACCACGGCTCGGCAGCAATCGCACCCGCACCGCGAGACCCGGCTGAAGCGTGCCGGGCACATCGAGGACGGCGGTCGCTGAGCGCGTGTCGTTGGCAAGTCCTGGCGTGACGGCACGCACCTTTGCCTCGACTGTCCGCCCGTCAGGCAGCTCGATGATCGCTCGGTCACCTGGCGAGAGCCGTTGCGCGTCAGTGGGTCCGACGGAAGCCTCTATCTGAATCTTCGACGCATCCGCGACGCGCATCAGCTCGGTCTCGGGCTGGACGAACGCGCCTAGGCTGACATTCTCCGAGGTGACACGGCCTGAAATCGGGCTCGACACCAGCACACCGCGACCGTCCGATGTCACCCGTGCGGCCCCTGCAGCCACACTGGCGCGGCGCGCTTCTGCGGCGGCCGATGCGGCTTCCGCCTCGGCCTGTTCCAGCTCGACCCGCGCCGAGACCTTTTGGCGGAACAGATATTGCTCACGGGCGAGTGCCTTTTGCGCGAGCGTCAACTTGGCAGCCGCAGCGGTGCGATCGGCGGCAAACTGCGCCGCGTCCCGGCTTTCGACGACAGCAAGCGTTTCGCCGGCGCGCACGGGATCACCGAGCCGCTTCAACAGCCGTGTGACCGCGCCGGCGGCGCGGGCGGTCACGATCGCTTCGCCCTGTGGTGACGCGCTGACCGTAGCCTGCGCGACGATCTCCGCGCCGAGTCCACCCGGGTTGATCGTCTCGGTGGCAATACCGGCTTGCTGGACCACCTGCGCGGTCATCGCCACCGTATCAGGGGCCTTTTCCACCTCCGCAGGCGCAGCGGCATTGCCGCTTGCCGCTTCCGTCGCGGCGGGTTCATTCCCAGTCCAGCGTGCGATCCCGTAACCACCAAGTGCGGCGACAATCGCGACGGCGGCGCCGCCGCCTAGCAGGCGCTTATCCATCATCATCGATCATCTCCGGAAATCGTGGGGGCCGGCGTCGTGAGCCGGTCGAGCCGAGCCTGCGCGTCGTGATACGCAGCGAGTGCATCGACGTAGGTCTGGCGGGTTTGCGAAAGGGTGCGCTCGGCATCGAGAAGCGCGATCTGGTCAAACTTGCCCTGACTCCAACCGATCCGGGCGATGCGGGCGGCTTCCTGGGCCGCAGCGAGGCCAGGACCACCTGCCGCCCGCGCCGTCGCGGCAGCATTCGCCACCTCGGTCTGCGCACTGGCAATCTGTTGACGCGTATCGACCACCGCGAGGTTGCGCAGCGCGATGGCCTGCGTCTGTTCGGACCGCGATTGCGCCACAAAGGCGCTCCCGTTGTTGAAAAACGGGATCGGAATCGAGATACCGACCACAGCCGCTGTATCGTTAGTCGCCTCCAACCGGCGAGCGAAGGTGCTGACGGTCAGATCGGGCACCCGCAGCGATCTCGCAACCCGGACCTGCGCATCTGCGGTACGAACGTCGGCTTCCGCAGCAGCCAGCGCCAACGTGCCTTCGACGTCGATGGGTCGGGGCGGTCCGTAGCCATCGATTCGCTCGAACCATGCGCGATCAAGCGGTCCCGTCACCTGCACAGCAAGCAATGTCTCAAGATTGGCACGCGCCGCCTGTGCCTGACGGGCGGCACTGTCGGCCGCGACTTGCGCATTGATGCGCAGCACGTCTGCCCGTTGTTGCTCGATCGGGCCGACGTCGCCGGCCTTGACGCGCTCGCTAGAGACGCGGAACGCGTTGTTGGCGATCCCAGCCTGCTCGCTCAGCACCTCTGCCCGACGCTCGGCAGCAGCGGCTTCGATATAAAGCTGCGTAATCCGCAGGCGGAGATCCGCTCTCGCGATTTCAGCCTGGACCTGCGCGCGAGTTAGGCGAGCGGTTGCAAGCGCGACACGCGCCGGCCGCTTGCCACCCAGCTCTAGCGGGAGCGCAACACCGACCGTCGTTTCGGAACTCCGCAGCCCCTTGTAGACGCCGGTGCCAGCGACGTTCTCGACCTGAGCCTGAAGCTCGGGGTTGGGGCGCAGGCCGGCAACTCGCCGTGCCGCTGTCGCGGCGCCGACGCCGGCAGTCGCCGCCGCGACCGATGGAAGCGGGGCTGGATTATTACCCTCAGGTCCCGATGCCGCGCCATTACGGGCGGCGGCCGACGGGGCTGATGGCATCCCGCCCGCAGCAAGCGCATTCTCAAGCGAGAACGCGTCTGCCGCTTGTGACGAAGGGTTCGCCGCCGGAATGCCGGGCGGCAATGCTGTCTGCGCCCCGGCCGTACTGGCCAAGGTCGCCGCGACCATAACGGCCGCGATTGTACGATACATAGATGATGACTCCTGACGAACCGGATTCGCCCCGCGCGGCAATGGCCGGCGAGGTCAGCGGATCGTCAGGCTTGTGGGGGCCTCAGCGCCGGATCGGCAGTTGAGAGCGGCCGCATGGAATGGCTCGCGAAAATGGGGGCAAGCCGAAGGTCGTGCGTGAGCGCGGCATTGGAGATCTTGACCGGCGCTGCGACATGATCACCGTGGCAGCCGCCGTGATGGTGAGGATACCCTTTGTCACCATCGGAGGGCACTTGATCGGCGTCGCCGGGCGCATGGCCTAGAGCAACTTCGTCCACGCCTATTTCCTGGGATGTAACGCTTACATCCGGCCGTTCCAGCACATGCGCCGTCGCCGTCGTCCCAAGGGAAAGGACGATCGCCAAATAAGCAAGGATGTTGAGCAAGCGTCGCACGGACAACCGACTAACAGGAAAGCCGACAACGGGATAGCCCCGACATCGCATAAAGGAATGAGATGTCATCGCATAATCTCGGGCGATCGGGCGGGTCTTGCGCGAAGGCGGATTGCGATGGAAAGCATCTATTTGCGCTCCAGCAGCTGCAAGCTGCCAGAAGTCAGCGGAAGTTGTGCCGACGCATCCTCAGATGGTTTGGGATATAGCTCCGTCCGCGCCTGGATAATGATTTGAAGGCCACCCCAAATGCCGAGCCCTGCCATGATCAGGGCTACCGCCAGATCCGGCCAAGCCGTGCCCGTGCCGAGCACACCTGCGGCGGCAAGCAATACTGCCAAATTACCGATGGCGTCGTTACGCGAGCAGATCCACACCGATCGCATATTCGCGTCGCCGCTCCGATAGCGGTAGAGCATGAGCGCAACGCTGCCATTTGCGACCAGTGCGATCACGCCGACGATACCCATCGTCCCAGCTTGCGGTATGCCCCCGCCCAGCGCGGCAAGCAGCGTCGTGATCAAGACGTAGAGGCCGAAGGCAAGGATGGTGCCGCCTTTCAGCAATGCGGCGCGCGACCGCCAGCCCAGCGCCATGCTCGCGACCCCGAGGCTGATCGCATAATTGGCGGAGTCGCCTAGAAAATCGAGCGCGTCCGCCTGGAGCGAACGCGACCCCGAGGCGATACCCGCGACGATCTCGCCGGCGAACATCGTCAGATTGATCGCAAGAGCGATCCACAGCACGCGGCGCCAGCGCGGATCGGGCGCCGCCGGCGCATCCGACTGGCAGCTGCTACAGACCATGATTTTCCACGCGTGCAAGCATCATGAGAAGCCTTATGCACCCTCTAGCTACTAGAGGGTCAAGACGAATATCGCTTCCTGCTCTGCTCTTCATCAGGTGGATGCCACGACGGCACGGCGCCGGTTGAGAATGAACCCGCCGGCCACCGCGACGAGCATCAGCAACTGGGCGCCCATCGACTGCACGGTCGGGAAGATGCCGAGCACCGAGACGCGAATTCCGCCCGAGAGCGGGGCGATGTCGATGATGCCGGCTTCCTGCAGCGCGGACACACCCTTGCCGGCGAGCACGATCGTGAGGAGCGCCATCAGCCAGGCGCTATAGGCGAAGAACTTCGCAATCGGCAGGTCGCGACTGTAGCGCAGCATCGCCCAGGCAATGAGGCCGAGCAGCAGGACCGCCGAGCCGGCGCCGGCCAGCATGATACCGCCATTACCCTGGGTCCAGAGCGCGGCATAAAACAGGATGGTCTCGAACACCTCGCGATAGACGACGATGAAGGCCAGGCCGAACAGGAACCAGGCCGATTGCCGTGACAGCGCGCGCGACAACTTTTCGCGGATGTAGCGCTGCCATTGGTCCGCCTGCGCCTTGCCGTGCATCCATATCCCCACGGAGAGCAGGACGACGGCCGCGAACAGCGATCCAAACCCTTCGGTGAGCTCTCGGCTCGCGCCGCTGATCCCGATCGCATAGGTTGCAACCGCCCAGGTCAGGCCGCCCGCCGCCAGCGCGCCGATCCAGCCGCCATGGACATAGGGCAGCACCTCGGGTCGCTCGGCCTTGCGCAGGAAGGCGATCATCGCAACGACGATCAGCAGGGCTTCGAGCCCCTCGCGAAGCAGGATGGTGAACGCGCCCAGAAAGGTCGATGCGCTGCTCGCCGCGTCCGGGGACAAGGCTGCATCGGCGTCATCGAACAAGCCATCGAGCACCTGGATACGGGTGGCTATCTCGTCAGCGGGCCGACCTTGCTGAAGCGAGGCGCGGAATTCGCCCATGGCGCTTTCGATATGCCCCATGAGCGTTGCGTCACGCGCGGTCAGCATCGGCTCGAGCGGTTCGAACCCGTCGAGATACGCGGACAGCGCGAGTTCCTGCGCGGCGTGGCGATCGCCGCTGCGATAGGCGGCAAGGCTGCGCTGCAGCTTGTCGCGCGCGACGCTCAGCGAGCCTGCGGGCTTCGGGATCACCACCTCCGGATGGCGGCGCAGATAGGCGATCGCCACGTCGGCCTTGTCAGGACCAACGGCCTTTGCGAGTGTTTCCGGCGTCAATCCGGCCAGCGCCGTCAGATCGGGAATGGCGCGCCGGAGACTGGCGTCGGATTTCCATAACCGCTCACCCTCAGCCGCCTGGGCATCGGAAAAAGCGAAGCGACCGGCATAGAAGGCCAGCGCCCAGCGATCGGCGCTCGGGAGGATCGCGAAACTTTGCATCGCTGTGCCGTCGATACCCTGCTCGATGACCTGATAGAGCGCGAAGGGGCTGCGCTGCCGTGCGCGCTTCACGTCGCTGAAGGCGATCGGCGGGGTGGTGAGCTTCGAGGCGTCGGGGCCATGCCCATCCCCGGTCATGCCATGGCAGCTCGCGCAATTCTGCGCGAACAGGGTCGCGCCGCGGGCCAGGTCGGGCGCCTTGGCTGGCGCGAGGGGCACCGGATAGGCCTTGAGCAGATCGGCAGCGAGGCCATGGGCAATGCGGGCGACCTCTTCGGGCGTGCCCTTGGCGGCGATCACGCCCTGGAGCCGGCTCGCGCCCGCGGTCAGAGTAGCGCGCGCCGGCGTGGGTGGCAGAGCGGCGAGACGGGTCGATACCGAAGCCGCGAATTCGGTCATCTCGGCAAATTCCGAGGCGCTCTTGACCCGACCGCCGCTGACGGCGCCACCATAATCGACCGCCACATAGTCGAGCAGCCGCCACGCCGTCTGCACGTCGGCGGTATCGGCGCGGGCTATGCCGCTGATGCCGACCATGCATAGGAGTGCCGCCAGTACGGCCATGGCCCGCCGGATCGATGGCATTGGCAAGCGCGTAAAGGCAGGGCTGGAATCGAAAGATTCGCGAAGGTCTGGGCGGGACATCCCAGCCTCATAAACCCTCTAGCCGCTAGAGGGTCAAGCAGTTTTGCGACTTAGTTGCAATAGCCGACGAAGGTGTTTGCTTATCCCGCGCGAGCCGCCTCCGGTGCCAACGTCTCGATGATACGGCATTCCGAAATCGTGCCATGGCCGCATTGGACGATGAGGCTGCTGAGCTCCGAACGCAGCGTTGCCAGATCCTTCAGTTTGCGATCGATCTCGGCGAGATGTTCTCGAGCGATCAGATCCACCGCCGAGCAGGATATCTCCTTCTGATCGGCGAGACCGAGCAGCGCCTGGACCTGATCGAGCGAAAACCCCAACGCCCGGGCGCGCCGGATGAAGCTGAGACGCGCGAGATGTTGCGGCGAATAGGCGCGATAATTGTTCTTGGTGCGGTCAGGCGCCGCCAGCAGACCGGCACTCTCGTAATAGCGGATCGTCTCGACCTTCGTCCCTGTTGCGGCAGCAAGCTTGCCGATGCTGAGCGACCCTGATGACATTGAGCATAACCCTATAGTGACTTTAGGCTTTATAGGCAGGACGATGGCGAAATGTCGAGGTCGCATCCGTTCGGTGCCCAAGGTTATGCGTCATGCCGATGCCGGTGGTGCAGGTCGGGGAAATGGGCATGCCGATGTGTCATTGGCGTATGCCTATGCCAGTGACTGTGGGGTTCGTCTGAAACGACGCCCGGCGAATGTTGGTGCTGATGATGGCTATCATGAACATGGCGATGATCATGTTCGAGAGGTTCGTGCGCATGTTCGTGGCCATGCGATTCGGTCAGGTGCAGCCAGAGCCCGATCGCCATCAGGATCCCGGCGATGACGAAAGGCACGGAGACCGTTTCGCCGAACATCGCGACCGCGAGCAACGCACCGATGAACGGTGCCGTCGAGAAATAGGCTCCCGACCGAGCCGTGCCGAGGTGCCGAAGCGCGAGCACGAACATCACGAGGCTGACGCCGTACCCAAGAAAGCCGATCAGCGCGGCACCCGCAACCACCGGAATCGCTGGCAAGGATGCGCCAAGCGTCAGCGCCAGGAGGAGATTGACGGTCCCTGCGGCCAGCCCTTTCAGCATCGCGATCTGGACGGGATCGGCGCTGCTGAGCTTTCGGGTGAGATTATTGTCGATACCCCAGGCGAGGCAAGCGCCGGCGATCGCCAACATGCCCAAGCCACCGCCCGCGGGAGCGCCACGCCACGATAGCAACACCGCGCCGCCGAGGATCGCCGCAGCGCCGACCAACAGACGGTGATCGACATTTTCGCGGAACACCAGCCAAGCGATGGCGAGGGTCGCAAGACCTTCCAGATTGAGCAGAAGCGACGCGGTGGACGCAGGCGTCGTTGCCAGTCCCGCCATCAGCAAGACCGGTGCGATCCCGCCTCCGCACAGGATGACGAGCGCCAGCCAGGGCATGTCGGATCGGGCGAGCGATGCTTCCCCCTCGCCACGTCCGATCGCTCTGCGCAACGCATATACGAGAGCAAGCCCGCAACCCGATCCGAGATAAAGCAGGCCGGCGAGCAGCCAAGCGTCTACACCGTTACCAAGGACGAGCTTCGCGAACGGTGTACTGGCGCCAAACAATAGTGCTGACAGGATCGCCAGTACGGCACCCGAGCTTGGCTTCACTGGCGAGCGATCATCATACGAATGCTACCTGACTCGTGGATGTTCCCTATACGGTATTTTTCACAAGCAGGTCACGGTCGATCCACCGGTGCTTGAGGCGGATGATCTTCGACTGTCCAGATCGGACAAGAAGCGCAGCTTGTGTGGTGACCAATGTGACGGACGCCGAAGCGCCCACCGAGGCGCGCCGCTGCTT
Source organism: Novosphingobium sp. (assembly GCF_036733805.1). GTDB lineage: Bacteria > Pseudomonadota > Alphaproteobacteria > Sphingomonadales > Sphingomonadaceae > Novosphingobium. The sequence continues at coordinate 672 of NZ_DAIMZT010000081.1, read as the reverse complement.
TAGCAGGAATTTCGAAAGATTCGCGATGTTGGATACGAGCGAGACGAGATCCGTACCCAGCGCAAAGAGCGCACCGACTATCAGATTATGCGCAAGCCAGAATGGCGCACCGACAAGAAAGAAACCTTTCATCCGCGTGGTTGAAGTCTGCAGCCGTGCGAGGGTGCCCAAGGAGCTTCCGGTCAAGGCCAAGGCAGACGGGATGCCATGCCACGTCACAATTGAGAGAAAGGCCAAAAGAATGAGGCTCGCACCATAAAGCCTGATGACAACGTAACGGTCTCGCACAGCCGCAGAAATAATGAGTTGCGAGCACGAAATGAGACACGCCATCGCTGCCGTGGGCGATCCCAGCGCAAGAAAATAGAGCGCGAATGCGGCCGCACCGGTGCTCTGGATTTTGATCACCGTCCCGTAATCGTTGAAAAATGGCCAACTCACGACGCACAAGAGAGCGAGGCAGCCAAAGGCGGTGGCAATCATGACTGCCACCGCGCGATGTATAGGACGTCGAGTTGTGCTTGCGTTTTGGCGCGGGATCTCAATTGTTCCATTGCCGAAGCGTGACGGAACAAGGTTAATTACACGCTAATGCGCCAAGGCGATCGCCGGCTCAGGGCTGCTTTTGGATCGCCGTCACCTCGCCGGCGCTGCCGGTTAGTGTGACGTCGA
>NZ_DAIMZT010000080.1:0-9526 GCF_036733805.1 Novosphingobium sp. | reverse complement strand
TTCTTGACGCGGCGCGCACCCAGGGTTCGTCCGATCGCGCGATCTCCGTTGCTCTCTCGATGTACAATACCGGAAGTCAGGCCCGTGGCTTTGGCAACGGCTATGTGGCGAGAGTCTATGCGAGCTCTGCGGTCATTATTCCCGCGATCAGGGGATTGGCGCCAACCGGCGCAGGCTCGGCCAGGTCCACCCCTCCAATACCCGCATCCGAAACGCCAATCCAGGAGCCTCGCATTGTGCAGACGGCGGTGAAAGCACCGCGGTCCTGGGACATTTCCGCAGGCGCCCAAACCGCCTCGATGATGGTGTTTGGTGACGGGACGCCGGCATCGAGAGAAGGACCGACCGAATGACAATTCCCGCTTCGACCATATCGATCTGGCTCCCGCCACGTCGCCGCGCTTTCGTCCAGACGCTGGCGCTCATCGCCACCGCCATCCTGGTTTCGATGCTGCTGAGCGACCCCGCGCATGCCCAGGCGGCCGATGGCGTCACGTCGATGGCCGAGAATATCAAGACCTGGCTGACCGGCACATTTGCCAAGACGATCGCGGTGATCGCGGTCGTCATCGTCGGCTTCATGTTCTTCACGGGCCGTGCCAGCCTCGGTCTCCTCGTGACGGTCATTGTCGGTATCTTCATCGTGTTCAGCGCGCAGTGGATCGTCGATACCATCACCGGCGGCGCGTGAGTGCGCCGCGATGGACGACGAAAAGCTTAGGGAAGAGACACTCTTCCTGGCCGTGACCCGACCAACGATGTGGTTGGGCGTACCGATCGAGGCATCGCTGCCGATCGCGCTGGCAGCGTGCCTGACCCTCATCATCACCGGCAACCCGCTCTACGCTTTCGCATTGGCCGGTGCGTTTCTGACGATTGCCCGACTGATTGTCCGGCACGACGCCAACGCGTTTCGACTGCTGTGGCTGTGGACGACGACCAAGGCGCGCTGCCGCAACCGCGGCTGGTGGGGCGGCAGCTCCTACTCTCCCCTGCCGATCGACGGGGCGAAGCGCCCGGGCTTCGCACGTGGCTAGCCGGGCCAGCGCATTGAGCGGAGCGACAGCCCGCACGCCATGGCGGATCCTCAAACAAGAGGCCGACCCGGCGCGTTACCTGCCCTATGCGCGCCATATCGACGAGAACGTCATCGCGCTCGACGGGCGCGACCTCATGATGATGTTCAAGCTCGAAGGCATGGCGTTTGAAACCGCCGACCCTGTCCATCTCAACGACTGGCACGAGAAGCTCAACGGTACGCTGCGCAATATTGCCGACGACCGCCTCGCGATCTGGACCCACATCGTTCGCCGGCCGATCACGGACTATCCCGAAGGCGAGTTCCGCTCGGCTTTTGCGGCCGACCTCGATGCAAAATATCGTGCGCGCGTCACCGCCAAGCGGATGTTTGTCAACGAACTGTACCTCACCCTGATCATGCGCCCGTCCGTGGGATCGGCCGACCGCACCGGCGTGCTGCTTCGCCGTCTGGCGTCGGCACGCAAGGAAGGGACCGAGGTGGACGAGGATGAGCTCGCACGCTTCGAGGACAAGGCGCGCGATATCGAGAAGCTCCTCGCACGCTGCCGGCCTCGGCGTCTGCACCTCTACGAGCATAACGGCCTGATGTTCTCCCAACCGCTCGAGGTGCTCGAGCTGGTAATGATGGGCCGCGCCGGCAGAGTGCCGCTGGTCCGCGGCCATCTCGGTTCCGCCATCTATGGGGAACGCGTGATCTTCGGCCGCGAGACGGTCGAGGTGCGCGCGCATGATACGAGCCGCTTTGTCGGTCTGTTCGGTATCCGCGAATATCCGGCCATGACGCGACCCGGCCAGATGAACGCGCTCCTTAGCCAGGACTTCGCGTTCGTTGTCACGCAGTCCTTTGCGTTCATGGGCAAGGCGCGGGCCTCCGAGCGCCTGCGGCGGCGCCAGAACCAGATGGCATCGACCGAGGATGCCGCTGCAAGTCAGGCGCTTGAGTTGGCGGACGCGGCCGACGATCTGCAGAGCAATCGCTTTGTCCTGGGCGAGCATCATTTCTCGCTCGCGGTCTTCGGTGAAAATCAGAAACGCCTAGCCGAAAATCTTTCGACGGCACGGGCTGCGCTCGCCGATGCCGGTCTGGTCTCGGCGCGGGAAGGCCCGGCGCTGGAAGCCGCTTTCTGGTCGCAGCTTCCGGGCAACTTTGCGTGGCGTGCGCGGCCGGCGGCGATCACGTCGCGCAATTTCGCCGCTCTCTCCCCCTTCCACACCTTTCCTGCCGGCAAGGCGGAGGGCAATCATTGGGGCGCTGCCATCGCTTTGATGAAGACCGCGGCTCAGTCCCCCTTCTACTTCAATTTTCATGTGAACGATCTCGGCCATACGCTGATCATCGGTCCGTCGGGAGGCGGCAAGACTGTCGTCCAGAATTTCCTGATGGCGCAGCTCGAGAAAACCGGCGCGCAGCAGATCTTCATCGACAAGGACCGAGGCGCCGAAATCTATGTACGGTCATCCGGTGGCACGTATCTGGCGCTGCGTAACGGCGTGCCGACAGGCTTCGCTCCGCTCCGCGCGCTCGAGCAGACCCCGGGCAATATCGTCTTCCTCGGCAGGCTGATCCGGCATCTGGTGACCCCCTCGGGCATCCAGCTCGGCGTCACGCAGGAGCGGATGATCGACGAGGGCATCCTCTCGATCGGGCGCCTTCCCCCGGAAGAACGGTCCATCCTCGCGCTACGCCAATTGCTCGGACAACGTGATCCGGAAGGTATCGGGGCACGGCTTGAGAAATGGTCACGGGGCGGAGCGCTTGGCTGGGTGTTCGACAATGACCGCGACGAGTTGACGCTCGAGGCCAGGTTCATCGGTTTCGACATGACGGATTTCCTCGACAATCCCGAGATCCGCACGCCGCTGATGATGTACATGTTCCACCGGATCGATGCCCTGCTCGATGGCCGCCGGCTCGTAATCGATATCGACGAGTTCTGGAAGGCGCTGGGCGATGATGCCTTCCGCGCCTTCGCGCAGGATGGCCTCAAGACATACCGGAAGCAGAATGCGTTTCTGGTCTTCGGGACGCAAAGCCCGGCCGACGCGCTGCGCTCGGACATCTCGCATAGCATCATGGAGCAGGTCGCCACCAAGATCCTCTTGCCCAACCCGCATGGCCGGGAGGTCGATTATATCGATGGGCTTGGCCTCACCCGCGCCGAGTTCAAACTCATCAGAAACGATCTGATCCCCGAAAGCCGGCGCTTTCTGGTCAAGCAGGGTCACGATTCCATCGTCGTGGAACTCGATCTCGGCGGGCTGTCCGACGAGCTGGCCGTCCTCTCGGGCACAACTGAGACCGTGGGAATCCTCGATCAGGTTCGCCGCGAACATGGCGACGATCCCAGCGACTGGCTGCCCGTCTTTCACGAGCGCCGCCGAGCCACCACCAGAAGGAAAGGATGAGGTCATGAAAGCATTACGAGCGCTCGCGATTGTCAGCGGACTGACGATGTCCATGCCGGCGTTCGCGCAAGGCATCCCGGTCTATGATTCCAGCACCTTCCTGCAGACGCTCTCGACGGTGAAGAACACCCTGTCGATGATCGAGCAGGGAAAGCAGCAGATTTCGCAGGCAACCGAGCTCTACAACAGCGTCAACAAGCTGACGAACGTCAACCAGATTGCCTCGTCCCTGAACACCGATGCCGTTCGCCACCTCTTGCCGAGCGAAGCACGGGATATTCAGCGCCTCATGTCATCTGACACCACGGGCCTCGGTAGCCTTGGGACCGCCGCAGATCGGATCCGTATCAGCAACCGCGTCGAGCTTCCCGAACTGCGCCCGGATGCGACGGCTTTCGAGCGGTCGAACCGCGATTCCATCTCTCGAAATGGTGACATGGCGGCGCGCGACGCGGCCATTGCCGAGGCAGCGTATGGCGTCACCGCCCAGCGGACGACAGGTCTCGAGGAACTGCGCTCGTCGCTCGACACCGCGTCAGACGCGAAGGACGTGATGGATATCCAAGCCCGTGTCGGCGTGGAAAATGCTCATATCCAGAACGACGCAGTGCAACTTCAGGCGCTCACAATGAGGCAGCAGGCGGAGCAGCGGATTCGATCGCAGCAGGAGAGCGAGCAAATCTTAGCAAGAAAGCTTGGGAGCCTCCATCAATGAAGGCAACCATCTTCAAGGCATTCGCGCTTTTGGTCCCGGCATTTCTGGTCGCGTGCCAACCCCCTGCGCGCGGAAAGGATTACCTCAAAGCCCACCCCCAAGAGCTCGCGGAAGTCCTGAAGGCGTGCGCCGATGGCACGCATCGCGACGCACAGGAATGCTCGAACGCAGAGAGTGTGAAGACGCTTGATCAAAAGCTGCGCTCGCTGTCGCCGGCCCATTGACCGGGGAAAGATGAGATGGCCGACGGGCTCTTCACCACTCTCTACACCAACATCGACGGCAAGCTCGACATGTTCCTTAACGAGCGCTTGAACAATGTCATCGAGGTTGTGCGCGGCCCACTCGCGCTTGGTTTGGTCATCTATATTGCGCTGTTCGGCTACATGGTGATGCGCGGCATCGTCAGCGAGCCGTGGGGCGAGCTTGTCTACCGAATGGTGAAACTGTGTTTGCTCTACGTTGCGGCCACCACGGTCGCCTACACGGAGTGGGTAACTAATCCCCTGTTTCACGGCATGCCTGATGCGATCTCGCAGGCGTTGGCGGGGCATACCGTCACGAGCGTTGGCAACGTGTTCGACGACTATTTCAGCCAGTGTGACGTTATTATCGCGAGGATCGAGACCGAGGCGGCAACCTACAGCGATATCAACCCATACAAGCTCGTTTTGTACGTCCTGAGCCTCGGTCTTAAAGCGCTTGCCGGACTATCTGCGGCGATCGGCTTCTCCATCACCGTTTTCGCGAAGGTGGCACTGGCCATCATCATCGCGCTCGGACCGATCTTCATCGCCCTTTCGCTCTTCGAGACCACGCGAAGGCTATTTCACGGCTGGCTCGGGCAGGCCTTCAACTTCATTGTGCTGATGGCAGTGATCATCGCGATCACGGCCTTGATCACTGACCTTGGTGCTACCGCGATTACCGCATCCGAAGGTGTTGGAGACGCCGCCTTGGGTGCGGTGCTGTTCGCCGTTTATATTTTCTTGGGAACGATCTTCTTTTTCCAGGCGCCGTCAATCGCGACCGGCATTGCCGGGGGCGCGTCCGCCGGCATCGGCGCCTTCGCCGGCTCTGCGTGGGGGTCCATGGCGGCACCGTTCCAGCAACGCCGTATCGCTCGCAACAGTCGCAATCTCGAACGGGCCGCTCAGCGCGGCGGTTCGGTGAGCCGCGCATGAGGAAGGAACACCCAATGACGAGGCCGTCCACGATAGTCCGTGCGCTCCGACGATCGGCGGTCGTCATCGCCCTGCTCCCGACACTCGCCCAAGGGGCTTCCGGGCCGAAGAAACTGCCCGTCTGCAATGGCAAGCACCTGCGCGACGTCAACATCTATGGGAGCGTACTGCCGGGCTCGCCGATCCCCGCCGTGGTGGTGCCCCCTGCCCCACCACCCGTGCCACAGATCAAGCAACCAGCTGATCGCGGCACACCGCCCCCGCCCGTTCCTTTGTCCGAGAAGACATCGGCGCGAGCAGCTCCCAGCACCTATGGAAGTTGCTGATCATGCGGAATCAGACCGAAGGCGTGCCGGCCAAGGACGCCGAACTCTATTTCGGCCATGCCCGATCCTGGGATCAGGACCGCCAGCGTAAATCGTTGCGGTCCGAACGCATCGCCTGGGTGGTAGCTGGCCTGGGCCTGCTTGCCGCGACCGCGGAGGGTTTCGCACTCGCGGGCCTTGCGCCGCTGAAGACGGTCATGCCGTACATCATTCGCGTCAATCAGACGACGGGCGCCGTCGACGTGCAGACCACCGTCACCCAGAAGCCGATGCGCTATGATGAGGCGGTCACGAAATTTTTCCTCGCGCAATATGTCCGGACCCGGGAAAGCTGGTTGCCGGCGGCGGCCGAAGAGAATTTCCGGGCCGTCACTATCCTGTCCGAACCAGGCGAGCAGCAACGCTGGGGCCGGTTTTTCAGCTCGAACAACGCCGCAAGCCCACAGGTCGTGTGGGGCAAGAGCGCGGTCGTCCAGGCCCGCGTGCGCAATATCGCCTTCATCAACGATCGTGTTGCCAACGTCCGCTTCACGCGGACAGTGCAGACCGACACCGATACGCAAAGCAGCGACTGGATCGCGACCGTCACCTTCCGGTACACGAACGCGCCGATGGCGGAGGGCGACCGCTATCGCAACCCATTGGGGTTCCAGGTCGAGAATTACCGCGCGGACCCCGAGGTGGTGCGGTGAACCGCCTTCTTCCATTAGCGAGCCTTATCGCCATTATGGCGACACCCGCGCTCGCGGAGGACACGCCGCGCGGTGGGCCGGCGGATCCACGCGTGAAGTTCGTCGAATATCAGGAGACCCAGGTCTACCGGATCGTCGGCACATTCCGGACAGCGACCCAGGTCGTGCTTGGCGCCGACGAGACGATTGAACATGTCGCGCTCGGCGACACCGTCTCCTGGGAAGTGGCGGTTGCCGGTCACATTCTGTTCCTGAAACCCCGTGAGCGGGCGGGACCAACGAACCTTATCGTCACGACCAATCGCGGGGGTGAGCTGCGCAACTACGCCTTCGAACTGACGGCGCGCCGAGGACCCATCGGCAGCGGGAGCCGTGATACATTCTTCCAGGTTCGGTTTCGCTACCCGCGCGATGAAGCTGATCGTGCCGCTCGCATGCGCGCGACGCAGGAAGCACAGCGCGTCGCGGCATTGCAGGCGAGCGCCGTTCGGGGAGCCCTTGACCACGGCGTCATCGATGGACCGCGTAATCTGAACTACAAGGTCCAGGGTGCGAGCGATCTTCAGCCGTCGGAGATCTCCGACAACGGCCAGTTCACGGTCCTGCGTTTTCCCGGCAACCACGAAATCCCGGCGATTTATCTCGTGCGCCCGGACGGCTCGGAGACGTTGGTCCCATTCGATGTCCGGGACGAGTTCGTGGTCGTTCACGCTGTGGCGGCTCAACTGCGTCTGCGCCGGAACCGGGAGGTGCTGTGCATCTATAATCTCGCGCCAACACCTTACGGCGTCGATCACGGCACCAACACAGCGTCGCCGCATGTCGAACGCACCATACAAGACCCGAAGGAGTGAGCGCGATGGACGAGTCTGCGGCCGAGGCCCCTCGTCGCCCGCAAGGCGATCCAACACCTGAACGCGACGAAATCATCCGCGAGCGCGGCATCGATCCGATCGGTGGGATGACACCGGCAAAGCGGAACACCGCCCTGATTTTCGCGGGAACGGCGATGGTTCTCGGCATCTTGTGGGTCAACTCGGGGCCAAGCACCAACAATGCCGGCAGCCTGATGGGCAAACCGGAGTCGATGGCCAAACGCCCCGATCTGGCAGCGCGCGAGACCGTCGCGTATGATGCCGTCGCGGCGAAACCCAAGCCGCTTGGCGCTCTCGCCGCAGATCCCAACGCACCCGTCATCAATCCTCCACCTGGCACGCAGGTCGTTGGCCCTGACGGACAGATCGTTCCTGCCATGCAACCGGGCGCAGCGCCGGCAGGCGCGCCGCAGAATACGCGGCAGAACCTGGCCGACCAGGCACGGCGATCGACATTGATCGCCTATGGAGGGCGCGATGCGCTTCAGCCATCGGGCGGTGGAAGTGGCGCAGGTAGCGGCACCGCCAGTCCGGACGGCGGCGATGGTGCTAACGATACGGCCGCCCGCGGCGCACCCAATGCGCTCGACGCGCTTCGACAGAGTTCGGCGGTCGGCGAGGCACGGGCCTCGATGCTGCCCAACCGCAATTATCTCGTCACCGCCGGCACGCTGATCCCGTGCATCCTCCAGACAGCGATGAATTCTGCGCAGCCCGGTTACACCTCGTGCCTGATTCCGCGCGACGTCTATTCGGAGAATGGCCGTGTCGTGCTCATGGAAAAGGGCACCAAAGTCCTCGGCGAATATCATGGCGGCATCCAGCAAGGGCAGAACCGCCTGTTCGTGTTGTGGACGCGGGCCGTCACGCCGCAGGGCGTGCGCATCGACCTGGCTTCGCCGGGGTCGGACGCCCTTGGCCGCGCCGGCATCGCCGGGTCCGTGGACACCTTCTTCTGGGCGCGCTTCGGTAGCGCGTTGCTGCTCTCGCTGGTCGACGACGCCGCTTATATCGCCGGGCAGTCCGTTTCAGGTGGCAGCAACAACTTCAATAATACGACCCGGACCCCGAGCGAGGGGGCGAGCATTGCACTCCAGAACAGCATCAATATCCGACCGGTGCTGAAGAAAAACCAGGGCGAGGAGGTCGGGATCTTCGTCGCCAAGGACTTCAACTTCGCCGACGTCTACAATCTCGAGTTGCGGCGCTGAGGATGAGCGATACCGCTGTCCTGCGCCATTATCTCGCGCCGATCCTGCCGCTGCTGGAGCCGGTCGAGGTCACCGAACTGGTGATCAACAAGCCCGGCGAAGTCGGCATCGAGGATCATCGCGGTTGGCATTGGCATAGCGTCGCCGAACTCGACAGCGATTGGCTGGCGACGCTGGCCGTCGCGGCCGCAAGCTTCACCCGGCAGGACGTCAATGCCGAGACCCCGATCTGCTCGACGATCTTGCCGGGCGGAGAGCGGTGCCAGATCGTCATACCCTCGGTGACCCCGAATGGCGCGCCGTCCTTCACGGTGCGCAAGCCTTCCCGGGTCAATCTGGCGATCGATCAGCTCGAGCAGACCGGCCTGTTCAAGGGAACTCGCTCTGCGGCGTGCGGTCTTGGCGAAGTCGATGCTCAATTGGTGGCACAGCGCGACGCCGGTGACTGGCCGTCCTTCTTCAGGACCGCCGTCGCCGCCCGCAAAAACATCCTGGTGAGCGGCGCGACCGGCTCGGGCAAGACCACCTTCGCCAAGGCGCTGATCCAGTTGATCCCGCCCGACGAGCGGCTGCTCACGATCGAGGATACGCGCGAGCTTGTCGTCGAACACCGCAACGTCGTGCATATGGTCTATTCGAGCGAGCGACAGGGCCTGGCCAAGGTCGGCCCGAAGCAGCTGCTTGAAAGTGCGCTGCGCATGCGGCCCGATCGCATTCTGTTGCAAGAACTGCGCGACGGGACTGCCTTTTTCTATCTGCGCAACGTGAACTCGGGTCACCCCGGCTCGATTACAACCGTCCATGCCGGTTCAGCGATGGGCGCTTTCGAGCAGCTCACCTTGCTGGTGAAGGAGTCCGAAGGCGGGCGCGATCTGGCCCGCGACGATATCCGTGGGTTGTTGCACATGTTGGTCGACGTCGTCGTCCAGACCCGCAAGCGCGCCGGAAAATTCGAAGTCGAGGAGGTGTATTTTGACCCGCCTGTCGGACGCGCGACCGCTCACTAAGGTCGCGATCGTCGCGGGGATGCTCGCGGCAACCGTTTTGGCATGTGCCTTGTGCGCGGTGCTGGTCGC
>NZ_DAIMZT010000079.1:0-10032 GCF_036733805.1 Novosphingobium sp. | reverse complement strand
GCGGGGGCATCCGTGACAAAGTGCTGGGCAATGCGCCGATGGCCGAACACGGCTTCTTCGGCGTGCCTAAGGTGATTGAGTGAGCGGGCCTCCGTTCACGCCAAAGGTTCGTCATCCCCGCGACGGTGGGGACCCCGCTTTTCTTTTGATCCGTAGCCGGCAACGCGGGGCTTCCGCGTTCGCCAGGGCGACGGGAGGTTTGTAATGACGCAGGAATTGACCGAACTCGGTGTAGCCGCCATTCGCGGCGGCGTGGCCAAAGGCGATTTCACCGCCGTTGAAGTGGCGAAAGCGTTTAACGCCAATATCGCCGCCGCGCAGGAAGCGTTGAACGCTTTCATCGTCGCTACACCGGAAAAGGCGATCGAAGCCGCCAAGGCCGTCGATGCCAGGCGCGCCGCCGGTGAGACGCTGGGCAAGATGGCCGGTGTTCCGATCGGCATGAAGGACCTGTTCGCGACGAAAGGTGTTCAGACGACGGCGGCCAGCCACATCCTCGAAGGCTTCAAGCCCGAATACGAAAGCACTGTCAGCCAGAAGCTGTGGGAGGCCGGTGCGGGCATGTTGGGCAAGCTCAACCTTGACCAGTTCGCCATGGGTTCTTCGAACGAAACGAGCCACTTCGGCAACGTGGTCTCGCCTTGGCGGCGACCGGACAGCAACGCCGCGCTGGCCCCCGGCGGGTCTTCCGGCGGCAGTTCGGCGGCGATCTCGGCGCGGCTGTGCCCGGCCGCGACCGGCACGGACACCGGCGGTTCAATCCGCCAGCCCGCGGCGTTTACAGGCATCACCGGTATCAAGCCCACTTACGGCCGCTGTTCGCGCTGGGGCGTGGTCGCGTTCGCCAGCTCGTTGGATCAGGCGGGCGCGATGGCGCGCGACGTGACAGACTGCGCGATCATGCTGGAGGCCATGGCTGGGTTCGATCCCAAGGATTCCACCAGCCTCGATATGCCGGTGCCTGAATGGACCACGAACCTTTCAGCCGGCCTTAAAGGCAAGAAAGTCGGCGTTCCACGCGAATACAGGGTGGACGGCATGCCCGCCGAGATCGAGGCGCTCTGGGAACGGGGCATGGCCTGGCTGGAAGACGCAGGCGCCGAAGTGGTGGACGTGACGCTGCCGCACACCAAATATGCCCTGCCGACTTACTATATCATCGCTCCAGCTGAGGCGTCGTCCAACCTCGCCCGCTATGATGGTGTGCGCTATGGCCTGCGTGACCTGCCTGACGGCGCCAACCTCCAGGATATGTACGCCGCCACCCGCGCTGCCGGCTTCGGCGCCGAGGTGAAGCGCCGGATCCTGATCGGCACGTATGTGCTCTCTGCCGGCTTCTACGACGCCTATTACACGCAGGCGCAGAAAGTTCGCACGCTCATCAGTCACGATTTTATGGGTGCCTTCCATGAGGTGGACGTGCTGCTGACACCCACCGCGCCAAGCGCAGCCTTCGCGCTCGGCGAGAACGTGGACGATCCGCTGAAGATGTACCTCAACGACGTGTTCACCGTGCCTGCCTCGCTCGCGGGCCTGCCGGCGATGTCAGTGCCTGCCGGGCTGGATGCGCAAGGGCTGCCGCTGGGCCTGCATCTGATCGGCAAGCCATTCGACGAGCAGGGCGTGCTGAATGCCGGGCTGGCGATCGAGCAGAGGGCCGGATTTGCGGCCAAGCCGGAGAAGTGGTGGTAGGATGAATCTGACTACAGAGTCAGGTAATCGGGCCCATGTGTTGGACGGATGGATGTTGGTTGACGGTAATACCAGAAAGGCGTAATACCACCATATCATGAACATCCACAGCCCGCCACAACGCTACAGTTCGCGCTTGACCAGCAAATACCAGGCTACGATCCCGCAGGCGATCCGTGACGCTTTGGGGTTGAAGGCTGGCGATCTGGTCAGCTTTGTGATTGGTTCCAATGGTGATGTTGTTCTGGGCCGGGCAACCGACGATGCCCAGCGCGCCGAACGGGCGGAACGTTTAGCAGCAGGTGTGCGCGAAGCGCGGCGCAAGTTTGCCGCCGAGAATACTCTACCCGAGGGCATGACCAGCGAATTATGGCTCGAGCTGATGCGAGGGCCTCCGGCGGAAGTATGATTGTCGATTCCAATGTCGTCATCGATGTTTTGCATGGCGTCGGCGAACGCAGCGAAAAAATCATCCAGAGTTACATTCTTCTGGCTTCGCAGCGATCGCCGACGATCAATCCGGTGATTTTCGCTGAAACCGCCTGGGGATCGCCTAGCCTTGCCGCTTTCGAAGAACGGTTGGTGGAGCTTGGCTTGAAAGTGGAGCCGTTCGACAATGCCGACGCCTTTCGGGCCAGTGTGGCCTTTGGGGCCTATCGCCTGAACGGCGGACCACGCACAACGATTTTGCCCGATTTCATGATCGGCGCACAGGCCGCTAATCGCGATTGGCCCATTCTAACGAGTGACCGCAAGCGCTTTGAAAGCTATTTTCCCGAAGTCGAGTTGCTTGATCCGCTGGAGTTCTGACATTGACTGAATCCACATACCGCATCCAGGGCGCAACCGGCGAATGGGAGGTCGTGATCGGCCTTGAAGTCCATGCGCAGGTCACCTCTAATTCCAAGCTGTTCTCCGGTTCGGCGACGGCGTTCGGGGCGGAGCCCAATTCACAGGTCAGCCTTGTTGATGCGGCGATGCCGGGGATGCTGCCGGTGCCCAACAAGGAGTGTATCCGTCAGGCGGTGCGCACCGGCATGGCGATCAACGCGCAGATCAACAAGTGGTCACGCTTCGATCGCAAGAACTACTTCTACGCGGACTTGCCGCAGGGCTACCAGATCAGTCAGCTCTATCACCCGTTGGTGGGCGAGGGTGCGATCGAGATCGCCGTGGACGACAAGGACCCGGAAAACACCAAGACCATTGGTATTGAACGTATCCATGTAGAGCAGGATGCGGGCAAGCTGATGCATGACCAGCACCCAACGATGTCTTATGTCGATCTCAACCGCTCGGGCGTGGCGCTCATGGAGATTGTCAGTCGGCCGGATATGCGTTCTCCTTCTGAGGCAGGGGCTTACCTCTCAAAGCTGAGGACGATTCTGCGCTATGTCGGCTCGTGCGATGGCAATATGGATCAGGGCTCGATGCGGGCTGACGTCAATGTGTCGGTACGCCGACCCGGCGAGCCCTTTGGCACTCGTACCGAGACCAAGAATGTCAACTCGGTGCGCTTCGTCATGCAGGCGATCGAGCACGAGGCGAACCGCCAGGTCGATGTGTTGGAAAGCGGCGGAAAGATCGTGCAGGAAACGCGCCTGTTCGATCCGAACACCGGCTCTACACGGTCGATGCGCAGCAAGGAAGATGCGCATGACTATCGCTATTTCCCTGATCCGGACCTGCTGCCGCTGGAACTGGACGACGCGTTCCTGGATGAATGCCGCAACTCCCTGCCCGAACTGCCCGATGCCAAGCGCCACCGCTATGAGACCGCCTTGGGCCTTTCAGCCTACAATGCTGGCGTGCTGACGGCGGAGGTGGAGACCGCGCGTTGGTTTGAGCGGCTGCTGAACGCTTGCGCCACAGCACAAGCAAAGCAGCCCGCAGAAGTGGCCAAGCAGGCCGCCAATTGGCTGATCTCCGAATTGTTCGGCGCGCTTAACAAGTTGGGTAAGTCGCTTGAGGAATCGTATGTAACTCCCGAAAAGGGTGCAGAACTTCTAGCCCTTGTGGGCGCTGGAACAATCTCCGGATCGATCGCCAAGCAAGTGCTGGAAATCATGCTGGAGACCGGCGACAGCGCTACCGCGATTGTCGAGCGCGAGGGGCTCAAGCAGGAATCCGATTCCGGGGCGATTGAGGCGGCGATCGACAACGTCTTGGCCGCCAATGCCGATAAAGTGGAGCAGTACAAGGCGGGCAAGGAAGCCTTGTTCGGCTTCTTCGTGGGTCAGACCATGAAGGCCATGCAGGGGAAGGCCAACCCGCAAGTGGTCAATGAGATCCTGAAGGCTAAGCTGGGCTGAACGGCTTCATCCGCCTTGCAGGTCATCAGGGCAGGTCGGGCAACACCTGGTCGGGCGGGCGATGCCCGTCCACCCAGAAACGGATGTTCGCGATCACCCGCTCACCGGCCGCGCCTCGCCCTTCGTAAGTGGCGCTGCCGAGGTGCGGCATGGCGACCAGGCCCGGCAGCTCCAGCAATCGCGGATCGATCTGTGGCTCACGGGCGAACACGTCGAGCCCGGCGCCCGCGATGCGCCCCTTGGATAGAGCGGCGATCAGTGCTTCTTCATCGATGATCTGGCCACGCGCAGTGTTCACGATGCAGGCGGTGGGCTTCATCAGCGCCAGTCGCCGCGCGTCGAACATCAGCCGCGTCTCAGGTCCGGCGGGGCAATGCAGGGTCAGGATATCGGCTTCCGCCACCAGTGCGTCGAGATCGGGCGCGTAGCGGGCGGAGAACATGTTCTCCAGCGCGCCCGGCAGGCGGTGACGATTGTGATATCGTATTTCCATGCCGAACGCCTTGGCCCGATGCGCCACCGCCTGGCCGATGCGACCCATTCCGACGATCCCTAGCGTCTTGCCCGTCAGAGAGTGGCCCAACATGGTAGAAGGAGCCCAGCCGGCCCACCGACCTTCGCGCAGTGTCCTGACGTTTTCGCTGAAACGGCGGGAGACGAGGATAATCAGCGCCAGCGTCATGTCGGCGGTATCGTCAGTGAAAACGCCCGGCGTGTTGGTCACAATGATGCGGCGGGCGCGAGCGGCGGCAACATCGATATGGTCGGTGCCGGCGCCGAAGCTGGCGATCAGGCCGAGCCCATCGCCCGCCTGCGCGATCAGTTCGGCGTCAATCACGTCTGTGACGGTGGGCACCAGAACGTTGCACGTCTGGATCGCCGCGAGAAGCTGGTCGCGCGTCATTGGCGTGTCGTAGGCGTTCAGAGTCACGTCGAACAACTCGGCCATGCGAGCTTCGATTTCCGGCAGCAGCTTGCGCGTGACCACCACGCGCGGACGCGGCGGGTGAGGGTGGGCGGAGATGTCGCTAGCCGATGCCGTCATGCTTTTCGCGCTATGCCTTCCACAGGGGGCCGGTCAAGAAGCCTTGAAGCCTTTGCGGCCAGCAGGGTAAGAATCCCTCATGATGCGCTTCCTGATGATATCGCCGTTGTTGGCCTTGTGCCTGTTCTCGGTTTCGGCACGGGCGGAGGATGACGACAAGGTGCCCTATTGGGCGTCGGTCGATGCCGATATCGCCAATATGCGCGTGGGGCCGGGCGATTCCTACAGGATTGATTGGGTGTACCGCCGTCTGCACCTTCCCGTCAAAGTGCTGCGTCGCGAAGGTCCGTGGCGCCTGGTGGAAGACCTCGATGGCACTAAGGGCTGGATGCGTGACCTGCTGCTCTCGCGTCACCGCGCAGCCATCGTGAACGGGGATGGGCTGATCGAGATGCATGCCGAAAGCAGCGACTCGTCCCGCATGCTCTGGCGGATCGAGCCTGGGGTCGTCGGCATGCTAGGTGACTGCAAGAATGGCTGGTGCGCGTTCGACGTGGAAGGCCACAAGGGCTTTGCGCGTCAAGACCGCCTCTGGGGCGCCGGCGCGCCATGAGCAAAAAGCCCCCGCCTTCGAGGGCGGGGACTTTTCGTCATCCGCTCGGGCGGACGGTCAGGCGAGTTCGATCGCCACTGCGGTTGCTTCGCCGCCGCCGATGCAAAGCGACGCGACACCCTTTTTCAGACCATTTGCTTTCAGGGCATTGATGAGAGTGACGATGATGCGGGCGCCCGAGGCTCCGATCGGGTGGCCCAGGGCGGTGGCGCCGCCATGAATGTTCACCTTGTCGTGCGGAATGCCGAGGTCGTGCATCGCGAACATGGCGACGCAGGCGAAAGCCTCGTTCACTTCGAACAGGTCGACATCCGAGAGTTGCCAACCGGTCTTTTCCATCAGTGACGTGATCGCGCCCACCGGTGCGGTAGTGAATTTGGCGGGTTCCTGGGCGTGCGCCGCTACGCCGACCACGGTGGCGACGGGCTTGAGGCCCTTGGCATCGGCGACGCTCTTGCGGGTCAGCACCAAGGCGGCGGCGCCATCCGAGATCGAGCTGGAGCTGGCAGCGGTGATGGTCCCATCCTTGGCGAAGGCGGGCTTCAACGTCTTGATCTTATCAGGATTGCCCTTGCCCGGTTGCTCATCGACATCGACGATCACCTCGCCCTTGCGAGTCTTCACTGTAACGGGAACGATCTCGTCCTTGAACGCGCCTGAGCCGATCGCCTCCACTGCGCGCCGCAGCGACTCGATGGCGTATTCATCCTGATTGTCACGAGTGAGCTGATACTCGTCTGCGGTGATTTGCGCGAAGGCGCCCATGGCGCAACCTTCGTAAGCGTCTTCAAGCCCGTCCAGAAACATGTGATCGTAAAGCGTGTCATGGCCGGCGCGCGCGCCGCCGCGATGCTTTTTCGACAAGTATGGGGCATTGGTCATCGACTCCATACCGCCCGCGATCACCAGATCGAGCGAACCGGAAGCAAGAGCTTCTGCGCCCATGATGACTGTCTGCATGCCTGAGCCGCAGACCTTGTTGACCGTGGTGGCCTGGACTGACTGAGGCAGGCCGGCCTTGATCGCCGCCTGGCGGGCAGGGGCTTGGCCAAGGCCAGCCGGCAACACGCAGCCCATGTAGATACGTTCGATATCCTCACCCGCGACTCCGGCGCGTTCGACCGCTGCCTTGACGGCGGTGGCGCCGAGGTCAGTGGCGGACACGTCGGTGAAAACGCCTTGCAGACCGCCCATGGGGGTGCGGGCATATGAAAGGATGACGATCGGATCAGAAGCCGAAATCTGGGCCATGGCGATGCCTTTTGAGCTGTTATGCGGGACAGGAGTTAATCGGATAATGTTGCAATGCGTCAAATGCAATGACGGAGCAGAGTCTGGTCATGGCTGCAATGTTCTCACCGCGGCGCTTTCCGCTTGCATCCTGATCCTCCTTTCCCACATGGGCACCGCAGTCGGGTCGTTCTTCGGATGCCGACCCGCAAGGCGCTCGACTGAGGCCGGCCGTGCCGCGCGGACAATCCCCTAGATTGCCTTGCGGTATGCGCTCGCCTTGTTGCAATGCAATGAAGTTCGGCTGAATAATCTACTGGACACCTTGCGGTGCCGTTGGGGCTGCCCTAAGAGCGCGCCCAACCGGGCGTGTATCCCTTCGAGGCGAGTCCGGCTGTCGCATCCGGTATGAGGCCAGAGACCATTGACTGATCTGTCACAATACCTGCCGATCCTGATCTTCCTGGCAATCGCCTTGCTGCTGTCGGCGGCCATAGTGTTCCTGCCGATGGGTGTCGCCAGGCTGACCGGCACGCATCAGCCTAACGCCGACAAGAACAGCGAATACGAGTGTGGGTTTCCCGCGTTCGAGGATCCGCGCAGCCAGTTTGACGTGCGCTTTTACCTCGTGGCGATTTTGTTCATCGTCTTCGATCTAGAGGCGGCGTTCCTGTTTCCCTGGGCCGTCTCGCTTAAGATGACCGGTTGGGCCGGCTGGGCGACCATGATGGTGTTTCTGGGCGAACTGGCGGTCGGCCTTGCTTATGCATGGAAGAAGGGAGCTCTGGACTGGGAATGAGCACCGCAGGCAATCTCGTGGGCGTGAACTCCGCCGCAGGACATCCTCTGATGCAGGGTGGCGCCGTGACGCCGCCCGATCAGGCGTTTCTCAATGATCTCAATCAGGAAGTTTCGAACAAGGGCTTTCTGGTCACCTCGACCGAGGAACTGTTTCAGTGGGCCCGAACGGGCTCAATGTGGTGGATGACTTTCGGCCTCGCCTGCTGCGCGGTGGAAATGATCCATGTCAACATGCCCCGCTACGATATGGAGCGCTTCGGCGCTGCCCCGCGTGCATCGCCGCGCCAGTCGGACGTGATGATCGTTGCGGGCACTCTGTGCAACAAGATGGCCCCGGCCCTGCGCAAGGTCTATGACCAGATGTCGGAGCCCAAGTACGTGATCTCGATGGGCTCCTGCGCCAACGGCGGCGGCTATTACCACTACAGCTATTCGGTGGTGCGCGGCTGCGATCGTATCGTGCCCGTCGATATCTACGTTCCAGGCTGTCCGCCGACTGCGGAGGCGCTGCTTTATGGCGTCATGCAGCTTCAGCGGAAGATCCGCCGCGTCGGAACGGTCGAGAGGTAAAGGCCAGCATGCCTGTTCTGCATTCCGCTCCCAAATTCGCCTCCAACGAAGGGGTGCTCGAAACGCTTTCCACCGCGCTCGGCGCGATGCTGGTTTCCGCCAAGGAGGAGTACGGCGAAATCGTGCTCACCATCGCGCGCGACCGGATCGAGGATGCGCTCAAGTTGCTGCGCGATGAGCACGAATACCAGCAGTTGATGGAGATGGCGGGGGTCGACTTCCCGTCGCGTGCGGAGCGCTTCGAAGTCGTCTACATGCTGCTTTCGTTGACGAAGAACCATCGTCTGCTGGTAAAGGTCAATGCGTCCGAAAGCACACCGGTGCCGACGGTGACCACGCTCTGGCCCAGCGCCGGGTGGCTGGAGCGCGAAGTGTTCGACATGTACGGCGTTATCTTCGCCGGTAATCCGGACTTGCGCCGCATCCTTACAGATTATGGCTTCGAAGGGCATCCGCAGCGCAAGGATTTCCCGCTCACCGGTTATGTCGAGCTGCGCTATTCTGAAGAGGACAAGCGCGTCGTCTACGAGCCGGTCAAGCTGGCGCAGGATTTGCGCAGTTTCGACTTCATGAGTCCCTGGGAAGGCGCGGACTACGTGCTGCCGGGTGACGAGAAGGCGGCTGAGCACGCTGCGCCGCCGCCGGTCGCTACCCCCAAGGTGACCGAGAAACAGGGTGTGAGCGGCGCCGGTGAGCCTACTAACGGCAAGGCGAAGGAACAGGTTTCTGACGGCTCTCCTGCTCAGAAGGATACCGGCAAAAGCGAGAAAGAAGCGCCTGCCGCCACGGACAGCCGCCCGCCGCATAAGGGAGACGCGAAGTGAGCATGCAGCTCGAACAGTCGCCCACCACCGAGGGCGAAGTCGTCACTAATTATACGATCAATTTCGGTCCTCAGCACCCGGCCGCGCACGGCGTGCTGCGCATGGTTATGGAGCTGGACGGCGAAGTGATCGAGCGGATCGATCCGCACGTCGGCCTGCTCCATCGCGGCACCGAAAAGCTGATAGAGCACAAGACTTACCTTCAGGCGCTGCCTTACTTCGACCGGCTGGACTACTGCTCGCCGCTCTGCATGGAGCACAGCTATGTCCTGGCGATCGAGAAGCTGCTGAACCTTGAGGTTCCGCTGCGCGCTCAGTACCTGCGCGTGCTGTTTGCGGAGCTGACCCGCATCTGCAACCACATGCTCAACATCGGCAGCCACGTGATGGACGTGGGTGCGATGACGCCGAACCTGTGGTTGTTCGAAGTCCGTGAGGATTGCCTCAACTTCTTCGAACGGGCTTCGGGCGCGCGTATGCATTCGGCCTGGTTCCGCCCCGGCGGCGTGCATCAGGACGTGCCGCTCAAGCTGTTGACCGATATCGCCGACTGGCTCGATACCCGCCTGCCGACCTTGTTCGAAGATGCGATGAGCCTGGTTGTCGACAACCGCATCTTCAAGCAGCGCAATGTCGATATCGCCGTTGTCAGCAAGGAAGACGCGCTGGCCTGGGGCTTCTCCGGTCCGATGATCCGGGCCGCCGGCATCCCGTGGGATATCCGCAAGAGCCAGCCTTACGATGTCTATGACCGGATGGATTTCGAGATTCCGGTAGGCACCAATTCGGACTGCTATGATCGCATGATGGTCCGCGTCGAGGAAGTGCGCCAGTCCGCCAGGATCATGAAGCAGTGCCTCGCGCAGATGCCCCAAGGCCCTGTCGCATCTGACGACCGCAAGGTGGTGCCGCCCAAGCGCGCCGAGATGAAGACCTCGATGGAATCGCTAATCCATCACTTCAAGCTCTACACCGAAGGCTTCCACGTGCCGGCCGGCGAAGTCT
>NZ_DAIMZT010000078.1:0-10138 GCF_036733805.1 Novosphingobium sp. | reverse complement strand
TGATCGTCTCGATCATGTGGACCGGGATGCGGATGGTGCGCGCCTGGTCCGCGATCGAGCGGGTGATCGCCTGCCTGATCCACCATGTGGCGTAAGTGCTGAACTTGTAGCCGCGCCGGTATTCGAACTTGTCGACTGCCTTCATAAGGCCGATGTTGCCTTCCTGGATCAGGTCCAGAAACTGCAGCCCACGGTTGGTGTATTTCTTGGCGATCGAGATGACCAAGCGCAGGTTCGCCTCGACCATTTCCTTCTTGGCGATGCGCGCCTCGCGCTCACCCTTCTGGACCATGTTGACGATGCGGCGGAACTCGGGAAGCGCCATGCCCGTGGCGGCGGCGATATCGGCTACTTCTGCGCGGATACGCTCGACAGCGTCACCCTCGTTCTCGGCGAACGCGGCCCATTTCTTGTCCTTCTTCGCCATGTCTGGCAGCCAGGTATCGTCAAGCTCGCGCCCGACATAGCTCTCCAGAAAATCGACGCGCTTCACCTTGTGCCGTTCGGCCAGGCGCAGCATCTGGCCGCCCAGGGTCGTCAGCCGCCGGTTGAAGGCATAGAGGTTGTCGACCAGATATTCGATCTTGGTCGCGTGGAACTGCACCGATTCCACTTGCGCGGTCAAATCCTCGCGCAATTGCTGGTACTGGCCTTCCTTGGCGACCGGGAAATCAATGCCGAGCGCCAATGCTTCCAAACGTTCCGACTGCAGCTTTTCGAAAGCCTGGAACAGTTCGGTGATGCGGGCAAATTTTTCGAGCGCTTCCGGCTTGAGCGCGGCTTCCATCTGCGCCAAGCTGAGCGTGTTGTCTTCATCGTCATCATCGGCCGGGCGCTTGGCGCGGCGTTCGATGCCGTCCTCATCGTCTTCGTCGGAGGATTCTTCCTCCTCCTCTTCGATGTCGTCGTCTTCCTTGTAGGAGGGACCGGCAGTCGCTTCGCTGATCTCGCCGTCATCCTCGCCCTCGCCGTCTTCGGACAGGCTTTCGGGCGCCGGTTCCTTGGAAAGCATGGCATCCAGGTCAAGGATCTCGCGAAGCTGCATCTCGCCGTTGTTAAGCGCTTCGGACCACTGAATGATGGCGTGGAAAGTGATCGGGCTTTCGCACAGCCCCAAAATCATCATGTCGCGGCCGGCTTCGATACGCTTGGCGATCGCGATCTCACCCTCACGGCTGAGCAGTTCCACCGCGCCCATCTCGCGCAGGTACATGCGCACCGGATCATCGGTGCGTTCAACCGTTTCCTTCTTTTTGCTGTCCACGACCATGCGCGGTGCGGCTTCGTCGTCACCGTCGATCTCTTCGGCCTCGCGCTCATCGTCATCTTGAGCATCTTCATCGTTCTCGACGATGTTGACGCCCATTTCCGAGATCGCGGCCATGATGTCCTCTATCTGGTCGGGACTCATCTGGTCGGAAGGCAATGCCTCATTCAATTCGTCGACCGTGATGATGCCGCGGCGCTTGGCGCGCGCGATCAGCTTCTTGATCGAAGCTTCGTTAAGGTCGATCAGCGGCGCATCGGTGCCGTCCGTCGTGTCGCCGCTGGTGCTATCGTTCTTGCTCATTCTTCCGCCGTTAACTCGTGCTTCCCCGATCCGGTCAATTATACAATACCGGACTAGCCCGCCTGTCTTGTCGCCATTTGCCTGAGGCGACTTTCAAATTCCAGCTTTCTCTTGAGCAGCCGCTGCTGCTCGGCAAAAGACTCCTCGGACAGTTCTTGTTCGAACCGCGCGGTGGCCTCTGCCAGAGCGGCCTCCAATACCGGACGCTCCACCAAGAGATCGATAGCCTGGCCCAGTTCCACCGCTGCCTGCTCCGCATTTGCTTCCGGGGCCAGAAAACCGAAGCGCAGCCCCGAATATTCGGCGGTTCCAGGAACCTCAAGACCATTCTCCCGCAATATGGTCGCAAGTGCCTCAGTTTCAAGCGTCGCCGCGTCGCAGCATTCCAGCAACGCGAAGAAACGCGGGTCAAGCTCGGGTGTGCGGGCCAGCGCTTCGGCATGGCGTCGTATCTGTGTGGGCCAGCGGATCAGCCCTGCCAGTACCGCCGCGGACAGGGCATCGCGCGCTCCGCCTTCCGCTGCACGGCGCAGGCGTTTCAGCGATTCGGGTGAGGAGGGTGCTGAAACAGGGCGGCCCGGCTGCCATTTCCGCTGCCGCTGTCCGGGCGGAAATGGCTGTCCCTTTCGGTCTTCCCGTTGCGGAAAGGCAAAAGCTGAATAACGGTCCTGCAATTCGCGCCGATAAAGGCTGGCGATGTCAGAGTGATGAATCGTCTCGACATGAGCCATCAATCGGGCCTTCAGCCCGGCCTTGTCCTCCGGAGTGGTCAAAGGCTGAGCGTCACGTTCCGTCTCCCACAGGACATCGACCAGGCTCTTGGCTTCACTCAGCAGAACTGCCATCGCCGCTGAGCCCCTGGCCTTGATGAGATCGTCAGGATCGAGCCCTTCCGGCAGCCGCACGATTCGCAAGGAGTGCGCAGGACGGAGCAAGGGAAGGGCACGGGTGATGGCGCGCATCGCCGCGCGTTGCCCCGCGGCATCGCCATCGAAGCACAGGATCGGCGTTTCCACGTGTCGCCAGAGGAGGTCGATCTGGTTCTCTGTCAGTGCCGTGCCGAGGGGGGCGACGCATTCGGCAATGCCCGCCGCGGCCAGGGCGATCACATCCATATAGCCTTCGACCACAACCATCCGGCCGGATTGGCGTGCGGCGGGCGCGGCGCGGTGAAGGTTGTAAAGCGTGCGCCCCTTGTCGAACAGCGGAGTGTCGGGAGAGTTGAGGTATTTGGGAGCGTCGGTCTTTTCGCTGGAAAGAATGCGCCCTCCGAAAGCGATCACCCGTCCGCGCGCATCCTCGATCGGGAGCATCAGGCGGCCGCGAAAGCGATCGTAGGGATCGCGATCCTCCACCGCGATTCTCAGGCCGGCCTCTATCAACATCGGTTCGGAAAAGCGGGCCAAAGCTTCCTTGAGTGCCTGCCGTCCCTCAGGGGCATAGCCGAAGCCGAAGCGTTGGACGGTATGAGCATCAAACCCCCGCGTCGCCAGATAAGCGCGCGCCGCCTCTCCTTCCGGCGAGGCAAGATTGTGCCTGAACCATTCCTGCGCCGCTGCCATAACGTCATGCAGGGTGTCGCGTTTCTCTGCCGCACGGGCCGCTTGCGGATCGGGGGCGGGCACATCCATGCCAGCCTCCGCCGCCAATTCCTTGACAGCATCCATGAAGGCAAGGCCCTGATGGTCCGTCATCCAGCGGATCGCATCGCCATGCGCGCCGCAGCCGAAGCAATGGTAGAAGCCCTTTTCGTCATTGACGTGGAAGCTGGGGGTCTTCTCATTGTGGAACGGACAGCACGCCTTGTATTCGCGCCCGGCCTTCTGAAGGCGCGTGGTGCGGCCGATCAGCGCCGAAAGGGTGATGCGCGAGCGGAGCTGGTCGAGCCATTGGGGGGTTAGCACGGGCGACCTCTTGTTTCGTTCCCCACCACGCCGTTCGCATAGGGCCCCTCGGCAGGCTCGCGATAAACTTCGGTCGTTAAGGCTGAAGTCGAGACACGTTCGCACGGCGGTCGCGCATAATACGAAAGCATGGTCCAATCGCTTGCCGCAAGCGCTTCTTTCTTGGCGCGTGACCATTTCTTGATCTGCAGTTCGGCGCTTAAAGCCTCATACCGGGTAGGAAATTCCGAGCACCAGATCAGGGTCACAGGTCTGCGTCTGGAGGTAAAATCGCAGAATCTGCCGTGATGGTGTTCTCCCATTCGACGTTCCAAGTCATCCGTGTGTCGAGTGTAATACTTTCCGTCCGCGCAGCGCGGGACGTATGCCCAGAATGCCATCTCAGGTTGCGCTATAACGTGTCCCGACTTCGCTCGACACGAGCGGAGACGGGGGTGAAGCTTTTCCAAATTCCGTTCGTGTCGAGCGAAGTCGGGACACGCTGGCGCGCCACTTCACGCCAACGCCGCCTTCACCCAACCGCTCGCCTTGCCCATATCCAACTGCGTACTGTGACGAGCTTTCAGTTCGGCCATGACCTTGCCCATGTCTTTCATGCCTGAGGCGCCCAATTCGGCCTTGATGGCCTCTATCGCGGCTTTGGTTTCCTCTTCGCTCATCTGCGCTGGGAGGAACTCCTCGATCACCGCCAGTTCGGCTCTTTCCTCGGCAGCTTTTTCCGGACGCCCGCCTTCCTCGAAGAGCTGAATCGATTCGCGACGCTGCTTCACCATTTTCTGCAGGACCTCGATCGTGAGGGTATCGTCGTCCGGCACGTCCTTGGCCGTGCGCAGTTCGATATCGCGGTCCTTGAGCTTGGCGAGAATGAGGCGGATCGCGGCCAAGCGGGGCTTGTCGCCGGCTTTCATGGCGGAAATCTGCGCGGCCTTGATCGAATCGCGGATCATTGTTCTTCTATTTTCCTGATGTGTGTGAAAACGTGGTTGCGTAAAACTAGCAAGCCGCGCACCAAATTGCACCCTCGCGCCTTGACGCCTTGCACAACCGTGTCTAGCGGACGGGCCTTAGCACTTATCGTCAGAAACGCCGTAAACGGAGCGACCCACCATGGCCGACGCCGCATTTTCGCTTGCGCCCAAACCTGAAGGGGCGACAGGCGTTCTCGTCCTGAGCGACGGGCACGTCGTCTGGGGGCGCGGTTTCGGCGCCGTGGGTGAAGCGGTGGGGGAAGTGTGCTTCAACACCTCCATGACCGGCTATCAGGAAGTGATGACCGATCCCTCCTACGCGGGCCAGATCGTAACCTTTACTTTCCCTCATATCGGTAACGTCGGCGTCAACGAGGAAGACATCGAATCGAAGGTGGACGGCGCTGTCGGCTGCGTTGTCCGCGAAGATGTGACGCTGCCTTCCAGCTTCCGCTCGCGCGAGGGGTTCGACAAGTGGCTGGCGGACCAGGGCAAGATCGGTCTGGCGGGCATCGACACTCGCGCGCTGACGCGCCGCATCCGCATGTCAGGCGCGCCCAATGCCGTGATCGCGCATGACCCGAAGGGCGAGTTCGACATCCCCGCGCTGCTGAAGAAGGCGCGGGACTGGCCGGGCCTGGAAGGCATGGACCTTGCCAAGATCGTCAGCCGCGAGATTCAGGAGGGCTGGGAAGGCTCCACCTGGAAGCTGGGGCATGGCTATGGCCGTAGCCCGCGCGATGCCCGCCCGCACGTGGTGGCGATCGATTATGGCGCTAAGGACAATATCTTCCGCAACCTGGTGAAAGCCGGCGCGCGGGTAACCGTGGTTCCGGCCGAAGTGACGCTGGAGCAGGTGCTGGAATTGCAGCCGGATGGTGTGTTCCTTTCGAACGGTCCCGGCGATCCTGCGGCGACGGGTACGTATGCGGTGCCGGTGATCCAGGCATTGCTGGAGAGGGACATGCCTGTCTTCGGCATCTGCCTGGGCCACCAGATGCTTGGCATTGCCGCTGGAGCCAAGACCAGCAAGATGTTCCAGGGCCATCGCGGCGCCAACCATCCCGTCAAGCGCCTGTCAGACGGCGTGGTGGAAATTACTTCGATGAACCATGGTTTCGCGGTGGATAACGCGGCTTTGCCGGACAGCGTAGAGGAAACCCATGTCTCATTGTTCGACGGCACCAACTGCGGAATTGCCATCAAGGGCAAGCGGGCGTTCGGGGTGCAGTACCACCCGGAGGCGAGCCCTGGGCCGCAGGATAGCTTCTATCTCTTCGAGAAGTTTGTGGGGATGTTGGGGTGAGGCTTCCGCCGATTGATCCTGCGCGCTGGAATGCTGTTTGGACAGCAGATCTAGATGTCTTGCGGAGGTTACGCGCAAGCGGCGATAAGCCTGAGATCGAGCGCGAAATCGATGTCAGCTTTCGAGGCGACTATGTCACTTTGAAACGGGTGGCGGATGCAAGTTCTAACTTCGGTTTTAGCGTTAGCGACTTCACCGAACGGGACGAGGAAGGTGCTCCATTTCTGTTGCTCGTCCGTCATCAGCCAGCGACTGATGACGCCATGCGGGAACTGACGGAAACCTATTTGCAAATTGAAGATACCTTCGGCGTCGAGTGCGACGGCTGGGGGTGCGTTGCTCAAGCGAGTTAAATCATGCCCAAACGCACTGACATTTCCTCGATCCTCGTCATTGGCGCCGGCCCGATCATCATTGGTCAGGCTTGCGAGTTCGACTATTCGGGCACCCAGGCGATCAAGGCGCTGCGGGAAGAGGGTTACCGGGTCGTTCTGGTGAACTCCAACCCGGCGACGATCATGACCGATCCGGACATGGCGGACGCTACGTATGTCGAGCCGATCACGCCCGAGGTCGTGGCCCGGATCATTGAGAAGGAACAGCCAGACGCGCTGCTGCCGACGATGGGCGGCCAGACTGCGCTCAATTGCGCGCTGGCCCTGTTCAACGACGGCACGCTGGAGAAATTCGGCGTCACGATGATCGGCGCCAATGCCGATGCAATCGACAAAGCCGAGGATCGCCAACGCTTTCGCGAGGCTATGGACAAGATCGGCCTCGAATCCGCGCGCTCAGGCGTGGCGCATACGCTGGAAGAGGCATTCGCCGTACTCGAAAACACGGGTCTGCCTTCCATCATCCGCCCCAGCTTCACCCTGGGCGGCACCGGCGGCGGCATCGCTTACAACAAGGCCGAGTTTGAGGCGATCGTGCGCTCTGGCCTCGACGCCTCTCCCACTACCGAAGTGCTGATCGAGGAATCGCTGCTCGGCTGGAAGGAGTACGAGATGGAAGTCGTGCGCGACCGGCACGACAACTGCATCATCATTTGTTCGATCGAGAATGTCGATCCGATGGGCGTCCACACGGGCGATTCCATTACCGTTGCCCCAGCGCTGACGCTGACCGACAAGGAATACCAGATCATGCGCTCGGCCAGCATCGCCGTGCTGCGTGAAATCGGTGTGGAAACAGGCGGTTCGAACGTACAGTTCGCAGTCAATCCGAAGGATGGCCGTCTGATCGTCATCGAGATGAACCCGCGTGTCTCGCGCTCTTCGGCGCTGGCTTCTAAGGCGACTGGATTCCCGATCGCGCGCGTCGCCGCCAAGCTGGCGGTGGGCTACACGCTCGACGAGATCATGAACGAGATCACCGGCGCCACGCCCGCCGCGTTCGAACCAACGATCGATTACGTCGTCACCAAGATCCCCCGCTTCGCTTTCGAGAAGTTCAAGGGTGCCGAGCCCCTGCTGACCACCGCCATGAAATCGGTGGGTGAGGTCATGGCGATCGGCCGCAATATCAAGGAATCGATACAGAAGGCTTTGAGGGGCCTTGAAACGGGTCTGGACGGCTTCAACCGCGTGCCCGAGCTTGAAGGGGCGGGTCGTGATACGATTACCGCCGCGCTGTCTCGCGCGACGCCTGATCGCCTTCTGGTGGCGGCTCAGGCC
Source organism: Novosphingobium sp. (assembly GCF_036733805.1). Taxonomy (GTDB): domain Bacteria; phylum Pseudomonadota; class Alphaproteobacteria; order Sphingomonadales; family Sphingomonadaceae; genus Novosphingobium. The sequence continues at coordinate 2,714 of NZ_DAIMZT010000078.1, read as the reverse complement.
ATGCGCGAAGGCTTTTCGGTCGACGAGATTCACGCCGTGACGCATTACGACAAGTGGTTCCTGCGCCACATCGAAGAGATCGTCGCCGAAGAGGCGAAGATTATGCAAAACGGTTTGCCCGTTGATGCGCAGGGGCTGCGCAGGCTGAAGGCGATGGGTTTTTCGGACAAGCGCTTGGCCACGCTGGCGGTGCGCTCGGTCCACGTTGCGGGTGGTCTCGCCGAGACGCAGGCCAGGCGTTCGGGGTTGTTGCACGATACGCTGCGCGCCATGGCCGGCGCCACCAGCGAGGAAGAAGTGCGCGCGCTGCGCCACAAGCTGGGCGTGCATCCGGTGTTTAAACGCATCGATTCCTGCGCCGCTGAGTTCGAGGCGATCACGCCTTACATGTATTCGACGTACGAGACCCCGATCTTCGGCGAGCCCGAAAACGAGGCCGCGCCTTCCGACCGGCGCAAGATCGTGATCCTGGGCGGCGGACCGAACCGCATCGGCCAGGGCATCGAGTTTGATTACTGCTGCGTCCACGCCTGCTTCGCGCTGGCAGAGGCCGGCTATGAAACGATCATGGTCAACTGCAACCCGGAAACCGTCTCCACCGATTACGACACCTCAGACCGCCTCTATTTCGAACCGCTGACCGCCGAGGACGTGCTGGAGATCCTACGCGTCGAGCAGCAGAACGGAGAGCTTGTCGGCGTGATCGTGCAGTTCGGCGGCCAGACGCCGCTCAAGCTGGCGCAAGCGTTGGAAGATGCGGGCATTCCGATCCTGGGCACGTCGCCCGATGCGATCGATCTTGCCGAAGATCGCGAACGCTTCGCGGCGTTGGTGGAAAAGCTTGGTCTCAAGCAGCCCGCCAACGGCATCGCCCGCAGCCGTGATGAAGCCGTCGCCGTCGCCAACCGCATCGGCTACCCGGTTCTCATGCGCCCCAGCTATGTGCTCGGCGGGCGGGCCATGGAGATCGTCGACTCCGAGCAGCAGCTGGATGATTACATCGCCACGGCCGTGCAGGTTTCAGGCGATAGCCCTGTGCTGATCGACCAGTATTTGCGCGATGCCATCGAGTGCGACGTCGACGCTTTGTGCGACGGCGAGCAAGTGGTCGTCGCCGGCGTGATGCAGCATATCGAGGAAGCGGGCATTCACTCGGGCGACAGCGCCTGCACCCTGCCGCCATACAGCTTGTCCGCCGAGATCGTCGCCGAAATGGAACGCCAGGCAGAGGCGCTGGCGATGGCGCTGGGCGTGCGCGGCCTCATGAATGTACAGTTTGCGGTGAAGGGGCGCGAGGTCTATTTGATCGAGGTGAACCCGCGCGCCAGCCGCACGGTTCCGTTTGTCGCCAAGGCCATCGGTCAGCCGGTCGCCAAGATCGCTTCTCGCGTAATGGCAGGGGAAAAGCTGTCGGAATTTCCCCCATTCAAACGAGACTTGCCTTACATGGCGGTGAAGGAAGCGGTGTTCCCTTGGGGGCGCTTCCCCGGTGTCGATCCCGTGCTGACGCCGGAGATGAAATCGACAGGCGAAGTCATGGGAATCGATAGCAATTTTGCCACCGCCTTTCTTAAGGCACAGCTGGGCGCCGGCATGCTCCTGCCTGAGAGCGGAACGGTTTTCGTTTCGGTGAAGGACAGCGACAAGAGCATCATCCTCCCGGCGGTGAAAGAGCTTGTGGCAAACGGTTTCCGGATAATCGCAACCGGTGGTACGCAGAATTACCTTGTAGAGGCCGGGCTCCCGGTCGAGCGGGTGAACAAGGTTGCCGAAGGGCGTCCGCACATCGTGGACAAGATTATCGATGGCGAAATCGCATTGATCTTTAACACCACGGAGGGTTGGCAGAGCCTGAAGGACTCGCAATCGATCCGCGCCTCCGCGCTGACGAGCAAGGTTCCCTACTTCACCACCGCTACCGGAAGCCGCGCCGCCGCTCAGGCTATTTCGGCGCAGCGCGGGAGCCAGCTTGAAGTACGATCGTTGCAAGCCTATTATAACTGAAATCGATCTCGCCTCCCCACATCGCTGCAGATCGGCCGGTCCCTTGAGGGGGCGGGACAGTGGACTAGTCGCAGCAGGGGGGGTGGACAGGAGGAAGACGTCAGAATGGCCAGTATCGAAAAGTTGCCGATGCTTGCAGAAGGCTATGAAAGGCTCACGGCCGAGCTTAAGGCGCTGCGCGAGGAGCGGCCGCGCATCGTTGACGCCATTGAAGAGGCACGGGCGCACGGCGACTTATCCGAAAACGCGGAATACCACGCCGCCAAGGAGCGTCAGGGACAGATCGAAGCCAGCATCGCCGACCTGGAAGACAAAGTCAGCCGTGCTCAGATCATTGATCCCGCCAGCCTTTCGGGCGACAAAATCATCTTTGGCGCTACGGTGACTTTGCTTGACGACGATGAGAAGCCGGTGCGTTATCAGATCGTCGGCCCTTATGAAGCCGATGCCAAGGTCGGGCGCATCAGCTACAACTCACCGTTGGGCAAAGCCTTGATCGGCCGAAGGGTCGATGACGAGGTGGAAGTGACCGTGCCTTCGGGTGACAAGTTTTACCTCGTCCAGAAAATCGAATTTATCTGACAAAAAAGGCCGGCGTCACCGCCGGCCTTTTTGTGCGTACCGATTGCGTCAGTCCTGGGGAAGCTCCGGCTCAGTAACTGCTCACGAGGTTGGCAAAAAGGGCTGGCGCGGAGAATCGAGATTTGCTT
>NZ_DAIMZT010000077.1:0-10360 GCF_036733805.1 Novosphingobium sp. | reverse complement strand
GCACTGCTGCCTGCCTGCTGCCCTCCCGGCACAACCCCCGCACTCGCCAGCGGGCGATCACCTGTGTCTGCATGCGATCCTCGCCGGATCGGGGAGGAGCGTTGTTTCCACTCCGTCAGGCGGCGGGGTGAAGGGAAGCTCTACAACCAGCGGTCCACGGCGTGAATCGCAAGGCCCACTAATCCGCCTACTAGAGTCCCGTTGACGCGAATGAACTGAAGATCGCGCCCTACCGCGCCCTCGATGCGATCGGCGACGGTGCCCGCGTCCCACCGCTTCACCGTCTCCGAAACCAGCCGCACGATTTCCGCTCCATAACGCGATACCACGCCGACCAGCGTACGGCGGGCAAAACGATTGACGAGCACTTGCAGGCGGGCGTCCTCTCCCAGCGCGCGGCCCAGGTGAGCGATCGATTCGCCCAGGCTTCCGGCAAGGGCCTGGTCCGGATTCCGCACCGCACGCAACAGCGCCGCACGCGCGCGTTCCCACATGGCGTCAAGCCATGCAGCCACGGCGGGGTTTTCCAGCAGTTCCAGCTTCACCCGCTCCACCTTGCGGCGCATTACGGGATCGTTGCGCAGATCGTCCGCGAGCCGTGCCAAAGCTTCGTCGATCCGACCGCGCAGCGGATGATCGGCCTGAACGATCACCTCGGCGAGCAAGCGATACGTGCCGTCCAGCACGCCGTTTGCGAGCCGCTCGTCCAGCCCGGTCCAGCGCATGATCGTGCTCGCCCGCTGGTGAATCATCTCGCGAATCATCGGCTCATTGGCCTCAACCGTTTCACCGACTTTGCGCAGGAGGCTTTCCAGCACGGGCAAGTGGCGTTTATCGGCAATGGCATTGGCGAGCATCTGCCCCAGCAGCGGCGCCAGGTCGACCTTTCCGAGCTGCCGCCGCAATCCGGCCTTGACCATCCCGCCCATCTGCTCAGGATCAAGCGACTGCAGCACATCGGCCAGCAACCCGGCCGCACCGGCGCGGATGCGGGACTGCTCGTCACGCCGGGGATCCGATAGAAACGCGCCGACGCTGGCCGCCAGGTTGAAACCGCGAAGGCGGCGGGCGACAACTTGCGGCGTGAGGAAATTGTCGTGCAGGAACCGCGCCATCGAATCGGCGATACGGTCCTTGTTGACGGGAATGATCGCGGTGTGCGGGATTGGCAGGCCCAAAGGGCGGCGGAATAGCGCGGTCACTGCGAACCAATCCGCCAGACCGCCAACCATCGCCGCCTCCGCAAAGGCAAGAGCATAGCCGAGTGGCCCGCCCCACGCGGGATGGAGCACGGCCAGCCGCCGCAGCAGCAGGAAGGCGGCGGCCATTGCCAGCAACAGCCCGGTCGCGAACAGACGCATGCGCTTTCCCCGGTCCGGCGACATCGCGACCCTGTTAGGCCCGGCTGGCGGCAATGCTGCTCCTCGTCTTATTCCGCCGGCAAGGCGCCGCCGTGCCGACCGTGATGTCCATCCTCCGCATGATACGGCTCGAAAGTCAGCAGCGTCTTGCGCAGACGTGGACCGACCCGCTTCTCGAAACCATCGGCGAGGCTGAAGGCTGCCGGCACGATCACCAGCGTCAGCATGGTCGAGAGGAGCAGGCCGCCGATCACCGTGAGGCTCATGGGGGCACGGAACGCCGCATCGCCTGACAGCGAAAGCGCGGTGGGCACCATGCCCGCGGTCATGGCCACGGTGGTCATGACGATAGGCTGCGCGCGCTTATGCCCCGCGTCCATGATCGCGGTGAGCTTGTCCACACCCTTGCCCATTTCCTCAATCGCAAAGTCGATCAGCAGGATCGAGTTCTTGGCGACGATGCCCAGCAACATCAGGATCCCGATGTAGACCGGCATCGAAATCGGCTGCCCGACGATGGTCAGGGTCAGCAGGCCGCCCAGCGGCGCCAGCAACAGCGAGGCCATGTTGACCAGCGGCGAAACGACCCGCTTGTAAAGCAGCACCAGCACTGCGAAGACCAGGAAGATGCCGCTGATGACGGCGACGATGAACTCGTTCACCATCTCGCCCTGCCACTTGTCCTCACCCACTGGGGCGTTGGAAACGCCCGCGGGCAGGTTCTTCATGATCGGCAGGCTCTGAATCTGCTGCATGATCGGTCCCTTGACCTGCCCTTCACCCAGATCCGCGCCAACGAAAATGCGGCGCGACTGGTTATAGCGCTGGATCTGGGTAGGCCCGGCGCCAAAGCGGATTTCGGCAACGCGATTGAGCGGCACCGAACCGCCGTTGGCCGTGGGCACCGGGAGATTTTCGATCGTCGAGAAATCCCGCCGCGAGGCGCGGGCCAGGATCACGCGGATCGGGATCTGTCGGTCGCGCAACGAGAACTTCGCGGCGTTCTGGTCGATCTCTCCCAGCGTGGCGATGCGGATCGTCTGGCTCAGCGCCATCGTCGTCACGCCCAACTGCGCCGCCAGATCGAGGCGCGGCACGATGACCAGTTCGGGCCGTTGCAGGTCGGCGGCGATGCGCGGTGCGACCATGCCCGGAATGGTGCGCATCTGCTCCACCAAGATCTGCGCCGTCTTATTGAGAAGATCGCTGTCACTGCCCGAAAGCATGATCGAAATGTCGCGCCCGCTTCCGAAGCCGCCGGACTGTGTGGCGAAAGTAACTCGCGCATCCGCGATTTGCTGAAGGTCCGGCGCGAGGCGGCGTTCGAATTGAATGCTGGTGATGCTTCGCTCATCCGCGGGTTTGAGCGCGACGTAAAGCGTGGCCGCGCCTTCGCGGCTTGCCTCCAGCACCTGCTTGACCTCGGGCTGGCTTTCCATCAGCCGGGTCACGCGATCGGCCACCGCTTCGGTCTGCTCTATCGTGGTGCCTGGCACCATCTCGATGTTGACCTGGCTGGTATCGTGGTTCGGGTTGGGCTGAAACTGCTGCGGCAGACCCGCGAGCAACGCGAAAGTTACAACCAGGGCGTAAACGCTGGCGCAAAAAGCGTAGAAGCGATGATCGTGCATGCGCGCCACGACGCGATCGGTAAAGTAACGATACCAGCTGCCGAAATGACCGAAGAACGCCGCCAGCCGACGCAGCAGCTTGCCAAACCCCCAGATCGTCACGGGAATGGCGAGCGGAGCGATGATGGCCGCAAGGACGAAAGACGCGCGATCCAATCCGGCGGCCTTCAATCCGAATTGAACGCCCGCGAAAATCTGCGTGGAAAGCCACATGCCCACACCAAGCAGCAGCGCCACCGCGATGGCCGCCGCGAGGTAGTACCAGCCGCGCCCAGGCACTTTCTCAAGAGCCGCACGACGCCTGTGCGCTTCGGTGCTGTCAAGCGTCCAGGCCAGGACTTTCATGTAAAAGTCCATGGCCTTGCCGCTGCCATGCTCGGCATGCCCATGGGCCTTGAGGAAATAAGCGGCGACCATCGGCGTGATAAGGCGCGCAACGGCAAGGCTCATCAGAACGGCTGCAACCACGGTGAGCCCGAAAGCCTTGAAGAACTCTCCCGGAATGCCGGGCATGAGACCCACCGGCAGGAATACCGCGACAATCGAGAACGTCGTCGCGACCACGGCCAGGCCGATCTCGTCAGCGGCATCGATCGCCGCCTGATACGCGCTCTTGCCCATGCGCATGTGGCGCACGATGTTCTCGATCTCGACGATGGCATCGTCCACCAGCACCCCGGCGACCAGGCTCAGCGCCAGCAACGACAGGAAATTCAGCGTGAAGCCAAGCAATTCCATGAACCAGAAAGTCGGAATCGCTGAAAGCGGGATCGCGATCGCGGAAATAAACGTCGCGCGCCAATCACGCAGGAACAGGTAGACGATCACGATCGCCAGCACCGCGCCTTCGACAAGCGCTTCCATCGAACTGGTGTACTGGTTCTTGGTATAATCAACGGGAGCGAACAGCCGCGTGATGTGGATGTTCGGATTGTCTTTCTCGATCTGCTTCAGCTTCGCCATCGCGCCGTCGTAGACCGCGACGTCCGACGCCCCGAGCGATCGCTGGAAACTGAAGGTGACGACTTCGCGCCCATTCAGCTTGGCGATGCGCGTGCGTTCCGAATATCCGTCGTAAACATTGGCGACGTCGGAAAGCTTGACCTGGCGGCCATCGCCCAGGTTGATGCGGGTCTGCGACAAGTCGTACGCCGTCGTTGCGTTGCCCAGCACCCGCACTGACTGGCGCGATCCCGCGATCTCCGCCTGACCGCCGGCAGCGTCGACATTGACCTGGCGCAGCACGTTGTTGACGTCCCGAGCCGTGACGCCCAGCGCCACCATTCTCGCCGGATCGACCACTACGCGGATTTCGCGGTCAACGCCGCCGTTCCGCGAGACTGCGGCCATGCCTTCGACCGAGAGCAGGGACTTGGAGATGGTATCGTCAATGAACCAGCTGAGCTGCTCCATCGTCATATCGTCCGCGCTTACGGCAAAATAGGCGAGGGCCTGGTCATTCGCCTCCAGCTTCGTGGCCTGCGGCTCAAGAATCCCGTCGGGCAAATTGCTGCGGATCTGATCGACGGCATTCTTGACCTGATTGGTCGCGACATCAGGGTTGGTGCCCACGCTGAACAGCACCACCGTGGTCGAGCTTCCTTCCGCCGCCGTGGACTGGATTTCCTCGACGCCGGGAACGGAGCGCACCGCGCTTTCGATCTTCTGCGTGATCTGCGTCTCGATCTCGGTAGGCGCGGCACCTGGCTGGCTGACGCGCACCAGCACGCCGGGAAATTGGACGTCCGGCATATTGTTGACGTCCATCCGGCTGAACGAGACAATGCCTGCAATCATCACTCCGAAGAAAAAGACGATCGGGATGATCGGGTTGCGGATCGACCAGGCAGAAATATTGCGCAGGCTCATGCGCCCCTCACTTACCGTCGGCGATCAGCTTGGTCTTCACCCGGTCGCCGTCGTTCAGGAAACCGCCCGCGCGCAGCACGACCCTTTCAGGGCCGACGAGGCCCGAAGTTACGGCAATGCCTTCCGCGGTGACAAGGCCGGTCTTGACGGGCCGGCGATGAGCGATGCCCTTGGCGTCGACCGCATAAATGAAGGAGCCCTTGCTGTCGTTCTGAATGGCGGATTCAGGCAGCATCGGCGCGATCACGGTCCCGCTGTCAATCGTAGCGCTGGCAAAGCCGCCCGGCCGCAGAGCGGGATCGAAATCCAAAGCGACGCGCGCGGTGCCCTGACGCGTGGTGGGATCAATCACCGGCAGGATCTGCCAGACCCGGCCGGTGAAGCTTTGGGCAGAGCCGACTGGCGTCACTTTGACCGGAACTCCTACGGAAATGGCGGCCAGATCATCCTCGCTGAGCTTGGCCCGCAATTCCATCTCACCGCCCTTGGCGATCCGGAACAGCACGCCGCTGCCGCCGCTCACCACCTGGCCCGGCTCGACATTCCGTTCCAGCACGAGGCCCGCTTCGGGTGCGAGAATGTTGAGGCGGGCGTTCTGTGCCTGTTGTTGGCGCAAGCTGGCGCGGGCCACCGCCACGCGCGCCACGGCCCCATCGCGCGTGGCTGTCAGCCGATCCACATCGGCACGGGAAATGAACCCGCGATCCACCAGTTTCAAGGCGCGGTCGAGGTTGGCCTGCGCCAACCGGGCGTCCGCCTCGGCGACGCCGACTTGCGCGGACTGGCTTGCCTGCTGTTGAGTCTGAACCGAGCGGTCCACCACAGCCATGACCTGCCCTTTCGCGACCCAGTCGCCCGGCTCGACCAGGACTGCGCGGACCTGCCCTCCTTCGCCGACCGAGCCCACCGGCATTTCGCGCCGCGCGGCCAAGGTGCCCGTGGCATTGATCTGGCCCGCAATCGTCGTCTTGCCCGGCACGATCACGGTGACAACGGGGATCTGGGCGTTGCCCTTGTCCGCCACTTCATTGCCGCCGCGATGCAGGAGAAACCAGATGCCGATCAACGCCGCGATCGCAAGGCCCGCGATAATCCAGACCCGCCGCCTTGAGGCGCGATCCTGATCCAGGTCCAGCGCGAGCGGATTGCCGGCCGGCTCGATCAGTTCGTTCTCCCTGACGTCAATCTTGGCATCGTAATTCATCGGGTCACCGCAGCGGCCACGCCTGGAATCGTCGCGGCCTGATTTGCCGCAAGTGGCCCGGCCACTAATGACGCGAACCACTTGGGACGGCAGAAATTTCTCCACGACGCCATATACGTGCCGGCGACAAGTGGCAATGTTAACTCTGTTTGTAGCGGATCGGTATCGACGAACCACTTCATTGGCGAAGGAGCGTTCAAGACTGTTTTTATTGCTTGCAATCGCAAAAAAAGGCGGCATGAACCCGAAGTTCACGCCGCCTTTTTTGCGATTGCGTCCAGCGACGCCAATTCAGTATTTCTGCTGGCGTTCGTAAAGATCGCGATAGTGCTGGATTCTGGTCACACGCAGGCCCTGCATGCCGGAACGGTCCACCGCACGCTGCCACGACGCAAATTCCTCCAGCGTCAGTTGATAACGTTCGCAGACTTCATCGATCGTCAGCAGCCCGCCGTTGACGGCGGCCACGACTTCCGCCTTGCGGCGCACGACCCAACGGCTCGTGTTCGGCGGAGGCAGGCTGTCCAGAGTCAGCGGCTCACCAAGAGGCCCGATCACCTGGGCTGGACGGATTTTCTGGTTCTCTATCATCTTTACCCTCGTCTGCCGGAGTTGCTTGGGCCGGCGACAGGAGAAACATTGTTCTCCCCAGGCTTGCCATAGGTTGAAGCAGTTGGGTTAACGTACCCTGATGCACCTTCATAAGTAGTTATCGCCGAGGCGGCGCACCCGTCAAAACTACCCCGCAAGCGCAGTCGCAGCGGCTTCGTTTCCGCATCAAGAACGGCGCGAATTTCATGCGCCGCGAACAGGCGCGCGCGCAGATCCTGCCAGTCCAGCGGCAACTGAACCTCAGGAAATGTGTCCTCTTCGTCAGCCTGCGCGCGGACCAAGGCGCAGGTCTTGTAGTCATAGGCGATGTTCATGATCCGGCTTATAAACGCTGCATAGTCAAAGGACGGTAAAGGCCGCGCTTACCTTTCGTTGACCAAATTTAACGCCGCGCCACACTTCCGGATGCGGTCAACAGTATGAAAACCGCGGTTAGCGCTGTATGGGGCCGCGCATGAGCACCTTGCCCGAACTGCTTGACGGTCTTGACCCGGCCGACCTGTGGCAACTGCCCCGGCCGCTTTCCGCGCGCCGCGTGGTGGTGGCCATGTCCGGCGGCGTCGACAGCTCGGTGGTTGCGGCGCTGGCGGCGGCGAGCGGCGCCGAAGTGATCGGCGTGACGTTGCAACTCTACGATCACGGCGCGGCGACCGGACGCAAAGGCGCCTGCTGCGCCGGCGACGACATTCGCGACGCGCGCGCCGTGGCCGATCGCCTGGGCATCGCGCATTACGTCTTCGATCATGAAAGCCAGTTTCGCGAGGAAGTTGTCGAGCGCTTTGCCGAGGATTACCTGAACGGCCGCACTCCGATCCCCTGCATCCGCTGCAATATGGGGCCGAAGTTCACTGATCTGCTGACCATGGCCCGTGAATTGGGCGCGGACTGTTTGGCGACCGGTCATTACGTGCGGCGGATGATCGGACCGACCGGCGCGGAATTGCACCGCGCAGCCGATCCGGCGCGCGACCAGAGCTATTTCCTTTACGGCACCACGGAAGCGCAGCTTGATTACCTGCGTTTCCCGCTTGGCGGCCTGCCCAAGACCGAGACGCGCCGGCTGGCCGAGGCGGCGGGCCTGCGCGTCGCCGCAAAGCCCGATAGCCAGGACATCTGCTTCGTTCCCGATGGCGATTATGCGAAGATCGTCCGGTCGGTACGGCCCGAGGGCGAGCGGCCGGGAGAGATCGTCCACGCCGAAAGCGGCGAAGTGGTGGGCCAGCATCGCGGCGTGATTCATTATACGGTCGGCCAACGCCGAGGGCTGGAGATCGGCGGCCAGCCCGAGCCGCTTTACGTCATTCGCATCGACGCGGCCGCCCGGCAGGTCCTGGTCGGCCCGCGCCGCCTGCTGGCAACGGCATCGGCCCGGATCGTCGATACCAACCGCATCGGCCCATTGCCCGACGCACCCCTTACCGCCAAGGTCCGTTCGCTCGCCAAGCCCGTGCCGATCACGCTCGAAGGGCAGCTAGGCGGGGGCGCAGAGGCGACGATCCGCTTCGATCTACCGGAATACGGCGTGGCGCCCGGCCAGGCAGCCGTGATCTACGCGGGTGAGCGCGTGATCGGCGGCGGGTGGATCGAAGAAACCTCATCCGCAGCAAGTCAGCCGGTCCAGGGCTCCAACTGACATCCGGCCTTATTGTCGAACGTGGCGCTCTGGCTTGCGAACAGCGGCACGCTGGCCTTTACCGCATGGTTCGCCGCGTCCTCCGACAGCCAAACAAAGCGCGCCATGCGGCCCAAGCCAGCCATGCGCACGTCGCCGCCGCAGCTTTTGAGCGAGCGTTGCGAGACGAAACGGCATACGCAGCCCGTTCGCGCGGAGTAAGCGGCGCTCACCAGCGCCTGCTCATGCAGACGCTTCCAATTCCACGCCAAGGCGGCGACGGCCAGCATCAGCGCCAGCAGAACGAGATTGCGCCGCCAGCGAGAAGGCTGACGCGTGAGATAGGCAGAGGTGTTGTTGTCCCCCACCGCCCGTTTCATGGGTGTTGCCATTCGCCCCTGCCTCGCACATCACACCGCGCGTCATGCCGGTGCGCCGCCTTCCCCATATCCTTGCTCTGCTTGCGCTGCCAACCCTCTGGGGCTGTGGACAGAGCGCGCCGGTAGCGCCGTCGCCGCCCAGCGATGCGTCACTCGCCGCGATCCGGGATCCGGGCGGCGCCCCGCGCGAGCCGCTTGCCCACGCGCTCGACGCCTTGTTCGATGGCGATAGCGTGGGACGCACCGAAGCGCTTGTGGTGATGAAGCGCGGCTCGGTGATCGTCGAACGCTATGGCGAGGGCATCACCGCGCACACGCTTCTGCCCGGCTGGGGTATGACGCAATGCGTAACCACCCTGATGATCGGTCAGTTGGTGAGCGACGGCCGTTTGCGGATGGACGAGTCCGCCCCCGTGCCTGACTGGCAGCGGCCCGGCGATCCGCGCGGCGTGATTACCTTGCGGCAATTGCTGCAGATGCGCTCTGGCTTGCGCCACACTGAAAGCGCACCCGCCGGCAGCGGCGTGGAGGAACGCGAATCAGACCGCATGCGTATGTTGTTCCTGGACGGCCGCGACGACATGGCGGCTTATGCCGAGGCGCAACCGCTGGAGGCGCCAGCAGGCCATATATTCGCGAACTCGTCGGCAACCTCGGTTATTCTCGCCGACCTCGCCGCGCGCGCGCTCTCGCCCGACCATGACCCTGGCCGCCGTCGCCAGGCAGTGAGCGATTACCTGAAAAACCGGGTGCTTCTGCCGATCGGCATGACGTCGGCCGTTGTCGGCTTCGATCGGGCGGGAACGATGGGCGGTGCCGACATGGTGCAGGCCGGCGCGCGGGACTGGGCCGATCTGGGCGAGTTCCTGCGCCATACCGGCTCCGTCAAGGGCGCGCAGATCCTGCCGCGCCGATGGGTGCAGTTCATGCTCGCACCCTCCCCCCGCAATCGCGCCTATGGGGCGGGGGTCTGGCTCAATCATGGACCTGCCGGCGAAAATGCCCGCCTCTTTCCCGGCGCGGCCCCGGCCGACCTCTTCGCCTGCGTCGGCGAATACGGGCAATATGTGATCGGCTCGCCCGGCCAGCTTGTCACCGTGGTCCGGCTGGGCGAGAGCGACCCTGAGCAAACGCGCGTTCTGCATGACCGGCTTGGCGCGCTTCTGGCGCTGTTTCCCCGCGGGAAGGATTAAGCCTTCGGCGCTTTACTGCGCGCCCAAGCGAATCGGCGGCAGCACGTCCTTGCCGGCATCGCCGGCCTCATCGACCAGCCCTTCGGGATCGGGATGGATCAGGATTTCCACCTCTGGAAACTCGGCGTGAAGGCGCGCCTCGATTTCGTCCATCACCCGGTGCGCGTCGCGCACGGTCATGTTGGCGTCGACCCAGATGTGAAACTGCACGAAATCCTTGTCGCCCGACGTGCGCGTACGCAGATCGTGAATACCGGTGATGTCCGGATAGCGGGCCAGCACGTCCAGAAAGCGCTGCTTCTTCTCTTCAGGCCATTCGTGATCCATAAGCTGTTGCAGCACGTGTTCCGAGGCGGTCCATGCGCCCCAGCCGAGCCACGCCGCGATCCCGAGCCCGAACACCGCATCTGCGCCCCGAAGCCGGGCATATTGATCGAGCGCCAGCGCGGCGATCACCGCGAGGTTGAGCAGCAGATCCGACTGATAGTGCACATTGTC
>NZ_DAIMZT010000076.1:0-10833 GCF_036733805.1 Novosphingobium sp. | reverse complement strand
GTCGCGTTGACTTATTTGGCGGACGAGGCTGCGGCTGCCCTTGTGGTCTCGCAAATCGAGGGGGCGGGCGGTCGCGCTCTGGCCTTGAGGTGCAACGTGGCTGATGAAGGCGCAATCGAGGACCTGTTTGTGGCGGCGGAGGCGACGTTCGGCACTGTACGCTATTTAGTCAATTCCGCGGGCCTCAACATGAGCGGCATTCCTATCGAGGCGATGTCGCTGGACCAGTTTGATCGGGTGTTGCGCACCGATCTCTATGGTCCGTTCCTTACCTGCCGCCGACTGGTACGCGGACTGGACATGCGCCGGGAAAGCCTGGAGTCGGTTTCGGCCGGGAGAAGCTCGGCGCGGATCGTCAATGTCTCTTCCATTCACGAACGTGCGCCTCGGCCCGGCGGCCTGGATTACGACGCGGCCAAAGGCGGCCTCGCGCAATTGACCGCAACCCTCGCGCTTGAGCTTGCGCCGCGCCGGATAGCCGTGAATGCAGTGGCACCAGGCATGATCCTGACCGCAATGAATCAATCCGCGATCGACAATCCAAACGAACTCGCGGCGAAGGAGGTGGCCATTCCCTGGGGCCGCGCGGGCCGCGCAGAGGAAGTGGCGGCCCTGATCCTCTTCCTGCTGTCACCTGAAGCCGAATACATAACCGGCGCAACGGTTACCATCGATGGCGCTTTGTCGCTTACCGTGGCGCTCGGGGCATGAGAGGGCCGCGACCCGACGGGACGCAGCGCGTGCGCCTTGATTTCGCTGTCGAGGCGCTCGATGTGGTTGCTCTTGATACTGCCCGCAGCGATGGTCTGCTGGCCGGATACGATCTCATGAGTCCCTATGTGTGGCAACGGGATGGCCGTCTCAATCTCCTTGTACGGGTTCTGCCTAATCCGCTCGGTCCGGATCAGCCGACCGGCGTGATCTATGCCGGGACATCCACCGATGGCCTGACCTTCACCATGCAGGCGGAGCCGGCTATTGCTCCGGGGCCGGAGGATAACGACGCGGGCGGCGTGGAAGACCCAACGGTGGTCTTTTCCGGAGACAAGGTCTTGGTGTTCTACACCGGAGTAGAGCGAGGTCGGGCGCAGGGATCGCTGTTGGTTGCGCAAGGGCGGAACATAACCGGCCTCACCAAACAACAGGTCCTGCTGAAGGCGCCGGAGGGGGAAGGCAACATCAAGGAGGCCAGCGTCGCCAAAGGGGCCGATGGACGTTACCGCCTGTTCTATGAATATGCGCGTGAGATCCGGCCGGGCGTCAGCGCGTCGCGGATCGGCATGGCGCTCGCTGAGACGATGGAAGGACCGTGGACAGCGGGCGATGATCCTTTCACCGTGCGTGAAGATGCTTGGGATAACTGGCACTTGTCTACCGGCCCGATATTATCCCGGCCTGGGGAGCCCCATGTCATGTTCTACAACGGCGCAACCCTGGACGCGCGCTGGAGGATCGGTTGGATCGCGTTCGACGAGAATTTCGAGAGCGTGGTCGATCGCTGCATTGAGCCGCTGGTCGTCCCGCCCCCGCCGCAGTTGCGTTCCGGCACTGACATCGCCTTTGCCGCTTCGTGCCTTGATCTCCACGACGCCATCCATCTCTATTACTCTCTTGAAGATCGCGTCCTGAGGCGCGCGACGCTAGCTCGCCTGGTCCCCGGATAATATCTCGCCGCGATCATTTGGCACTCGAAACCCACTGCCCGCCGATCGCCTGGATCAGCGCGACCGCTGTCGTCTGTCGATCCACGATCGCCTCGATACGCGCCTGGTTGGCTGAATAGGCGGTTGTTTGAGCGACGACGACCTGCGTGTAATCGATGGTGCCGGCAAGATACTGGTTCCGTGCAATGGCCTCTGCGCGGTCCGCGGATGTGGCGGCGGCGTCGCGCATGCGTGCCTCGTCGGCATAAGCGGCGGCGGCGGCGAGCTCATCCTCGACTTGCTGGAAAGCGGTCAGCACCGTTTGCCGATAAAGCGCAGCCGCTTGATCGAACTGTGCTCTCGCCTGCGCCACTTTCGCCCTGTTGGCGCCGAAATCGAGGAGAGTGCCCAGCGCTGACAACCCTAACGACCACAAGCTAAGAGGGGCGGATACAAGATCGCCAACATTGGTCGCATTGAGACTGCCGTTGGCATTAAGCGAGAGCTGCGGAAAGGCGGCGGTGCGTTGAATGCCGATGCTGGCGTTGGCGGCGGCGACCCGTCGTTCCGCCCCTGCCACATCCGGTCTGCGTTCAAGTAACTGTGAAGGCAGAGCGGAAGGCACTTGCGGTACGGTTGGATGCCACATGGCGCGCGCTATGGAGAAGGTGGAAGGATTTTCCCCCGCCAGCACGCCTATAGCATGTTCGAGCGATGCGCGTTGCCGATCGAGGTCGCGGCGATCGGCTTCAGCATTGGAAAGCGACGCCTGCGCCGAATCCACGTCCGACCGGCCGACCGTGCCGGCCTTGTACTTGTTCCGAGTGATGTCGAGTGCTTTCTGGTAAGCGATGACGGTGGCGTCGAGCAGGTCGCGCTGCGCATCGATGCCCCGTAGTTGGAGGTAATCGCTTACGAGCGCGGCGCGGGCCGAGAGAGTTGCGTTGGCAAGATCGCCCGCGCTTGCCTGTTCGCTCGCGCGTGCTTGGTTCACGCCGTTTCCCAGCTTGTCCCACAGATCGGGCTCCCAACTTGCGGTAAGTCCAGCGGAGGCGCTGCTGTGTTGCGATCCGGCTGCCGCTGGCGTTCGCGCGCTGTTGCCGCCGGTTCGTGTGACATCGGCATTCGCTGTCACAGTGGGGAACAGTGCGGCACGAGCGCCTTGAGTGGCGGCGCGCGCGGCCATCCAGGCAGCGCGATATTGCGCGACGGTTTGGTTGGCGACCTCCACTTTCACGGTAAGCGCATCAAGCTCAGGATCGCCGAAAAGTGTCCACCAATCGCCTCTGGCCACTGCGTCTGATGGTGCGGCAAGGTTCCAACCGGGGGCTTCCTTGAAGCCGGCGGGAAACGTGGCCATGGCCGGCGGGCGATAGGCGGGGGCAAGGTTGCAAGCGGCGAGCGCGCTGCTGGCGAGCACCGCGCTCAGCAGGCGCAGACGGGATGACATCATGCCGAACCTCCCAGGGGCAATGGCTGACCGTGGCGCGCAAAAAGGTGTTCGTGACCCGTGCGGCGACGGAAGCGGTCAAGCGCCAGATAAACAACTGGGGTCGTCAGCAGCGTAAGAAACTGGCTGGCGATCAACCCGCCGATGATGGCCACGCCCAGCGGGCGACGAAGTTCGGCCCCATCACCAAACCCGATTGCCAGCGGCAAGGCGCCCAGGGCGGCGGCCATGGTGGTCATCAGGATCGGCCGGAAGCGCAGGAGGGATGCCTCACGGATCGCCGCAACTGGTGAAATCCCGTGCGAACGCTCCGCATCGAGCGCGAAGTCGATAATCATGATCGCGTTCTTCTTGACGAGGCCGATGAGCAGAATGATGCCGATTAGAGCGATTAGGTCGAACTGTCCGCCCGTGACCACTAGCGCCAGCATGGCTCCCACCCCCGCTGAGGGCAGCGTCGAGAGCACGGTGAGGGGATGGATCGCGCTTTCGTACAGTATGCCCAGCACAATGTAGATGGTGAGCAGCGCGGCGAGGATCAGCAGCGGCATGCTGCTGGTCGATTGCTGGAAAACCTTGGCTGTGCCGCCGAATGTACCATGGACCGATGCCGGCAAGTGCAGGCTGGCTCCCACCTCTGCAATCCGCTGGTCCGCTTGGCCCAGCGAGACATGAGGTGGCAGGTTGAATGAGATCGTCGCGGAAGGCTCCGCATCGGTATGATTGACGCTGGCATTGGTCGAACCGGTCGACCAGGTGGAAAAGGCGGATAGCGGAACCATCGTCGACGCGGCCGTACTCACTGCAGAGCCGGTCGCCGCATTGGCGATGGAGGGGTTGGCGGTCGCCAGGAGATTGGGAGCCTGAGGCACGGCCAACATCGGCACATAGATGTTGGATAGCGCTTGCGGCGAACCATTGAACTGCGGCGCGGCCTCCATCACCACGTGGTACTGGTTGAGCCCCGAATAGATGTTGGCGACCTGGCGCTGTCCGAAGGCATCGTAAAGTGCGTTGTCGACTGCGGTCATATTTATGCCGAGCCGCGCCGCTATATCCCGGTTCACGCTGACGAAGGCGTCCGCACCCGCATCCTGCCGGTCGACGTCGACGTCGGTAAGGACATCGCTTTGTCGTTTCAGCGCATTGGTGAGCCGCGTCGCAGCGTCCTTAAGTACAGCGGAGCTGTCTGCCTTGAGGACGTATTGGTAAGTTGAGTTGGTTTGTCGACCGCCGACCTGCAGGTCCTGCATCGGATTGAGAAAGGCCGTAACCCCGCTGATCCGTCCCAGCTTGGGTCGCAGGCGAGCGATCACCTCGTCTATCTGCACGCGTTGATGCCGAGGCTTGAGCGTTGCGAACAGGAAGCCTCCCCCAGCGCGACTCCCGCCGGAGAACGCGACGACGGTTGCCACCGCCGGGTCCGACTTGATGACGCGCACGATGCGCTTGAGCTTTGTCTGCATGTCCGTGAAGGAGATGCTCTGGTCAGCGCGGATACCGCCCATCATGGCTCCGGTATCCTGACTGGGAAAAAAACCCTTGGGCGCAATGGCTATCAGGTAGACGTTGAGCGCCACCGTCCCCGCGAGTAGGAGCAGCACCGCGCCGCGATTGACCAGCGCCCAGTCCAGGCTCACCGCGTAGCGCGCCTGCGCCCAGTCAAAAGCGCGTCTGGCATGCGCCATAAGCCGGCCTTCGCGCTGGTCGCTGCGCAAGACTTGCGCGGCCAGCATCGGCGTGGTGGTCAATGACACCAGCAGGCTGATCGCAACTGCTGCAGACATGGTGAGGGCAAATTCGCGAAACAGTCGCCCGACAAGCCCGCTCATGAAGATCAATGGGATGAACACCGCGATCAGGCTCAACGAAATCGAAAGCACGGTGAAACCCACCTCCCGAGCGCCGCGCAACGCGGCTTCCAGAGGGGGAAGACCTTCTTCCAGATGCCGGCTGATGTTCTCGACCACCACGATCGCATCGTCGACCACAAAGCCTGTCGCCACGGTCAATGCCATCAGACTTAGGTTGTCGAGGCTGAAGCCTGCCAGGTACATCACGCCGAGCGTGCCGAGCAATGAGGCAATCACGGCAGCCGCTGGAATCAGCGTCGCGCGCCACGATCGCAGGAACAGACTGACCACCAGCACGACCAGCAGCGTCGCGATCAAAAGGGTGATCTCCACCTCGCGCAAGGAGGCGCGGATCGTGGTGGTGCGATCGCTGGCGACTGACAGCTTGATGTCGTTCGGAAGCGCGCGCCTTAGGCCGGGCAGTTGCGCTTTGATCGCATCGACCGTGGCGACGATGTTGGCGCCGGGCTGGCGGCTGATGATGATGGGCACCGCTCTTTGCCCATTGAACAGCCCCAGCGTGCGCACGTCTTCCGGTCCGTCAACAACATCGGCGATATCCGACAGGCGCACGGCGGCCCCATGGCGCCAGGCGATGATCGTGCCGCGATAATCTGCGGCATGAAGGCCGGGCTGGTTGGAATAGATCTGAAACGCGTTGCCCGCCGCATCCACGACGCCGCGCGGGCGATTGGCGCTTTCGGATTGCAGAGCCGTGCGGACGTCTTCCAATGCAATACCATATTGCGAAAGGGCGAGCGGATTGAGTTCGATCCGCACCGAAGGCAGGGCCGCCCCTCCCAATTCGACATTGCCCACCCCTTGCACTTGCAGCAGCCGTTGCTGCACGATGTTTGAAACCTCGTCATAGACTTCAGAAGGCGTGTGAGTGGGCGAGGTCAGCACCAGGATCATGATCGGCGCATCGGCCGGATTCATCTTGCGATAGCTGGGATTGGTCTTCAACGTTGCCGGCAAATCTGCGCGGGAGGCGTTGATGGCGGCCTGCACATCGCGAGCAGCGCCGTCGATGTTCCGTGACAAGTCAAATTGCAGGGTGATCTGCGCCGAGCCGACCCCCGAGCGCGATGTCATTTCGTTGACTCCGGCGATTGTCCCCAGCCGGTGTTCGAGCGGAGCGGCCACCGTTGCGGCCATGGTCTGAGGGCTTGCCCCCGCCAGATTTGCCTGCACCACGATCGTCGGGAAATCGACTTGCGGCAACGGCGCGACGGGCAGCGAGATGAATGCAGCGACGCCGGCCAGCATGAGCCCAATGGTTAGCAAGATCGTGCCTACGGGCCGAGCAACGAAAGGTGCAGACAGATTCACGTCGGCTGTCCTTGGGGCTCGGCAATTCCAGCTCGACGAGCCTTGATCGCTTCGAAACTCAGGAAGATGACGGGAGTGGTGAACAATGTCAGGGCCTGGCTCAGCACCAGACCGCCGGCTATCGCGATGCCAAGGGGCTGGCGCAGCTCGTGACCCATGCCTGAGCCAAGAATCAGCGGCACCGCGGCCAGCAGCGCCGCGAATGTAGTCATCATGATCGGCCGAAAGCGGAGCAATGCGGCCCGGCGAATGGCTGCGGCAGGGCTCTCGCCCTCGTCGCGCATGGCTTGCAGCGCGAAGTCGATCATCATGATCGCATTCTTCTTCACGATCCCGATGAGCAGGACGATGCCGATGATGCCGATGACCCCCAGTCCATAGTTGGTGAGCGCCAGCGCGAGCAGCGCGCCGAGGCCCGCCGAAGGCAGCGTGGAAAGAATGGTGAGGGGGTGAATGAAGCTTTCATACAGAACGCCCAGCACGATATACACGACCACGATGGCGGCCAGGACCAGCCAGAACTCGTTGCCAAGCGACGCTTGGAAGGCGCCTGCGGATCCTGAAAAGTCCGTGGTGATAGCATCCGGCACACCGATTTCGCTCTCGGTTTGCTCAATAACGCGCACGGCATGGCCCAGCGAGGTCCCCGGTGCGAGGTTGAAGCCGATGGTCGCTGCGGGAAATTGGCCTTCGCGGGCGACGACCAGAGGGGCGGTCGACTGCCTGATCGTCGCGACGGCGGACAATGCCACGGCCTTTCCACCGGCCACGGGGATGTAGAGGTTGCCCAGCCCCTGCGGACCGGCGAGCATTCCCGGCATTGCTTCCAGAATGACGCGGTTCTGGCTGGACTGGGTATAGATGGTCGAAACGATGCGCTGGCCGAAAGCATCGTATAGCGCGTTATCGATGGCCAATGTCGAAAGCCCCAGCCGCGAGGCCGCGTCGCGATCGATATCCACTACCACGGCTGCTCCCTGTCCCAGCACATTGGCCGTGACGTCATTAAGCGTCTTTTCCCGCGACAGCGCCGCCGCCAGTTTCTGCCCCCACTGATCGACCAGTCCTTGATCGGCGCCTTTCAGGCTAAAGCGATAGCTGGTGACACCAGCTTCGGTATCGATAGTGAGGTCCTGAACGGGCTGAAAATAGAGTTTGACGCCAGGAATGGCACTCGTGCTTTGCCGCAGCCGCGACAGGACGGTTGAAAGGCGGTCGCGATCGCCGATCGGCTTCAGATTCACGGTAAGGCGGCCCTGATTCAACGTTGGGTTCTGGCCGTCGACACCGACGCTTGATGATACGTCCGCCACCGCCGGGTCGTTCAGAATCGCATCGGCAACTTCCTCCTGCTTTGCGGCCATCGCTGCAAAGCCGGTCTGCTGCGCGGCGATCGTCGCCACCGCGATCTGCCCGGTGTCCTCTTCCGGAAACAGGTTCTTGGCGACGATGAGCGTCAGCAGCCCGGTAAGCAGCAGCGTCCCGGCGAACACGGTGAGCACCAGCCGCTGGCGCGCCAGCACCCAATCGAGCCATCGTTCATAATGCGCGGCCAGTTTCGCAAAGCCGGCCATACTGCGCGTCGCCAGAGGCGAAGGCTTGTCCTCACTATGCGGGCGCAACCAGCGTGCGGCCAGCATCGGCACGAGCGTGAGCGCGACCACGGCGGACAAGGCGATGGTTGCGGCCAGAGTCACCGCAAATTCCCGAAACAACCGCCCCACAACGTCGCCCATGAAGAGCAGGGGGATCAGCACTGCGATAAGGCTGACGGTCAGGCTCACAATGGTGAAGCCGATCTCGCTTGCACCCGCGAGCGCCGCCGCGAACGGCGCCATGCCCTCTTCGACGTGGCGCGAGATGTTTTCCAGCACGACAATGGCATCGTCTACCACGAAGCCCGAAGCGATGGTCAGGGCCATCAGGCTGAGGTTGTTGACCGAAAAGCCCATCGCCCACATCGCGGCGAAAGCGCCGATCAGCGACAGGGGCACCGTGATGGAGGCGATCGCCGTTGCCCGCACCGAGCCCAGGAACAGGAAAATCACCGCCGTTACCAGCGCCACCGCCACCAACAATTCGAACTGGACATCGGCAACCGAGGCGCGAATGCCCGCCGTGCGGTCGGTCAGCAGGGTGACATGGACATCGGCGGGAAGTTGCGCTTCGAGATCAGGCAGCGCCGCTTTGATCGAGTCGACCGTTGCGATGACATTCGCGCCGGGCTGTCGCTGAACATCGATAATGACCGCGGGTGTTCGGTTCATCCACGAAGCCAATCGCGTATTCTCCGTCGAATCGACCACATCGGCGACATCGGACAGGCGCACGGGCGCGCCGTTCTGGTACACGAGGATCAGCGACTTGTAATCGGACGCACCCGCGAGCTGATCGTTCGCATCAATGGTCCAGCTCTTGGTCGGCCCGTCGAAACTGCCCTTGGCCGCATTGGCGTTGGCACTGGTGATGGCGGTGCGGATGGTTTCGAGCGAGAGCCCGTGCGCGGCAAGGGCAGGCACATTGGCCTGGATGCGCACGGCCGGACGCTGCCCGCCCGAGATTGAGACCAGCCCGACGCCGGAGACCTGCCCGATCCGATTGGCGAACTGGCGTTCCACGATCGCTTCAACCTCGCCAAGCGGGCGCGTCTTCGAAGTTACGCCCAGGGACAGGACCGGCGCGTCCGCCGGATTGACCTTGGCATAGATAGGGGGCGCTGGAAGATCTGACGGCAGCAGCGTTCCCGCCGCGTTGATCGCCGCCTGCACTTCCTGCTCCGCCACGTCGAGGGAGAGGTCGAGGCCGAACTGCAGGGTGATGACGGAAGCGCCCGCGGAACTTTGCGATGTCATTCGCGTCAGCCCTGGCATCTGGCCGAACTGCCGTTCGAGCGGCGCCGTGACGGTAAGCGCCATCACGTCCGGGCTTGCTCCGGGATAGAGCGTGCGCACCTGAATGGTGGGATAGTCCACCTCCGGCAGCGCCGAAAGGGGGAGGCTGCGATAAGCGACGAAGCCCGCCAGCACCAAGGCCAGCATGACCAGCGTGGTCGCGACGGGTCGCAAGATGAAAGGGCGGGACGGGCCACCGCCGGGAACGGCGGCGGCGGCAGCGACCGGATCGGAAGCGCTCACAGTCTAGCCCTTGTGCCGGTGATGGCGTCCGCCGCCCGTACTTCCGGATGTTCCTCCCTTGCCCGGCAGGCGAACCCTCGATCCATCCTCCAGTCCATCCGCGCCGGCCGTCACAACGGTCTCGCTGCCCGCAAGACCGGAGAGGATGGCGATGCTCTGCCCCGTCATCGGCCCGGTCCTGACTACTTTCAGCTTCACCGTCTGATCGGGCTGAAGCGCAAAGACAAAATCACCCGGTGCGCCGTGACGCACGGCGCTTACCGGAACGACCAGCGCATGGCGCAGCGTATCGACCAGCATTGTAATGTTGACAAATTCGTTCGGGATCAGCCGGTACGACCCATTAGCGAAGCGCGCCTTCGCTTTGATGGTGCCGGTTGCCGTGTCGATGGCGTTATCGAAGGTAAGCAGCGTGCCTTGCGCAAGGGCCTGGCCGCCGTTTTGATCGGTTGCCGTCACGGCAAGTCCGCCTCCAGTCGGCCCGATCTTCGCTTGCACGGCGGAAAGTTGCGTCTGTGGAATGGCGAATTCTACATCGATCGGATCGAGCTGAGTGACGGTGGCGATCCCGTTCGCATCAGACGGCGTGACATAATTTCCAATGTCCGTCTGGCGCAGGCCGATCCTGCCCGTCACGGGACTAATCACAGAAGCATAGGCAAGGTTCAATTTCGCCGTGTTCAACGCTGCTCGATCAGCCGCGACAGTGCCTGCAAGCTGTTTGACGAGCGCGGCTTGAGTGTCGACCTGCTGACGCGCGATGGAATCCTGAGACAGGAGGGTCTGATATCGAGCAAGGTCCACTCTGGCGGCGGCCAATTGGGCGGCGTCCCTTGCGAGATTGGCCTGGGCCTGAGCGCCGGCGAGCGCGAAAGGTCGCGGATCGATCAGCGCAAGGCGCTGGCCTTTGCTGACCACTTGGCCTTCCTTGAAATTGACTTCCATCAGCCGCCCTGACTGCTGGGAACGCACTACGGCCGAGACCAGCGGCGTCACTGTGCCGAGCGCCGAAAGCGTGACGGGCACATCGGCGCGTCCAACTTTTGCTACTGCCACCGGTGCGGGAGGGCGCCCGCCTCGATCCCCGTTTCCTGACATTCCAGCGAGGATCCGGGCCAACAATGCAACAAGAGCCAACGCGATTACGATCGCTACGATCCATCTCCAACCGGAGCGCTTTGCTGAAGGAGATGGTTCGACAGTGCTCAAATGCTGACTCCACAGCTCCATCTGTATCGCGTTTCGATCAGAAGGCCCGCAGGAGGTCCAGTCATAAATTGTAATGGGATATACCCGCGAGGGTGCCCCAAACTTCGACTCTGAAGGTCGAAACATGCTGGGCCGAATCCTTAAAGATTCGGTTGGCTGGGGCGGCAGGATTCGAACCTGCGAATGCCGGTACCAAAAACCGGTGCCTTACC
>NZ_DAIMZT010000075.1:0-10916 GCF_036733805.1 Novosphingobium sp. | reverse complement strand
GCCTGTGACTTACAACTGATCTTCCAACCGCAACTCCAGCTTCAATATCTCAATCCCACCTAACAAAGGCTTAGACTGACACCGAGTTGAGCGCGAGAAGATCATGCCAGAGAGCCAGCCGAGCCTCCCGATTTCCGGTATCCATGCGCGGTGTGAATATCGCCACATTCGGCCGCATCGATCCAGCTTCTTCCAGCGAAGCGAAAATGCCGGAACCTAAGGCGGCCAGCATCGCCGCTCCAAGCGCTGTCGTCTCGACATCGCGCGGGCGTTCAACCGGGATATCGAGAACATCGGCAAGGTCCTGAGCGATCCAATCGTTGGCGCTCATCCCCCCGTCGAGCCTAAGCGTCTGCCAAGTGCAGCCGTCGCCTGCATAAGCGCGCTGCAAATCGTGCATCTGGTGCGCGATCGTTTCCAGGGCGGCACGCACGATGTGCGCGCGCCGCGTTCCTTGCGTCAGACCGGCGATCACGCCGCGCGCCTCTGCGCGCCAATGCGGTGCGCCCAAGCCGGACAACGCGGGCAGAATGCAAACTCCTCCGCTGTCGGCGACCGATCGAGCCAAGTTTTCGGTATCCTCCACCGAGGCTACAAGGCCAAGCTCGTCGCGCAACCATTTCACCAGGCTTCCAGCAACAAAGATTGCTCCCTCGAGCGCATAAGTCCGCTCGCCGCCAAATTGCGCCAGCACGGTGCCGAGAAGGCGGTGGCGAGACCTTGGCGGGTTGGTGCCAGTATTGGCCAGGACGAAGGCTCCGGTGCCGAGCGTTGCCTTGACGTCGCCGGGCGCAAGGCAGTTTTGTCCTATCGTGGCTGCCTGCTGATCGCCTGCGAGGCCGCAGATTGGGATGGACAGGCCAAACAGGTCCGGCCGCGTTCGGCCGAACTTCCCTGCGGTATCCACGATCTCCGGCAAGCTACCGCTGGGCACGCCGTGAAGCGTTAGCAACTCATCATCCCAACGATCGCTGTCAAGCGGCATCAGCATCGTGCGGCTGGCGTTGCTGGCATCCGAGATGTGCAACCCGCCAGTCAGGTTCCACACCAGCCAGCTTTCCACCGTCCCAAAAGCGAGCCGGTCGCCGAGTTCGCGAGCCGCCGGCACATTCTCGAGGATCCAGCTCATCTTGGTCGCAGAGAAATAGGAATCCAGCACCAGACCGGTGCGTTGCTGGATCATCGCTTCATGACCCGTGTCGCGCAGGTCCCTACAACGCTCCGCTGTCCGCCGGTCCTGCCAGACGATTGCGCGGCTGACCGGCAGCCCGGTTTTCCGATCCCAAGCCACCACCGTCTCGCGCTGATTCGCTATGCCGATTGCGGCAACACGATCTGCTCCGCCCGCATGTTCAACCATCATGCGTGCGCAAGCTAGGGTCTTGTTCCATATCTCCGTTGGGTCGTGCTCGACGAAGCCGGGCGACGGATAGTGCTGAAACAATTCGCGCTGAGAGATGCCCAGCGTTTCACCCCGGACGGAATAGAGGATCGCTCGGGTCGAGGTGGTGCCTTCGTCGAGCACCAGGATTGAACGTTCCTGCATTTTGCTCCCCTCAGTCCGTCATCGTTACAAAGCCGATGGCAACGACTGCTCCCGACTAAGATATGTCGCGATGTTTTTCGTTTGCGCCACGTTCATGCGCAAGCCGAGCTTGGTCCGACGCCAAAGAGCGTCCTCCGTGGTGCGGCACCACTCCCGTTCCACCAGATAGCATAGCTCGCGCTCAGTCAGTCCGTGCCCAAAATGTTCGCCGCAATCGGCCAGGCATTTCGCGTCACCCAGAATAGTAGCCGCCGACGTGCCGTAGCTGCGCGCCAGCCGCAGCGCCCAGCTCGGTTCGAGGAAGGGGTATCGCTGCGCCAATCCCGCAATCAACGCCTCAATCTCGTCCGCGTGGAAATCGCCGCCGGGCAATGGCGCTTTGTCCGTCCAGTGGGCCATTGACAGCATATCCAAGCGCGTGCCGAGCATGTCGACCGCCTCTTGTGCGAGATGGCGATATGTCGTGATTTTGCCCCCAAACACGGACAACAGAGGAGCGCCTTCCGCTCTCTGCGATAGTTCGAGGTGATATCCGCGCGTCGCCGCCTCCGGCTTGCCAGAGCCGTCATCGATGAGCGGTCGAACGCCGGAATATGTCCAGACCACATCTTGCGGTGTGATCGGGGCACGGAAATAGCGGTTCACCGCCTCGCACAAATAGGCGATCTCCTCTTGATTTGCTTGGACGCCCTCAAGGCTACCCTCATGGTCGCGGTCGGTCGTCCCGATCAGGGTGAAATCCTGTTCATAGGGTATCGCGAAGAATATCCGGCCGTCTGGCAGCTGGAAGAAATAGGCGAAGGAATGTTCGAACAATCGCGGCACCACGATATGCGATCCGCGCACCAGCCGGATATGGCGGGAAGTGCTCTTACCGGCCCGACCGAGTACATCGAGCACCGAAGGGCCGGCCGCATTCACCACGGCGCGCGCGTGGAATACGGGGCCGCTCGCCTCGATGCGCCAATGGCCGGCGACCCGCTCCAGCCGGTCGACCCGGCAGCGCGTGCGCACTTCCGCTCCGAGATCAGCGGCAGAGCGGGCATTAAGCACCACCAGACGCGCATCATCGACCCAGCAATCTGAATAGACGAAAGCGTGCTTCAGATCGCCCTTGAGCGGACCACCGGCTGGGTGCAGCGACAAGTCGACTGCCTCCGCAGGTGGCAACCGCTTGCGGCCGCCGATGTGATCGTAGACAAATAGCCCCAACCTCAGCAGCCACCGCGATCTCAGCCCCCGCACATGAGGCAGGACGAAGCGCAGCGGCCGGATAATGTGCGGCGCGATGGCCCAGAGGCGTTCCCGCTCGGACAGCGCCTCGCGGACCAGCGCGAACTCGTAATGCTCAAGATAACGCAGACCGCCGTGAATCAGCTTGGTCGACGCGGAAGACGTGCCGTTTGCAAGATCGTCCGCCTCCAGCAGCAGCACCCGCGCACCGCGGCCCGCAGCATCGCGCGCGATCCCGCAACCGTTTACGCCGCCCCCGATAACAGCAATGTCGAACAGGTCTTCCGCCACTGCGGATGTTCCTTGCGATCGGCATTTCAGGTCGCGCCGAATACACGACAGAACGTAGCGTGCAAACGGGACGCCCCGCTGCACATGTGATGGCCCAGCGAATACAAGGTCAAGGACTTGTTGATTCTTGATGGAAGTGTGAGCGCATGCCCATCAAGGCAGGCGCACGACAAGCAGCGGTAGGACGGCGGCCCCATTTGCAGCGATCTGCAGTGTATAACGGCCCGGCGTCAGGGGGAAATCGACCATCTTGCGAATGTCGGTGCATTCCGGCCCGTGCCCATGCGCGATCGATGCGATGGCTTTGTCGTGCCTGAGAACATCGATCCACGCGGCTGCACCGAGCGCCACCCGGTAAGTTCCCGCCTGCTCGACAGCAAAGGTGAAGAGGCCGCCATAGCTTACTGATCCGCCTGGTTTTTCCGGCGTAACGATATAGCGGACATCGGGACTAGAAGCGAGCATCGCATCAACGCCCTCGCCCATCATCAGCCCAGCCTCGCGCAATCGGCTCGCTTGTGTCGCCGCCGCAAGCGGTCGGTGCGACACCCATCCCGCCAGTTCAGCCGGCAGCGTGGAAGCACCCGGAATGCAGGCTGCCAACCCCACTTGCGCCGAAGCCGGTGCCGGCGTCAGTGCCGACGAGGCGACCAAGGCACCCGCCAGCGATACCGCCAGGGTTCTAAGCATCATCGTACCATCTCTTTCCATCTGAATTATATTCCTACATATATAGAGAATCGCCGGCGCACAACGCGGGCGGTCAGGGAAATCCATTCGTTCGGCAAAAGACGGCAGCCGCATTCACCGGGAGCGCGCATGTATATCCGTGAGGAAAACGGGGAGCGGGCCGATCCGGCGATGCAGCCCATCGCGGCGCTGCAGGGCGCTTCCGGAGAGTTCATACAGGAACTGCTTCGCCGGTTCGTCGGACGCTGGATAACTTCATGTCGATTGGTCGGTGCCATCGAGCAACAAGCCGGCCCCAGGGAAGCGATCCGGAAGACAACGCGCCTCAAAAGCGTCTCGGACGGCAAAACCTTTCCGCTGTTTCAGGATCTGGGGACCGGTGCAACCGGCTGCTGTCTTGATTCGGCTGGACCGGTCCAGGCGGGCGCGGCCGTGAGCCGGCACATTGCCGGGGGCTGTGACCTCGTTGTGCTCAACAAGTTCGGGAAGCTGGAGGCCGAGAGCCGCTCGGGTCTCCTTTCGGCGTTCGTGTCGGCAGTCGAACATAATGCTCCGGTGCTGACCGCAGTGTCGCCGAAGTACGAAGCCGCCTGGTCGAGCTTTGCCAGCCCGTTCTTCACGTTCCTCCCGCCCGAGGACGCCGCCATCGATCAATGGTGGCGCACAATCCACGCGGTTCGCTGAAAAATCCACGCCAACCAACCGGCGTCGCCCGCCTCGGTTCGCGCGATCGCATCAAATTGCAACCAAAAAGGGGAATAATGAATAGCTTTCAGATAACGCGCGCAGCTTTGCTGCTTTCGACGCTGTGCGCATCGACTGTCGCCTTTGCAGAAGAAGGTCCGGCGGCAACATTGACCGAGGAGGCAGAGGCACCGGGCTCCATAGTCATCACCGCACGCCGCAGAACCGAAAACGCGCAGAGCGTGCCGGTGTCGCTCTCCGTGGTCGGCCCAGAGACGCTCGATAGGACCTATACGGTCAATACCAACCTGCTCAGCCAGCTCGTACCGACGCTTAACTATTCCTCAGCCAACCCGCGCAATACCGCCTTCACCATTCGCGGTCTTGGGTCGAGCGTGGTGGCGGTTAGCCAGGCCAATGATGGACTTGAACCAGGCGTCGGCTTCTATGTCGACCAAGTCTATCATGCGCGGCCGGCGACGGCGGCGTTTGACTTCACCGACATCGAACAGATCGAGGTGTTGCGCGGCCCCCAGGGCACTTTGTTTGGCAAGAACACGACGGCCGGCGCGATCAACATCACCACGAAGAAGCCAAGTTTCGACTTCGGGGCCGATGCGGAGCTTTCCTATGGCAGCCGCAATTTCGTCCAGGCCAAGGCCGCGATCACCGGCCCGCTCATCGGTGACGTGCTGGCGTTCCGCCTATCCGGATCGATCACTCGACAGGACGGTTATATCGACAATATCGCGCGGGGCGAAAAGCAGAACAACGTCCACAACGACGCCATCCGCGGGCAATTGCTGTTCCGGCCCTCATCCGATTTCTCGCTGCGCCTGATCGGCGACTGGTCCAACTTCAAGAACAACTGCTGCGCGCAGGTTTTCGTGCGCGTTGCACCGACGCTGAAACCAACAGCCCAGCAATACGCCGCGCTCGCGGCCAATGCGCCGGGCGGCGCCTATGTGCCGCCCAGCACCAATCCCTACGATCGCATCACGAGCAACGACGCGCCGTTGGGGGTCGATACTCAGGAGGGCGGTGTGTCGGCAATTGCTGACTGGACGGTCGACAGCGCCACCATCACCTCCGTCAGCGCTTGGCGCTTCTGGAAATGGGACGCGGCGAACGACCGCGACTATACCGGCCTGCATATCCAGACGACGCAGCACATCCCCTCGCGCCAGGATCAGTACAGCCAAGAGTTCCGCATCGCGTCCAACACGCCCGGATCGATCGACTATGTGGCCGGTCTCTATTATTTCCAACAGAAGATCGTTGGTCATCCGATCAGCATCTACGGGCCACTGGCGACCTACTGGTTGCTACCCGCAGGGCGCCCGGCGAACCTGCTCGACGGCTACCAGACCAACGGCACCACCGATTTCCGCACCGACAGCTACGGCGTGTTCGGCGAGGTTACCTGGCGCCCGCTGCCTCGCCTCTCGATAACCGGCGGCATTCGTTACACTTACGAGGAGAAGGACGGGCTGTACGACGTGCGGGCCTTTGGCGGGCTGACGACAGGGCTGACTTCCTCGCTCATTAGCGACAAGAACTCGATCCTGCGAACCCAGTTCTACACCGCGCATATCGGCGACGGCAGTGCATCGGGCCGGGCAAACATCACTTATAATCTGACCAACGATGTCATGGCCTATGCCAGTATCGCGAGGGGTGAAAAATCAGGCGGGATCAACATGTCGGGCCTGCCGGTCTATGGCTCAGGCGTTCCCGGTCATGCGAATGGTGATCCGATATTGGGCACCGCCACCGTACGTCCCGAAAAGAACACGACATGGGAAGGCGGCTTCAAGACCAGTTGGTTCGACAAGCGAGTCACCTTCAACATCGATGCCTATTATACGCGCGTCACCGATTTCCAGGCCAATGTCGTAGACAATGCAGCGGTGATCGCGCTGCGCAGCTATCTCGCCAATATCCCCAAGGTCACGGTCAAGGGCGTCGAGTTCGATGCCGCTGCGCGCGTCGGGTCCTATCTCACGCTTCGCGCCTCAGGTGTTTATTCGGACGGTAAATATGCCAGCTACCCCAACGGTCCGTGTCCGATCGAGCTGACCGGAAGCAGCACGACGCGCTGCAATCTCAGCGGCAAAGCTCTGGCTGGCTTGCCCAAGTGGTCGGGATCGGTGGGCGGCGAATACGCCCATCCGATGGCGCTTGGCTCGCTGGACGGCGACGTGTTCCTGCGCGCCGACGCGAGCGCGAAAACCAGGATCTCCGGCGACGCCACCGGCTCTGCCTATACCGTTATCAAGGGTTACGCGCTGGTCAATGCCAGCATCGGCTATCGCACGCGGCATTGGGAACTGGCGGTTTTTGCGCGCAACCTGTTCGACAAAGACTACATGCAAAACGTGACGGTGCAGGCCGGCAACAGCGGCCTGATCGTCGGTACGCCCAGCGAGCCTCGGCTAATAGGAGCAACCTTGCGGCTGCATCAATAAAGCAGATTCAACTCCAAGCTCCATGCCGTCAGCGACGGCGTGGAGCGCCCCTCATCATCCTATTGGCTGCGGCCGCAACCATCATTTGCCGGCCGGTTGGCTGATATTGGAAGGTAGGCCACATATGCCCACGTAGAGGAAAGCTGGCCCGGCACGGGTGCAGAAACCTACGACGAAACGGTTATTTCCGATCTCAGTGGACGCTCTGGAACCTCCGTTCATTCACCCTCAAGCGACCTTCGGAGATTGAAAAAGTTTGACCGCAGCTTGTAGCATCACTTTAGCGATCGGATTGCTTATGGGATTTGCCATATCATGATGAATGAGTGGATGGTGACGACGAGACTGCGTTACAGTGATGTCTTCAGAACCTGAAGTGCCCCAGCCCTCGCCAGGGCAACGCCTGCGTTTAGCCGATATTCTCGGCCCTGGCTTAATCACCGGCGCCTCGGACGATGATCCCAGTGGCATTGCGACCTACAGTCAGGCGGGCGCGCAGTTCGGCTATGGTCTGGGCTGGACCCTGGTCGCAACTTATCCTTTCATGGCGGCTGTCCAGATAATCAGCGCCAGGATCGGGCGTACGACCGGGCAAGGCATAGCTGGTACGCTTCGACAGTTCTATCCGCGTTGGCTGCTGCTAGCCATCGTCCTGCCTCTGCTCGTGGCCAATACCATCAATATCGGCGCGGACCTTGGCGCGATGGCTGACGCGACGCGCCTGGTGACGGGCGGTCCGTCGTACGCCTATGAGCTCATCTTTGCCGCTTTCTGTGCGGTAACTCAGGTCGTCATGAACTACTCACGATATGTTGCGATCCTGAGATGGCTCACGCTGGCGTTGCTGGCCTACGTCATCACGTTGTTCATGGTCCACGTCCTCTGGCGTGACGCGTTGCTGCATGTGGTGGCGCCCAGGTTCTCGTGGAGCAAAGATTATCTGACGACAATCGTTGCCGTTTTCGGGACCACGATCAGCCCATACCTGTTCTTCTGGCAGGCATCGGAGGAGGCCGAGGATATTCACCAGATTGCGGGGCGTATAGCGCTTAACGGCGCGCCGGAACAAGGACTGGCCGAACTCAAGCGGATCGAACTCGATACCATGGGAGGCATGGCGGCGTCCAATCTGGTGGCGCTGGCGATCGTCCTTACAACGGCCGCGACTTTACACGTGGCGGGGGTCATGGATATCCACACCTCGGCTCAGGCAGCGGAAGCGTTGCGGCCTCTGGCAGGCTCGCAAGCGTCTCTGATCTTTGCACTCGGCATCATCGGAACCGGCCTGCTGGCCGTCCCGGTCCTGGCAGGCTCGGCCGCCTATGCTGTTGGTGAGGCGCTACACTGGCCGGTCGGCCTGGCCCGACGGCCGAAGCAGGCCAAGGCATTCTATGGCACAATCGTGGCCGCCACGGGCATCGGCATGATGGTCAACTTGACGCCGATCGATCCTATTAAGGCGCTGTACTGGACCGCAGTAATCAACGGGATAGTGGCCGTGCCGATCATGGCCATCATGATGCTGCTTTCCAGTAGAAGCGACATCATGGGGCCGTTTATCGTCAACGGCCCGCTGCGCTGGCTGGGGTGGCTGGCAACCGCGCTGATGGGGGCCGCGGTCCTTGCCATGGCGTGGACCTCGTTCTGAAACAGTCCGCACGCCTCGCACGCTCCCCTCGTTCCGGACCATGCTGACCATCATTGTGTGCGACATTTCCTTCACATTAACCCGGTACGACAACGCGCCCGGAGGAGCACATCGTGAAGCATTCCTATCGCCAGACGGCCGTTTTCACCATCCTTGCGGCGCTGGTCTGCCTCCCTTGCCGCGCTCTCGCCGATGACGTTTCACCGCCTGACCAGACTTTCGCCATCCATGGGCAAGCCACCACGGTTGTGCAGGGGGTCGGCGGTTTTGCTTCCCCTTATATCGGTGATAATAGCCTGGCGCCGCACCAGACGAAGTCCACCAGCGACGTCACGTTATACTTGGGCGTGCAGCCGTGGAAGGGCGGAGAGGTCTGGGTCAACCCAGAGATCGATCAGGGCTTCGGCTTGTCCAACACCCTAGGCGTCGCCGGTTTTCCCAGTGCCGAAGCTTATAAGATCGGTAAAATGAATCCTTACTTCAAACTGCAGCGCGTATTTGTCCGTCAGACCATCTCGCTTGGCGGCGGCGTCCAGCAAACCGATGCGGCAATCAACCAGTTGCGCGCCGCGATAACGGCGAACCGGATCGTCTTCACCGCGGGCAAGATGAGTGTCGGCGACGTGTTCGACACCAATAAGTTCGCGCACGATCCGCGCGCCGATTTTCTCAACTGGTCGCTAATCGATACCGGTAGCTTCGATTATGCCGCCAATGCTTGGGGCTATACTTATGGCGCTGCTGCCGAGTGGTATCAGGGGCGGTGGACCTTGCGCGCCGGATTCTTCAACTTGTCTACGGTGCCCAACGGAGAGAAGTTAGGGAGCAATTTCGGACAGAACGAAATCGCCGTCGAGATCGAACGACGCTTCCGTATTGGCGGCCGCGACGGCGCAGTCCGCTTGACCGGGTTTCGCAACCGGGGCCGTTTCGCCCGCTTCGATGACGCGCGGACGCGTTCCTCGACTACTGACCGGCCCCTTGATCTCGCGCCGGTTCGTCGCAAGCAGGACCGCCTCGGCATCGCGATGAATGCCGAACAGGATGTCACCCCCAACTTTGGCCTGTTCGTGCGCGCCGGCACGTCCGATGGCGCGATCGAGACTTATGACTTCACGGACATCGATCATACCCTGGCTTTTGGCGGCGCGCTCAAAGGGGCAGGATGGGGACGCAAGCAGGATACCGTCGGCATCGCTGCGGTCGATAACGGCATATCGGCGGCCCACAAGCGCTGGTTGGCTGCCGGAGGACTGGGCGTGCTCGTCGGCGACGGAAGCTTACCTCGCCCCGGTGATGAGCAGATCTTCGAGGCTTACTATACCTTGCGCCCAGTAGCCTGGGCAGCGCTGACACTCGATTACCAGCACATCGTCAATCCCGGCTACAATCGCGACCGAGGCCCCGCCAACATCGCCGCCGCCCGCTTCCACGCCGGGTTCTGAGCCTCATCGACGAAGGATAACTGTTTCCCACCAGCCGCAATCCTCCGCCATAGCTCAGCAACCCTCACCATTTGCGCAACGGACCGGCCATACTTTCCAGACCGTTGCGAACGGCTTTGAAGACATGCGGTAGAACCATCGCATTCATAAAGAGCTATCGAGATTTTCGAGCAATGATGAACGCCCCCAAAGGGCGAAATGGCGGAGCGGGAGGGATTTACGGATATTTTCTATATGATTGATATTGCTGCATAAAATAAATATCCCATTGCCAGCCCCACACTCAGCCCCACAGTCGTCCACAAACGGTGGCGGACACGCACCTGAAGCGAGGTAGCGGTTGGATAAGCGGACCCAACGGAGCGTCCAATTGTCAAAAGAATGTATATATACTTCTGGCAAACGAAGCGATGATGCGCGGGAATGCACTAAATCTAAAAACGCACATCCTTGATAGGATGGAGCAAGCCGCCCCCTTCGGTGCCTGGACGCCCGTCGATTTCCTCGATCTGGGACCGCGCGAGGCTATCGACCAAGCGCTCCATCGGCTGGCGCGCGGCAAGCAGATCCGTCGCATCACGCGCGGACTCTACGACAAGCCCAGGGCCAACAGCCTGACCGGCAAGCTCACCAATCCCGATCCCCGCGCCGTCATCGACGCGCTGTCGCGGCGCGACCAGACCCGCATGCTGATCGATGGTATCACTGCCGCCAATGACCTTGGGCTAACCGATGTGGTGCCCGCGCACATCGTCGTGCATACCGACGCGCGCCTCAAATCCTTCGAGCTTGGCAATCTCGTGATCGATTTCAGGAAGCCCGCACCCAGCAAGCTCTATTGGGCGGGCCGGCCGGCAATGCGCGTCGTACAAGCGCTGCATTGGCTCCAGGACATGTTGCCGCAGGATGGC
>NZ_DAIMZT010000074.1:0-11467 GCF_036733805.1 Novosphingobium sp. | reverse complement strand
GGCTTGGAAAACGTGCGGATAACGTTCTCTTGGCAAATTCGGCGCAAACCCGATTCCGCTCAAGATGAGGCATAGCAAGCACCACCCCGCCCACCACATCGCCGAGGGCAGCGCGAACCACGCCGCAATACCCATTCCGAACGCCACAACAAGCCATGGCGCCCGGTCGAAACCGGCCTCGGAAAGAAATCTCTCCGATCCGGCCAAACCCCTCGACAAGAGACGCTTGCTGTTCCATGGCCGATGTTGCAGTGCAGCGCCTCGGACATCGTCCGGCTGCGGATTTGCAGGGATTGCAGCCGGGTTCGCCATGGCGCGCATAGGACAGGAAGGGAAAGGTAATGGCAAGCGGCAGTGCATCGAGCGGATCGGCGGGCACGAAGGCCGTCGTTACGCGCTTTGCGCCTTCGCCTACCGGTTACCTGCATATCGGCGGCGCGCGCACCGCGCTGTTCAACTGGCTTTATGCCCGTCACCATGGAGGTAAGTACCTCCTCCGGATCGAGGATACCGATCGCGCCCGCTCAACCAAACCTGCGATCGACGCGATTTTCGACGGCCTCTCCTGGCTGGGGCTGCAAGGCGACGAAGCGCCGGTATTCCAGTTCGCGCGTTCACAGCGCCATGCCGAAGTCGCGGAACAGCTGCTCTCACGCGGACATGCATATCGCTGCTATCTGACGCCGGAGGAACTGGCCGCCCGGCGCGAAAGAGCGCAGGAAGAGCGCCGTCCGTTCCGCATCGACAGCGAATGGCGCGATGCCGATTCCGCGACTTGGCCCGAAGGCCGGCTCTGGGTCGTGCGGATCAAGGCGCCTCGCGAAGGCGAAACGGTGATCGAAGACCTGGTCCAGGGCACTGTCACCGTTCAGAATAGCGAAATCGACGATTTCGTGATCCTTCGCAGCGACGGCACGCCCACTTACATGCTTGCCGTGGTGGTCGACGATCATGACATGGGCGTCACCCACGTCATCCGCGGCGACGACCATCTCAACAATGCCTTCCGCCAGCTTGTCATCATCAATGGCATGGGCTGGGACGTGCCGGCCTATGGTCATGTGCCGCTGATTCATGGGGCTGACGGCGCAAAGCTTTCCAAGCGCCATGGGGCGCTCGGTGTCGACGCCTATCGCGACGAACTGGGCGTGCTGCCCGAGGCGCTGTTCAATTACCTGCTCCGCCTGGGGTGGGGCCATGGTGATGACGAGTTTATCGCGCGCGAACAGGCGATAGAATGGTTTGATATCACGCACGTCGGCAAGTCTCCGTCGCGTTTCGATCTGGCCAAACTGCAGAACCTCAATGGACATTACCTGCGCGAAGCCGACGATGCGCGACTCGCAGGTCTGGTCCTGCCCCGCCTCGGCCCCGATGCCGATCTCGAACTGCTCACGCGCGCGATGCCCGTGATGAAAGTCCGCGCAAAGGACCTCAATGAACTTGCGGAAGGCGCTGCCTTCCTGTTCGCCAAGCGCCCGCTCACCATTAGTGAGAAGGCGCAGGCGCTCCTGACTGACGACGCTAGGGGGCGCCTGGCTGTCATGCATGAACGCCTGTCCAGCGAATCCGGCTGGACCCTGGAAGGATTGGAAGCCAACCTGAAGGCAATGGCCGAAGAGCTAGGATTGGGTCTCGGCAAGCTCGCGCAGCCCTTGCGGGCGGCCCTGACGGGTCAAACGACCTCTCCGGGAATTTTTGACGTTTTGGTATTGCTCGGCCGTGAAGAAAGTCTCGCGCGGATCAGCGCACAGGCGCAGCTTCCCGCCGGGTCGCAGGCATAAGGAGAATAGCAGGTGGGTGATCTGGTCAAACTCGGCGCCGGCGGCGCGGAATACGATTATGCTGTCCTAAAAGGCAGTGTGGGCCCGGATGTGATCGATATCCGCAAGCTCTACGGCCAGACGGGCATGTTCACCTTCGATCCCGGCTTTACGTCGACAGCAAGTTGCGAGAGCGCCCTGACATATATCGATGGCGATGAAGGGGTGCTGCTGCATCGCGGTTATCCCATTGGCCAACTGGCCGAGCATTCATCGTTCATGGAAGTCAGCTACCTGCTGTTGAATGGTGAACTACCCAGCAAGAATGAGCTGGAAACGTTCGAATTCACCATCAGTCGCCATACCATGCTGCACGAGCAGCTTCGCCAGTTCTACCAGGGGTTCCGCCGCGATGCCCATCCGATGGCGGTCATGTGCGGCGTGGTAGGCGCATTGTCGGCGTTCTATCACGATTCGACTGACATTTCCGATCCGATGCAGCGCAAGATCGCGAGCCATCGCCTGATCGCGAAGATGCCGACGATCGCCGCCATGGCTTATAAGTATTCTGTCGGCCAGCCCTTCATGTACCCGGACAACGACTTATCCTACACCGGCAACTTCCTGCGCATGACCTTCGGCGTGCCCGCGGAGAAGTATGAGGTGATTCCGGCCGTCGAAAAGGCGATGGATCGCATTTTCATCCTTCACGCCGACCACGAGCAGAACGCGTCGACCTCGACGGTCCGCCTCGCCGGTTCCTCAGGCGCGAATCCATTCGCCTGCATCGCCGCGGGAATCGCGTGCCTCTGGGGTCCGGCGCATGGCGGCGCCAACGAAGCGGCGCTCAACATGCTGAAGGAAATCGGCACGCCCGACAAGATTCCCCATTACATCGAGCGAGCGAAGGACAAGAACGATCCGTTCCGCCTGATGGGCTTCGGTCACCGCGTCTACAAGAACTATGATCCGCGCGCGACGGTGATGCAGAAAACCGTGCGTGAGGTGTTTGACGCGCTCAAGGTCACTGATCCGCTGTTCGAAACCGCGCTTCGCCTCGAGGAAATCGCGCTCAACGACCCCTACTTCGTCGAGAAAAAACTGTTCCCGAACGTCGACTTTTATTCAGGTATCATCCTGTCGGCGATCGGCTTCCCGACCACGATGTTCACCGTGCTCTTCGCCCTGGCCCGCACCGTGGGCTGGGTGGCGCAATGGAACGAAATGATCTCTGACCCCAACCAGAAGATCGGTCGCCCCCGCCAACTTTACACCGGCCCGACGCAGCGCGATTACCTGCCGCTGGACAAGCGCTGAGCACAGATCGCCACGATCGTGGATTTGAAAAGCCCTTACGAAAGTGAGGGCTTTTCATTTTAAAGCAAAGCGACGAACCTGAACCGCCAACCAGGTCAGGCCGCAGCATTCTGACGCACGAGCGAGTACGGGGCGGTTATGGCCCGCTCTTCGCCTGCTTTTGCGCTTTCTTTTGCATGTCGTTTAGCTGTTCCTGGCCTTGGCGGATCACCTCTCCCGCTCTGTCCAGCACGCGCTGGCCTTCCTCTTTGCCTCTAGCAAGTTCATTGGCCACCTGGTTGCCGTTGATCTGCAGGCCGTTCCGGTCAAGCCGCAGGTCGATCGGCTTGCCGTCAACCTGCACGTTGACCACCGCTTTTCCCTTATCGATCTGCAGGTTTCCGACATCGCCAAGCGGAATATTGCTTAGATCGGGGACATCGAGCGGCTGAATCGGCCCGCTCGGATCGCCGCGCGATGCCGGAACCGCGCGCTCGCCCAAGGCTTCACGCATGAAGTCACGCCAGATCCTGGCGGGCACGCTGCCGCCATACACGCCTTTCAACGGCGAATTATCGTCATTGCCCACCCAGACACCAACTACCAGATCACCCGCATAGCCGACGAAAAGCGCGTCGCGGTTTTCCTGGCTGGTCCCGGTCTTGCCGTAATTCGCCGTGCGCAACCGGGCGGCGTGACCCGTTCCCCGATTGATGACGCCCCGCAACAGCTGTTCGATCGCCGCGTGAGTTTCGTCCGGAAGGCTACGCTTCCGACCGAGCAGACCGTCAAACCAGCCCTCGCTTTTAGCCGGAAAGGCGGTAGGCGCTACCGGGAAACGATTGCCCGCAATTCCGGCATAAGCAGATGTCAATTCGAGAAGGGTCATGCTCGCGCTGCCCAGCGCCACACTCGGATCCCCCACCGGCAGGGGTGAGGCAATGCCTAGCGAGCGCGCCGTGTCGATGACCGTCCGGTCGCCCACTTTCTGAAACAGCCGTACCGCCGCAACGTTGCTGGATTGGGCAAATGCCCCTTCCAAAGTGATTGTTGGGGAGTATCGGCCGCCTGCATTCTCCGGCCGATAAGACCCCGCCGTGATGGGGGTGTTTTCAATCCGGTCAGTCGGTTTCCAGCCCTTTTCCAGCGCGGCCAGATAGACGAACAGCTTGAAGGTCGATCCCGGTTGGCGAAGCGCCTGCGTCGCGCGGTTGAATGGCGAATCAGCGTAGTCTCTGCCGCCGACCATCGCCACCACCTCTCCATTCGGGCGCATGGCTACCAAGGCAACTTGCGCTTTACCCAACGCCGCCCTTCCGATTGCCCGGCGAGCAGCGGCCTGCAGGCGCGCATCGAGTGTGGTCGTATAGGTTTGCTTCGAATAGCTCTCTGGATCGAAGCTGCGTGCTTGTGGCAGCGCCCAATCGGCAAAGTACGTGCCGGTAGGCAAGTCGCTTCCCGTGCGCACATCAAGGCGGGGGGATGGCACTGCGGCGGCACGGGCGGCCAAGAGATATCGCGCTTCGACCATGGCCTGCAAGACGGCACGCATACGCTTTTCGGCAAGGTCATAATGGGTTGTCGGCGCCAGAGCCGACGGCGCTTTCATCAGCCCGGCAAGCATGGCGGCCTGTCCGAGGTTCAGCTTCTCAGGCTGACGGTGAAAGTAGTGCAGCGAAGCCGCGCGCAGGCCATAGGCGTTATCGCCGAAGTAAGCGTTGGAAAGATAGCGCTGAAGGATTTCATCCTTTGTCAGCCATGCCTCGAGCCAGAACGCAATCAGCACCTCGCGCGCCTTGCGCCCCAGGCTTCGTTCGGACGACAGAAAAGTGAATTTGGCAAGCTGTTGCGTGATAGTGCTGCCGCCCTCAGTGCGGCCGGTGGTCATGTTGATCCACATAGCGCGCGCCATGCCTCGGGGATCTATTCCCCAATGAGAGTAGAACCGCCGATCCTCGATCGCGAGGAAAGCCTGGATAACGTGAGGTGGTAGCTTGCGGATTTCGACAGGCGCTTCGACCATCGCGCCGTTACGAGCGATTGGCGTTCCGTCCGCCGCTAGGAGGGTGACCTGCGGCGGCGAAATGGGCTGCAGCGATTTCGACAGGGGGGCCGTTA
Organism: Novosphingobium sp.; assembly: GCF_036733805.1. Lineage (GTDB taxonomy): Bacteria > Pseudomonadota > Alphaproteobacteria > Sphingomonadales > Sphingomonadaceae > Novosphingobium. The sequence goes on along the minus strand of NZ_DAIMZT010000074.1, from coordinate 6,290 downwards.
CTGCCAACCATCCCACCAGCAGGAAGAAGCCTAGCAGCAGCCCCGCCAGCACTCGCGGCAGATATCTAAGCCGAGATCGTCCTTTTCGAGCCTTTGCACTTTCATCAGGGAGGACTTCCGCTTCCCAAGCCGGCGAACGCTCCGCCGCTGCTTCGGCCGGAGGAAGGCTTCGCAGATCATCCATCTTCAAATGCCGGGTATTCTGCTTGCTGCACGCCGGCTCAATAGCACTGGATTATCTCGGAGCGCGAGGAAAAGTAATGACGGATCGCTTCCGAGCAGCCACAATCCTGCCGCATCCGATCATCATCATCTTGGCTGACGGACAAAGGGGGAGGCGCCATCATGCTGTTTCTGAGGATATTGGCCTTCATCGTCGGCTTGCTCGCCATCGCCATGGGGCTGCTGTGGGTCGGACAGGGAACCGGCGTCGTCATGTGGCCGGCGGAAAGCTTCATGCTGGCGGACCGGGCCTGGGCGGTGCGAGGCGCGATATTGGCCGTGGTGGGGGGAATTATCGTCTGGCTGGCGCGGCGTGGAAACGGAAAGACATGATTGATTGGGCCGTAAACTCATAACCAGCGTCATTCGGCCGTCCTAGGCAAGCCGGTCCGAAGGCACTTCCAAGATGAAGCGAGCGCCCTGCCCTGGCGCGCTCTCTATGGAAAGTTCGCCACCCATCGCCCTGGCGAGCCGGCGTGAGATGTAAAGGCCCAGGCCCGTGCCACCGTCACCGCTGCGACCCAGACGCTCGAACTTGTCGAATACCTTCACCTGCTGTTCCGCGGAGAGGCCAGGTCCCTGGTCGGCCACGATCACACGGGCATATCCGCCCGCATCCTCCAGACGTATCCATATACGCGAATTTTCAGGTGAATAGCGGATCGCATTGCCAACCAGATTCAGCAGCACTTGCAGAACGCGGCGAAATTCAGCCACGGCGCGCAAGCTTTCCGAAGGATGCGGCGCCTCGATCGCGATACCCTTTTCCCTTGCGCGCACGCCCAGAATTCCGGCCGCTTGACGCGACACCTCCGAAAGGTCGATTCGATCAGGCGCCGTGCTGAAACCTTCGGATTCGACCACCTCCAGGTCAGCCATGTCATCCAGCAAGTCGAGAAGCAGCCGCCCCGCGCTCGCGATCTCGCCGGCGTAGTCCGAATAGGCATCCGGAAGCGGACCGGCCAGGCGCGTACGGATAGTCTCCGCATTGGCAACAATGCGCGAGATCGGCTGCTTGAGAACGGGCGCAAGGTCCTGCCCGACGAGGCTGTGCCGCGTTCTGCTCTTTGGGGACGGCGGCGTCGGCGTCAGCCGCGACGGCGCCTGGTCGGAAAGAAGGAACAGTTCGAACCCGGCCGGATCGAAACCAGGCTTCCCAAAAGGCACGAGCGTTACTCGCCAAGAACGCAAGGACTCCGGAACCTGCACACGCACTCCGTCAAGCAGGCGCCAATGCAGCGGCTGATCGTGAGTGATGTTTTCCGGTGGCAGAAAATCAGTCCAGGGCTTTCCGATGCCTTCTGCCATGGCCGCGGCCAAGTCAGCCAGCTCAGCGCTGTCTGATGTCACCGCCAAAACGCGCTGATCGTGATCGAGCCGAACGGAAATCTCGGCAAGATGTCGATCGATCTGGACTCGCCGCCGTTCCAGCACATCCGCGCTCTCGATAGGAACTGGCGAGGATTGCCAGCTTCTTACACGGATATCGCAGCCTTCGACGAGTGGTTCTATCTCAACCCAGGCCGTAACCGTATCCACCCCGTCCTGCGCGCATATCGAGCGGGAGAGGCGCACGCCTCGTCGGCGGGCCTTTCGCACTAGCTCCCGCAATTCGGGAACGGCGATCACCCCCGGCAACGCGCCACCGCAGCGCAGCTGCAAACCCGCGAGCGGCTCTTCGGCACTGACCAGGCAATCCTCGCCGTCACTGCGTGCGCGTGCCAGTATAATGCCGCTGTCGATTGTCATTCGCTGCCAAGCCCCGGCGAATGCGATGAGGGGAGCAAGGCTGCCGCGCGCTCAACGTCCAGCCTCTCAAATTCGACCGGCAGTACCGCATCGGCATGAAGCGCCAGCAATTGCTCTTCGATTTCGGAATGGCCGAGTCGGGCGGACCGCAGGAACAGCGCAAGGCGGGCGATTTGCCCCTCCTGCGTGGAAAAGATGACCGTGTCCCTTGGCCGTCCGGATTTCAACGCCAGCGCACTCAGGAACAGAGACACTCCTGCATCCGCAAGCGAAAGCGCGGACTGATCCTCCCCTCCGAGACCTTGCATCACGCGTGAGGCCAATGCTTGCCGATTTGCCCCGTCCTGGTGGGATTGGTGGATAACAATCTTCGCCCGCTCCGCCACGTCCGCCCCACATGAACTGAGCGCGTCAAGGACGTCATGCAGGACGACTTCGTTCAATTCCTGCAAGGGCAGCTTCATATGCCCCTGTGCCTGGCACCAGCGGGCCTGCATCTTCAGGTAGGCCAGGGCTTGATCGCGGACATTCCTTTCGGGAGAGGCAATCAATGTCTGCAACAGCGGTGAAACAACTGGATCAAGTGCAAGACGCAACCGCAGCCGTTCCGCGAGTTGCCATTCAAGTGCGACGGCATGCAGATGCGAAAGCAGGCAGGAACTTTCCGCCAGCGTCCCGGCGAGCGACTCCGCGAGAGCGCGGTCAACTGACCCCGTATCCCCACCGGCAACCAGCAGACTCTCGACAATGTCAGCAAGCATGCCGCGGACACGGGCCAGGATCTCGTCGCTCGGAACGGACGTGTCGTCGGCCGTAATCAGATGCCGGAGTGTCGGGAGGATGACGGCCGCCGCAGCATCGCTCCGCGCCAACTGCTCGCGCAGCGCGACTTCGGCGTTTTTCGCGCCGTCCGGATGGACAGGTCCGTCGTTCATCCGCCTAGTCTACTCCGCGCTAAGTTAAATCCGCGTTAGCCCTTGCGGTCGGCCACGAAACAGCAATCCGGTCAGGATCAAGCCGGCGGAGATAAGCTGTGTGGTGACCAGCAACTGCCCTGCCGCGGACGCCAGAGCCAGAACCAGGCCCAGCACAAGCCGATCGCCGATCCAGAGAGCGGCCGCCCCGTTTACGATTTTCGGGAGCAGCCCCAGCAACAGGATGAGGATAGCAGGCGCGGCGCACCAGGAAAGGAGCGGCTGGCCGGCAAAGCGAGGCGTATCCCCAAGGATAAGCAGGGCAAAAACGGCGTCAGTCAACCAGGCAAGCACATCGGCGCGCGGGACTGATGGCGGTAGCTGCCCCATGGCGTGACGTTCGACCGAGCGCAGCAGTCGGCTGCCCTCCGTCAGGACCCAAGCCAGCGTCGCAAAAACGAAACCGGCCGGCACGAATCCAAACCAGCCCAGTCCGGCCGCGATCGCCAACAGCACGATAATGCCGACCGACAATGCATTGCTGGCATTGCCCGCGTGAAGCAATGATGAGCCGAAACTGACGACGCCAAGGCGCGCAATCGCTCGCCCGATCGTTGCCGTTCCATTATCGAAGCGGGAACGCAGCCACTCATTTTCAAGCGCGTAAGCCTCTCCCTCGGTCCGGATCATGCGCCATTCCGCCCCAGATCGGGCCGACGCTGGAACCTCACGCATTTCCACCGCCGATTGCAGCGCGATACGGGTAAGCGCCGAAGCAACGTCGTAATCGCCGGGCAGTTCATGCAATTGGTCAACAAGCTGCCCCGGAATACGCATAAGACCGGCGCTGGCGCGATTTATGTCGATCCGTTCATAACCCGCCGCCAGGGCGCCCTCCACCGGCTGCACCAGGATGACCGGCCGCTGTCCTTCGAAAAGGGAAGCCGTGCGAGCGGGGTCGACAAAAAGGCCCTCGCTGACCACTACGAGATCGTCTGCGGCGGTCACAAGACCTGCGAGTTGGCGGGAACTTGTTACGATGGAGAACTGCAGTCCGGCATCCTCAGCCGCGTGCTGCAGCGCGATCACTTCCGGCAGGGCGTTGCGCGCCATGCAAATCACTCGCTGGCAATCAAGCGCCAGGACCAACCCGAGCTGGTGCTGCGCGATCGTCGCGCCGGCCACTCGCAGGAAAGCACGCGGAAACGGCTGCCCCGCGCCCGCAGGCTCCATCATCGCCATCAATGCTATGCGCAAGCTAAACCTCCAGCCCCTACCCGATGTAGGCTGCCGGGAACCACGTGCCAAGCGCGGGGATCAATCAGGTCAAGGAAAATTCTGCAATATAAGCCTTGAGCCGCCGCACCACCGCTGGATCGCCCGGCGCCGTATCCAGGGCATCCATCGCGAGCGCGAGCAACGGGGCCGAATGGAAGCTGGCTGCAAGACCTTTCAATCGCATGGCCGCCATGTGCCAATTGCCATCGCATCGCGCGCGTTCGAGCAGATCGATCTGACGCCTAACGCTTTCCACATAAGAAGCGCGCAGTTCGGCGAGCAGATCGACATCGCCGCCCGCGGCCGCCGCCAACGTCTCTTCCAATGCGCCTGCTTCATAAGCCATTTCCCCAGGATAGTACGCAAAGCGTTAAACTGGGGTTTATTGCGACGGTACACGTGTTATCCTGCATAGATGGCTGGGGAAAACAGGATCATCGCGTTTGGCGCCGGCGGTAACGAAGGGACCGCTGACGAGCCGGCAGGCAAGGCCAGTCCGAACGAGGCGGCGATCGAAGGCGACACGGTGGAAAACTGGGACGACGCCTGGGTCGCCGGAGATGAGGCCCATGAACATGCGACGTCTTCCCCGGCTTGGGTTGCCCCCATCCTGGCCGGTCTGGCGGTTCTGGGCTGGAGCGCCGTGTTCGTTCTGGCGCATATCGAAAGCGTGAAGACAGGTGTCTCGCTCAACCAGGTGCCAGACCTTCTGACTCAGTGGTGTGTGCCTGTTCTTGTCATTGGCATGGCTTGGTTGCTGGCGCTTCGCCATAGCACGCGCGAAAGCAGGCGCTTCGGCAACGTCGCGCGGCTGCTTTCGACCGAATCAGCGCTACTCGAGCAACGGTTGACGGCCGTGAACCGTGAACTCAGTCTCGCCCGCGAATTTATCGCGGCGCAATCGCGAGATCTCGAAACGCTGGGGCGCTTGGCGGCGGAACGCCTTTCGCAGAACGCGGCACGTCTCCAAGAGCTTGTGCGCGACAATGGCGCACGGGTCGAATCAATCAGTTCGGTTAGCAATGCCGCGCTGGAGAATATGGAGAAGCTGCGAGGGCAGCTTCCGGTCATCGCCAGTTCCGCAAAGGACGTCACGAACAACATCGCCAATGCGGGCCGCGCCGCTCATGCCCAGCTTGAGGACATGGTCAACGGTTTCAACCGTCTTAACGAGTTCGGGGCCGCCAGTGAACGACAGGTCGAATCCTTGCGCACTCGCGTTTCGGAGACGCTCGCCGAATTTCACCGGCAATGCGAACAGCTCGACACGATGGTCGCCACTCGCTTCGCGGCGCTTGCCGAACGCGGCGAAGAATTTCGGACTCAGCTCGACAAACACGAAGTTGACGCCCTTACCGCGGTCCGTACGCGCGCCGCAGCGCTTGCCGCGGAAATCGATACCACGCGCCATCACCTTGATGAGCATGAGGCTGAAAGCCTCGTCTCGTTACGCGCCCGCCTGAATGCCTTGCGCAACGAGAGCGAAGTCGTCTCGCGCGCGCTGCGCGATACGGAGGCGCGAGCGGAAGAAGCGTTTAAGGCTTCTCTTGAAAACCTGCAGGATGAACAATCCGCCGCGGCGCTGAATATTGCCGCCGTTCAACAGACTGCCCTTGATGCGTTCGCCGGCCGGCTCGCCACCCTGGCAGCGGAAGCTGAACGGATGGACCACGCTCTCACGGAGCGTGGAGAGAACCTGGCAATCGAGACAGAGGAACGGCAAGCGCGGCAGGTAGAGCAGGAGCGCCACGCAATCGCCCGCATTGAGCATATGCTGGGCGAGCTTGACGCTTCAATCGCCGAACGGCTGGAACGTCACCGCTTGCAAGCATCGGCGCTGAGCGATCGGGCGCAGACCGTAACCGCTGAGCTTGCCCAATTCGAGGCTCGTCTCACTGAAATCGCGGCGCAAAGCGGTGAATCTGAAACGCGGCTGATGAGCGGCCTTCGGATCCTGACCGAGCGCCTCACTTCTGCGCGCGCGACCTTGACCGCAACCGACAGCGAGGTGGAGAAGCTCACGGAAGACAGTATCCGCCTGCTGGAATTGATTCAGGCCAGTGCCAAGCACGCGCATACCGCGCTGCCCGAGGCGCTTGCGGTCTCGGAAGATCGCTTGAGCCGACT
>NZ_DAIMZT010000073.1:0-12353 GCF_036733805.1 Novosphingobium sp. | reverse complement strand
GCTGAGCGCAACCCTCAATTCGGCCGAAAGCCGTGCAGCGAAGATCATCGGCGGTTCTCTTTATTCAGTGGCCGGCAAATGCCTGGGGACACGGCAGGCATTCTCCGCGCGCCTCTATTCATGATTATGTCCTGTCCGGAACAATCTCTACCAGCATTAAATCAGAGAAGAATATAAGGAACCAGCCTCGATATATCAGTTTTGGGGCTTAAATTAATGAATAATTTTTCAAATATATTCCTAAATAAGGAAATTTACTTCCATAAATACACGTACATAAATGGTTTTGCGCTGACAATGCTCCTAGCTACGGGCGGCATCGCGCGCGCGGATACTCTGGAGCAGGCGCTCTCCGCCGCTTATGAAAACAATCCGTCACTTCAAGGCGGCCGCGCCCTCGCCGGCGCCGCGGACGAGGGCCTGGTGCAGGCCCGCGCCGCATATGGACCGTCACTGAATGTCGACATCCGGCATGAATTCACCGCCGCCCGGATTCGCGGCACAGCATTTCCATCCGAAACCGATGGATTTGGCACATCGGCCGCGCTCACGCTCTCGCAGCCGATCTTCACGTCCGGCCGACTTGCCGCCAATGTCGATGCCGCCTCTGCCGCCAAGATGGTGGAACGCGAAAAGCTGCGCACCGCCGGGCAGCAACTGATCCTTGACGTCGTCAATGCCTACGTCTCGCTGCAGCGTGATATCGAACTCTACGGCGTTGCTGTTGAGAATTACGACCTACTTCTTCAACAGCGCGATGTGATCGCCGCGCGATTCCGGCTGCGCGATTCCACCCAACCCGATCTGGATCAGACCAACAATCGCCTGGAACTGGCTGCGGGGCGGGTGATCGTGGCGCGTTCCACGGTGGAAGCCAGCGCCGCGCGCTATCGCAATCTCGTGGGAAGCTATCCGGAAGCGCTGGCGCCCCCGCCCGCTCTACCGAAGCTGCCGAACCTGGAAGTGCTTTATGGCGAAGTGGAAACGCATAACCCCACCCTTGCTGCGGCAAAGTTCACCGAAGCGCGCTCCCGAGCGGTAGTGGGCGCGGGCCGAGCACAGATGCGCCCGCAAGTCAGCGCGTTTGCTTCGGCCAGGCGGGATCCGTTGACACCGTATCAGAATACCCGGCGCGAGGAAGCGGTGGTGGCCGGCGTCAACTTCACGATGTCGCTTTACACCGGAGGGCAGCAGTCGTCGGCAGTGCGCGAGGCGATCGCGCGTAATCAAGCGGACCAGCAGTTCACCGAACAGACGCGGCGCGACATCCGCGAAAACCTTGCCACCGACTGGAGCCTGTTGCAGGCATCGAGCGAGGCCATGCCAAGCTATGACGAAGCCGTTCGTGTCGCGGAGCGGGCGGTGGAGGGTGTCAAGAAGCAGGAGACCTCAGGCATCCGCACCTTGCGCGATGTCCTTGACGTCACCAATGATCTGCTTAACGCGCGCATCGACGCTGCGCAGACCCGCGCCGAAATCTATCTGCGTCAGGTAGCGGTGCTGCGCGATGCCGGGTTGCTCTCAATTGACATGTTCGCGCAGGTCCGCCCTTACGATCCCGATGCCTCACGGGCAGGCATATCCGCGATGGCGGGATTGCCGCTGCGACCGATCCTGGCGCCTTTCGACCGCTCGGTGCTGCAGGAAAAGGTCAGGCAGGCACCCGTCCAGCGGGAAAACTCTGTTCATTATGACTGGTCGCCGATCGGGGCTGCCCCGCTGCAGCCGCTGGCCGGCGCAAGTGAGACCGCGCCTTAATAATTGCGCGCGGCTTTTCGGAATTGAATCGAATCCGAACGAAATCCCCTTCGATTGGCCCTTGCTCAAAATGCTACCGATAGATGACATAGACACGACAAATAGAATGCCGGGTCGCGATGCCCGAAAGCTATAGGGCTGCGCCGACCGGCGACCGAGAATGACGATACCCAGTTATTCAATCGGTTGCATGCGCAATAAAGCTGTTGCCATTCATGAATTTCAGACCATCTTATTAAAACAGAACATGATTTTGAGAGGGCCGCATGGTAAGGATTCATCCTCAGACAATACCTGCGTCGTCACGCGATCTTGGCGAGAGGATTTCGCTTTCGGGCTGGGCTGTCGCCATGGGAGTCAGTCTCGCTTTGTGGTGGCTGATACTGCGCACGCTGCTGTGATCCGGCTGCTTCAGTAGGAACCTCGGGCAAAGACGACGGCGGGAACCGTCTTGCACAGCAACCACGCGTCAAAGGCTATACTTTTGCGCTCGACGTAAGAGACGTCCATCGCCACGCGCCGCCGGTAGGACGTATCGCTGCGGCCGCTCGTCTGCCACAATCCTGTCAGGCCGGGACGAACGCGGCAATAATGGCGGATATAGCGACCGTACCGCGGCACTTCCGCGTCCACAATCGGCCGGGGGCCGACGATGCTCATATCGCCGGCGAGCACATTGAGAAGCTGCGGAAACTCATCGAAGCTAAGCTTGCGCAAAAGCATTCCGATTGGGGTAATGCGCGGATCGTCACGCAATTTGTACGTTGCTTCCCATTCGCGCCGGGCTTCTGGATCGGCGCTGAGATGATCGCGCAAAATGGCGTCCGCGTTTACCCTCATGGATCGGAATTTCAGACAATAGAAATATCGCCCCCCAAGTCCGATCCGGCGGTGTGCAAAGAAGATCGGCCCCGGATCAGTTACGAACAGAACCGCCGCGATAAAAAGCAGAAACGGCGCCACCGCGAGCAGGACGGCGCTCGCCACGGCAATATCGAAGCAACGCCAGGCACCCGATTGCAAAGGCGAGATGGAGCGGCCCGACGCGCTCGTGAAAGGTTCCACGAATGCTGAATAATACGTGGAAACCGTGCATGCAGCGTCAATCGACTTCGCCACTTCCTTCTCCCTCAAGCTTGACATCGAGCCAAGCGTCCGCCCGATAAACGATCGCTATCAGGAGCCATTTCAAGGCAGCAACGAGATTTTCGTTCAATTTGGGCATGATTATTTCTGCGTGGAAAGATTCTTATTTCCTTAAGACTATCTTTCACTGAACGGCTATTTATCCCGTGTCGGAACCGGAACTATCCAGATGAAAGAGCGTACTGAGCCGCCGGTAACGCTCCTCGGCCTCGGATGCGAGATCGACCGGTAAATCAAGTACCGGGTTCTTCTGGATCGGATGGGCCAGCCTGGACTCGATCCGGGTGTGCCGTCCGCTGACCAGCGGATCTCCTCCGCCGCCGCGACGCGACGCCGGCGGGCTGACGTAGCGGTTCTCAAGCGGTGGGCTGAACCCGAACCTACCGGAAACCGCAGAAAGCGCTCTGTCCGGGTCCTGAAGGAGCGCCTCATGCGTGAGCCCGATCCGTCGGAAGCCGGGAAACCTGTGCCACATGCCCTCAAGCGCGGCCAGTCGTTCGACATAGTATTGCGCGGCTTCCGATGCCGTTTCGTACTCCTTGCGGTCGAGGCGAGTGAACAACCGAACGATGGAAGCGATCGCCTGCTCCGGCCTTCGCACGATAAAGATGGCGCGAGCCTCGAAAAATTCGGTGGGGACATCGCAATCATGTCGGGAATGGAGGATCTTGTCGAAAAGATAGTGCGCCTGCGGTCTCCATCCGCCGCGTCGCATCTGATTCACCGCTAGTCGCCCCAATGCGGCGGGACCATCATGGCAAACGTGCGCTTCCCCGTATCCACTGATATCCGGCCGCGAGCATAGGATATTGGAAAGCGCCGTCGAACCGCAACGCATGTGCGCAAGAATGAAAATGCAATGGTGATACCGATATCGTGGCATGGAGCGGCTGAGCAGCCATCCCGCCGTTCTCTTCCCGGATTCCCGCAACACCTGCATCATAGCAAACTGGCCTCCCTATCATGATCGTCCGCACGATAGCGACCGCGGCGGCGCTCCTCGCGCGCAACTACCTCCATCCCGGCGGAAATTCCGGTTCTAGATGCAGTGCCGGATGATAGAAGTGCGTGCAGAAGGGCAATGGGCAGAGAATGGGTACTGACAGGCGATGAGATGATCTGAACCGACCGGTGGATCCGGTCCCTTCGTTCGGCACTTGCATGCGGGGGTCATACCGCTTCGCAAGCGCCGCTCGCGATCCTGTCCAAGGCGTACCGAACATGATGCCCGGCATTGCATTGAAAAACGGTGGTTTGCGTGCCATCGGTCGACAAGGCGGCAGAGCAATCTTCGCTTTTACCGCGCGTTCATTGCAGCAGATATCCACTCTGGTCATCACCCTGCTCGCCGCTCGATTCCTGGTGCCGGCGCAGTACGGCACTTACAGCCTAGGGATTGTCTTCATCGTGCTGGTCCAGACGATGACTTACACCGGCTTCTATCAATTCATTCTTACTGCCAAGGAAGATGATGCGGCGGTGCTGTCCACCTGCTTCTGGCTGATCGTGGGATTGGTTTCGGCCGCCTCGCTGGTCCTGGCGTTGGCGGCCTATCCTCTGGAATGGATGTTCACAGCACCCGGCCTCGGCGGAGTATTGGTGCTGCTTGCGCTGATCCAACCGTTGGCGAGCATCGGCGCGTGGTCTTCAGCCGCTCTGTTGCGGCGCGGCGAGATGACTTTGAATTTCACAATCATGTTCGCGCAGAATCTTGTGGCCCTGGTGGGCGGGGTTGCATTGCTATGGCTTTGGCACTCCCTCTACGCTCTCGTCGCCTTCCGCTATCTGCGCGTGATTTCCGGCGCGATCCTTTTCGCCGTGCTCGGCCGAGACTGGCCGGACCTGGTCTTTCACAAGAATCTCGCAGGCAAGGCCACCGCCTTCTCCGGAGGGCTTTACGGCTCGCGGCTGCTGAATTTTCTGGCGCGCTATGCCGCCGACCTTCTACTGGGCATGTTTCATTCGCCCGCGGCAGTCGGTCTTTACCGTTTCGGCAACCGGGTGGCGACTGGCGCCACCGATGTATTCAACCAGCCCATGAGCAACTTTGCCGCCACCCAATTCGGGTCGGCGGCCAGACGGGATGCTGACCTGGCGACACCTCTCGCCCGCTTTGCCGGCTCGATCACATTGCTGAGCGGGCTGGTCGGCGCCCTTATCATCGTTTTCGCCCCCGATGTGATCGCACTATTCTTCCAGCCATCCTACCTGCCGGCGCTGGTGGTGACATATGCCATGGCGCTGCGCGGCGCGGCCGGTGCAGGGCAGATGCTGGTCGAGCCGGCGTTCGCCGCGCTGGGGCGAACCGCCTGGGTCATGATGTTCGACATGGTGTCAACGGTGATTTCGGTAGCGGCCATCTTCGTCGTTTCTCCCTTCGGGCTTGAGGCGCTGGCGTGGACACAAGCCGCGGTGGTCTTCTGTACGACGGGCTGGGCATTCTATCTGCTGCGCCGGCACGGCAGGATCCGGATTGACGGAGCCGCGCGGAACTTTGCCCTCGCCCTCGTCCTTTCCCTATTTTACGGGCTCGCTCTCCATATCGTTTACGGGCAGTTGTCCCTTCATCTTCAGACCGGGAAGATCGGCATCCTGGGCATAGGGTTGGTGACGGCGACGATCTTCGGGCTGGCTATCCTGGCCGTGGCAATGCGCCTGCGCGTATTCAGCCTTCAGGCATTTTCGGGATAGCGGGGAGGAAGTCTTGGCCGTGAGCGATTGCCCTGTTCAGGCCGTAAAGTCGATGCGCGCCAGTCGCCGCGTACGGCAGATTTCGACGCGCAGTTCTCCCTCACCCGTACCCTCCTCGGGCTCTGCGTCATAAATGAAGGTATGGCCATTGGGGTCTTCCCAATCGGCGACGGTCATCAGCCGGCCCTCTTCGGCAAGCCAGAGCCCCTTGCTTGGAAAACGCGCGAAGGATCGAAGCCGCGCGTGTCGCCTGACGGAAAGTTCGGCGACATAGTTTTCCAGGTCCGCATCGCGGTTCTCCCAGTCCATCCAGCCGATGACGTTATCCTGGCAATAGGCATTGTTGTTCCCTCGCTGGCTGCGCCCGGCCTCATCGCCGGCGGTCAGCATGATCGTCCCGGTCGAAGCGAACAGCGTGCCCAGCATGGCTCGCAGGTATTCCTTGCGCGCGGCCCGCACGGCCGGATCGTCGCTGGGTCCTTCAACACCGTTATTCCAACTGAAATTCTCGGTATGCCCATCGCGATTGTCTTCCCCGTTCGCCTGGTTGTGTCGGCGCTCGTAGGAAACGACATCCGCCAACGTGAAACCATCATGCGCGGCCAGGAAATTCACAGCGCGGCAATCCGAATGCGGTTGATGAGGGCCGAACACGTCCGATGAACCCGCCAGCCGCGTCGCCAGCACGCCGATGCCCTCCTCCCCCTTCCAGAAGCGGCGCACGTCATCACGAAAGCGGTCATTCCATTCGAGCCAATGCGCCGGAAAGTTGCCAAGCTGATAGCCACCGGGACCGACATCCCACGGCTCGGCAATCAAGATGCGGTCCGCCAACAGCGGATCGTCCTTGATCTCGGTAAAGATCGGCGCGGCCGGATCAAAGCCGGGACCGCGCGCCAGGACCGGGGCCAGATCGAAACGGAACCCATCAACGCCGCAACGACTGACGAAATGGCGCATCGCGTCCAGCGTGAGGCGCCGCACTGCCGAGTTGGCGAAGTCAAGCGTGTTTCCGCAGCCGGTATCGTTAATCAGCGCCCCGTCCGGCGCATGGGCATAGGCGTCGTTATCAAGGCCGCGCAGGGACAGAACACCACCTTCGACATCGCTTTCGCCCGTATGATTGAAGACCATATCCAGCAGCACGCCGATTCCTTCAGAATGAAGCGCACGCACGGTGTCGCGCAGTTCCGCCACACCACCGGGACAAAGACCGGGATCAAGCGCCATCGGGGCGACCGGGTTGTACCCCCAGGCGTTCGCGAGACCGAGGGGCGGCAGATGCCGCTCATCGATCCAGGCTACCACCGGCATCAGTTCGACGACTGCGACGGACAGCTTCTTGAGATGCGCGATGACCGCCGGATGCGCCAGCGCAGCGACGGTGCCGCGTAAATGCTCTGGCACCTCGGGATGGAGCATGGTGAAACCACGCACGTTAAGTTCGTAAATCAGATTTCCATGCCGGAACCGGGGCGGCTCCTGCGGCAGAGTGCCTGCCGGTGCGGGCACGATAGCGCGCGGCACGATGTCAGCCGTATCCTCTCCGTATAGCGCGAGGCGCGGGTTCTGAACGAAACGTCGATCCAGCTCCGTGGCATACGGATCGACCAGCAGCTTGGCCCGATCGAACCATAAGCCCTGCGAAGGCGCCCATTCGCCCTCCGCACGATAGCCGTAGTGGGTGCCCGAAAGGTCTCCGAGCATCTCGATCGCCCAATCCTGGCCTTGCCGCGACATCGCATGACAGGTTTCCGCTTCTCCCGCGAATAGGCAAAGCCGCACCATTTCGGCACGCGGCGCACGCACCGCAAAGCGGGTCATTCCACCGCGGACCTCGGCCCCCAGCGGATTCATGCCGTGAGTGACCGATAGAGATCGGCGTAGGATGCGCCGCTGGCCTTCCAGGAGAAATCACACTTCATTGCGTTCTTCTGGATGCGTCGCCAGACCTGATGCTGATCGTAAAGCGCAACGGTACGGGTCAGCGCGGAGATTAACGCGTCATAGCTGACGCCATCGAACTGAACGCCGGTGGCGCAACCGGCGGCAAGTGCGGCAGGGTTAGCATCAATCACCGTATCGGCCAGACCACCGGTGCGGGAAACCACGGGCAGGCAGCCATAGGCAAGGCCGTAAAGCTGCGTCAGTCCGCAAGGCTCGAACCGCGAAGGGATCAGGATCGCATCGCCACCGCCCAGCATTCGGTGCGAGAGCTGTTCATCGTAATGAATGCGAATGCCGATCCGCTCCGGATGGCGTGCAGCCGCTGCGCGCAATGCTTGCTCGATCGATGCCTCGCCCGCACCAAGCAAGGCAAGACGTCCGCCGATGCCGACAAGATGATCGATCACCCCTGAAAGGACGTCCATGCCCTTCTGCCAGGTCAGCCGGGAGACGACGATGAACAGCGGCCCATCGCTTTCGGCCAAACCGAACTCTGCCTCCAAAGCGCGCTTGTTAAGGAGGCGCCTCTCCAATGTACGGTTCGTATAACGCGCGGTAAGGGCCGTATCGCCGGCCGGATTCCACAAGTCTGTGTCGATACCGTTAAGGATGCCCCGAACTGCGTTGCCCCTTGCTGCGACGAGTCCTTCCAATCCCATGCCGAATGTCGTCGAACGGATTTCCCGTGCGTAAGTCGGGCTCACCGTGGTCACAGCATCGGCGCAAGAGAGACCGGCTTTCAACATGCCGATGCCTCCGTGATATTCAACACCGTCGATCGCCCATGCCGAAGCAGGCAAGCCGAGCTGAGCGAAAACCTCTCGGTCGAACCACCCTTGGAAGGCCATGTTGTGGATCGTCACTATCGCGGGCACGCGCTCATTCATCGGGGCGTACCGGAGATAAGCCGCCGCCATGGCGCCTTGCCAATCGTGCGCGTGAAGCAAATCGAAGTGCCGCGCTTCGCCCCCCTGAACTATGGCACCGCAGGCAATTTCCGCCGCCGCCCGGCCAAGCGCGGCGAAACGCCGCCAATTGTCGGGCCAGTCGCGCCCGGCCACGTCGGAATATGGCCCGCCTTCACGAGCATAAAGCGCCGGTGCGTCAAGGACGAGCAGAGGATAGCCGCCGTCCAGTTTTCCGGCCAGCAATCGTGCAGGCGCGCCCAGCAACGAATCCCAGGCGTGAACTGCGCGGCCGCGGCCAAGCGCCTGCATTACCGCCGGGTAGCCCGGCAGCAGCGTAGTCATCTCCACACCATGGGGCTCCAACGCGGCCGGCAGTGCGCCGACCACATCGGCCAGCCCCCCGGTCTTGACAAGCGGCACCGCTTCCGAGGCAACGGACAAAACTTTCAGAGGCGCCAATCAAGCCCTCCCGTGTGTGGAAGAGAGGGCCTTGCGTTTCACGGTCATCCCAATTGGCCGATCATTTTCTTCGTAATCAGGCACACACCGTTCTCCGAACGACGAAAACGGCGCGCGTCAAGCTCGGGGTCCTCACCCACCACCAGCCCTTCGGGAATACGCACGCCGGAATCGAGGATGACACGATTGAGGCGTGCACCGCGACCGATGTTGCAATTGGGCAGGATCACCGCTTCATTAACGCTTGAATAGCTGCCCATCTTCACGCCGGCGAACAGCAGAGAGCGGCGGGCCAGTGCACCTGATACAATGCAGTCCTGACTAATCAGAGAACAGATCGCCTGCCCTCGCCGCCCTTCCTCGTCATGCACGAACTTGGCGGGCGCAGCGACCACCGTATCAGTCCAGATCGGCCAGTCGCGATCGTACATATTAAGCTTGGGCACAGTGTCGGTAAGATCGAGGTTGGCGTCGAAATAGGCGTCCAGCGTGCCCACGTCGCGCCAGTATTCCTCGATCTCCTCAGCTGCGCGGATGCACGAATTGGTAAAGCGGTGCGCTACCGCCTTGCCGTGCTTGACGATGTGCGGGATGATATCACCGCCGAAGTCGCGCTTCGAATCCGGGTCAGCTGCGTCGCGGCGCAACTCTTCGAACAGGAATTTCGTCTCGAACACATATATGCCCATGGAGGCGAGTGCGTGGTCAGGATCACCGGGGATGCCCGGCGGGTCGCGCGGTTTCTCGACGAAAGCGGTGATGGTGTCATTCGCGTCCACATGCATCACGCCGAAACCGGTCGCCTCCGTGCGCGGCACCACAAGGCAGCCCACGGTTACGTCCGCGCCAGAGTTGACGTGCTGCTGCAGCATCAGCTCATAGTCCATCTTGTAGATGTGATCGCCAGCCAGAATCACCATGTACTTCGGTCCGTGGGATTCGATGATGTCGATATTCTGGTAAACCGCGTCCGCCGTGCCTTCGTACCACAAAAGCTCTGAAATGCGCTGGCTGGCCGGCAGGATGTCAAAGCTCTCGTTGCGTTCGGGACGCATGAAGTTCCAGGCGCGGTTCATATGCCGGATCAGGCTGTGCGCCTTGTATTGCGTGGCGACACCGATCCGCCGGATGCCCGAATTGATCGCGTTGGACAGCGCGAAATCGATGATCCGGCTCACCCCGCCGAAGTGAACTGCGGGCTTGGCGCGGTTGTCCGTCAATTCCTTGAGCCGGCTGCCTCTCCCCCCGGCCAGGACATAAGCCATGGCATCGCGCGCAAGGGGTTGTCCGGTAGGCGTCCTCATCTCAGTCACCCCCAAATTCAAGCATGATCGTGGCCAACGGTGGCAGCGTTACCGTGGCGTGCCCGTTAGCGGCCTCCACCCGCCCCAGATTGCCCTTCCCAGAGCCGCCGTAAATGACCGCGTCACTGTTCAGGATCTCATTCCATGTGCCTGCGTGTGGGAGAGGCAGCCGATAGCCTGTGTGCAAGGCAGGCGTCATGTTAGCGATGATCGCAACGGGTTTTGCTCCGGGTGCCTTGCGCAGCCAGGCGAAGACGGAATTTTCAGCATCATCCACGACCAGCCATTCGAAGCCGGCCGTCTCACAATCGCCAGCGTGAAGCGCGGGCCTTGAGCGGTAAAGCTGATTGAGATCCCGCACGAGCGCACGCACGCCTTCATGCGCGGACGCATCGCGCAGTTCCCAATCAAGCGCGCGCGCCTCGCTCCACTCTCGGCGTTGGGCAAATTCCTGTCCCATGAATAGCAGCTTCTTGCCGGGGTATCCCCACATCAACGCGTAGTAAGCACGAAGGTTGGCGAACTGCTGCCAATCGTCGCCCGACATCTTATTCAGAAGCGATCCCTTCCCATGCACGACCTCATCATGGCTGAGCGGCAGGACGAAGTTCTCGGAGAAAGCATACATCAGGCCGAAAGTCAGATCGTCGTGGTGATGGCGCCGGTGCACGGGATCGCGGGCCATGTAGCGCAGCGTATCGTGCATGAAACCCATGTTCCACTTGAACCCGAAGCCAAGCGCGGTGGCTCTCCCTTCGGCGTCGTAAGCGGGCTGAGTGACGCCGGGCCACGCCGTCGACTCCTCGGCGAAAGTGATAAAGCCCGGATGCCCCCCATACAGCGCACGATTCATCGCGCGCAGGAAATCCACCGCCTCCCAGTTCTCGCGCCCGCCCTGCTCGTTAGGTATCCATTCGCCCGTCTTACGCGAATAGTCGCGATAAAGCATCGAAGCGACCGCATCCACGCGCAGTCCGTCGACATGATAGCGCTCTGCCCAAAACAGCGCGTTGTTGATGAGAAAGCTCTGCACCTCGCGCCGGCCGAAGTTGTAGATCAGCGTATTCCAATCGGGCTGGTAGCCCTGCCTCGGGTCTTCATGCTCATAAAGCGCGGTGCCGTCGAAGCGGACCAGTCCATGCTGATCCGTGGGGAAGTGAGCGGGCACCCAATCAAGGATCACGCCGATACCAGCGCGATGTGCGCCGTCAATGAAGCACGCCAGGCCCGCCGGCTCTCCGAAGCGAGCGGTCGGCGCGTAGAGGCCGGTGGTCTGATAACCCCACGAAGGGTCATACGGATGCTCGCTGATCGGCAAGAACTCGATATGAGTGAATCCCATCTCCACCACGTAAGGGATCAGACGATCGGCCAGTTCATCCCAGGTCAGGAACCGGTTCCCATCCTCGCGCCGCCAAGAGCCCGCGTGAACCTCATAGATCGAGATCGGCGCCCTGCGCGGATCGATCGATGCCCAGTGAGCGCCATGCGCTTCATCCCCCCAGTCGAGCTTGGCGGGATGGGCCGTCAGCGAGGCGGTGGCGGGGCGAAGCTCTGACATGAAAGCAAAGGGATCGGCCTTGAGCGGCTGCACAGTGCCGTCCCCACCGACAATGCGGTACTTGTAAGCGCGGCGTTCGCCGATGTCGGGAATGAAGATTTCCCAGACGCCGATATCGCGTCGATTGCGCATGACGTGGCGTCCGGGGTCCCAGTCATTGAAATCGCCCACAAGGCTGACAATCCGCGCATTGGGGGCCCATACGGCAAAATGAACCCCGGCAGCGCCCTCATGCTCGATCAGATGCGCTCCCAGCTTGTCGAACAGGCGGAAATGAGTGCCCTCGGCAATAAGCAGATCGTCGATGGGACCCAGCACGGGACCGAAAGTGTAGGGGTCGGTCAGAACCCACTCGCGGTCTGCGGCGCCGCATGTGTAACGGACCGGCTGCGGAGGACCGTCGAGGCATCCTTCGAACAGGAAGCTGTCATCCACCCTCGCCAGTGCTCCAAGGGGCAACCCTTC
This sequence comes from Novosphingobium sp., assembly GCF_036733805.1. Classification (GTDB taxonomy): domain Bacteria; phylum Pseudomonadota; class Alphaproteobacteria; order Sphingomonadales; family Sphingomonadaceae; genus Novosphingobium. Next base: position 114 of record NZ_DAIMZT010000073.1, on the reverse strand, counting down.
GAGGCTGAACGCCTTCGCTTTCTCCGCCCCCGGTAGGATGGCGCGCGCGAAAGTGCCATTGGGTCCGGCATGAGCGCCAAGCAGCGAGAAGGGGTCCGGGTGCGTTCCCTGATA
>NZ_DAIMZT010000072.1:0-12744 GCF_036733805.1 Novosphingobium sp. | reverse complement strand
TGCGGCCGTAGGCCCAGGCAGCCAGGAAGTTCCAGCGCGCGCCGCCGCTCGTCTTGGGGTTGGGCGTGATGACCTGAATGCCTGGCTTGACCAGATCACCCCAGTCCTTGATACCTTTCGGATTGCCCTTGCGGACCAGGAACACGATCGTCGAGGTATAAGGCGCGCTATTATCAGGCAGCGCCTTCTGCCAGTCAGGGGGAAGCAACTTGCCCTTTTTAGCGATCGCATCAACATCGTAAGCCAGCGCGAGCGTGGCGACATCGGCTTCAAGGCCATCGATGATAGCGCGGCTCTGCTTGCCCGAACCGCCGTGACTCATCCTGAAAGTTACGACCTGTCCGGTTTTCTTCTTCCAATACGCTGCGAAAGCCGGATTGACGGCCTGATAAAGCTCGCGCGTGGGATCGTAAGAAACATTAGTGAGTTCCACCGTGTTCCCGCCCTTCCCGCCGCCGGAACAACCGGAAAGCGTCACCGCTAGTCCAGCCACCGTCGAAAGGAATATGCGGCGCGTGGTCGCTCCAGAAATCGTCATGGCTTGATTCCCCTGATAATGAACCTTTCATAAATCAACCATTTTAGTAGACATCAAATGAGTTCTACGCAGCCGTAAAGTTCAGCTTTACACTCTACTCATTAAGTAGAGAAAATACCTATACCGAGATGCATCTGGCGGATGCCCTCCGGGCACACGCATGTTGAACACAGGGGCCACGCCATCAAAACGCGACGACTCGCCCCGCTCCCGCAGAGGTATTTTCAATCAATGCGGTAGACAAATGCGCGGCGATGAAGCGAGCCTTTAAACCGCCAAAACGAGTGGGAGCGCCGCGAGCCGGGCCGCCATCTCGGCCTCGGTTTTTATCCCGCGGGCGATCCGGTTCCTGCGACGACCTTTCCGGCCTGCCCCTGCCATGAACCGCCGAGCGCGCGAAACAGGTCGACTTGGGCAAAAGCCACCGCGCGCGTCGCCTGCGCGTAATCGGTTTCCGACTGCGCCAAGGTTCGCTGAGCATCCAGGACGTCAAGCGCATCGATCTCCCCCCGGCTCTGGCGTGCGATGCTGACTCGCGCAGCGCGGTCGGCAGCCTCACGCGCAGCGGCGAGCCGCGCCTTGCGTAGCAAAGCGTTGCGATAGGCAGAAAGGGCAGTCTCGGTTTCCTCAAGCGCACGTAGCACGGTGCCGTCGAACGTCGCGAGATCCGCATGGACATCCGCCTTCGCCCCGCCAATGCGTGCGCGGATCGCTTCCTGATTGGGGAAAGCCCAGGAAATCAACGGGCCCAACAACCAGCGCAGGGGCCCGCCGCCGAAAACTGCGGTGTCACCCAGCGCCGTAGTCCCCACTGAACCGCCCAAGGTGATGCGGGGATAAAGGTCTGCCGTCGCCACGCCGATGCGTGCAGTATCAGCGGCAAGGCGTCGTTCAGCCGCCTTCACATCGGGTCGCCGCGCCAGCAGCGTGCGCCCGTCGCCCACGGGGATCGGCTGCCGGACATCCGGCGTGATCGTGCGTTCGCGCGCCGCTTGTGGCAAGTCCTGCGGAGCCCGGCCGGTCAATACGGCCAGGCGGAACAAGGCCGCGTCACGCGTGGTCTGCAGGGTCGGCATGATCGCGGCCTGCTGTTCGCGCAGTTGATTGAGCCGGATCACGTCCAGCCGCTGATTAAGTCCCCGCTGAAAACGGGCATCGGTGATCCGCACGGAATGATCGAGCAGATCCACCGTGCTCTGGGCGACGGCGAGCTGCTCCGCCGCGCTCGCTGCATCGACATAAGCACGCACGGTGTCGGCAACCACCGTTACCCGCACCGCGTCAGCATCTTCCTGTGCAGCGGCAAGGTCGGCGCGCGACGCCTCGATGCCGCGCCGCACGCGCCCGAACAAGTCGACCTCGTAATTGACGGAGAACTCGCCATCGACCGTGCGCCGCTCCCTGTCTATGCCCGGCAATGACTGGCTCTGCGCGACGCGGCCATAAGTGACGGTTCCATTCACCGCCGTCTGAGGCAGGGTGTCTGAACGCGAACCGCGCAAGTTGGCGCGCGCCCGCTCCATCCGCGCCACCGCCACGCGCACATCGGTATTGGCGGCCAAAGCATCGGCGACGAGACCGTTCAGCACCGGATCGTCGTAGAGTCGCCACCAGTCGTTGTCAGGCATGGCCGTGGTCACTTCGGGCGACTGGCTTCCTACGAAAGACCCCTGCGCTGCGGGCGGCGGCGCCGGGGCAATATAGTTCGGACCTGCAGCGCAACCCGCCAGGCTGGTCGCGACGAGCAGGGACGCGGCGATCGTGTACTTTTTCATTGCGGACATCCCTTCATTCCGCCGGCTGCAACGCATGCTCGCGGGGGCCTGACTGGCGCCGCCACCGCAGCCGCTCAGCCAGTTTGCGGCAGACGACATAGAAGGTCGGTGTGAACAGCAGGCCGAAGGCGGTAACCCCGGTCATGCCGAAGAACACAGCAGTACCCAGCGCCTGCCGAAGCTCCGCGCCTGCGCCCTCCGCGATCACCAGCGGCACTGTGCCCAGAATGAAAGCGAAACTGGTCATCAGGATCGGCCGCAGTCGCGTACGCGCGGCATGGACCGCCGCCTCCACAGTCGACATGCCTTCCTCCTCCTCGGCCTGCTTGGCGAACTCAACCACCAGAATCGCGTTCTTGGCCGCCAATGCGATCAGCACGACCAGGCCGATTTGTGTGAGGATGTTGTTGTCCATCCCTCGCAAGTTCACGCCCAGCATCGCCGCAAAAAGGCACATCGGTACGATCAGGATGATCGCCAGCGGCAGGGTGAGGCTCTCGTATTGCGCCGCCAGCACCAGGAAGACGAACAGCACCGCCATTCCAAACACCACGCCCGCCGTATTGCCGGCGATCGACTGTTGATAAGCAATGCCGGTCCACTCATGGCCATAGCCTGCGGGCAGTGTTTCGTTGGCGACCTTTTCCATGGTCGTCAGCGCCTGACCGGTGGAATAGCCAGGCGCCACGCTGCCATCGACTTCCACCGCCGGCTGCAGGTTGTACCTCACCACGCGATAGGGGCCGGTTTCATTGCGGAAAGTGGCCACGGACCCGATCGGCACCATCGCGCCCGAGTTGGAGCGGGTCTTGAGATTGGCGATGTCAGCCGTCGTTTCCCGATAAGGCGCATCAGCCTGAGCGGTCACGCGGTACGTGCGCCCGAGCAGGTTGAAATCATTGATGAACGCGGAACCCAGATAGACCTGCAGCGCCTCAAACACCCGCTCCGGCGGCACACCCAGCATGTCGGCCTTGCGCCGATCGACATCGGCATAAACGCGCGGCGTCTTCATATCGAAAAGCGTATAAACCTGCTTCAGCTCAGGCGACATATTGGCCTTCGCCAGCATCGCGCCGGCGGCCTTGGCAAGTTCTGCATAGCCGCGCCCCTCCTTGTCTTCGACGATCATGCGATAGCCGCCCGCCGGGACGATGCCGTTGATCGTCGGAGGCGGGATGAGAAGCACCTGCGCCTTGTCAAAGCCCCGCATCGCGGCCTCTGCCTGATCCATGATGCCCTTGTACGTCACCCCCAATTCCTTGCGTTCGGCAAAGCTCTTGAAGGGGAAGTAGATCGCGGCGGAGTCGGGCGCGGAGGTGCGAGAGGGGCCGTGGAAGCCGCCGAACATCACGGCGCCGCGCAGGCCCTTGATCGGCAGGATGCGCTTTGCCACGTCCTGCATCGCCTCATCGGTGCGCGACAATGACGAGCCTGGCGGCAGGAAGATCGCAGCGAGAAAGTAACCCTGATCCTGCTGCGGCACGAAGCCGGCCGGCGTTGCCCAAAACAGTCCCAATGTGGCGGCAATAAGTGCGCCGTAAGCGGCCATCATCCGCATCGGACGCAGGACCAGCCGCCGCGTAAGCCGCGCATAGCTCTCGCTCATCCGCTCAAAGGCGCGGTTGAAGCGGTCTCCCGCATCCTGCAGCATGTGTTTCCAGCGCGGCGCATGGGCGGGCACGGGATGACGCTCTTGCAGCAGAATGGCCGCCAGCGCGGGCGAGAGCGTCAGCGACAGCAACAGCGAGATCACCGTCGCGGTCGAGATGGTCACCGCGAACTGCTTGTAGAACTCGCCCGAAATGCCCGTGATGAACAACGTCGGCACGAAAACCGCGCAAAGCACGAGGACAATGGCGACCAAAGCGCCAGAGACTTCGTCCATGGAACGGCGCGCCGCGTCGATCGGTTTCATGCCATGTTCGATATAGCGCTCGACATTTTCGACCACGACGATGGCGTCGTCGACGACGATGCCGATCGCAAGCACCAGCCCGAACAGCGAGAGATTGTTGAGAGAATAACCGGTCGCCGCAAGGACCACCGCGGTGCCGATCAGCGAGACAGGGATCGCGATGATCGGAATCACCGCCGCCCGCCAGTTCTGAAGGAACACGAGGATGACGAGGACGACGAGCACGACCGCTTCGAACAGTGTGTGATACACCGCGTCGATCGACTGACCGATGAACTCGGTGGGATTGTAGATGACCGAGTATTCGAGGCCGCGCGGAAAGGACTTCGCCAGTTGGTCCATCTCCGCGCGAACCGCCTGCGCCGCATTCAGAGCGTTGGAACCCGGACGCTGCATCACCGCGATGCCTACGGTCGGTTTGCCCGAGAGATACGTGTTCGTGGCATAGTCCTGCGCGCCGAGTTCGACCCGCGCCACGTCCCGGACGCGGACTTGGCGCCCGTCGGCATCGGTGCGGATCACCACGTCGGCGAATTGCTCCGGCGTCTTGAGCCGTCCCTGCATCTCAACGCCGATCTGATAGGCCCCGGACCGGCTACCGGTATCGAACGGCGGCTGACCCAGAGCGCCGGTAGAGACTTGAACGTTCTGCGTCCGCAGCGCGGCGATGATTTCGCCTGCTGTCAGGTTGAGGGCGGCGGCCCTGCCGGGATCGATCCAGATCCGCATGCCGTAATCGCGTGAGCCGAACAGCCGCACGTCACCCACGCCGTCCAGTCGCGCGAGCCGGTCCTTGACTTGCGTCAGCGCATAATTCGAGATGTAATCGCGAGCCAACGAGTTGTCCGGCGATTGCAGATTCACGACCATCAGGAAGTCGGGAGAGGACTTGCGCGTCACCACACCCAACTGCTGCACTTCCTGCGGTAAACGCGGCGTGGCCACGGCCACCCGGTTCTGGACAAGGACCTGCGCCGCGTCGAGATCGGTGCCGATCTTGAACGTGACGGTGATCGTCACCTTGCCATCGCCGGTCGACTGCGAATCCATGTAAAGCATGTTGTCGACGCCGTTGATCTCCTGCTCGATCGGCGCGGCGACGGTATCGGCCACGGTCTCGGCCGATGCGCCCGGATATTGGGCGGTCACCGTCACCGTCGGCGGAACGATGTCCGGGTATTGCGTGACGGGAAGGCCGAAGAAGGCAAGCGCGCCTACCACGGTGATAATCACCGCGATAACGCCCGCGAATATCGGCCGGTCGATGAAGAACCGGGAAAATCGCATGAGTATGTGCCCCTGGTGGAAGGCGCGCGTTGTGGGCCGACGCCTTCGTTACGGGTGGATCAATTAGCGAGCGTCGCCTGCGCGGCCATCGGGGCTACGGGATCGCCGCGAGAGCCGGACTGCCGCGGATCGGCCGCGATCGCGCCGCGCGCGCTCCTCACTTTGGCGCCGGCAACGGCGGCCTGATAATTCGAGATCACCACCGCATCCGCGGGCACAAGGCCGGAACGGATCACGCGCAGACCATTCACCAGCGGCCCCAGTTCCACCGGCTTCGCCGTGACGGTGCCGTCCCTGCCGACCGTCAGGACGACCTTGCGCGCCTGATCCGACTGGACAGCGTCATCAGGCACCAGCAGCGCTTTAACCGTGCCGCCATCCGCCAGGCGCATGTTGCCGAACATGCCCGGCGTCAGGAAGCCGTCATGATTGCTCAGGACGGCGCGCACGCGGATCGTGCCTGAGCGAGGATCCAGGCCGTTGTCCGTGAAGTCGAGCGTGCCGTTCCAGCGATAGTCCGTTTCGTCCTGCAAGCGCACCTGCACTTTCGCCGCGCCCCCTTGTCCGGCCCGCTCGCGCTGTGTCTTGAGAAACAGCGCTTCGGATGCATCAAAGGTGAAGTAGATCGGATCAACAGCGTTGATCGTGGTCAGCAGGGTGGCATTGGCGCCGTTGTCTCCCGAGACAAGATTGCCCACGTCCACGCGGCGATCCGAGATACGGCCGGAAATCGGCGCGCGAACTGTCGCGAACTCAACGTCCAATGCCCGCTGGCGCGCCCGGGCCTGAGCTGCTGCAAGCGCCGCTGCCGCCGAGCGGACGCGTGTACGCCGTTGGTCAACCTCGCTGGCGGCCATAGCTTCGTCGCCAGTGAGGCCCGCCACGCGGTCGTAATCGGATTTCGCCAGCGCCAGCGCGGCCCTGGCCGAAGCGACCTCCGCCTGTGCTTCGGCCAGGGCCGCGCCGTAAGGCCGAGAGTCAATCGTGAACAACGCCTGCCCGGCGCGAACGAAATCGCCGTCTCGAAAAAATATGCGCGTAATCGCGCCGGAAACGCGGGGGCGCACTTCCACTGTCTTGCTGGGCGCGAAGCGGCCGATGTAATCGTCCCATTCGGTCACTTCCCGAATAAGCGGGTGCGCCGTCTGCACCACCGGATCGGGTGGAGACACAGCCTGCACGTCGGAGGAGTGAAACATCTTCCAACCAAGACCGCCGATCGCCACGACAGCGATCACCGCAATCGCCATGCCGCGGCGGCGCGACGGTTTAAGGCGGTCTTCAGGGAACTTTTGCCCGTCGTCAGCAGGCGTTTCGATTTGAACCGGGAAGTTCACGCTGGAAGCCTCCCGCTGAGCGCGCGCGAACGCCCGATGGAATCGATGACGGCCCCGATCTGGGCCTCATCGTAGCCGGCCTCATGGGCCTCTCGCAAAGCGGAGGAAGGCAGCAGATAGCCTTGGCGCCAGACCTGCACCGCAAGCCGCCTCAATGCCTCGAGGCGATTATCGGCGAGCATTGGCGATGCCGGAACCGGTCCGAGGACCAGCCTGCCCAGCCAACCCCGCCGCCGCGGTGGACGCAATGTCTCCAGCCCGTCGTCCCGCGCCAGCTCGACCACCCGCAGTTCGAGCGTAGAAAGCGGACCGAATGATCGGCTCTCTGCTGAAAGATCGTGCTTCGACGCGTTCAACGCCTGCGACATCGCACCGCTGAAATCGATGAAGGCCATGGTTCAAACTCCGTGAAAAGTGTCCGGCGCGCACCGAGGGGCTTGGGGAGGGAGGCGCGCGCCGGAGCGTTTCCGGCACAAGGGTCACCGGAAAATCCGCAATGTTCAGCGGCCGGCAGACGGTATCGTCCACCTAAATAACCGCATTCGTCTGTTCAGAGGCCCGCCCGCAAACGGAGGGTGCCGCGATTAGCCCGTGAAGGCTGGTGCAATGGATTTGCGCATCAGACCTCCGGGGGAAAGGTGAGTCGGATAGCTAGTTTGTATACCGGCTGGTATATATTGCGGTGCAGCAGGCGTCAAGCCTCTTTCTGTACCGATCAGTAGATTTGATGCAGATTCATCAAATTCAAGAGCTTGAACGGAAAAATGAACGAAAATTTTCCCGTCAACGCGCGCCGACGATGCGTCAGCGGCCCGGCCAAAGGGCAAGAAAAGTATCAACCACGCTTTGCAAATCCGCGCGGCCAGTGCCGCCTTGCGCTTTTACGGCGATACCCTGAATCACGGTCAACAAACATTGCGCCAGCGCTTTGGGGTCGACAGTGTCCGGCAAGTCTCCTTCCACTTTCGCCCGCTCAAAGCGAGCGACAAGCGCAGCTTCGGACGAAGCGCGCCGCGCAAGCACATCATCGCGGATCGAAGCCGCTTCGGTGGTGCATGCCACCATGCTTATGATGCCGAAACAACCTTGCGGATCAACGGCTCCACAATGCGCATCAAGCGCTCCGCCCAAGAGACGCTGAGCCACCGCGCGAGCGGTTGGCGCTTCCAGCGCGGCGCTTACATAGCAGAGCTTCTCGCGCTCGTAGAGATCGAGCGCCTTCTTGAAAAGCGCTTCCTTGTTGCCGAAGCAGGCGTAAAGGCTGGGCTTGGTAATGCCCATGGCCTCGGTCAATTCCGCCATCGAAGCACCCTCGTACCCGCGCTGCCAGAAGATGCGCAGCGCCGATGCCAACGCGACGTCGGGATCGAACTCCCGCGGGCGACCCCGAGCCTTGATTGCGGCGGAAAATTCCATACCGATCGGTATATAGTTACAAGGGCACAGTTAGTCCAGTGTCATAAAAAAGCGCCGGCGCGCCGGACGCGCCATGCGACGCCGCAGAAGAGTTCAGTCGAACCGGAAATGGCGAACCTCGACGGTCCGCCAAGCACATGGCATAGCCCTTCGACGAAAGCAGCGGCGAGGAAAATCATGGCGGTTCAGGCAGACAACACGCTTCAACAGCCGCACGCCATGCGGGAATTGACCGTGCGCGGCGTATTGCTGGGCGGTGCGATCACGCTGCTGTTTACCGCCGCCAACGTCTATCTCGGACTTAAGGTCGGACTCACCTTCGCCACCTCGATTCCCGCCGCGGTCATTTCGATGGCCGTGCTGCACGGTTTCAAGGATGCGACGATCTGGGAGAACAACATCGTCCAGACCGTCGCCAGTGCAGCGGGCACGTTGGCCGCGATCATCTTCGTGCTCCCTGGGCTCGTCATGATCGGCTGGTGGCATGGCTTCCCTTATTGGACGACGGCAGCGATCACGGGCACCGGAGGGATACTCGGCGTGTTGTTCTCCGTGCCCTTGCGCAGGGCGCTCGTGGTCGACACCCCCCTTCCCTACCCCGAGGGCCATGCCGCCGCAGAAGTTCTGCGCGTGGGATCGGGTTCGCGCGAAGGGGCGGAGGAGAGCGCCAAGGGGCTGTCCATACTCGTCTGGAATTCGCTGGCTTCCGCCGGTTTCGCGATCCTGGCTCAGACCCGGCTGGTGGTGGCCGAAGCTGCCGTGTGGTTCCGCGCCGGAGCGGGGGCCACCGGGATATCCGGCAGCCTCTCGTTCGCGCTGTTGGGCGTCGGGCATCTCGTCGGCCTTTCGGTCGGCATGGCGATGTTCCTGGGGATGGCCGCCGGCTGGTGGATACTGCTGCCCTTGCTCACCGCCCATCACCCGATGCCCGGCGGCGCCGAAGCTTGGGCGGCAAGCGTGTTCAAGACGGACGTCCGGTTCTTCGGCGCCGGCGTGATAGGCATCGCCGCGATATGGACGCTGATGCGGATTGCCGGTCCCGTCATCGGCGGCATTCGCTCTGCGATGGCCGCAAGCCGCGCCCGGCACGATGGCGAGGCGCTCGCGATCGTGGAGCAGGACCTGCCGATCGGCTATGTCCTTTTCGGCACGCTGGCCGTGCTGGCGCCGATCGCTATTTTGCTCTGGACTCTCCTGTCGGGAGGACCGCTGGCTGGTTCCGAGATCATCCTCATCCTGGGCGCCCTCGCCTTCGTAGTGATCTTCGGCCTTATGATCGCGGCCGTATGCGGCTATATGGCCGGCCTTATCGGAGCCTCGAACTCGCCGGTGTCCGGTATCGGAATCCTTTCGGTAGTGGCCGCGTCTCTCATGCTTGTGGGCCTGTTCGGCCGAAACAACGGGACCGACACTGTCGCTCTCGTTGCTTATGCGCTGATCGTCACCGGCCTGGTCTTCGGCGTCGCCACGATTTCCAATGACAACCTTCAGGATCTCAAGACCGGGCAACTCGTCGGCGCCACTCCCTGGAAGCAGCAGGTGGCCCTGGTCATCGGGGTAATATTCGGCTCGCTGGTCATTCCTCCCGTGCTGGATCTGCTTAACGCCGCCTTCGGCTTCGCCGGTGCCCCCGGCGCCGGGCCGAACGCGCTTCCCGCGCCGCAGGCGGCGCTGATCTCCGCCCTGGCCAAAGGCGTGCTCGGGGGAGACCTCAACTGGGCAATGATCGGTTGGGGCGCCGCCGCCGGGGTCGTGTTCATCATTCTCGACGAAATGCTGGGCCTCGCCGGTCGGCTTCGCCTGCCACCGCTAGGCGTCGGCATAGGCATTTACCTGCCGATGAGCGTGATCCTGCCGGTAGTCTTCGGCGCAGTGCTAGGCTGGTTCTACGACCAGTGGGCCTCGAACCGGACCGATCCGGAATTGGCCCGGCGGATGGGGGTGCTTACCGCCACCGGCCTTATTGTCGGCGAAAGCCTGTGGGGCGTGGCTTTCGCCGGCATCGTGGCGGCATCGGGAAGCAGTAGCCCGCTCACGCTGGTCGGCGATGGTTTCGCGGTCCCCGCGCTCGCCGCAGGATCCGCACTGTTCCTGGCATTGACCTGGGCGCTTTACCGCCGCACCCGGCAATTGGTGTAGCAAGCACATCCGCCAAATTTTTACGTTGTGTTCAAAAGAATTAATAAGAACGCCGGCCACCTTCATTCTTGTGTTCACAAATACTCTCAGGAAAAATCAATTGTAACCGCATGATTTCTTGGCAGTTTTGCGACGAGTGGGGGAGATTTAACAGTTCTTTAAGGCGATTCGCTTATCACTACCCCAAACAGGATTGAGTGGGAAGCGGTGCACAAGGACACTATCTTCGATGCCGACACACGCTTCGCCGCGGGTTTGCGGCGGGCTATGCGCGTGCTTTTCGTCGTGGTGATGTTGATGGCCGTCGCGACGGTCTTCCTGCACGGCATCGCGATGCAACTGGTGGCATCGGCCGCCGCGGCTTTTGCTTTCGCGCTCCTGATCGTCACGAACATCGCCATCAGCCAGGCGCGCGGTAAATTCGGTGAGCACTTGCGCCTTTACGATCAGGCGCGGGACACCGGCCATCAAATCGAAGAACTCTTCGCCATGACCGACATGCTCCAGGCGGCAGAGGATCACAACGACGCCGGCGCCGTGCTGCAGGCCACCGCCGAGCGCCTCCTGCCGGACTTCAGCGGCGCGCTTTACGTCTTCAACAACTCGCGCGACCGCCTTGACCTTGCCAAGTCATGGAGTCGTTGCGCGCAGTTCGAGCCCCCAAGCGCTCTGCTGCCCGGCAATTGCTGGGCGCTGAAACGGGGCAAGCCGCATATCAATGATCCCAGCACCGGCACACTGTGCTGCATGCATCAGATCGGGTCCGTCGCCACTGTCGAACTGCCGATGATGGCGCGCGGCCAGGTCTTCGGCCTTCTCATGCTGGCGCGCGAGGGTGAGAATGCCTTCGAAGAGTTGAAGGACGTCCGCCGCATCGCGCGCGCCCTTGCGGACTCGATGTCGCTGGCATTGTCCAACATCGCCCTGCGCGAGAAACTGCGCACACAGTCGCTGCGCGATCCCCTGACCGGCCTGTACAACCGCCGCTATATGGAAGACGCGCTGGAACGATATGTCAGCTTAGCCGAGCGCACGAGCAGCGCCACCTCAGTGGTCATGATCGATCTCGACAACTTCAAGCGCCTCAACGACGAGTTCGGCCATGCGAAAGGCGATGCGGTTCTGCGCGACGTGGCCGGCCAGCTTGTCGGCGCCTTGCGCCCCGCCGATGTCGTGGCTCGCTACGGCGGCGAGGAGTTGATGGTGATCCTGCCCAACTGCGGGCTGGAAGACGCCGCCGCCAAGGCCGAAATGCTGCGTATGCGGGTCGAAGGGCTATCCGAACTTCATGGCGTGCCGATCAGTGCTTCGTTCGGCGTGGCGACCGTGCCCGAAACCTCAACCAACGCGGCCGACATCATCCCGATGGCCGACGCCGCGCTCTATGCCGCCAAGGGAGCGGGCAAAAACCGCGTCGTATTGTCCGAAAAACGCAGCCATCGCGACGACAAGCCAGCGCCACGCCTTGCCGTGAACGGATAGAGGAAGTTCCCCGTCTGCCTGCGCGAGGCATCGCGCGGGTGGCATGACCCCGCCAACGAAAAAGGGGCCGCGTTAACGCGACCCCTCTTCCAACGCATCTTGTTGGCAAGACGCGCGATCAGTCTTCCTTCAGGAAGGCCGGCATGTGGTTCGGATCGCCACCTTCCTCGCGATCACGGCGTTCGCCGCGGGGGCCACGATCACGACCGCCCCGATCGCGTCCGCCGTCACGCCCACCTTCACGACGGGGCCCGCGGCGGTCGCCACCACGGCCGCCTTCGCGATCACCGCGCGGTTCGCGCGGCTCGCGGGGCGGGCGGGTGTCTTCCAACTCGGCGCCGGTTTCCTGATCGACGACGCGCATCGACAGGCGGACCTTGCCGCGGTTGTCGATCTCAAGGACCTTGACGTAGACCTCCTGGCCCTCTTTGACGACGTCGGTTGGCTTCTCGACGCGCTCGTTCTTCATTTCGGAGACGTGGACGAGGCCGTCCTTGCCGCCCATGAAGTTCACGAAAGCGCCAAAGTCGACGATGTTGACGACCTTGCCCTTATAGATCTTGCCAACCTCGGGTTCCTCGACGATGCCGAGGATCCACGCCTTGGCGGCTTCGATCTGCCCCAGGTCGGACGAGGATATCTTGATGACGCCCTCGTCGTCGATGTCCACTTTCGCGCCGGTCTCGGCAACGATCTCGCGGATGACCTTGCCCCCGGTGCCAATGACGTCACGGATTTTCGACTTGTCGATCTGGATCGTCTCGATACGCGGCGCATGAGCCGAAAGCTCGGTACGGGCCGAGCCGAGGGCCTTGGTCATTTCGCCCAGGATGTGAGCGCGGCCACCCTTGG
>NZ_DAIMZT010000071.1:0-12874 GCF_036733805.1 Novosphingobium sp. | reverse complement strand
TTGATTGCCGCGCTCGACCGCTTTGGACCGCTTTACCAGCAGGCGATGGCTCGCCGCTTCACGTGGCGGTTGGGCATCGAGCGGCAAGGTCTGGAAGCGGATACCGCGCTGATTCAAGCCGCCGAACACAGCATGGTCGAAAGGGGCGAGGCGCCGGACCAATTCTTCTTCGCTCATCGAACCGGCCGTGACCCCGCGCAGGACGATTTCGGGCAATTGCTCAGGAGTTATCGGCCCCTTGCGGAAACCGACTCGCTCTTTTGGCAGCAAGCGTCGCCCCCTGGCATGCTTATCGACGAAGTGGAGCGGATATGGTCCGCGATCGACCAGCATGACGATTGGTCACCGCTCCACGGCAAGCTGGCTGATATCCGCGAGTTGGGCCGGCATCTGGGCTCACCGCCCCGCCCCCAGGGGCTTCGATGATTTTCAACGCGCCGTTAGCATCGCGGTAGGAATAGCTGTGGCATAGGGCTTCCAATTCGAAAACTTTTTTGACCAACGGATCATTAACTCTAATGGGCCGCGCAGCGACAAACAGAGCGACCGCAGCCAGCGATGAGGGACGTGTCAGCAGCGTGAGCACTGCGGAAATCATCTCCTGCGAACCGGCGACGGGCGCCGAAATCTGGCGCGGCAAGGTATGCGACGTGGACGACGTCGTTTCCCGCGCGCGGCGTGCCTGGCCCGGCTGGGCGGCGCAGCCGCTCTCCACCCGGATGGAACTGGTCCGTCGTTTCGCCAATGAAGTGCGCAAAGACGCGGAAAAGCTTGCGACGACCATCGCGCGGGAAACCGGCAAACCCATGTGGGAAGCCAACGCCGAAGTCGAACAGGTGGTTAACAAGGTAGAGATATCGATTCGCGCCTATGCCGAGCGGACAAGCCAGCGCAAGCTCGACTCCGCCTTGCAGGGCACGATGGCCGTGCGCCACAAGCCCCACGGCGTGCTGGCGGTGCTTGGCCCGTTCAATTACCCGGCTCACCTGCCGAACGCACATATCGTCCCCGCGCTGATCGCTGGCAACGCGGTGATCTTCAAACCGAGCGAGAAAGCGCCCGCGTCAGGCGAGATCCTGGCGCGTTGCTTCAGCCGCGCCGGAATCTCGGCGGCGGTCATGCAATTCGCGGTGGGCGGGCCGACCGAAGGGCAGGCCCTTGTCGCTCACGACGGGGTCGACGGCGTACTTTTCACAGGGTCCGCCAACACCGGCATCGCCATCAACCGCAGGCTTGCGACTCGTCCCGACAAGCTGGTGGCGCTGGAGATGGGCGGCAACAACGCCATGGTCGTGTGGGACACGCCCAAGCTGACGGACGCTGCCGCGCTTATCACGCAATCGGCCTTCGCCACCACGGGACAGCGCTGCACCGCCACACGCCGGCTGATCGTGAAGTCATCGATGTATGACGCGGTGATGAGCGAAGTGAAGTCGCTCGCGGACCGGATCATCTTCGGCGCCCCCTTCGAAGAGCCGGCGCCCTTCATGGGACCGGTGATCGACAACGCCGCTGCTGACGGGTTGACCGAAAGCTTCCTGTACTTGCTCAGCCATGGCGGCAAGGTCATCAAGCACCTTATCCGCCCACAGGAAGCACTGCCGTTCCTGAGTCCCGCCATCATCGACACGACCGCGATGAAGGACCGCCCGGATGTGGAACTGTTCGGGCCGATCCTGCAAGTGATCCGCGTTGATGACTTCGACGAGGCGATTGCCGAAACCAACAACACGCGCTTTGGTCTGGCTGCTTCGCTGATCGGTGGGACGCCGCCGGAATACAACCGGTTCTGGGCGAACGCCCGTGCAGGCATTGTAAACTGGAACCGCGCCACGGTGAATCCCAGCCACGCCGCGCCCGTGGGCGGCATCGGCCTTTCCGGCAATCATCGCGCCACGGGCTATTATGCTGCTGATTACTGCGCTTATCCGGTCGCGTCGGGTGAAATGGAGCAGCCTCGGGCAGTCATCGGCGTGGGTCTGAAGTAAGCGTCGGTTATTTCCCGCTGGTAACGAGATCCACTTCGGTGATCCCGCCGTTCAGCTTGCGGGCATAAACCACGTAGCTTTTGCCTTGCTTGCGACCGCCAAGCACATGATCGCCGCCGTCCAGCTTGTATTCAGCGCCATACCCATTCTTGCGCGCGGCAGAGTAGTAGAAGCTGATGACATCTTCAGGCGTCACCGGCGTCACGAAATTGACCACGCGCAGCGTGCATTCGCTGCTGTCGATGCCGGCTGCCTCCTGCACGGCGCCCCGTGGATAGACTGGAATATCAGCCGGCAGCCTGGCTGCCCAGGTATTTGAATACTGCACTTTAGCGGCGCAATCCGTGTGGGCGATCCGGGACGCCTGCGCCACTTGCGCGGCCGTGGCGGCGCTTTCGGTCAGCGTACTCGCCCCCCCTTGCGCCGGTTGCGGGGCGGGAAGCAGCGTCCCGCCGGCCACTTCCGCCGCCTTCGCTTTCGCGGCCTGTATGGCTTCGAGCGAGCGGTCAGCCGGCGGCAAAGTGATCTTGCCATCATTAACCGCAACGGCGGCGCCATTTTGCCCTGTCATGCCTGGATCGACCATGATCTGGTCCCCCAATGCGCCGGCCATCGCCGGATCGGTCTCGCCGCTGCTCGGCGCCTTGTTGCCCGACCCACAACCGGTAAGCAGCACAGTTGCGACAAAAGAAAACGCCATGATACGGGCGGCAGTCATCATTGTTGCGTTCCTTCCTCCCCGCCGCGGCGGGGCGGGTCCGTTTTTCAGACCTGATGAAGTCTCTATCGTCTGCCCGGATGAAACGCGAAATCCGCACGAAGTGCCAGATGCTTCCGCCCGCCGTCCCATTTCGGGAAGGGCGCAAGGCCAAAAGCTGAGGGCGCCCGCGATAATCGCGAGCGCCCTCCCGCCCGAACGCGGTCCACGGTCCGGACGGTCCCCCGCGCGTCGCCGTCCGCGCGAAGAGATGATGTTGCCGATGCGATCAGCGGCAGCGGGAATTGCCGCGATCAACCTCTCGACCCAGGAGCGCGCCGCCTACCGCCCCGAGCAATGTGCCCACGGTACGATCGCGACCACCATCGATCTCGCGCCCCAAGAGAGCCCCCGCCGCGCCGCCAACGATTAGGCCGGTCGTGCCATTGGGCTTGCGGCAATAGTAGCGCCCATCACGCCCGCGCCAGCTGCGGGAGTCGCGATCGCGATCACGGTAATCGCGGTAACTTTCGTCGCCATAGTCACGATACCCGGTGCGATAGCCGCGGCGCCAATCCTCGCCCGAATAGCGTTCCCGGCTGTGCTCGTAGCTCTGCTCACCGGGTGCCTGAAACCCGTAGTCATAGCTGGTCGCGGCCGTGGCGGGGACTGCGGCGGCAAGGCTGGCTGCCGCGACCGCAACGCTGGAAGCCTTGAAGAATGCGTTCATTTCAAATCTCCTCGTGAGGGAGGACTGAACCTGCCGAACGGCTCGATTCGCCTGACACATTCATCTTTAGGTTTAATAATCTGAACGGCCTGCAACAGGATCGTCAGAATATGGTGGCCCTTGAAAAACTTCGCGAGACCAAGACCGAGTGAGGGTCTTGCCCGATGAACGGAGCGCTCCTAGGCCGTAACCCCATGACATCTCTCTCGTCCGCCCGCTTCAGCGGCTTTCCACAAGCCTTGGGCGCTTATCTCATCTGGGGGTTGTTCCCCCTCTATTTCGCGCTCTTGCGCGCGGTCTCGCCGATCGAGATCGTGGCTTGGCGGCTACTGTTCACATTGCCCTTCTGCCTTGTCATGATCGCGGTCACGCGCCAGGGACGAGAGCTGCGGGCGGCGCTGGGCAACCCGCGCTTGGTTGGCGCCCTGGCCTTAAGCGGATTGTTGATCGGCACCAACTGGCTGATCTACATTGCAGCCGTGATGCACGGCCATGTTCTTGCGACCAGCCTTGGCTATTACATCAACCCCCTCGTCAACGTGCTGGCCGGTACGCTGTTTCTTCGCGAGCGCCTTTCCCGCCTGCAATGGCTGGCGGCGGCCATTGCCGCCGTGGGCGTGGCGCTGCTGGCCCGCGATGCCCTGTCGACCTTGTGGATCAGCATGGCGCTGGCGCTCACCTTCGGAGGGTACGGCCTCATCCGCAAGCTCGCTCCCGTCAACTCGCTACCCGGCCTGGCGGTGGAAACCACGGTGCTGCTGCCACCGGCGCTGGGTTTGCTGATATGGCAGGCAACCAGCCCGCAAGGTCTCAGCATGGGATCATCGATCGGCCTCAGCCTCCTCCTGGCCTGCGCCGGCGTTGTCACCGGCCTGCCTCTGCTTCTTTTCGCCAGCGCCGCGCGGCGGCTGGATTTTTCGCTATTGGGCTTCCTCCAGTTCGTAGCGCCGACCGGATTGTTCCTGGTCGGCCTGTTCGCCTTTCAGGAACGCCTGGAGCCGGTGCAGCTGGTCTGCTTCCTATTCATCTGGACCGCGATAGCGGTGTTCTGCTGGGACCTGCTGTCTCGGCGAAAACCATCAGAGCGCCCCGGCAAAGCGTAAGGGCTCGCCATGCGCCTGATTGGCGAGTTGGCCCTCCCACATCGCCGAATGGCCGCGCACGATCGTGCCGATCACGCGGCCTTCCAGCTCCATGCCGGTGAAGGGAGACCAGCCGCAACGGCTTTCGATCCACGCCTCCGTCACGGTGAAGCGGCCCTTTCTGTCAATCACCGTGAAGTCAGCATCGTAGCCGGCTGCGATGCGCCCTTTGCCGACCAGCCCGAACACGCGCTGGACCCCGCTGGACGTCATATCGATCAAGCGCTCCAACGTCATGCGCCCCTTGGCAACATGGTCGAGCATCAGCGGTAGCAGGGTCTGCACGCCGGGCATGCCTGAAGGACTGGCGGGATAGGGTTTCGCCTTCTCCTCCCTGGTATGCGGCGCATGATCCGAACCAAGTACATCGGGCACCCCCTGACGCAGCCAGTGCCACAGCCCTTCGCGATGCGCGGCAGAACGGATCGGCGGGTTCATCTGCGCGAAAGTGCCCAGCCGCGGATAAGCATCTTCGGCAGCAAGCGTGAGGTGCTGCGGCGTAACTTCGCACGTGGCGATATCGCGATGCTGCGCGATCAGTTCCAGCTCCGCCGGGGTCGTCACGTGAAGAATATGAACCGGCCTGCGCGCCTCGCGGGCCAGCGCCAGAATCCGCCGCGTCGCCATCAGCGCGCTCTCATCATCGCGCCAGACGGGATGGCTCGAAGGGTCGCCCTGCACCCGCTCATTCAGCCGTGCATTCATCCGCGCCTCGTCCTCGGCATGAATGGCCACGCGGCGGCGGCCATGAGCCAGGACACGGGCAAGTTGCTCGTCTTGCGCCACCAGCAGGCTGCCGGTTGAGGCGCCCATGAAGATCTTCACTCCCGCCGTGCCGGGCACTCGCTCCAGTTCGCCCAGCTCTTCGGCGTTTTCCGCGGTGGCGCCGACGTAGAAGGCGTGATCGCAATACATGCGGTGATGCGCGCGTTCCAGCTTGTCATGCACCCGCATCAGCGTGTCGGTATTCGGGCTGGTGTTGGGCATCTCGAACACCGCGGTTACCCCACCCATCACAGCCGCCCGGCTGCCTGTTTCAAGGTCTTCCTTGTGCTCAAGCCCCGGCTCGCGGAAATGCACCTGGCTGTCGATCACGCCGGGCAGCACATCAAGACCGGTGCAATCGATCCGCCGCGTCGCGTCCGGATAGCTGCCGATGCCCAGAATCTTTCCGTCACGCACCGCAACGTCAGCGACGACGGCACCGGAAGGCGTGTGCACCATGCCACTGGCGAGGACGAGTTCAGGCGCTTGGAAGGTCATCGGGCTAGTCTCTTTCACTGTCCAGGTTCACCCCGGTTGACACAGTTGACACAGTCCAGGAAGAAAAAGCCCAGCCGCGTTCGACGCGCCGCGTAAGCTTTCACCAGGGATCGTGCAAGAATGTCGAACGGGTCATGCTGCCCTTTTGCCACGATCCGCAACCTGTAGGACAGCGCTTTCGCAATGGCTTGGGGACTGCCCTCGTCCCTGCCGAAAGCAAAGGCCCGGCCTGCTCTATGAGCAGACCGGGCCAACGGGCGCCCGCAGGGAGGGAGGGAAGCGCGGGCGCCGCGCGGGTGGAACCTTGAAGCGGCTCGCCGTCAGGCGAACTTGCCGGCCTTGGCGATCAGGTTTACCGCCTTGCGGGCGCTGGGAACCTCGCGCGCCTGCAGGAACTCCGGCAGGGCTTCCTTCGACCCTTGCCGGCCGATCGTGAAAGCTGCCTCGAGGCGATGATCTTCCGGGATGCCGAGCGCCTTTTCGGCCTCGCCGAACTTGATCCCGGTCATGCCGTGCGTGCGATAGCCAAGAGCTTGCGCCTGAATGGCTGCCAGCGCCCAGGCCGCACCGGCATCGAAGCTGTGACTGTAGCTTTCCGAATTGCCGGTATCCGAACGCATCACCTTGTCCGAGACGACAAAGACAAGAGCCGAGGCGTTCTGCGCCCAGCCTTGGTTAAATTCGACCAGCAGCGAAAGGAACAAGTCCCAGCTGGCATCGCCCTTCCGAGAATAAAGGAATGTCCAGGGCTGCGCATTGAAAGCGGAAGGCGCCCACCCGGCGGCTTCGAAGATCACGTCGAGATCCTCCTGGGGTATCTCGCTGCCGTCGAAAGCGCGGGGGCTCCAGCGGTCCACGATAATCTTCTCAACCTTGGGATGTGCAACGCGAGCAGTCATGATTAGGTCCTTGGGCTTGGGGAGAGAGAGAAAAACGGCGGAGACACAAGCTCCGCCGTGTTCGATTATGCAACGTCTACCAGGACGATTTCAGCGTCCTCGATCGCGGTGACCGTGATGGCGTCCAGGCCGGTGATCGCGACGCCGTCGCGCGCTTTCGCCTTGACGTCGCCAATCTGGACAAGACCCGTGGCCGGAACCAGATAAGCGTGGCGGCCCGACTTGGTGGCATAAGTCACCGTGTCGCCCGCCTTGACAGTGGCGCCCAGCACGCGAGCGTCGGCGTTGATCGGCAGGGCATCGTCACTCTCCGTGCCGCTCGCCAGGATGACGAACTTCCCGGCGCGATCGCCCTTGGGAAACGGGCGAGCACCCCAGTCCGGCTGTTCCCCGCGGCGATCGGGCATGATCCAGATCTGGAACAGAGTGGTCTCTTCATCCTCCAGATTGTACTCGGAATGGCGGATGCCGGTTCCAGCGCTCATCACCTGGACATCGCCAGCTTCCGTGCGCCCCTCATTGCCCAGGCTGTCACGGTGAGTGATCGCACCCTTGCGCACATAGGTCACGATTTCCATGTCCTGATGCGGATGCGGCGGAAAGCCTGTCTGAGGCGCGATGGTATCGTCGTTCCACACCCGAAGACGACCCCAGTTGGTGCGCGCCGGATCATTGTAATCGGCGAAAGAAAAGTGGTGATGCGCGTCAAGCCAACCGTGATTGGCCGCGCCAAGGCTTTCGAAAGGGCGATGCTCGATCATGAGGCGCTCCTTAATTGCTGTGCGTGTCTGCACGTGGTCCGAAGCAAGTGATGGCTCTGAGATAGCCGCTCGCAATCGATCGAGAAATTGGTATAAATTCGACCAAAATGTTTGGATTTATAGAATGCCTGATGTCATCTCCCCTAGCCTCGATCAATTGCGCATATTCCTCTCCATCGTCGAAGAGGGCAGCTTCAATGCGGCCGCACGAAAGCAGGGTCGAAGCATTTCTGTCATCAGTTATGCCGTCGCTCAGTTGGAGACGCAACTCGATGTGCGCCTGTTCGACCGGGAAGGATCGCGCAAACCGCAATTGACGGAAGCCGGCCGGGCCCTGGTTTCAGAGGCGCGCGCGATCGACGACGATATCGGCGCTCTGCTCGCCAAAGTGCGCAGTCTACGGCAAGGGCTTGAGGCGGAATTATCCTTCGCTGTCGACGTGATGGTGCCCGGCACCTGCCTGGCGCGCCTGTTGCGCGATTTTCAGGTAAGGTTCCCCACGGTGTCGCTGCGTCTGCACGTCGAAGCTCTCGGCGCGGTGGCGGCGCTGGTGCTGGATGGCAAGGCCACCCTGGCCATCGCCGGGCCGGACATTCAGCCCCATCCGGAGATTGAGCGTGAAACGATCGGCGGCGTCGATATGGTGGCGGTCGCGGCGCCCGAACATCCCCTGGCGCAAATGGCGCGCATTCCATCCGGCGAAGCCCGCAAACATCTGCAACTGGTGTTGACTGATCGCTCCCCGCTGACCGAAGGCCGGGACTTCTCGGTGTTCAGCCCGCGCTCCTGGCGACTGGCCGATCTCGGCGCCAAGCACGCCCTGCTCAAGGAGGGGATCGGCTGGGGATCGATGCCTCGCCACAGCGTGCAGGCAGACCTCGACAGCGGCACCCTGGTCGAACTGCACCTGCCCGAACGCACCGTCGTCAATTACGCTCTGGTCGCGCTGTGGCGCAAGGACTGTCCGCCGGGACCTGCGGCGGTCTGGGTGCTGGATGAAATACGCGAGCGGCTGGCGAAGCCATCGTAGGAAGCGGTTTGGAAATGCCCATTCCGGGCATTCCCAAACAGACGCTTAGAGGGGAGCATAAGGCCCTTGCGGCGCCGGGCCGCCCGCGCCACTTAGTCAGGCATGACTGCAACCCGCCTGTTCGACCGCGCCATCATCCGTCTTTCCCCCCGCGATTCGACCGAAAGCGTCGCCGATTTCCTCCAGGGCCTCGTTACGTCCGACGTAAAGGGCGCGCTTCCTGTCTGGACGGGACTGCTTTCGCCCCAGGGCAAGGCGCTGTTCGACTTCCTGGTGTGGCCGGCGGGAGAAAGCCTGCTGATCGATTGCGAGGCTGCCGCCGCCGATGCGTTGATCCGTCGGCTGTCCATGTATCGCCTGCGCAAGGCGATCGACATCGTGCGTGACGAGGGGTTGGCCGTCCATTGGCGGCCGCACATCGGCGATGCAGCCGCCACTGATCCGCGCCTGCCGGCCCTGGGCGAACGCTGGATCGCCGCTATTGACGCGACCGACCCGGAAGAGAGCGAAACTGGCGCGGACGCTGCATGGCGCGCGCGCCGCCTCGCCATGGGGGTGACTGAAGGCGTGGGCGAATTGGGCGATGGCGAGACGCTCTGGCTGGAATGCAACGCAGCCGAGCTTAACGGCGTCAGTTTCACCAAGGGCTGCTATGTCGGGCAGGAAAATACAGCCCGAATGAACTGGCGGCAGAAAATCAATCGCCGCCTCCTGGTGGTCCCGCTTGCACGTTCGGATGAAAAGCGCCGACGCGTCGCTTACCCCGAGCTTGGGCTGGCGGTGGATCACTTGCGGGTGGAGGACATTCCACCGGAACTTGTCCCCAGCTGGCTTTCTACAGCGGAATCGTCCTAATCTCGTCACGCGCTGAGCGCATCGTCCTCAATCTCGGCCTGTGGTTGCGCCCGGCGCTCCAGATCGACCACGTAAAGGCGGGCGGGCGCTTCACCCTCCCGGCCGGCGCTATAACGCCGGCGCTCACTGCCTGCGTCGTGAAAACCGGCCGCTTCCAGAACGCGGATCGCGGCGTGATTATCGACGAAATGTTCGGCCAGCAGGCGATGATGGCCCAAAGTGCGAGCCCAGTCGATCACCGCGCGCAGCGCCTCCAGGGCATAGCCCTGCCCGCGATGACGCGGAGCAATCCAGTATCCGACTTCAACTTCGCCGCGGTACGGATTGAACTCTATGCCGCCCACGAGCTTGGCGCCCTGCGCGCCGCGCAAATACATGAAAAAATGGGGCAAGCGCGGATTGCGCGGACGACGGAGATAAGTCTCGATCTCCTCACGCGTTCGCGGCAGCGCAAATACAGTCATACGCCGGATGGTGTCGTCGCTTAACGCTTCCAGAAGATCATCCAGATCCTCCGGCCAGCCCGGTCTCAGAAACAACCTCTCCGTGCGGATGAACATGTCACGGTTCTCCGTCTCTTTTCCCCCACTAAACGCATCATGCGCCCAAACATCTGCGATTGCACGAAGTTTGTTCATGGGGGAGGCACGACCAAACTGCTGACATCGCAGTCTTACCAATCAGTTACCGTCATGGTCGGGACCTTTTACGCTGCGCGCCTGCTGCGCATCAGGCCACCGTCATCGTCACTGTCGCAATGCCCTAGTCTGCGTTCGTACTCGCGCGCGGGAAACTTCGCCCCCCGACTCTTGCTGAACCGTTCGACGAGACGCCCGGTGTGGCGGAAACCGATCTTTTCGAGAACCCTGCCCGAGGCCGGATTGTCGATGAAGTGAGTCGCGACGATGCGCTCATACCCGAGCGTGCGGGCCAGGCTGAGCACGGCGCGGCCGGCTTCGCTGGCGTAGCCGCGGCCCCAGAGGTCTCGCGCGATCCAGTAACCCAGCTCGGGCGCCCCGTCCGCCGTCTCCAGACCGGAATGGAGCCCCACGCCGCCCACCAACCGGGCGCCGCTGGCGCCGGGCTGAGTAATGAAGAAGCGCGGTAGCAGCCGGTCATGCGGCAAAGCGATGAAGGCGCGCGCGTCGTGCGCCGTGTAAGGCCACGGCACATTGGCAAGATGGCGCACGACCTTCTCGTCGCCGATCAGGCTCAGCAGCTCTTCCCAATCCTCCGGCCAGCCGGGCCGCAGGAACAACCTCTCACTGCGAATGAACATTTATGTTCCCCACTCATTCGCCCCGCGTTTTCCGATAGTTCGAACGCGTGACACTGCCATTACGCAAACCGGCCCAGACAGCGTCCGAAGGCTCGCTGAAACAGGTCTGCGGCGAATCGAGGGAGAAACGAAAAGAGGGAGACGGGCCTGGCCCTCTCCCTCGTTCAGCCGGACTTGTGGTGCCGGCGGGGCCATCTCGTCAGGATGGCCCTTTCATCGACCATCCGCTTATTCGGCGGCTTCTGCCATGACGTCGACCGACACGTATTTACGGCCAAGCTTGCCATCGTGGAAGCGCACGCGGCCTTCCGCCAACGCGAACAGGGTGTGATCCTTGCCCATGCCGACGTTCACGCCGGGGTACACTTTCGTACCGCGCTGGCGGATAATGATGTTGCCGCCGATCACTTCCTGACCGCCGAACTTCTTCACGCCGAGGCGGCGGCCCGCTGAATCGCGACCATTGCGCGAGGAGCCGCCTGCTTTCTTATGTGCCATTTCCTGTTACTCCGAATGCGCGGGCTTCAGCCGACCGACACGATGCGCAGCAGGGTCATCTGCTGGCGGTGACCGTTCTTGCGGCGATAGTTATGGCGGCGGCGCTTCTTGAACACCACGACCTTCTCGCTCTTGGCCTGCGCGATGATTTCGGCCGAAACGGTGATCTTCGCGGCATCGGCAACCTCGCCGTCCTTGCCGGCCAGAAGAACGTCGCCCAGAGTGATCTTGTCACCGGCTTCGCCAGCCAGCTTCTCAACCGCGATCTTGTCTCCGGCGGCAACCCGGTACTGCTTGCCGCCCGTGCGCACTACTGCGAACATGGTGCCCTTACCTAATTCATATGCCCGAAACGAGCCGAAACAACCTTGCCCCGACCGCTTTGGTCCGACGAGAACCGTGGGAGCCTTGCGGGCGACGCACCAACCACCGCTCACGCACAAAACGGGGCGAGGGGTTGGAAAGAGTGGGTGCCGTTAGTGCAACGCCCTCCCCATGTCAACCGGAGACTGGGCGCTCCTGCCATGATCCGCGCCGCGGATGAGGAAACCCTCTCCCCTCTCCCCGTCGCCATGCTATGGCCACTGCCATGATCCGCTCGAAACCCCGATTGATACCACTATTGCTCCCGATCCTGGCGGCCGCCTGTTCCTCCCCGGGCAGTTATCCCTCGCTTGAGCAGCGCCCGGTCGAGCGAATCAGCGGAAGCGCAAAGCCCGTGGCCGGACCGCCAGCCGCCTCCTCTCCCGCCCTGCCGCCGGCAAGCGCCAATCTCGCAACCCGGCTGGACAGCCTTGTCGCCTCCGCGCGCGATGCCGATCAGCAATTCCAAGCCAATCGCCCCGCCGCAGAGCGAGCCGTGGCCGCCGCCGGCAGTGTCGCCAGCGATTCGTGGAGCACTGCCAGCGTCGCTCTCGCGCGGCTCGAATCCAGCCGATCGCAGGCGATGATCGCGCTGGCCGAACTCGACACCCTTTATGTCGACGCCCGCACTTCCGCGCTGGCGGAAGATCCATCAAGCGCCAAAAACATCGCGGCGGCGCGCGATCAGGTGAGCGATTGGGTGGCGGCGCAGGACCGCGTCCTGAATGACCTGAACGCGCGCCTTCGGAGCTGATCGGACAATCCGCAAGCCGGAGAAGCCCCTCCCCCTTCTCGGGAGAGGGGCCCTCCGAACCTCTGGCACTTGCCGATAGCCCCCCGGCTCGACGGAAATGCCAGGTGAAGGCGACGGCGACCACCCTGGCCGCCGGCCCAGGATCAGCACGGGCAACATGATGGCCAGGATTGCCGCGCCTGCAGCCTTCCGCTCAGAGTAAGGGTATCGGCATGGCACTGCCCCCAATGTTTCGGGCAGCATCCTGGCTTAGCCTATTATCCTTGCCCCCGACGACGACCTCAATGCGCCAGTCGCTGCTCCAGCTCATTGACCGCTATCAAAGTGGAACCGGCATCAAGCACTTCTCTACCGATGCGGGACACCGTGATTGTGCCAGGAAATTCGCTTGGCAGCAGGCCGATTAAGCCCAGCGAGCCAGATCCGAGATGTCCTGCTCGCGCGGTTCGATCCAATGCCATTCGCCCTTGGCCTTCTCCCGCTTCCAGAACCACGATTCGCTCTTGAGGTGATCCATCGCGTAATCGGCGGCGGCAAAGGCATCGCGGCGATGGCGGGCCGCGGCAGCGACCAAAACGATCGGCTCACCCGGAACCATCATGCCGCTGCGATGAA
>NZ_DAIMZT010000070.1:0-13129 GCF_036733805.1 Novosphingobium sp. | reverse complement strand
GCGAACTTCTTGTTGTTGAAGCCCCGCTTCGGCAGGCGCATGTGCAGCGGCATCTGGCCGCCTTCAAAGCCGTTGACCGAAACGCCCGAACGCGCCTTGGCGCCCTTCTGGCCGCGGCCACCGGTCTTGCCCTTGCCCGAACCGATGCCACGACCGATGCGCATACGACGATGGCGGGCGCCGGAATTATCGCGAATATCATTCAGTTTCATGTCTTGCACTCGCTTTCGCTTTAAGTCGCGCTTGATTTAGGAAGTGCGCGCCCGTAGCCGATGCGAACGCGAATGTCACGCTCCCTTTTCAGCGAATCGCGCAAAGGCTACCGGACGACGCTCAACCGCCCAGTTTCCGGAGGCCAAGCTTTGTCTTTCTCTTCAGCCGGCCGGCCACCCTCGATCCCATTCGGAGTCTGGCCCTTTGCGGTCCTTCTGCTCGTTGCGCTGGTATTGCGCGCAAGCACTTTCGGCGATCCCAACGTAAGCGGAGACGAAACCTTCTACCAGACGGTTGGCATCGCCATGCACCACGGCGCCGTACCTTATGTCGACGTGTGGGACCGCAAGCCCTGGGGCCTGTTCTTCCTCTATTACCTGATTACCGGAATCTGCGCAGGGCCGATCGGCTATCAGCTTGCGGCCACGGCCTTCGCCGCCGCGACGGCGTGGATTATCGGACGAATCGCGCTGATCTGGACGAATCGGCAAGGCGCGCTGCTGGCCGGCATGGCATATCTGATCTTCCTGATCCCGTTCCAGGGTTATGGCGGCCAAAGTCCCGTCTTCTACAACCTGTTCGTCGCGCTGGCGTTTTTACTGGTGCTGCTGGCGGCACCGGACCTGCAAAGGGGATGGGTGCATTGGCACCTTCACGCCGCGATGCTGCTGGCTGGACTTGCCATCACCATTAAGACGACCGCGGCCTTTGAAGGCGCCTTCCTGGGTCTGTGGTGCGCCAGCCAAGTATTGCGGTCACCGCTGCCGAAAGACAGGGCGTGCCGCGTCATCGTGTCCTGGGCATTGATCGGAGCAGCCCCGACCTTTGCAATCGCTGTAGGGTACGCGATCGCCGGATATTGGGAGATCTACTGGCACGCCATGGTCGTTTCCAACTTTGCGAAAGCACCTGAATGGACTTCGTCGGCGATCCGTTTCACGATCATGTTCGCTCGCCTGGCGCCGCTGCTTATAATTGCCGTGCTTGCCCTGCCCGATCTGCCAGCCGAGCGGAGGCGCTTTGTGCTGCTATGGCTGCTGGCGGCCTTCGCCGGAGTAGCTTCGGTTCCGCACTTTTTCACGCACTACGCCCTCTCGCTGCTTGTTCCCTTAAGCGTTACGGCAGCTGCGTTTCTAGATCGCCGGTGGATAGGCCCCCTTGCCCTCGTCGCAGGCGCATGGTTCGCTCTTTGCGACAGTAAGGTGCTCGATTTCCAGCACGCCCATCGCTCGGGCGCCGCGTTCGATCAGCTGACGCGCACTATCCGCGCACATGACGATGGCGGTCCCCTGTTCGTCTTCGATGGGCCGCATCAGCTCTATACGATGACGGGCAAGACCTTCCCCACGCCTCTCGTCTTTACTGCGCACCTTGGACATCTGATGGAAAAGGACGTTAGCCATCTTTCCACGCTGGGGGAGGTGAGGCGCGTGCTTGCAATGCGCCCAAGCATCATCGTCGCTGCGCCCGCCCCCCGTCAAGGGCCGCCCAACCTGGAGACTGACAACCTGGTCCGCGCCTATTTCCACGCACATTGCCGCCTCGTTGCCCGCGTTTCGACGCCTGATTGGCTGAATGAGAACATCACGGATGTCTGGGCGGATTGTCGAAAAGCGAGATTACGGGATGGTTCGCCCCTCCGCGGAGGCAAGGCATGAGCAGCCCTATTCTGACGTCATCTTCCGCCGAACCCCACCACCAGCTTCGCGCTCTCGGGCACGGTCGTGCCGAAGGCGTCACGCGCCGGCGCCCACCGTACGATATCCAGGGCCAGATCGCACAGCTCCTTGTCGAATGCCGGATTTTCTGAAGCCGGATCAAGGCTGCACGATGTCGAGTTGCCTCTGGCGTCAACTTCGAACAACAGGTCGTGGCGCTCAAAGCTCTGGCGACGCAGTACGTGTTTATATCGCTCCTTCAGTTCCGTGAGCGCGTGGTTGAACTCCGAAAGGCTGGTGTCGTCCCAGCGCGGCTTCTGGCGCAGGTTGGCGAACTCCTCCTCGGTCACCAGCGGGCGCAGCCGCCGGATCATTCCGTACCAACGCATGATTCGGGCCACCTGCAGCGGAGACTCCCGATCGATCGCCGTCTGGCAGGCCGCCCCCGTGGGGCTGGCCTTTGCCTCCAGCAACGCTTCCGCTGCCGGCCAGCGGTGATAGGCGACGGCCCAGGCCAGGGGCGTCATCCCGAACATGTCCGGCGCATTCACCGGCTGTTTGTCGCGATTGATGAGAATGTCGATGTCATAGACAGAGCCTCGCCTTGCGGCTGCGCCCAGGCCGTAGGACATGCGGGCCGGCCCCAGTTCGGCAAAACCGTAAGGAAGCTCGATGCCGTTCGTGCCGGCGTCCGAGAAATCGGGCTTGGGGCCTGCCTTCGCGAGTTCGCGGCAAATGTCCGCATAGGGATAGCGAGGATCAGAAAGGATGGCTGCATTGTAGCGCCTTCCGAAGGCGGTCACCCTGTCGTCAGGCCCCTTCCCCATTGCTGCAGCTTCATCTGGCACGAAGGCCAATGTTCGCACGGTCCAGGGCTTAAGACCGCCGAGTACGCGACATTGCGCATCGTAAAGCTCCGTGGAAATACCCTCGGGCGTGGTTGCGGCGGCAAGACGGTAATCGCCGGCCTCCACCGCTTTCCTGGCCCAGACGATCGGATCCGGGTGCGAGCGTCCTTCCAGCGCCTTGGCCAATGCCTCGTCCGACTTGCGCAGGGCGGCCAGCCTTGCCGGATCGGCGCGGGTATCGTCGCAGCCGGGCACTGACGAACCTTCGGCCATCACATCGCCCTTTTCGTGCCGCGACGTGCATCCTGCAGCGGCCAGCGCCGCAACGCACAGGACCGACGCTGCCAGTGCTCTGATGTTCAAGACCTGCTCCCGAGTGGATTCAGCGACCCGCGCGAATAGCATAGCCGCCGCAGGGGAAAAGAGCGCAGTCGCACTTACGCCTCCGAAAAACAAAGGCCCCGGCGTTTCCACCGGGGCCTTCGATATTCAGCTTAAAGCCGGAAGCTCAGTCAACCACAGCGACCATGTGCGGCAGCTTGGCGATCGCACCACGCACTTCGGCGGTGTCCTCGACTTCGACGACCCGGTGCATCTTGCCCAGACCCAGACCGATGAGAATCTTCTTCTGGCTTTCCGGGCGACGGATCGGCGAACCGATCTGCTTGATCTTGATTTTGGCCATGATCAATTACTCCACGATGGCTTCGGCGGCGGCCTCGGCCTCCGCTTCGCTGGCGCCACCGCGACCGAGCAGGTCGGAGACCTTCTTGCCGCGACGCTGCGCAACAGACTTGGGCGAAGTCTGGCCGGTCAGCGCGTCGAACGTGGCACGGATCATGTTGTACGGGTTCGAGGTGCCCACCGACTTGGTGACGACGTCATGGACGCCAAGGCTTTCGAACACGGCGCGCATCGGACCGCCCGCGATGATGCCGGTGCCGGCCGGAGCGGAACGCACGTTCACGCGGCCCGCGCCGAAGTGGCCCTTGCCATCGTGATGGAGGGTGCGGCCCTCTTTCAGCGCGACGCGGATCATCTTCTTCTTGGCAGAGGCGGTCGCCTTGGTGATCGCCTCGGGAACCTCGCGAGCCTTCGAGTGACCGAAGCCCACGCGGCCCTTGCCGTCACCCACGACGACCAGCGCGGCGAAACCAAAGCGCTTACCGCCCTTGACGGTCTTCGACACGCGGTTGATGTGAACGAGCTTTTCGATCAGTTCTTCGCCCTGCTCTTCATCACCGCCACGATCGCGCCGGCCTTCGCGACGGCCACGGCCGCCCCGTTCACCGCGATCGCCGCGTTCGCCACGGCCGCGACGACCACGGCCCTCTTGGGGCTCTCCGCCCTGGACGTGCTCAGCCGCGATCGGCTGTTCGATGGTGTTTTCGTCTGCCATTATCAGAACTCCAGCCCGCCTTCACGGGCGGCTTCGGCCAGCGCTTTCACGCGGCCATGGAACAGGAAACCGCCACGGTCGAACACGACAGCGGTCACGCCCGCCTTTTTCGCGGCTTCGGCAAGCTCCTTGCCCACGCGAGTGGCGGCATCGATGTCGGTGCCCTTGCCCCCCAGCGTATTCGCGGCGGCCACGGTGCGGCCCTGAGCGTCGTCGATAATCTGCGCGTAGATGTGGCGGCCGGTGCGATGCACCGATAAACGCGGACGGTCGCCCGACCGGGCGCGCAGGGCGGTGCGGACGCGCCGACGGCGGCGTTCGAAAAGGGAAAGTTTGGCCATTACTTCTTCTTCCCTTCCTTGCGGAAGATGAACTCGCCGCGGTACTTGATGCCCTTGCCCTTGTAAGGCTCAGGCTTGCGCCAGCGTCGAATCTCGGCCGCGATCTGGCCGACCTTCTGCTTGTCGATGCCGGAGATTTCGACCGTGGTGTTGTCCGGGGTCTTGATCTCGATGCCTTCCGGCACCGCGATGTCCACGTCGTGCGAATAGCCGAGCTGCAGCTTCAGGTTCTTGCCCTGAGCATTCGCGCGGTAGCCAACGCCCTTGATCTCGAGGACCTTGGTGAAGCCTTGCGTCACACCCTCGACGAGGTTCGAGACCAGCGTGCGCTGCATGCCCCAGTGACTGCGGGCAGCCTTGGAGTCATTGGCGGGCTGAACCGAAATCGAGCCGTCTTCAAGCTTGTAAGTGACCTGGTCCGACAGCCCCAAGGTCAGAGCGCCCTTGGGGCCCTTCACCGAAAGGGTGCCGTTCGCGATATCGGCGGTCACCCCAGCGGGGATAACCACCGGCTTCTTGCCGATGCGGCTCATCAGAACACCTCCGCCAGCACTTCGCCGCCGACGTTCTGTGAACGTGCCTCGGCATCCGAGAGCACGCCCTTGGGCGTCGAGACGATGGTGATGCCAAGGCCATTGCGCACGATCGGCAGTTCCTTTGAACCCGAATAGACGCGGCGGCCGGGCTTGGAAATGCGCTGCACGTGCTTGATCGCGGGCTCGCCCTCGAAATACTTCAATTCGATGCGCAGCTGCGGATGAGCACCCGTCGCGTCTTCGCTGAAGCCACGAATATAGCCTTCGCGCTGAAGCACTTCCAGCACGCGGGCACGAAGCTTCGAGGCGGGAGAAAGGACGGAGTCCTTTTTCGCCCGCTGGCCGTTGCGGATGCGGGTGAGCATATCACCCAGGGGATCGGTCATTGCCATTCTACTAACCCCTTACCAGCTCGACTTGGTCACGCCGGGGATCATGCCCTTATTGGCAAGATCACGCAGCTCGACGCGGCACAGGCCGAACTTGCGGTAGTAACCGCGCGGACGGCCGGTCGTCGCGCAGCGATTGCGAACCCTCGTCGGGTTGCCGTTGCGCGGGATCTCGGCCAGCTTCAGGCGAGCAATGAGGCGCTCGGTTTCTTCGAGCGTTTCATCGTCGGCAACCGCCTTGAGGCGGGTGTACTTGCCTGCATACTTCTTGACGAGCTTCTTGCGACGCTCGTTCTTGTTCACGGAACTCAGTTTCGCCATGGACTTAAGCTCTCTCTAGCGGCGGCTCACGCCGCCTCCTTCTGTTCCGCCTCGGCGGGGAACGGGAAACCGAACAGGCGCAGCAGTTCCCGCGCTTCGTCGTCGGTCTTGGCAGTGGTGGTCACGATGATGTCCATCCCACGCACCTTCTCGATCTTGTCGTAGCTGATCTCTGGAAAGATGATCTGCTCCTTGAGACCCATCGCGTAATTGCCGCGGCCGTCAAACGACTTGGGGTTCAAACCACGGAAGTCGCGAATGCGGGGCATCGCGATCGTGACGAGACGATCGAGAAACTCGTACATCCGTTCACGGCGCAGCGTCACCTTGCAGCCGATCGGCATGCCTTCACGCAGCTTGAACTGCGCAATCGACTTGCGAGCCTTGGTGATAACGGGCTTCTGGCCGGCGATGGCTTCCATCTCGGCGGCAGCGGTCTGGACCTTTTTCTTGTCCTGGCTTGCTTCGCCTACGCCCATGTTGAGCGTGATCTTTTCGATCTTCGGAACTTCCATCACGTTGGCGTAACCGAACTTCTCGGTCATCGCCTTCACGATCTCGGCTTCGTACTTGGTACGCAGACGGGGGGTATACTTGTCAGCCATCGATGGTCTCCCCGGACTTCACGGCCACACGGACCTTCTTGCCGTCCTTGACTTCGAAGCGAACGCGCGTCGGCTTGCCGTTCTTGTCGGCAACGGCGACCTTGCTGATCGCCATCGGCGCCGGATTGCGCTCGATGCCGCCCTGCGGGTTCGTCTGAGTGGGCTTGCGGTGACGAGTGGCGACGTTCACGCCTTCGACCACGATCTTGCCGTCCTTGGGCAGGACCTGCAGGACAGTGCCGGTGCGGCCCTTGTCCTTGCCGGATAGGATAACGACGGAGTCGCCCTTCTTGATCTTCGCGGCAGCCATCACAGCACCTCCGGAGCGAGCGAGATGATCTTCATGAAGCCGCGGCCGCGCAGTTCGCGCACCACCGGGCCGAAGATACGCGTGCCGATCGGCTCTTCGTTCTTGTTGATGAGCACCGCGGCGTTGCTGTCAAAGCGGATGACGCTGCCGTCGGCGCGGCGCACGTCCTTCTTCGTGCGCACGATCACCGCGCGGTGAACGTCGCCCTTCTTGACGCGAGCGCGCGGCTGCGCCTCCTTCACCGACACCACGATGATGTCGCCGACGCCGGCGAAACGACGCTTCGAGCCACCCAGCACCTTAATGCACTGGACGCGCTTGGCGCCGCTGTTGTCCGCGACGTCGAGATTGGATTGCATCTGGATCATCGATCCGGTTCCTTCTCAACTGGCTTGCCGGAACCAGTCCGGCAGTTCCAAAAATTTACCCCGAACGTGTCGAGGCGGACGTCTTAGTTCAGTCTCAGCCTGCGGCCTCTACGTCGAGATTCGCTTCGAGAGCAACACCCTTGCCTGCTTGAAGACGATCAAGAACCTTCCAGGTCTTCGTCTTCGAGTAGGGCTTCGTTTCCTCGATGCGAACGCGCTCACCGGTGTGGAAAGCATTGTCCTCATCGTGGGCGTGATACTTCTTCGAGCGACGGATGATCTTCCCGTAAAGCGGGTGCTTCACCTTGCGCTCGACGAGCACGGTCACGGTCTTGTCGGTCTTGTCGGAAACCACGGTCCCGATCAGAATACGCTTGGGCATCGTGCTTCCTCCTTACGCCTTCGACCCAGCAGCATTCTGGCGCTCCGTCTGGAGCGTCTTGATGCGGGCGATGTCG
This sequence comes from Novosphingobium sp., assembly GCF_036733805.1. GTDB lineage: Bacteria > Pseudomonadota > Alphaproteobacteria > Sphingomonadales > Sphingomonadaceae > Novosphingobium. Next base: position 5,683 of record NZ_DAIMZT010000070.1, on the reverse strand, counting down.
CGACGGACTTCCTTAATGCGCGCCGGACGCTCGAGCTGGCTCGTGGCGGCCTGGAAACGCAGGTTGAACTGCTCGCGCTTGAGGTCGGCGAGATCAGCGGTAAGCTGATCGTCTGTCTTGGCGCGCAGGTCTTCGGTCTTGGCGGCCATTATTCGGCTCCCAGGTGCGAGGTGTCGCCGAGGCGGGCAACGACCTTGGTCTTGATCGGCAGCTTCATCGCGGCACGGCTGAACGCTTCCGCTGCGAGCGGGCCGGCGACGCCATCCAGCTCGAACAGGATCTTGCCCGGCTTTACGCGAGCAGCCCAATATTCGACCGAACCCTTGCCCTTGCCCTGGCGGACTTCGGCCGGCTTCTTCGAAACCGGCACGTCCGGGAAGATGCGAATCCAGAGACGACCCTGGCGCTTGATGTGGCGGGTGATCGCACGGCGAGCAGCCTCGATCTGGCGGGCGGTGACGCGCTCCGGCTCCAGGGCCTTGAGCCCATATGAGCCGAAGTTCAGATCGGTGCCACCCTTGGCGTTGCCATGGATGCGCCCCTTGAACGCCTTGCGAAACTTGGTTTTCTTCGGTTGCAGCATGGTGCTTACTCTATCCTAAGCCTTAGCGCGCCGGGCGGACGCCGGAGGTTTGAGCCTCCATCATCAGCCGGTCCTGCGCCGTCGGGTCGTGGCCCAGGATCTCCCCCTTGAAGACCCAGACCTTGATGCCGATGATGCCATAGGCGGTCAGCGCCTCGGCCTCCGCATAGTCGATGTTCGCGCGCAGCGTGTGCAGCGGCACGCGACCTTCGCGGTACTGCTCGACGCGGGCGATTTCAGCGCCGCCAAGACGGCCGCCGCACATGATCTTCACGCCTTCGGCGCCCAGACGCATGGCGGACTGCATCGCGCGCTTCATCGCGCGGCGAAACGCCACGCGGCGAACCAGCTGATCGGCAATGCCCTGTGCGACAAGCTTAGCGTCGATCTCCGGCTTGCGGATCTCCACGATGTTCAGCTTTACTTCGCTGCTGGTCATCGCCGAAAGCTGCTTGCGCAGCTTCTCGATGTCGGCGCCCTTCTTGCCGATGATGACGCCCGGACGAGCGGCATAGATCGACACGCGGCACAGCTTGGCAGGCCGTTCGATCACCACTTTCGAGATTGCCGCCTGCGGCAGCTTCTCGATGATGAATTTGCGGATCTTGAGGTCTTCCTCAAGCAGCTTGCCGTAATCCCGACCTTCCGCGAACCAGCGGCTGTCCCAGGTACGGTTGATCTGCAGGCGCAGACCGATCGGATTGCTCTTGTGACCCATGGATCAGACCTCCTCGACTTCGCGAACGACGATCCGCAGCCGCGAGATGGGCTTCAGGATCCGGGTGGACTTGCCGCGTCCACGAGCATGAAAGCGCTTCATGGTGATCGACTTGCCGACCGACGCCTCGGCGACAACCAGGGCGTCGACGTCGAGGTTGTGGTTATTTTCCGCGTTGGCGATCGCCGAAGCGAGAACCTTGCGCGCATCCTGCGCCATCGCCTTCTTCGAGAAAGCGAGGATGTTCATCGCGTCCTCAGCCCTCTTGCCGCGGATCAAGCCCGCGACGAGGTTGAGCTTCTGGGCGGAACCACGAATAGTGGTGCCGACCGCAAGAGCTTCCTTCTCGCTAACGCGGCGGGGTGCTGCCTGCTTGCTCATTAGCGCTTGCCCTTCTTGTCAGCCGCGTGGCCGGGGAAGGTGCGCGTGGGCGCAAATTCACCGAGCTTGTGACCGACCATGTCCTCGTTGACCGAGACGGGGATGAACTTGTGCCCGTTGTAGACCGAGAAGGTCAGGCCAACGAACTGCGGAAGGATCGTGGAGCGACGCGACCAGGTCTTGATCGGGCCAGCGCGACTGCCGGCGTCCTGCGCAACCTCGGCCTTCTTGAGAAGGTACAGGTCAACGAAGGGGCCTTTCCAGACGGAACGTGCCATCGTGTCTTACCTCTTCTTCTTGGCGTGGCGCGAACGGATTATCATCTTGTCCGTCTGCTTGTTGTTGCGAGTGCGGGCGCCCTTGGTCGGCTTGCCCCACGGGGTGACCGGATGACGGCCGCCCGAGGTCCGGCCTTCACCACCGCCGTGCGGGTGGTCGACAGGGTTCTTGGCAACGCCGCGCGTCAGAGGACGGCGGCCCAGCCAGCGCTTACGGCCAGCCTTGGCAAGGGTCTGGTTGGCGTTGTCCGGATTGGACACCGCGCCCACGGTGCCCATGCAATCGCCACGCAAGTAACGCTGCTCGCCCGAGTTCAGGCGGACGATGACCATGCCGCGGTCACGGCCGACAACCTGCACGTAAGTGCCGGCGGAGCGCGCGATCTGACCGCCCTTGCCCGGCTTCATCTCCACATTGTGGCAGATCGTGCCGACCGGCATCTGCGACAGGAGCATCGCGTTGCCGGGCTTAACGTCCGTTTTCTCACCAGCAACAACGACGTCGCCGACCGAGAGGCGCTGCGGCGCGAGAATGTAGGCCAGCTCGCCGTCCGTGTACTTCAGCAAGGCGATGAAAGCTGTGCGGTTCGGATCGTACTCGATCCGCTCGACAGTGGCTTCCATGTCCCACTTGCGACGCTTGAAGTCGATGAAGCGGTACTTCTGCTTGTGGCCGCCGGCTATACCACGCGAAGTAACATGCCCCTTGTTGTTGCGGCCGCCGGTCTTTGTCTTGCCTTCGGTCAGCGCCTTGACAGGCTTGCCCTTCCACAGTGACGACTTGTCGACGAGGACCAAGCCGCGACGGGCGGGGCTGGTCGGGTTGTAGTTCTTGAGTGCCATCGGATCAGCCCCGTACGCCTTCGGTCACGTCAATAGACTGGCCTTCGGCCAGCGTGACGATCGCCTTCTTCACGTCGCTGCGGCGGTAAGCCTTACCCCGCCAGCGCTTGGTCTTGCCCTTCTGAACCAGGGTGTTCACGCCAGTCACCTTGACGTCGAACAGCGCCTCGACAGCCGCCTTGATCTCGGGCTTGGTCGCCTTGTCAGCCACCTTGAACACGACCGCGTTCTGCTCAGAGATCAGGGTCGCCTTTTCAGTGATGTGAGGGGCGAGGATCACGTCGTAATGACGGATATCCACTTCCTTGGTCTTAGCCATCAGTTGGTCCCTCCCGGAAGGGCGAAACGCGCCTCCAGCTTCTCGACCGCGGCGCGCGTCAGCACCAGCGTATCATGCTTCAGGATGTCGTAGACGTTGGCGCCGATCGCCGGGAGCACGTTGACACCGATGATATTGCGGGCGGCGCGGGCGAAGTTGTCGTTCACCGCCTCGCCGTCGATCACCAGCACCTTCCGGCCGAAGCCCGCCTTCGCGAGTTGGCCGGCGAGCGCCTTGGTCTTGCCGTCGACATCGAGACTGTCGACAACAATGAGGCTGCTCTGCGCCTTGGCGGAAAGAGCCATCTTCAGCCCAAGCGCGCGAACCTTCTTGTTCAGCGAGACGTTGAACTCGCGACGCCGGGCGCCATGAGCCTTGCCGCCGCCGATGAACACGGGCGCCGCACGGTCACCGTGGCGAGCCGTACCGCCGCCCTTCTGGCGGCCGAACTTCTTGCCGGTGCGCGCGACATCCGAGCGCTCGCGGGTGGCGCGGGCAATGCCACGGCGGTTTTCGAGCTGCCATGTCACGACACGGTGCAAAATATCAGCGCGTGGTTCCAAACCGAACACGTCATCCGACAGTTCGATGTCGCCCTTTCCGGCCGAACCGTCGAGGTTGAGGACCTTGACCTTCACGACTTAGCCCTCCTGGCCTTCGGTCGCCTCAGGCGCAGCGGTCTCTTCCGCAGGCGTGTCAGCGACGACTGGTTCATTGGTGTTGGCGGCGGCCTTCAGGCCGGCCGGATACGGAGCCTCGGCATGACGGGCGACCTTGACGGCGTCCGAAACCGTGAGCCAGGCGTTCTTCGCGCCGGGAACCGAACCCTTGACGAAGATCAGGCCACGCTCATCGTCCACACGGACGATTTCCAGGTTCTGCTGCGTGCGTTGACGGTCACCCATGTGGCCGGCCATCTTCTTGTTCTTGAAGACCTTGCCCGGATCCTGGCGATTACCGGTCGAGCCGTGAGCACGGTGAGAGATCGACACGCCGTGCGTGGCGCGCATACCGCCGAAACCCCAGCGACGCATGGCGCCCTGGAAGCCCTTGCCCTGAGTGTGGCCGGCAACGTCGACCAGCTGGCCCGGCACGAAGTGCGAAGCAGCAATGGTGGAACCGACTTCCAGCACGGCATCGTCCGCCACGCGGAACTCGACGACCTGAGCCTTCAGGGGAACCTCAGCCTTGGCGAAATGCTCCCGCTGCGGCTTGGCGACATTCTTCTGTTTGGCTTCGCCGGCACCGAGTTGAACCGCGACATAACCGTCGCGCTCTTCGGTGCGGACCGAAACCACCTGGCAATCTTCCAGAGCCAGGACAGTGACGGGCACGTGGCGTCCGTCCTCCTGGAACAGGCGGGTCATCCCGACTTTCTTGGCGATCACGCCGGTGCGCATGACCAAAACTCCTTACAGAGGCCCGCGCAGAACCATTCCGCGTAGGCGTGTCCAGCCCAATTGGTGATACGAGCCCCGTCCGGGCTGGGTGCTCCCTGCTGGTCCTGGATCAGGACCTCGGAAGCGAGACGGGGGACGCATTCCTGAAGCAATGCCTCAGAGGTATCCCTTGTGTCCGCAGCGGCGCTCAATGCTGCGGCTCTGTCTCTTGGCGGATTTTTCCCCGCTAGAGCCGGACCGAAACCCGGAAGAGATGTGGACCGAAGTCCGAAACTTGCGCCGAGACGGCTTACGCCAGCTTGATCTCGACGTTCACGCCGGCAGCCAGATCGAGCTTCATCAGCGCGTCGACAGTGGCGGCGTTGGGCTGCACGATGTCGAGCAACCGCTTATACGTGCGCACCTCAAACTGCTCACGCGACTTTTTGTCGATGTGCGGTCCACGGTTGACACAGAACTTCTCGATCTTCGTCGGCAGCGGAATGGGGCCCCGGATAAGCGCGCCGGTGCGGCGGGCGGTGTCAGCGATCTCGCCAGTCGCCTGATCGAGTACGCGATGGTCAAACGCCTTCAGGCGAATGCGAATATTCTGAGCTTCCATTACCTACTACCGATGAGAAAGAGCCAAGGGGCTTGCACCCCGAACAAATTCGAGCCGCGCCCCTACATGGGCCAAGGGATTCGCGCAAGCCCTGATTTCCGGATTTGTTTGGGTTCCGGGAGAGAGATTTCGAACATGGCGCTCCGTTCGGCAACGCAGTGCCGTTAGTCAGCGGGGCCCCGCCTCCTTGAAGCACACCCTCAAATCAGAAAATCGCAGAGATCCTCCCAGTTCGGATTCGCCTTCTCGATCAATTCGAACTTCCGTTCGCGGCGCCAACGCATCACGCGCTTATGGTGTGGGGTGCAATCCTCGACGATTTGCTGGGGGCTAACACGCTTTAACTCCTCTTCGTCTCCCCGGGCCTGACCTTGGATTCCGCTTTCGGCCCATCATTCCCACGCAAACAAAAAGCCCGGCCTCCTTTCGGAAGCCGGGCCTCTTATTCGGTTACCCGAGATCAGCGAATTACTTCGTGATCTTCGAAACCACGCCCGAACCGACGGTGCGGCCGCCTTCGCGAATGGCGAAGCGGAGGCCATCGTCCATGGCGATCGGGG
>NZ_DAIMZT010000069.1:0-13206 GCF_036733805.1 Novosphingobium sp. | reverse complement strand
ATTGCGCTCGACGCTGGAGGGCGCGGGTTATGCCGTCGATCTCGCCACCGACGGTGAGGACGGCCATTATCTCGGCTCGACCGAGAGCTATGACGCGGTGATCCTAGATCTTGGCCTGCCCGAGGTCGACGGCCTGACCGTGCTCGACCGCTGGCGCAAGGAGGGGCGCAAGATGCCCGTCCTCGTGCTCACCGCCCGCGACAGCTGGTCGGACAAGGTTGCCGGCCTCGACGCGGGCGCCGACGACTATCTCGCCAAGCCGTTCCAGACCGAGGAGCTGATCGCCCGCCTGCGCGCGCTGATCCGCCGTTCGTCCGGCAATGCGTCGAGCGAGCTCAACGCCGGCGACATCCGGCTCGATACGCGATCGGGCAAGGTGACCAAGAACGGAGAGCCGGTGAAACTCACCGCGCAGGAGTACAAGCTCCTCTCCTACCTCATGCACCACAAGGGCAAGGTGGTGAGCCGGACCGAGCTCATCGAGCATATCTACGACCAGGACTTCGACCGCGATTCGAACACGATCGAGGTCTTCGTCACGCGCATCCGCAAGAAGCTGGGTGCCGATGTCATCACGACGATCCGTGGCCTTGGCTACAGCCTCGACGATCCCGCTGACGCCCCGCGCGGCTGAACTGCCGGTCGTGGCCGCCGCGGGGAACGCTGCCCAGGCACCTCCGCCGGCGGCCGGGGACTGCCCGCCGCCCGCGCGCAAGGCTCATACCGGATCTCTTGCCCGGCGCATGATGCTGATCGCGGCGGGCTGGATATCGATCCTGCTGCTGGTCGGCGGGCTGGCGCTCGACCGTACGCTGACCGGTCTGGTTACCCACAATTTCGACGAGCAGCTCGGCTACATGCTTACCGGCATGATCGGCTCGGCGGAGATCGGGCCGGATGGGGAGGTGTTCTTCATCCGTCCGCTGGGCGACCAGCGCTTTCTTGAGCCCAACTCCGGCCTCTATTGGCAGATACGCGGCAAGGGGCATGAGGATTTTCCATCACGCTCGCTATGGGATCGCAGCCTTCAGGCGCCTGACGGACACTTCGATGCGCAGCCTCATGTCTATGACAGCGACCAGTTCGCGGGGGAGCCGCTGCGAGTGATGGAACGCTCCATCATTCTGCCTGGCAGCAACACGCAATGGATGTTCACCGTCGCGGCCAGCCGCGCGGACTTGAATCAGCAGATCAAGATGATCCGCTCGATTCTGATCTACAGCTTTGTGGCGTTGGGTTTCGGGCTGTTGCTGATGGCGGGGCTGCAAACCTGGTATGGCCTGTTTCCGCTGCGTCATGTGCGCCGGGCGATTCAAAAGCTGCGCACAACCGGCGCGGCTCGCGTGACGGAGCCATTGCCGCAGGAAGTGGAGCCGCTGGTGGACGAGCTTAACGCGCTGCTCGCTCATACGGAGCGGCAGGCGGAGGAGGCGCGCACGCACGCCGGCAATCTTGCCCACGCGCTCAAGACGCCTTTGACCGTGGTGATGAACGCGGCGACCGCCAAGGCGCCTGACCTTGCCGACACCGTGATCCGCGAGGCGGCGGTGATGCGGCGGCAAGTGGATCACCATCTTGCGCGCGCCCGCGCGGTCGGCCGCCGGGCGGCGGGCATGTCGCGCGCGGAGGTATGGCCTAGCCTTGAGGCGGTGCTGCGGGCGGTCGAGCGACTGTATGACAGCACCCGCTTCGATCTTGACGGCAATCACGGGGTCTCGGTCGCGCTGGAGAAGCAGGATCTGGAGGAGATACTCGGCAACCTGATCGAGAACGCAGCGAAATATGGCGGCGGCAGCGTGTTCGTGACTGTCGATGCAGGCCAGGACGCGCGCTTTTGCGAGATATGGATCGAGGATGACGGCGTGGGTATTCCTGATACCGAACGCAATCGCATCTTCGACCGGGGCGCGCGGCTTGATACCGGCAAGCCCGGAACCGGCCTTGGCCTTGCGATCGTGCGCGATGTGGTGGAAATCTACGGCGGATCGGTCGACCTCGCCGAAAGCGAGGACTTGGGCGGTCTGCTGGTAAAGCTCAGACTGCCGCGTGTGGCAGGCTGACCGCGCCGGGGACAAACGGCACGTCCGGCTTGCAGCCCGATGTCGGTATCTTCATGTGCGGCATTCACAGTAATCCGAGGAGTATCCATGACCAAGGCCATCCCCCTTTCGCTCACCTCAGACGAGATCGAAATGCTGGTCGATGCCCTGGAAGCCGATCTGGAAGGCTACGTCGAAGCCGCCAAGGAAGCGCGCGGCAACGGCAACCGGGAAGACGTGACGACCTTCACTGAAGCGGCCACCCGCATTCAGACGCTGATGACCAAGCTGCAGGATCTGGTGGAGGAGGAGTAATCGTCGCTCCGGTTGTTTCTCGCGTCAGCCCGCTTTCGCCTGTTCGTGATGCTGGATCACCTCTTCGATCACGAAGCGAATGAACTTCTCGCCGAAGTCAGGATCGAGGTGCGCGTCTTCGGCCAGCTTGCGCAGGCGGGCGATCTGGCGTTCTTCACGGGCGAGGTCTGAGGCGGGAAGATTCTTCTCGGCTTTGTAGGCCCCAACGGCTTGCGTGATCCGGAAACGCTCAGCCAGCATATGGATCAGCGCAGCGTCGATGTTGTCTATGCTGGCGCGGAAACCGGCCAGGACCGGATCGGTGGCGGAAGCGTCCTGAGTCATGATGTGGCGCGCTAGCACGGGTTTTGCGGCTCTGCCAGTCAGATGGTTGGCGCGGCCGGTGGTGTTTGCGCTTGCGTTCATTACGTGGAGCGCGCATGGCGCGCCGCCATGAGTGCAGAAGTCGTCTCGCTGAGGCCGCGCAGGCAGGAACCATCCCTAGCTCCCATGTTGGCCCTGACCGCGGCTGGCATGAATAGCGTCAATGCCGTGATCCTGGACAGGATGCAAAGCGAGGTGCCGCTGATCCCGGCGCTGGCCGGGCATCTGATTTCAGGCGGCGGCAAGCGGATGCGCCCGATGCTTACAGTGGCCGGGGCGGAGTTGTGCGGGTATCAGGGCACGCGCCATCACAAGCTCGCAGCGGCGGTGGAGTTCATTCATACGGCAACGTTGTTACACGATGATGTGGTGGACGGTTCTGACCTGAGGCGCGGCAAGGCGACGGCCAATATCGTCTACGGTAATCCGGCGACGGTGCTGGTGGGTGATTTCCTGTTTACGCGTTCGTTCGAACTGATGGTCGAGGACGGCAGCCTGAAAGTGCTCAAGATTCTGTCGCGGGCCGCCTCGATCATTGCCGAAGGTGAGGTTGACCAGCTTACCGCTCAGCGCAAGATCGAGACGAGCGAAGAGCATTACCTTCAGATCATCGGCTCCAAGACGGCAGCGCTGTTTGCCGCCGCCACGCGTATAGCCGCTGTCGTTGCCGAAAAGAGCGAGGCGGAGGAACTGGCGCTGGACGCTTATGGCCGCAACCTCGGCATTGCCTTCCAGCTGGTCGACGATGCCATCGATTACGATTCCGAGGCCACTGAGTCCGGCAAGGAAAAAGGTGATGACTTCCGCGAAGGCAAGATGACCCTTCCCGTGATCCTGGCTTATGCGCGGGGCGATGCGACCGAACGCAAGTTCTGGGAAGAGGCGATCGCCGGCTTCCTCGTCGAGGACGAGGATCTCGCGCATGCGGTGGAACTCATCAACCGTCACGGCTGCGTAGACGCCACGCGCGAGCGCGCGCGGCATTATGCCCAGCGCGCGATTGATGCGATCGCCGGCTTTCCCGCTGGAGAAGCGCGATCGGCCATGGCCGAGGCGGCTGAATTTGTGGTGGGACGGCGCTATTGACGTCTTGCCAGGGGCAGTCCGTGGCATCTGCGACAAGCGGATAATTGCGGCGCAACCCCGGCTGACCTATTGAGCGGCGAATGCGCGCCGACTCCGACCTGGTGATGACTGGCTATCAGCCCGGATCGCCTCGCCAACGCCTGATCTCCACGCTGCTTTCGGCGGGCATCGTTCTGTTGGCGCTGCTGATCGCGCTCTACCAGACCCAGTTCGCGCCGCGGCTGGAAAAGACAAGCAACCCGGTGACTTTCGACGTTACCGGCGAGGATAAGCAGGCGGGCGCGAAAGCCGAGAAGCAGCACAAGCAGGAAAAGAAGCACGAAACCAAGGAACCCCAGCAGGCGCGCGTGCGGACACCCAGGCCACGTGAAGAAAAGCCGGTGCAGGAAAAGCCGGTGCAGGAGAAGCCGGCATTTACCTTCCTAAAGATATCGCACGCGGACATGGCGGCCGCGGACATCAGCGGCATGAAACATTCCGGTTCAGCCAGCGCAGCATCAGGCGGCAGCGCCGCGTACGGTCCGGGGGAAGGACCGGGCGGCGCCATCCTTTACAATGCAGATTGGTTCAAGGCGCCGACAGATGCGCAACTGGGCGGCTACCTACCCGCCAACGCGCCGCAGGAAGGGTGGGGCATGATCGCATGCCAGACGCTGGACCATTATCGGGTCGACAATTGCCAGATACTGGGGGAGTCTCCGCGCGGTTCCGGCTTCGGTCGGGCGGTGCTGGAAGCGGCCTGGCAGTTCCAGGTGGTTCCACCGCGGATCAACGGAAAAGCTCAGCTTGGCACCTGGGTGCGCATTCGCATCGATTACGGCGTCAGGAAAGCCGTGGGTTGAAAATAAGCGGCCCGTCAGTGGTTCGATCAGGCGGCATTCCAAAGCTCGGCGTGCTTTTGCCTGAGCTGTTCGAGCAGGATATCCAAGGTCATCGGCCGGGCAATGAAGTAACCCTGCGCCAGGGAAAATCCCGCCAATCGCGCGCTGATGAGCTGGCTTTCCGTCTCGATCCCCTCGATCACGCATTCAAGCGAAAGCGAACGGGCCAGGTTGCGGATAGCAGTGATAAGGCGTCTGCCCGAAGCCTCGTCCAGCCGCGCGGCGAAGCTGCGGTCGATCTTCACCACGTCGAGCGGCAGCTTATGGAGCGAGGAAAGGCTCGAATAGCCGGTTCCAAAGTCGTCCAGCGCTATGCTGGCTCCTGTATCCCGCAACCGGCGCAGCGCCGCATCGGCGATCTCCATGTCCGTGATGAGCGAAGTCTCCGTGATTTCGAACAGCAGCCGACTAGGCTCGCATCGTGAGGCCGCCAGGCGATCAAGCAGCGCGGTGATGGTATCCACATCGCACAAGTTATGGCCGGACAAGTTGAAAGAGATGCGCATGGGCGCCGGCAGATGGGCGAGAGCGGCGATGGCCTGGTCAAACAGGACGAGCGCCACTTCGCGGGCACGGCCGACGCGTTCGGCGGCGGCGATCAACAGTTCGGGAGATATCTGGCCGAGACTGCGCGATGTCCAGCGGGCAAGACATTCGGCCCCGATCGGCTGCAGATTGTCAGTGCCGACGATGGGCTGAAAGACAAGCGATACCTCGGAACGAAGATCAGCCGCTTGCAACGCCGCATCAATCGCCTGTTCGGAACGGATCAGGCGTTCCAGCTTGTCGGAAAAGCGCACGCATTGGCCGCGCTTTTCCTTCTTGGCGTGGTAAAGCGCAAAGTCCGCCCGGTCGAACAGAAGGTCGGCGCTGGTCCCGGTTTCCGGAAAGACCGCCAAGCCGGCAGAGCAGCCCACGGAAACGACCATATCGCCGATCCGCACCTGCTCGCGGATCGCCTGGCAGAGCGCTTGAGTGATGCTTTCGGCTTTCGCGGGGCCGTCCAGTACGATCAATCCGAACTCATCACCGCCCAGGCGGGCCACGACCGTGTCCGGCGGGCACTGATTTATCATTCTCTGACCAATGGCGCGCAGCAGCCGGTCGCCGTGCGCATGTCCATGCGTGTCGTTGATGGGCTTGAAGCGATCGAGATCGATCAAGCCCACCGTGAAGACGTCGCGCGGCCCCGCGCGGGACAGAAGCCCTTCCAGTGTGGAGAAGAAATAGCGGCGATTGGGCAGGCCGGTGAGCGCGTCGGTCTGGGCAAGCCTTGCGTTGTCCTCACTCAGAGACTGGGCCTGCCGCCGTTCATTCTGCAAGTCCCGCTGGGAGGTCTCCAGACTGATGAAGGATCCGTAGTAATCGCGTAGAATCTTCAGGACCACGGCGGTCACCAGAGAGATATTCAGCGCGATGGCGATAAGGACCTCGGTCGCTTGCGCAAAGCTGTAAGCAAGGAAGGTGCCCAGCACGCTCAACGCCACGAGCAGCGCCGCCAGCGGCAGGAAAGTCAGGCAGAAGATGCAGCCGAGCACGGTTACCGCCACGAATATCGCGACATGGCCGTGCTCATACGGGCCTCCGTATCCGTCCAGCACCAGCGCCCAGGACACGTAAGCGACTGACATCACTATCGCCAGCGCCACGGTCCCATGCATGCGCCGCCGGACCACGTTGACTTCGAGGTCGGCGCTGGAAATCGGCCGCATCCACATCAGCATGCGCAATGTGCATGCGGTTATTAGGATCGCGGGCACGGTAAGCACAAGGAAACGGGGGGCCAACGCGCGATGCGTATAGGCCAGGATGGCCGCATTTACGGACAGCAATCCATAAAGCGCCGGGATTTGTTCCCGCAGCCGCAGGTATTGTGCCACTGGCAAAGGGTGTTGGCCGGCGCGGATCATTTTTTGGGAATTTCGGGCTCTTTTGTCGGGGGCAACAGAATGGGGTGCTAGAAGCGAAGTATTGATGAAACGTGGACGGACGGGGAACGCTTCAAAGAGAATTTGTTTCGACGCTCGGAGTTTGAGCATGTCTTGGTCTGGACGGAAGCGGTGAAGGGCTTTTAAGAGCCTGCGGGTGAACGACCTGCCGATCCGCGCCATATTGGGCGATCTCCTCAAGGTCCTGCGCAAGGGCCGGGGCGCTGTGCTGATCGCGCCGCCGGGCGCGGGCAAAACGACCGCCGTGGCCCCTGCGCTGCTCGCCGAACCATGGTGTTCGGGGACTGTCATTCTCCTTTCGCCCCGCCGCGTCGCCGCGCGTGCCGCGGCGGAGCGCATGGCTGAGTTGCTAGAGGAGAAAGCGGGGGAAACCATAGGTTATGTGACCCGCCTCGATACCAGACGCTCGGCGCGAACCCGCGTACTGGTGATGACCGAGGCAATTTTCATCGCGACTATTCTCTCCGACCCGGAGTTGTCCGGAGTCTCCGCCGTGCTGTTTGACGAGGCGCACGAACGGCACCTGGATAGCGATCTGGGACTTGCCCTTGCCATCGAGTGTCGCGACGTGCTGCGGGAGGATCTTCGGTTGCTGGTGATGTCGGCGACCATTGATGGCTCGCGCTTCTCCCGGTTACTGGGTGCAGAAACCGCCGTAATCGAGAGCGAGGGAAAAGCCTGGCCGCTGGAGCTGCGCTGGCTGGGCAGCGCGCCCGACCGGCGGATCGAGGATGCCATGATTTCGGCTATCCTCACTGCGTGGCGGGACCAGAACGGCGATGTGCTCGCCTTCCTGCCCGGCGTGCGCGAAATCGATCGCGTGGCGGAGCGGCTGGCGGAGAAACTTCCGCAGGCGCTGGTGTTGCCGCTTCACGGTCAGTGCGAACCCAATGCCCAGCGCACGGCGATCCGACGCGACGTTCAAGGGCGCAGGCGCGTAGTGCTGGCGACGGCGATCGCCGAGACCTCGCTTACGCTTGAAGGGATATCAGCGGTGGTCGACAGCGGCCTTTCGCGCCGGGCGGAGTTTGACAAGGCAGCGGGGGTGACGCGGCTGGTCACGCACCGGGCCAGCCAGGCATCCGCGGCACAACGCGCGGGCCGCGCGGCACGGCAGGGGCCGGGGATCGCGTATCGCTTGTGGGAAGAAGCCGCGCACGCAGGCCGTCCGCCCTTCGATCCGCCGGAGATCACGACCAGCGATCTGGCGCCGTTGACTCTTGCTATCGCGCAATGGGGAAATGCCGATCCTTTAACGATGGCCTGGATCGATCCACCGCCTGCGCCGGCGCTGGACGCGGCGCGTAAAGGGCTGGAAGCGTTGGGTGCGCTGGACGCGTCCGGCCGCATTACCGAGTTCGGCCGCAAGGTGGCCAGCCTGCCGATGGAGCCGGCACAGGCAGCCATGATCCTGCGCGCCGCCGAACTGGGCGCGGAAGAGACCGCGGCCAAGCTGACGCTGCTTTTGCAGGAGCGCGGACTGGGAGGGCGCGCTGACGATCTGGTCGCTCGCCTTTCGCGTTGGGAAAGCGATCGATCGACACGCGCGGATGCGGCGCGAAAGCTGGCGGCGGGATGGGCAAAGCGGGCGCGATCATTGGTTTCCGCGGTCGCGCGAGACGGCGATGTTCCTCCCGGCGTCCTCCTCGCGCTTGGCCGCCCGGACATGGTCGCGCGGCGTCGCGATCCATCCGGCGAAAGGTGGCTTTCTACAGGGGGCAGGGGCTATATGCTTGACCTCGCTTCGCCGCTCGCCGCTCGCGAATGGATGGTCATCGGCGATGCTCAAGGGCAGGCGAAAGGTGCGCGCATCCTTTCCGGCATTTCCCTTGAACCGGCGGAGGTGGAGCAATGGCTGAGCGGCGCTGTCGAACGGCGCTCCGTCCTGCGCTGGAATGAGGAGGAGGGCCGCGTCGAAGCCCGTCTGGAGAGGTGTCTGGGTGCGATCACCCTGGCAAGTGGTCCTGACCCTTCACCCGATCCAGCGGCGATTTCGGCTTTCCTGCTGGAGCGCGTGCGCGAGAAAGGATTGGCGCTGATCCCGTTTGGCAAGTCCAGCCTCTCGCTCCTGCGCAGGGCACGCCATGCCGGGATCGAGGCGCTTTCGCATGACGCTTTGCTGGCCGATTTGGATGCGTGGCTCGGCCCGCTGGTGAGGCGCAGGCTCGACTCTCTCGACAAGGGCATGCTTCAGGAAGCCTTGAAGAACCGGTTGACCTGGGATGACCAGCAGGCGCTGGAGAAGCTGGCTCCGGCCGAGTTTCATAGTCCGGCCGGCACGAGCCACGCCATCGATTATGAGGATGAAGGCGGTCCCAGCGTCGAGGTGCGGGTTCAGGCGCTGTTCGGGTTGGATCGCCATCCGAGCTTCGGCCAGCCGCCGCAGCCGCTGCTTGTGAAGCTGACCTCACCCGCCGGGCGGCCGATCCAAACGACACGCGATCTGCCGGGCTTCTGGCGCGGTTCCTGGCGCGACGTGCAGCGTGACATGAAAGGCCGCTATCCAAAGCACCGCTGGCCGGATGAGCCGTGGAAGGAGGATCCCAGTCTGAAAACCCGGAACGCGTTCGAAGCATCGCGCGGCAAGTAATTCCGCTTGATTTCCGCCGCGATTCGGAGGCAAAGCGCACCCTCATGAGTGCACGCATCTTTCAGCGCCCGAAAAACGCCATGCAGTCCGGCAAGGCGCTTATCGACCAATGGATACTCGAGTTCGTGCCGGCCGAGGCCAAGAAGCCCGATCCGCTGATGGGCTGGGCAGGTTCGGGCGACATGCGGCAGCAGGTCGTTCTGAAGTTTCCGACGCGCGAAGACGCCAAGGCTTATGCCGCCCGCTATGGCATAGAAGCGGAAATCCATGCCACGCCGCCGCGCCGCCTCAAGATCCAGGCTTACGCCGACAATTTTCGCTGAACCTTGCCGACCCGCGCTGGGGCTGGACAAACGGAAAGGTGGTCGCCATATGGCCGGCCGGGAGTCGGGTGGACGTTTGCGTCCGCCAATCTGGTCAGGTCCGGAAGGAAGCAGCCACAACGGATTGCGGCGGGTCGCCCGGCTCCTACAGCTTCACATCGTCGAGCAAAACGTGCACCTCGGGCGTGACCTGATCGAGTTTGGGCCCTAGTTTGGACGCGATGGACGATTCACGCGACATGTTCGGCGATTCCCCTCCCTGGGACGACAAGGAGGAAGGGGACGAAGCCGCGCCGAATGCCGCCGAGCTTGAGGCGGCCGGGCAAGCGTCGATGTTCGCCGACCCGGAGCCTTCGTCAGAAACTTCTCAATCGGTTCCCTCTCAGCCAGCCGAAGCTGAACCGGTTGCAGCGCCTGCAGCTGCCGCCGTCGCAAAAGCGGTCTCCAAGGCCGTTGCGCAACCGTATCGGGTGCTCGCCCGCAAATATCGCCCGCAGACTTTTGCCGAATTGATCGGGCAGGAGGCCATGGTCCAGACGCTGGCCAACGCGATCAAGCGCGACCGTCTGGCTCATGCCTTCCTGATGACGGGCGTGCGTGGGGTCGGCAAAACCTCCACCGCGCGCCTCATCGCCAAGGCGCTCAATTGCATAGGGCCGGATGGGCAAGGCGGGCCCACGATCGATCCCTGCGGCCAGTGCGAACCTTGCCGGGCGATTGCCGAAGGGCGTCACATTGATGTGATCGAGATGGACGCGGCCAGTCACACCGGCGTTGATGACGTTCGCGAGATCATCGAGGCGGTGCGCTATGCTGCGGTTTCAGCCCGTTACAAGATCTATATCATCGACGAAGTTCACATGCTGTCGCGCAATGCTTTCAATGCCTTGCTGAAGACGCTTGAGGAACCACCGGCGCATGTGAAGTTTCTGTTCGCTACCACGGAAGTGGACAAGCTGCCGGTCACGGTCCTTTCGCGCTGCCAGCGCTTCGACTTGCGCCGCATCCCAACGCCAATGTTGGCGGAACACTTCGCCATGGTCTGCCGAAAGGAAGGCGTAGAGGCGGAGGACGAAGCGCTGGGAATGGTTGCAGCCGCCGCCGAAGGTTCCGTGCGCGACGGCTTGTCTATTCTCGACCAGGCGATCGCGCACGCCGACCTTGATGGTGAAGGCAAAGTGCGGGCCGACAAAGTGCGCGAGATGCTGGGCCTTTCCGACAAATCGGTACAGAGGAAGCTGCTCTGCGCCATTCTCGAAGGCCAGGGCGCCGAACTGCTCCATCTCATCGCTCATCAGTTCGCGCTGGGCGTGGAGCCGATCGCAATGATGCGCGGCTTGATGGAACTCACCCACCGCGTTGCGGTCGCACAGGTCAGCGGTAGCGCCGCTGATGCTCCATCGGCAGAGGAACGCGAGGCGATCGAGGATTGGGCCAAGGCGCTGAAGGCGGGGCAACTCCATCGTCTCTGGCAATTGCTGCTCAAAGGGCATGAGGAAGTGAAGGCAGCGCCTGATCCTTTGGTGGCCGCGCAAATGGCGCTGCTTCGGATCATGCACGCGGCAGATATGCCCGATCCCGGCACGCTGGTGAAAAAGCTGGAAGACCTTGCTTTGCGCGCGCCCGTCGCTCCGGCGAACGGCGGCGATTCGCCCTCGTCGGGCGGGCCCGCGGCCGGGGCACCGGCCGCGCCGCGCTGGGAAGCCCTGGTCGAGGAAGTGGAGCGACATCATCAGCACGCCGCCAACGTCATGCGCATGCAGGTGCGGGTGGTCGAGTTGGCGCAGGGGCTTCTTCGCTATACCCAGCCGCCTGGCTTCAACGAGGATATCTCCGGGCTTGTGAGGAGCAGCCTGGCCGATGCCACTGAACAGCGCTGGCTGGTGGAACGGGTCGAGGCCGAAGGCACGCCGACGCTTTACGAGCAGAATCAGGCGCGCGAAGCAGCGGATCGCGAAGAGATCAGCCGGCATCCTCTGATGATGGCGACCAAGGCGGCATTCCCGCAGGCCGAAGAGATCGAAGATGACCGTCCAGCCATGATCGGCGGCGGTTCACGTGATTGGAGACGTTAAATGAAATCGATGGAAGAGATGCTCCAGGCGGCGCAGAAAGCCGCCGAGACCATCCAGAAGCAAATGGGTGAAACGCAAGCGAAGCTCGACCAGCTTGAGGTCGAAGGTCTCTCTGGCGGCGGCTTGGTCAAGATTCGCTGCTCCGCCAAGGGGCGGGTGATCGGAGTCTCGATCGATGACAGCCTGATGCAGGTCTCGGAAAAAGCGATCCTGGAAGACCTTGTCGCGGCAGCTTTCAATGATGCGCGCGTGAAGGCCGATTCGGTTGCAAACGAGGAATTGGCCAAGGCGCAGCAGGGAATGGGCTTACCGCCGGGCTTCAAGCTGCCGTTTTGATAATTGCCGGCTTAACGTATCGCGGCGCCTGTAAAAACAAGCGCGGTTTCCGCCGGTGCCGGCGACGCGGCCGGCGCTCCACAGCCTTTCGCCGCTAATCCATTGCGTGACGGCGCAAAGACCCCATATCCTGCGCGAAAGCTCGGGGGCTGGGTCAGGCTCCCATGTGCGTAGAAAATGGAAGTGCCTGTGAACTTGCTACCCCTTCTTCCCTTGCGCGACATCGTCGTTTTCCCCGGCATGGTCGTGCCGTTGTTTGTCGGCCGTGAGAAGTCCGTGGCGGCGTTGGAAGCGGCGATGGCCGGCGAGAAGGATATCTTCCTCCTCGCCCAACTTGATCCCGCTTGCGATGATCCGGACCGGGACGATCTCTATGACACCGGTGTGATCGCCAGCGTCCTGCAATTGCTCAAGCTGCCGGACGGCACCGTGCGCGTGCTGGTCGAGGGGCAGGAGCGCGGCCGGCTGGTCGGTATCCGCGCGGAACAGGGCGAGGATGGCGAGATGCTGGTCGCCGAGGTGGAGGAGATCGAGCAACTCGAGGCCGAAGGCACCGAAACTGAGGCGATGATGCGCTCAGTGGTCGAGCAGTTCCACGAATACGCCAAGCTCAACAAGAAGCTGAGCCAGGATGCGGGGGAACAACTCGGCGATATCGAAGAAGCGGCCCGTCTGGCTGATACCGTGGCTGCGCAGCTGTCCGCCAAGGTTTCCGACAAGCAGGCGGTGCTGTCCGAGGTCGATCCGCTCAAGCGGTTGGAAATGGTCTATTCCTTCATGGAAGGCGAGCTTGGCGTCCTGCAGGTTGAGCGCAAGATTCGCGGCCGTGTGAAGCGCCAGATGGAAAAGACGCAGCGCGAATATTACCTCAACGAGCAGTTGAAGGCGATCCAGTCGGAGCTTGGCGGCGAAGGCGATGAGGCCAACGAGCTGCAAGAGCTGCAAGACCGGATTGAGAAGACCAAGCTCTCGAAAGAAGCGCGCGAGAAGGCCAATTCCGAGCTGAAGAAGCTGAAGTCGATGCAGCCGATGAGCGCGGAGGCCACGGTCATCCGCAATTACCTCGATGTGCTCCTGGGCCTGCCCTGGGGCAAGAAGAGCAAGCTCAAGCGCGACATTTCAGAGGCTCAAAAAGTCCTCGACGCCGATCACTATGCGCTCGACAAAGTCAAGGACAGGATCATCGAATACCTGGCCGTGCAGGCGCGCACCAACAAGCTGAAGGGGCCGATCCTGTGCCTCGTCGGCC
>NZ_DAIMZT010000068.1:0-13526 GCF_036733805.1 Novosphingobium sp. | reverse complement strand
GAACCGCTTTCCACGGTTTCGAACTAGTTGCCCTCGACAGAGAGGGGGTGCTTGCGGCAACAACCGCAGGCACGCCTTCTTGGTTAATTGCCGCGCCATCTCGATGGGGCGGACCCGGAATCGCGAGGGTGTTTTGATACGGAGTTGAATTGGCGATGAAAGGTTCACTTGGAGCTGGCCGGTTCGCGCGCCTGCTGGCGAGCGCGGCCATGGCGTCGATCCTGATCGGCGGAGCAGTGCCCGCGCTGGCGCAGGACAGCACGGACATCCGGCTGAAAAAGGTAGAGGCCGAAGTGCGGGCCCTTCAGCGCAAGGTCTTTCCGGGGCCGGACGGCAAATTCTTCGAGCCTGAAATTTCGCCCACGCCGACGCCTTCGGTTGCGCCGGGACAGCCGGCGACTACGCCGATCACTGACCTGTTGACGCGCATGGACGCGGTCGAGGCGCAGATGGCCCGGCTCACCTCCCAGGTTGAGCAGAACACTAACCGCATCAATCAGCTTGAGGCAAAGCTGGGCACGGGCGCGCCACCGGCGGTGGCCTTGCCGCCGCAGAATGCACCGGCTACGCCGCAATCCAACCTTGATGCGATGACCGGCGGCGCTTCGGCTCGCCCCGCTTCAGCGCCTGCTTCAACCAAGCCGGCGGCTGCCAAGCCCGTGGCCGCATCCTCCGCGCGCCTCGAAGCGGTAAAGGCCGTCGGACGGCCCCAGAGCGCTGATCCGGGCGATGACGAATACAGCTACGGCTATCGCTTGTGGGAAGCCAAGTTTTATCCTGAGGCTGAGCAGCAGTTGAAGCTGTTCCTCGAAAAGTACCCGAAGCATCCCCGCGCGAGCTGGGGGCGCAACTTGCTGGGCCGCGCTTATCTGGACGATGGGAATCCGGGCGAGGCAGCCAAGTGGTTCCTGCAGAATTACCAGGCTGACAAACGGGGCGATCGTGCGCCTGACAGCCTGCTTTATCTGGGTGTCGCGATGAAGCAGATGAAGGACACCAGGCGTGCCTGCATCGCCTTGGGCGAGTTCGCTCAGACTTATGCAGCGGAAGCAGCGGGTCGCCTGAAGAGCACTTACGATGCCACGCGCAATGGACTCTCTTGTAGCTGACGCGGAACCGCTGGAACGGTTCCGTGCCGGTCTGGCCGCACTCTGGCCGGAGGGCATCGGCAAGGCGGAGGCCAGGCTGGCTTTGGCGGTGTCTGGCGGGCCGGATAGTCTGGCGCTGCTGCTCCTGGCTTATGCCGTCCTGCCGGGGCGGATAGAGGCCGCTACCGTCGACCACGGCCTGCGTGCGGAAAGCGCGGACGAGGCCGCCGAAGTGGCCCGCATCTGCAGCCAGCTTGGCGTGATGCATGCCACATTGCGCGTCGATGTCGCCGCCGGCAATATCCAGGCTGAGGCGCGCGATGCGCGTTATGCGGCGCTGGCGCGGTGGATCGAGGAACGGGGGCTGGCCGCGTTGGCGACCGCGCACCATGCCGACGATCAGGCAGAGACGCTGCTGATGCGGCTTAACCGGGCGAGCGGCGTCGCGGGTCTGGCCGGGGCACGTGCGCGGGGCCAGGTGACTGGCACGACGATTCCGCTTTTACGTCCTGTACTCGATTGGCGCCGCGTGGAGCTGGCGCAAGTGGTGGCCGCAAGCGGCCTTGTGGCGACCGATGATCCGAGCAACGCGAATGACCGGTTCGATCGGGTGCGTATCCGTAAGGTGCTGGCGGACGCAGACTGGCTTGACATTGCAGCTGTCGCGCGCAGCGCAGCGCATATTGCCGAGGCCGACGCTGCGCTTGACTGGATGGCGGATCTTGAATGGCGTTCCTGCGTGAAGAAGGAGCCGATGGGCTTGCGTTATCGTCCGCAGGCGCCGCGCGCCGTGGCGCTGCGCGTTCTGGCGCGGATCGTGAGCGAACTGGGCTGCGGGGCACCGCGCGGCGGCGCGGTGGCGCGGCTGTTCGACACGCTGGTGGAAGGACGCCCGGCTTCTATCGGGGAACTGGTCGCGCGGCCCAACGCGGGCGGTTGGAGCTTTGCAAAGGCGCCCGTTCGGGCTGCGAAACGCAAGGATTGACCTGTCACCCGCCGACCAGATCGGCGCCTAGCCCCACCTGCTTGCCGCGCGTTATATAAACCTTGTCACCCAGGTGTGTGACCGCGAAGAGCCGGGCGGCAAAGGCTTCCGGCATGCCGACGCAGCCATGACTGGCATATCCCTTTTCCACTTTGGAGCCGTGCAGCGTCACGCCGTCGTCAGTCAACCGCTGCATGTAAGGCATCGGCGCGCCGGTATAGATACTGGAGACGTGATCCCGGTCTTTCTGCGTGATCGGGAAGACCCCCAGGGGTGTCGGCTTGTCCTCCGCGCCCAGCAGGACGGCCGTGGCGCCGATCTCGTATCCGCTTCGGAAAACCGAGAGCACGCGCGCTTCGAGATCGACAGTGATGACGATCGGCCCCTGTGGCGCATCCTTCTCGTCCCAATGCCACTCCCCATATTTGATAGGGCCTTCGATGGGCAGGATCCGCTTGATGACGAACGGTTCATCCTTCGCGGGTGGGACAGAGGCTGGCGTTGACGTCTGAGCCGGAGCCGGGTGCGCAGACGGCAGAGCTGAAACAGTCCCTTTCACCTTGATCGCCGCAACATCGGCTTCCGCCAACGACGCGGGTTCCGGGGTCGAGGGGGCCGCCGCTATAACCAGCACGCCCACGATTGCGGCAAGAGCGACGAAGCCGGAGGCGAGGAAGATACGTCCGTTCATATGATCGTTCCCAGACGATTCTACGCATGCGCTTTATAAAGCGAACAGCATTTAAGCGGCGGTAAAGCGCCGGGGCGGCGCAGCTATCAAACCTTGCGGTAGATGCCGTCGCGTAAGATCGAACTCGCCAGCTCCGCCACCTGTTCGAGATCGGCGTTGTCGGACCACACGCCATAGCGCAGGCCAAGGACGATGTTCATTCCCATAATCGCCCAGGCATGCGTTTCGTCCATCCCCTCCTTCAGCTCGCCACGCCGCACGCCTTCCATCAGGCGTTCATGAATACGCCTTGCGGCACTTTCGTAATGCTGCCGAAAGCTTTCGGGGTCGACGAATTCGCATTGGTCGATAATACGATAGATTTCCTTATGTTCGCGAACGAACTGCAGGAAAGCAACGAAAGTGGCGCGCTCTGCCTCGATCGCATCAAGGTCCGTTTGCCTTGCGTCTCGGGCCGTCTCGCGCACCTTTCGGCTGAGGTCATCGACGAGGGCGCGAAAGATTTCGTCCTTGGAATCGAAATAGGTATAGAAGCTGCCCAGAGCCGTTCCGGCACGGCGGGTGATGCCGGTGATGGAGGCTTCGTGAAAGCCGTGCTCCCCAAATTCGAGAGCGGCCGCGTCGAGCAGCTTGCGCAACGTTCGCCGCCCGCGTTCCGTTCGCGGGGCCTTGTCCGATTGTCGGGATTCCAGAGTGTCTGCTGTGGTCACGATGAAACAATTAGACGCCAATCGTTACATTGGCAAACCTCACGAATCGAATCATGATTCGATCATCGGCGCCTGAGAATGGTGGCGAAACACGAAGCGGCGCGTTACAGAGTCGTCATTCCTCATCGAAGGAGAGGAAACGCGATGAAGCTGCTCAAATGGGCCATAGGCGGCGCGTCCGCTTACGTGATCTACAAATACTCGATCGGCCGCAAGGCCAGGGGTGAAGACGTTTTCGTTACTCGAGAAAAGGCGGTGGAGAAGATTGCCGCGGAAACGGCCCCGGCGCGAAAACCCGCGCGACGCAAAGCCTCCCCTGCGAACAAGGCGTCGACAGCGGTAAAGCCGGCGGGCGGCTCACCCTCCGAAAAGCCCAAACGCAAGCGCGCACCGCGCAAGGTCGAAGCAAAATCCTAGGCCAACTTAGCTCAGCAACATTTCGTTGCGGTTTCGCATAAGGTCCGAAACGCGGCATTTCCAATCTTGCTGCACCACGCACGAGATTGGAGATCATGATGCTTTCCGCGTTTCTTTTCGCCCTTGCCGGCCTTTCCGCTTCCGCTCCGGCTCCGCAGGTCGCCTATGCTTCCGATAGCGCCCGCAGTTCAAAGGGGCATGGGCCGATCCCTGCCCGCGTCAGCGCGGGCGATCGGGAGCTTGGGCGCGTAATCGGGGCATGTAATCCCGATCCCCTTAAGGGACGTGCCTGCCGCCATCATCAAGCCAAGGCCGAAGAGAAGCCCGAACAGGCTTTTGCCGAGGCGCGGACCGAAGCCGCTGCCGGTGCGCCCTCGACGCGGTAATCCCGGCATAAGGCTACCGGCACAGCCCACGCATCCGCCGAGCCGGTTTGCCTGCCCGCCCCCACGCTCCTATATCATTGCAATTGCAGGCCAGATATGACCACAGCCGCCGCCCCCCGGTTCGCATTTTCCCAGGAAGCGATGACGACACCTCCCACTATCCTGCTCGTCGAGGACGACGGCGCGTTGCGGACCTTGACCGCGCGCGCCTTGCGCCAGAGCGGTTTCAACGTTCTGACGGCGGCGACCGGCGCCGAAATGTGGATCACCTTGCGTGAAACGGCGGTGCAGCTTGTCGTCCTTGACGTCATGCTGCCCGGCTCCAGCGGGTTTGACCTGTTCCGTCGTCTTCGCCGCGAAAGCGATGTTCCGATCATCTTCGTAAGCGCGCGCGGCGGCGAAGAGGACCGGGTGCTGGGGTTGGAGCTGGGCGCGGACGACTATCTCGCCAAGCCCTTCAGTACACGCGAACTGGCCGCTCGTGTCAGCGCCGTCCTGCGTCGCGGTGGTGGTTACGATAATGGCGGCGAGGTTCTACCTGACGGACGCGCGCCGGACACGATTCGCTTCGACGGCTGGCAGGTCTCGCTGGCGCGCCGGGAACTGCGATCGCCCAGCGGCGCGATCGTCGACTTGACAGGCGCTGAGTTCGATCTGCTTTCCACCTTCCTCGGCTATCCGCAGCGAGTTCTGGGGCGTGAGCGGCTGATGGAACTTTCCCGTTCTCGCATTGGCGATAGTTCCGATCGCAGCATTGACGTTCTGGTCAGCCGCCTGCGCCGGAAGTTGCAGGCCGACGGTTCTGAGCCGCCGATCATCACCGTGCGGGGCGTGGGTTACATGTTCAAGGCGGAAGTGACACGCGCCTGATGGCGGGCGGGCTCGCATTTCCGTTAAGGCGTCTGGGTCTGCCTGAGCGGCTGCTGGCGGTGCTTCTGCTGGTGTTGATTGTCGAATTTGCAGCCAATTCGTTTCTGTTCGATCGCATGAACTCGTTCGAGTTGCGCCGTGACGATGCCGAACGGATCGCACAGACCCTTGTGCTTGCCACGCGCACGCTCGACCGGGCCGAACCGGACAAGCGCAAGGCTGTCGCCAAGGCGCTGAGCACGGACGGTTTCGGCATCGAATGGGTTTCTCCGGGGGAACGTCAGCGCGGCTCGCTCGGCCTTGCCAACCTGCGAGCGCAAGTAATCGCGATTCAGCCGGAACTCGCCCTGGCCGATCTGGAACTTCATCTTGAGCAACTGCCGGGTCGGGGCAATATCGGCGGATCGGTGCGACTGACGGACGCCAGCGTGGTCCGTTTCCATACGCATGCCAACGCCGCATCGAAACTCCGGGTGGGGCGGATCGTCAGCATGTTGCTGCCAACGCTTCTGCTCATCGCGCTGGCCTGGGTCCTACTGCGAGCGACACTGCGGCCGCTGCGCGATCTGATCTGCGCCACGCGGCATCTGGGTTCAGGTCCGCCCCGGCCTGTGCCCGAACGTGGCCCGGACGAGTTGCGCAGTTTGATCCGGGCGCTCAATGAAATGCAGGAGCGCATTCATCAGTCGCTGCTGGATCGCACGCAAACGATGCTGGCGATCGGCCACGATCTTAAGACGCCGCTCGCGCGCATGCGGCTGCGCCTCGATGAAAGCGTCCTTGAACCGGAGGTGCGCGAAGGCATTTCGCATGACATCGACGAGATGCGCATGCTGCTTGAATCGCTTCAGGCTTACGTGGACAGTGACGGCCGCAATATCCCGGCGGAACGCATCGATATCGCCGTCATGGCCGAAACCTTGGTCGATGCCGCGGCCGATCATGGCGCGGATGCGACCTATCACGGAATATCGAACCTGGAGATGAGTGTCCGGCCGGTCGCGATCCGCCGGGCCTTGTCGAACCTGATCGAGAATGCGCTGCATTACGGCGGCAATGCCAGAGTTCAGGTGCGGAGCGGCGAAGGGGTGGCCGAGATCGTCGTGGAGGATGATGGTCCGGGCATCCCGCAGGAGCGCATGGCGGACGTATTGCAGCCGTTCGTGCGGCTGGATACTGCCCGATCGCGCGATACCGCCGGAATGGGCCTTGGCCTGCCTATCGTGCGCAAGGCCGTAGGTATGGAGAATGGCACGCTCGACTTGCTCAACCGCCCGGAAGGCGGCCTTCGCGCCACGATCCGTTTGCCGCTTCCGGCGAACTGAGCCTCGCGCTGCGCTGCAGCAAAACTTCGTTACCTTTCTGAAGAAACAGGGAAAATCACGGCACCTATTTCTGCGATGACGCCGGCGGTCAGGTGGCTGCAGGCAATAACACGCAAGAAAGGTGAGCAACGTGAACGAGCTGATCGGCCGCGTCTTCCATTTCGAGAAGTCGATTTTTCCCGCCCACGGCGAGCTTTTCGGGAAACTGACCACACACGGCCAGACACCCAAGGCGCTGATGATCTCCTGCGCAGATTCGCGCGTGGTGCCCGAGCAAATCATGCAGGCAGAGCCGGGTGACCTGTTCGTATGCCGCAATGCGGGCAACATGGTGCCGCCTTATGCCACCCTTAACGGCGGGGTGACGTCCACCGTCGAATACGCGGTGGTGGCGCTGGGCGTGCGCGACGTCATCGTCTGCGGTCATTCCGACTGCGGTGCGATGAAGGCTCTGAGCGACCCCAGCGGACTGGAAATGATGCCCAATGTCGCGGCCTGGCTCCGCCACGGTGCAGCCGCCGAACACATCGTGAGCACTTGCCATGAACATCTGGAGGGCAAGGATCGGGTGCGGGCCATCAGCCTTGAAAACATCATCGCTCAGATCGGGCACTTGCGCACGCATCCCACGGTCGCGGCGGCCATTGCTCGCGGTGAAATGACGCTGCACGGCTGGTTCGTCGATATCCATGCCGGACAAGTACTTGGCCTTGACGGCGATGCGGGTGAATTTGTGCCCTTGCGGGAGGACCGCGATCTGCCTGTCGCGCTCGCCCCACGTCCACGCGTCGCCACGGAATATGCCGAGGCTGCGCAATGAGCGCGACAGTCTTGAGCGCGGCACCCGCCGGTGCGCGAAGCGGTCTTTTCGCCCATTTTGGCCGGGATCTCACGGCCTCCATCGTGGTGTTCCTGGTGGCTATGCCGCTGTGCATGGGCATTGCCATCGCCTCTGGCGTGCCGCCGGAGAAGGGACTGGTCACCGGCATGGTCGGGGGCCTGGTGGTCGGTATGCTGGCGGGCTCGCCTTTGCAGGTCAGCGGACCGGCCGCGGGCCTTGCCGTCATCGTGTTCGAGTTCGTTCGCGAACATGGACTGATGGCGCTCGGCCCGGTGCTGCTCCTCGCCGGGCTGTTTCAGGTCGTTGCTGGCGCCTTTAGGCTGGGCGGTTTGTTCCGCGCGATCAGCCCGGCGGTCGTTCACGGCATGCTCGCCGGGATCGGCGCGCTGATCGTGATAGGTCAGTTCCATATCCTGTTCGATGCCAAGCCGCTTTCCAGCGGGCTTGAGAACATGGCGATGATGCCGGCGCGCGTGCTGGGGCTGGACTTCGCCAAAGTGGGTGCGGCCGAACTGGCGCTGATGCTGGGCATGCTGACCATCGCTGTTATGCTGGGTTGGGAAAAGGTGCGCCCCAAGTCGATGACGTTGGTGCCTGGCGCGCTGTTGGGTGTTGTCGCCGCGACGGCGGCGGCGTGGGGCCTGAACCTGGGCGTGGCGCGCATCGCCGTGCCGGAATCGATCGGCTCTGCCTTTGCTCTGCCCGGCAGCCTGGACTGGTTCGCTCCCCTGGCGCAACCGTCGCTGATTGTCACCGCGCTTGCGATCGGCTTCATCGCGAGCGCCGAGACCTTGCTGTCCGCCGCTGCCGTCGACCGCATGCATGACGGCGTGCGCACGAAGTATGACCGCGAACTGAGCGCTCAGGGCGTGGGGAACATGCTTTGCGGCCTCTTCGGCGCATTGCCGATGACCGGGGTGATCGTGCGCAGCTCCGCCAATGTCCAGGCGGGGGCGAAGACCCGCCTTTCGACGATCCTTCATGGTGTATGGATTCTCGCCTTCGTGGCCCTGCTGCCCTGGCTCCTGCGACAAGTTCCGATGGCGGCGCTGGGCGGTGTGCTGGTGGTGACCGGCTGGCGGTTGGTGAGCCTCAAGCACGTGCGGCACTTGTTTCAGGCGCACGGCTTTCTTCCGGCTGCGATCTGGACGGTCACTTTCGTCTTGGTGGTCACCACGGATCTGCTTACCGGCGTGCTGGTCGGCCTTGCGCTTTCGGCGCTTGAGCTGCTGCCCCATTTTCGGGATCTGCGCCTCAAGGTGCATGAGCACCGCAATGACGAGGAAAGCCGTATCGCGCTTCACGGAGCGGCCACTTTCCTGGGCCTCGCGCGCCTCAACGCGGTGTTGGAAAAGCAGCCGGCGGACCGCTCCGTCCATCTCGATCTCGTGAATGTGCGGGCGATAGATCACACTACCGCGGAGACGCTTTCCGAATGGCTTCTCCGTCGTCGCCAATCGGGGCGCAGTGACCGCGTGACCGGCCCGGACGCGATCTTGCGGGCTCTGCCTGTTGCCGCCTGACCATGATCCGGCGGCCGGATCCCTCACCTCCGGCCTCCTTCACCTTGCGGGCGGATGCCAAGTGCATCCGCCCGGCTCTGTCTCCGGGCGGCTCCAGGTAGGGAAACACTTTGTCGCGCAGAGGCCAACGCGGAGACAACTTCGGTCATTAGTCAGGGCGGGCCGGCGTGAAACGGGCGCGCGGTGCAGCAGCGCCCGGCATGTCAGCCGCAGGACGGAACAGGCCACGACAACATGAGGGTGTTCCGACAATGATGATTCGTTATTCCGCCGGCCGCTTTGGCCTTGGCATCGGCTTTGTTGCCCTGTCCATGGCGGCCGCCTTCCCCGTAAGAGCGCATGAAGAGGCGCCGCGTGCGATCACCATCTCCGGTAGCGCGACTTTGGTGACCGATTACCGCTTTCGCGGCGTGTCCCAGACGGACAAGGAAATGGCGGTCCAGGGCGGGCTTACCGTGACGCACGTGAGCGGGTTCTATGCCGGAACCTGGGCCTCCAACCTTGCCGGCTGGGGCACCTTCGGCGGCTCCAACATGGAGCTTGACCTTTATGGCGGCTATTCGACCCCGATCGCCAGCGGCCTCAAGCTCGACCTCGGCCTCACCTGGTACATGTATCCCGGTGGGGCGAGCAAGACGGACTTCGCCGAACCCTACGTCAAGCTTTCCGGCGATCTTGGCCCTGCCAGTGTGCTCGTCGGGGTTGCTTATGCTCCTAAGCAGCAGGCACTCGGCCGCGTCTTCGACAGCGGCGCTTCCTACTTGGCCGGAACGCGGGACCATCCCGGCGCCAAATCGGACAACCTCTATCTATGGACCGATGCCAGCGCAGGGATTCCTGCTACGCCCGTGACGGTCAAGGCTCACTTGGGCTATTCCAACGGCAATTCCGGCCTGGGACCCAACGGAACCAGCGTTGCCCCGACTGGCGAATACCTGGACTGGATGCTCGGCGCCGACATCGCAGTCGGTCCGGTGACGCTGGGCATGGCTTACGTGGACACCGATATCTCGAAATCCGAAGCGGCCCACCTCCAACCCAACTTCGCCTCGACCAAGAACGGCTCCTCAATCGCCGGATCGACAGTGCTATTCTCGCTTTCGGCGGGCTTTTGATTGCCGACGAAGGTCAAGCCACCGGCCTTCAGGAGCGAAAGCGACTGCTGGCCGGTGAAGGGCATGCGTTGCGGCCTGTAGAAGCCAGCACGCGAAAATCGCGATTTTTGAAGATCTCGGCCCAGCCTGGCGCACCGCGCAAGGGTTGAGGACTGCGCAAGATCGCATGGGTGATGTGAAATTGACAACGCAATCGGCTGAGCCTTTCCGCATCGATATCCTCGAAGCCGGATTTCACCTGGTATATGTTCTGAGGATTGTTGATGCCTGAGATAGCTTCCAACCGGACATACCATTCAAGTAGCCCCGCCCGGTTTATAGGCAATGCCTTGTAATCGGCTATAATCGCCCGTGCGGCCTTCAGGCGGAAATAATCGAGATCGGGGGGAATCAGAAACAGTGCGTCAGGTGGGGTAGATCGCTTCACAAAGGCAAACACATCGTCTTCCTGGCGTGCGGGCGGCGACGTAATCAGGAGTGAATAACGCGATTCTTCGCCGGCGCTAGGCTGAGTCAACACCGCAAAGGCAAACGCGGCCAGCAGCAGACCGACAACAGAACGATAGCCGGAAAATCTATAACCGAATGCGTGACGCATGAAGGCTAGAACGAATAGCCCGCCTAACACGGCCGCTGCAGGTTCGAGCCCGGCAGTCGGCAAGATCTGCTCTCTTAGGGGGATATTGGGCAACGCTATGGCGGGAAGCGCCACGAAGCTCAGCCGCAACAGGCTGCTGTCGCGCTGCGTTAAAGGTATTGGCTCCTCCCCCTCAATCATGCGTATGGCGCCGATGATCGTCACCAGCGCGGCAATCAACATCGCAAAAGGGGCGAGGCGCCAGATGAATAGGCGAGCGATGGTGGGGATGAAAACGAGGGTGGTCAGCGCTGTTGCCGACCAGATGAGCAACCCCGCAGCGATCTGGATTGCCCAAATAACCCGACGCGCAGCCGCATCGGGAACAGCACGGCGGGTCCAGATCAGGCCGAGCAGTTCCCAGATGAAGAAAATGGGCAATTGGCGAAGATAAGCCCGCGGATAATAATGAAACGGCACGGCGAAGCGGAAAAATATCCAATCTGCTTTAGCCGCTAGTGAGGGTGAATCGGCTTCGCTTTCAACTGACAGAATTAGCGGGAGAAGCAGCATCGCTAAAACGAGGCTGGGCCAAAGCACCTTCAGCAAGTCGGCGGCGAGGTCCTTCGACGCAAGGTTCCGTAATGGCCGCTCCTGAGCAGCAGTCAGGACGTGGGCAAGGCCGAAAAAAGCCATATTCAGAACGAGAAAATTGACGTGAAAAGCTCCTGCTAGGCCAAGCCAGAAGCCACATCGTGTCAGCTTTCGTTCGAGCAGGTCAGCCAGCGCCGCGATTGTCGCAGCCGCCGCGATACTAGAAGGTTGGAGCGAGGGAGAAAACAGGTAGCTGTTGCCGATACCGTAGAACGTTACTGTAGTCAGTAGAACCGAGATGAAGACAATCAGTACGGCCAGCGCATGTGGTGCACGTAGCAGTCTGATGATCCTGAAGCAGGCATGAATCGCCATCGCCGCAGTGAGAATGTTGAGGACTGCCAGCCCCGTTTCCAGAATGCGGAGTTTCGCCAAGATGACCGTGAGCGCGAAGAAGGCGTAGTGATAATGCCTCACCGATCGCAGCCACCAATCTCTCGCGAGATAGGTGGGATCGGCGAGGTGAAGACCTGGAGGCAGATAGGTCGGGTGATTGCTTTCGGTGCTGAAACCCGACACGCCGATAGCTATGCCGCCCAGTATGCATATGATCCAGACGAGGGTGGTCGACCTTGGCCCGCGTCGTAGTTCGGTCATACTTTTCGCCAAATGGACACTGTAGCGAAGGATAAGGCTTTGCCCAGCCGCGTCTTCATTAGAAGACGGTCAATAAAAGGATGGAGTAAAAAACCAGTGCTACCTCATCACCAGCGCAGGTCCCCTCCGGAGGGAATTTGAACGAGTGGTTTTCAAAGGCGGCTTGGTGCTGTCGCTCTATATCGGATGTCACTTCGCCTAACCTCAAGTTTTGGGCTGATATACCAACCCGACGACGATAACGCCTGCCAGGATCAGTATCATGCCGGCGATATGCAACAGTGTTATGCGTTCCTTGAGAATAAACCAGCCGGCGAATTGTGTGCCCAGCATCAAGCAGCCTGCGGCCAGCGGAAATGCTTGTGACATGGGCATGATCCGCAGGATCACACCGATCCAAATTAGGAACCCACCGACATACAACCCAAAGCCCAAAAGCCCCTTCAGGCTGAAGAGGGGTTGGGCATCTTTTATCATTGTCATCCCGGCAACACTGATGACCGTGTAGAAAAGAAGGAGCCCAGCGCGGAATATTTCATTTTGCATCATCGGTCGCCCTGCGCTCCCGTGCGGGGGGGGGGCGCCACCTGTTTCGGCGATGTAATAAGGCGGGCGGTGGCGCGTTTCCTTCAGGACCTGGCCGAGATACTCGCCGATCATTCCCAGTACCAGCAATTGCATCGTTCCGATAATCAGCGTGACACCCAGTGTCGATGCCCAGCCAGGCACACCGGTTCGGCTGACGAAATAGACATAAAGGACATGGGCCAGGAAGGCCGCACTGGCGAGAGCGGTGAGAAATGCAAAGTAAGTCGCCAAGCGCAGCGGCCGAACGCTGGTACTGACCACGCCGTTCAGTGCCAGCTTCGTCATCTTGCGCAGCGTATATTTACTCTTGCCGTGAATGCGCGCGCCGGGTTGGTAATCGATCGCCACGACGCGAAAACCGAGCGTCGGGATGATACCGCGATAGAATAGGTCTGCTTCCGGCAAACGGTTGAGGATGTCGACCACGTTCCTATCAAGAAGGCGAAAGTCCGAACTTCCAGGCATCAGTTGCAGGCCGGAAATACTACTCAGAAGCTTGTAAAACCAGCGCGAGGTCAGGCGCTTGAATAGTGACAGTGACTTCTGATCCTCCCGGATGCAATTGACGATATCCGCCCCGGCCTGCCATTGCCTCACCATGTCGCCGATCAATTCGGGCGGGTGCTGAAGATCGGCGTCCATGCAGATCACGCAGTCGCCAGTTGTTTGCTCCATACCCGCCCTGAGCGCGATCTGGTGGCCGAAATTGCGTGACAACGAAACGAACCTCAGTTCGGGATGTGCATTGAGGCTGCGACGCAGCGCGTCCCGCGTGTCGTCGCTGCTGCCATCGTCGACAACGACGATCTCCACATCATCGAAAGAAGCCATGCCTTCGGCCAGGCGACCGAGCAGAAGCGGAATATTCTCTGCCTCATTATATGCAGGGATCACGAGGGAGAGCGTGAAGCCTTGCGATCGAGCCAACAATGCCTCCTGTGCTGAACGATGATTGCACGTCGCTCATCGCGCAGGAAGCACGCGTAAGAGGAATTGGACGCGGCCGCTACCCGGTCCGGACAGATTTTCACAACCCTGTCGCTAGTTTCCTGGCGGGAGTGCTTTCGAAGAAGCTGGTGCCGGCTAGAGGCTTCGAACCCCTGACCCCCTGATTACAAATCAGGTGCTCTACCAACTGAGCTAAGCCGGCGCCTTCACG
>NZ_DAIMZT010000067.1:0-13776 GCF_036733805.1 Novosphingobium sp. | reverse complement strand
GACACCGCCTTATCTCGTGCCCATGCGTTCGATCCTGATGAAAGCCGTTCTTGCCCTGCTCGCACTCATCCTTGTGGTGATCGGGGTGATCGTTTGGGCCCAGTATTCCAATAGCTCCGAGCTTCCGGGCGATGCGACGGCGGGTAAGGATCCCAAACTGGTCGAGGCCGCCGCGCAGTGGATTCCCAGTGTGACCCTGGTGAAAACCGTGGGCTGGGCCGCCGGAGAAGCGCCTAAGCCAGCGCCTGGGTTGGCGGTTGACCGTTTTGCAGAAGGTCTCGATCACCCGCGGACCCTGCTGACGCTTCCCAATGGGGATTTGCTCGTTGCCGAAACCAATGCGCCAGCCGGAAACATGCCGAGCGGCATCACCGGTTTGGTGATGAAACGGATGATCGC
Source organism: Novosphingobium sp. (assembly GCF_036733805.1). GTDB lineage: Bacteria > Pseudomonadota > Alphaproteobacteria > Sphingomonadales > Sphingomonadaceae > Novosphingobium. The sequence continues at coordinate 13,377 of NZ_DAIMZT010000067.1, read as the reverse complement.
CAGGGTGGGCGCCGGCGATCCTTCGCCCGACAAGATCGTGCTGCTGCGCGATGCCGACGGCGATGGCAAGGCCGAGCAAAGGTTCGTCTTCCGCACCGCGGACATGCACTCGCCCTCAGGCATGGCTTACGGCAACGGCAAGCTCTATGTCGCCAATCATGACGCCGTTCTGGAGTTTGCCTTCACCCCCGGCGCGACCGTGCTGCAGGGCGCGCCGAAGAAGATCATGGACCTGCCGGCGGGCGGCAATCATTGGATGCGCAATCTGTTGCTGAGCCAGGACGGCGCGCATCTTTATGTCGCCGTCGGCTCGGCCACCAACATCGCGGATGACGGTATGGAGCGGGAAACGGGACGGGCGGCGATCTGGGAGATCGATACTGATACCGGCCGCCATCGTCAGTTCGCCGCCGGTATGCGCAATCCCAATGGCATGGACTGGAATCCCTCGACCGGAGAAATGTGGGCGGCGGTGCAGGAGCGTGACATGCTCGGTCCCGATCTGGTGCCGGACTATTTCACCAACGTGCCGGTCGGCGCGCAATACGGCTGGCCGTGGATCTATTGGAAGACCACTTTTGACGATCGGGTCCAGTGGCCAATGCAGACCTACATGCTCGAATATACCCGCAAGCCGGAGTATGCGATGGGTGCGCATGCGGCAGTGCTGGGCGCTGTGTTCGCGAAGGGTGGGAACCGGATGGGTCAGGGCTACGAAAACGGCGCGTTCATTGCTCGCCACGGCTCCTGGAACCGGCGTCCGCCGGTCGGCTATGACGTGGTGTTCGTGCCGTTCGATGCTAACGGCAATCCAAAGGACGTGAAGCCCCAGCCCGTTCTCACCGGCTTCCTGATGGCCGGCGGGAAGACGCACGGCCGTCCGACCTGGGTGGCGTGGGACGGGACCGGCGCCTTGCTTGTCAGCGATGACACCGGCGGCATCATCTGGCGCGTCATTCGTCCAGGCGCAGCACCTTCACCGTCCATCAAGGCGGTACAGACGGAACACATGAAGCCGCTCAAGGAAATCAAGGATCCGACACTTCCCGAAAATGCCGGAGGGGCCGAAAACGCCGGGGGAGTGGAGGCAGGTTTCCGAAATGAGCCGGACAAGCTGCTGCCGTAAGCGCCGGTAAGGTGCGTTTCAGATCGCCTTGCCGGCGCGCCCGGCGAGTTCGTTGACGTATTGCCAGGCGACGCGGCCAGATCGGGCGCCGCGGCGGCGGGACCATTCCAGCGCATCGCCGGCTTCCCATTGCAGGCCGAATTCCGCGGCATAGCCTTCGATCATCGCGAGATAGGCGTCCTGGTCGCAGTTGTGAAAGCCGATCGACAGGCCGAACCGATCGGCCAGCGCCAGGCGATCATCGACAAGGTCGCGCGGGTTGATCGGATCGTCCTGCTCCGACATGGACCGCCCCACGATCGCCCGGCGGTTGGAGGTGACCGCCAGCCGAACATTGACGGGCCGGGCCTCAACCCCACCTTCCAACCACGAACGCAGCAGGCGCGGGCCGACGCTGTCACCTTCCTCGAAACCCAAATCATCGATGAAGACCAGGAAACGGCGATCGACCGTCGCCAGCTTTGCAAACAGGGTAGTAACCCCCGAAAGCGCTTCCTGCGCTACCTGGACAAGCGCAATGCGTCCGGGGTGTCTTGCCTGCGCGGCCAGGATGGCGGCACGCAGCACCGCGGACTTGCCCATGCCGCGTGAACCCCACAGCAGCATGTCGTGCGCCGCATGGCCGGCGGCAAGACGCTCGACATTGGTTACCACGCGCTCTTTTTGCGTATCAATTCCCCGCAGCAGTTCTAGCCCTGGAGCATCGAGGCGGCTCACCGCGCGCGCTGCGTCTCCGGTCCAGACGTAGGCCGGATAAGCCAGCCAATCGCAGGGCGCCAGCGATGGTGGAGCAAGCCGGTCCAATGTGTCGGCGATGCGCGAGAGAAGGGCGGCGTTATCGGGCGAAGAGGAAGTCATCCGCGTGCTTTTCCTTGGCAATCTTCTCGCGCGGCTATAGCGGCGAGCTATGGATCATGCCAGTCGACCCCTTGTACTGACTGCCGATCGGAAGGGAATCGGAGAAGCGGCGCGCATCCTGCGTGATGGCGGGCTGGTGGCAGTGCCGACTGAAACGGTCTACGGCCTTGCCGCTCGTGCGGACAGCGATGCGGCGGTTGCGGCGATCTACCGCGCCAAAGGGCGGCCCAGTTTCAATCCGCTGATCGTTCATGTCGCTGACCTGGCTTCGGCGGAGGCGCTGGCCACATTCGATGAGCGAGCGTTGAAGTTGGCTGCCGCATTCTGGCCCGGACCCCTTACCATCGTCTTGCCACTGCGCGTGGACGCTGCGATCGCCCCTGCCGTTACCGCGGGATTGCCGACGATCGCTCTGCGCTGCCCGGCTCATCCGGTCATGCGCGCGGTAATCGCTGCAGCCGGTCTTCCACTTGCCGCGCCTTCCGCCAACCGCAGCGGCGCCGTCAGTCCAACTCGTGCCGGGCATGTGGCGGCTTCATTGGGAGAGGGCGTCGAAGCCATTGTCGATGGCGGGGCCTGCGAGGCCGGGCTGGAATCCACTATTGTAGTGCTGCGCCATGATGGCCGCTGGCAGGTTCTCCGACCCGGTCCTGTGTCTGAAGCGTCGGTCGCGGCGGTGCTGGGCCGCTCCAGCGACGTTGTGACATCGTCAGCGATCGAAGCGCCCGGCCAGCTGGTCAGTCACTATGCGCCCGGCAAGCCGCTGCGCCTCAACGCCGTGACGGCGGAAGCTGACGAGTTTCATATCGGCTTCGGGCCGGTCGTTGGAGACGCTACGCTTTCTCCGTCAGGCAATCTGGAGGAGGCCGCTTCCTGCCTTTACGCCGTGCTGCACCGGGCCGCCGCCGCGACGCAGCCCCGGATTGCGGTGGCGCCGATTCCGGAACAGGGTATCGGCGCGGCCATCAATGACCGGCTGCGCCGGGCCGCGGCGTGACGCTTTTCAGTGGGGCGGGGGAGCAGAGCCGGAGAACTGCTGGATCTCAGCGTAATCGTTGCGCGCCTTGAGGCAAGCGTCCTCATCGCCTGCATCGCACTGGCGCAGGTGTTTCTGGTACTGCCGATCAAGCTGACCGATCTTTTCTTCACGATGGCGCATCTCGCGTCCGCGCTTTTCGTCAGCCTCGGACTGGCTGGTTGTGGCCATGTCGGCAGCTTTACCCGCAACACGTACGGGGGCCGTCACCACCTTGGTCGCAGTGCCGATGCAGCCGGACAGAAACGGGGCGGCGCAAAGCGCCAGCGCGGACATGAGTTTCGTAGTGGTCATAGGGCTTTGTTCACATACTCGCCTGACGAAACCATGAACAAATCGCCTCGCGCATGCAAAAAGGCCGCCTCCTTGTGGAAGCGGCCCCTTGGCGATGTTGATCGTGCCGGGAATCAGGCAGTCTCGGCCGCCTCGTAATACTTGGGCGCATGCTCATTGAGGATCGCGAGGATCTTCTTCAGCGCCGCCGGCTCATCGGTCTTTTCCATGGCGGCAAGCTCGCGCGCCAAGCGCGAGGAAGCCGCTTCGAAGATCTGGCGTTCAGAATAGCTTTGCTCGGGCTGGTCATCAGCGCGGAAAAGGTCACGCGTAACTTCGGCGATGGAGACGAGATCGCCGGAGTTGATCTTGGCTTCGTATTCCTGCGCGCGGCGCGACCACATGGTCCGCTTGACTTTCGGTTTGCCCTTCAAGGTATCAAGCGCCTCGCGCAGCGTCTTGTCCGAAGACAGCTTGCGCATGCCGATGGATTCGACCTTGTTGACGGGGACGCGGAGCGTCATGCGTTCCTTTTCAAACCGCAGCACGTAAAGCTCGAGCTGCATCCCGGCAATTTCCTGCTTTTGCAACTCGATGACACGGCCTACTCCGTGCTTCGGGTAAACAACGTAATCTCCAACATCGAAGGCGTCGGCCTTGGTTGCCATGTATCGTCCTTTCATCTGCAGAGGTTCGCGTTATCGGGCCGGGAGATGCCCGGGAGCTGCGACTAGGAGGCCAAACAGCCTCCGCCACCCGGTCAAAGATTTCTCCCCCCAACCGTTTGTTTCCGAACCCTGCCTCGTAATGAAAACGCCTGCCGATCGGGCGAGGCCCGGGCAGTTAAACGATTATATAGCATCGATGTGACAAAAACGCCAGAGGCGAGAAAAGGTTTACCCTTTTTCCGCCTTCCGACATTTTTTAATGGAGATGTTTGTGCCGTGCTCGCGCGGAAAGCGCAAGGGCTCCTCGTCAGTCGCCCTGGCCGGGTTCGGCCGAGAAGTATTTGTCGAACTTGCCTTCCTCACCCTTGAACTCGTCCGCGTCCGGCGGGGAATCCTTCTTGGAGGTCAGGTTGGGCCACTCCGCCGAATACTTGGCGTTAAGTTCCAGCCACTGTTCAAGGCCGCTTTCAGTGTCGGGCAGAATCGCTTCGGCCGGGCATTCGGGCTCACACACGCCGCAGTCGATGCATTCGTTGGGGTTGATGACCAACATGTTCTCACCCTCGTAGAAGCAGTCCACGGGGCATACTTCGACACAATCCATGTACTTGCACCGGATGCACGCGTCGGTGACGACATAAGTCATGGCTGCGAATTCCCTTCTTCAGGCATCAATGCGGTTGGCCGCTGCTATGGGATCAACCGGCCCGCCGTCAAGCACTCTGTAACAACCTTGAGCTTCGGGGGCCGGGCCACGCCGCAGAGGCAACGCGAGTATCTCGATCACGCGCACGCCGGCCCCGATCGGCACGGTCAGAACGTCGCCGACCGCGATCTTTTGATGCGCGCGGTCGATTCGGCGGCCGTTGAGCCGAATGTGGCCCTCATGCGCCATGGTCTGCGCGACCGGACGAGTCCGAGCCAGCCGCAGATACCATAGCAGCTTGTCTATCCTCATGCCGGAAAGCCCGTCACTTATCGGACCATCTCGGCAAGCGCGGCAAAGGCGCTGTTGAGCGGCGTCACCGGCGGGCGTTCCGGCTCGTCATTTCGCTTTTGCGGCGGACGCCAGCGCCAGCGCACGGGGGCTGACGGACCGTACGCGCCTTGCGCCAATGGGCGCGGCAAGATCGGCAGGAAGCCGCCCAGGCGCAGCAGCCGCGCATAGCTTGACGTGGTGAGGCCCATGGATATGGCGCGGGCCGGATCGAGCAGGAAATCGCGGGCCTTGCCTTTGGCACGTACTTCATGGGCTTCGCGCAGCAGCTTTTCGGCCATGTCCAGCCGCACCAGCTGTTGGCCCAAATTGCGGTAACCGGGAAGGCGATGGCTCTTGTCGGCGGGCAGTACCGGAGGCATTTCAGCTTCGGGCGCAGCGCCGGGTTTCCTCCCCGCCACGCGCGCAAGCTGGCGCCACAGCCCGATCGGGCCGGGGCGCAACATGGGGGGCAGGAACAAGTCAAGCGCACCCACGCGTACGCCGAGGCGGGCAAGCATGGTTCTGCGCGCCTTGTCGAGCCGTTCAATGCCTGAACCTTCGCGCGGCGTCATGCCACCGTGTTCGACCAGCACGATCAGCAATGCGCGCAGGTCCGGCCCCGCATCCTCGGCGCGGCTCGCCTCGTCCAGTTTGCGCAAGGGATCGAGCGGCGCCAGCGCGCTTTCCAGCCAGGCTTCGAGCGCGGCGACCAACGCCTTGCGTGAAGGCCCTGGAATGGCGTCAAGCGCACGATCCGGCACCAGCACCGGGGCCAGCAAGGAGCGTCCACGAGCAAGCGTCGCCATACGTTCCCCGCCCCAGACGAGTCCGCCGTCTTCGAGCGCGAGCGTTGCCGATCCCGCGTGAACGGTCTCCACCAAGGTGTCGGCGCGGGCTTGCAGCAACGCGGCCAGATGCTTCTCCGCAGCAGCCAGCAGCAGCTTGCGGTCAGAGAGCCGGGCACCGGGATCAACCTTGAACGAAAAGCCCTGCAGCGATCCAATATGCTCGCCTTCCACGAGCACTTCCTCATCCTCAAGCCTCACTGACAGCAGCCCGGCATCGGGCCCGAGTTTCTTCATGAGTACGGCGGTCCTGCGGTTGATGAATCGTTCGGTAAGCTTTCCGTGAAGCGCGTCGGAAAGTCGAGCCTCCACGGCTCGGGCGCGAGCGGCCATCTCGTCGCGGGCCAGCACCCAGTCAGGGCGTTGCGCGATATAAGCCCAGGATCGGATCGCGGCGATCCGACCCTGCAATGTGTCGATATCGCCCCCCGTGCGATCGAGCTGCGCGATTTGCGCGGCAACGAAATCGGCGCCTAACTCGCCTTCTCGCAAGTCCTGCCATAACCGGGCGACAAACCGTGAATGAGTCTCGGCGCCTTGCTGGCGGAAGTCGGGCAGGCGGCAGACCTCCCAGAAACGTTCCACTTGCGCCGCGCCTTGAACCGAGCCGCCAACTTCCGCTTCTTCCGCAAGCCGCTTGAGCACCGCCAGGTCGATCGCTTCCGGCGCGGTTGCCAGTTCAGGGCGCAAGGGTGGCGTTTCGAGATCGGCAATGAGGGTTTCCAAGCTGTCAAACCGCGGTTCCGGTTCGCGCCAGAACAACCTGGTCAGCGGAGGGAAGCGGTGCTCTTCAATCGCATAGATTTCGTCAGCCTCGAACTCCGCGTCGTGTCCCGCGGTTCCGGCCAGCGTGCCGAACGTTCCGTCCCTTTGATGCCGTCCCGCGCGCCCGGCGATCTGCGCCATTTCGGAAGTGGTTAGACGGCGGTGGCGCTGACCATCATATTTGGACAAGCCGGCGAAGGCGATATGCTCGACGTCGAGGTTAAGCCCCATGCCGATGGCATCGGTGGCGACGAGATAATCCACCTCGCCCGACTGATAGAGCGCCACCTGGGCATTGCGGGTCTGCGGCGAAAGTGCGCCCATCACCACCGCCGAACCGCCGCGAAAGCGGCGAAGCATTTCGGCGATGGCATAGACCTGCTCGGCGGAGAAGGCCACGATCGCGCTGCGCGGTGGAATGCGGCTGAGTTTCTTCGCGCCAGCGTGAGTCAGGGTGGAAAAGCGCGGGCGCGTAACGATCTCGGCTTCGGGCACCAGCGTCTTGACTAGCGGTTCCAGTGTAGCGGAGCCGAGGATCATGGTCTCCTCGCGACCGCGCGCGTGAAGCAGGCGATCAGTGAACACATGCCCGCGCTCGCGATCAGCGGCGAGTTGGGCTTCGTCGATCGCGACAAAGGCCATCGAACGGCTTGCTGACGATTCCGCGCCAGTCCAGCCGCTCGCGACCGGCATCGCTTCGGCGGTGCACAGCAGATAGCGCGCCTGCGGCGGTTCGATCCGCTCCTCTCCGGTAATCAGCGCAACGCTGTTTTCGCCCTTGATCCTGCAGACCCGGTCATAGACCTCGCGCGCCAGCAGCCGCAGCGGAAAGCCGATCATGCCGCTGGAATGCGCGCAGAGCCGCTCAATCGCCAAGTGCGTTTTGCCGGTATTCGTTGGTCCGAGCACGGCCTTGACCCCGATGGGGCCGTGATGTCGCGGTGAGACGAGGCGCGTCGGAATGGGCGGCGCGTGAACCATTATGCTTTGAATGTGGCACTGCCATTTGACACCCGCAAGTATCGGGCGACAGCAAAACGCGTTCGAAATCCACAGTCTTAGGACGGAATTAACCTCGAAGGGGCAAAACCTTTCGCGCGAGACCCAGGGGTGGGTCGCGGCCCGGACCATGATTCCGGGAATGTGGGTTGTAACGTCGACGCGATGGGGAACAGGGTGTTTGTTCAAGGCGCTGGAGCATAACGGCACGGGCAATGATGATCGGGCGTCACGCCCGGCGGCGCTTTCGCATGCGCAAATCGTGCGCGAGAGGCCGCAGCGGCGCGGCGTGCGCCTTAGCAAACGCCTTGCTGAATGCTTGCGCGCCTTTGAAACCTGGTGCGCGCGCATTGATCTGGCGCCTGATCTGGCCGCCGACATCGGCAGCCGCAAATGGCTGCGCGGATTTGCGACGTTGCTCAGTCTCAGCGCCACCGCCATTGCGATGTGGCCCGATTTCTCCGCTGTGGAAGCAGCCACTGCGGTCCCTTCCGTCAGCCAGGTGCGTGACGAGTTTCGCAGCCAGTCGATCACCCCGCTCGCGCTCGGCGCTGACAGCGGCCGCCACATGGGCGCAGGCCCCCTGGTGCGTCCGCTGAGCAGCGTCCCCGAACGTCCCAGCATCCAACTTGTCGCGACGCTGGGGCAGGGGGACAGCTTTGACCGGATGCTTGAGCGCGCTGGCTTGGCCGGCGGCGACATCACACGGGTTTCCCAGTTGGTCCGGCAAGTTGTTCCCGTGAACGACATCGCGTCCGGTACGCAATTCGATATCACCTTGGGCCGGCGCATGGCGGCGAATGTGCCGCGCGCGCTGGCGTCCATAGATTTTCGCGCCAAGTTCGATCTGGACTTGTCGATCGAGCGCGGCGCCGGGGGCAATCTGGCTCTGGTGCGCCACCCGATCACCGTCGACGACACGCCGCTGCGCATTCGCGGCACCGTCGGCTCCAGCCTCTATCGCTCGGCCCGAAATGCAGGCGCGCCGGTCAGCGCGATACAGTCATACCTGCGCGCGGTGGACAAGTATCTGAGCCTTGAGGACGACATCGGCACTGGCGATCAGTTCGATCTGGTCGTCGCTTACAAGCGTTCGGCCAAGGGCGAGCGGCAAATGGGGGACTTGCTCTATGCCGGGGTAGAGCGCGCCGGCAAGCCGCGCCTGCAACTGCTGCGCTGGGGCAGGGACGGACAGATGTTCGCTGTTTCATCAGTTGGCCAAACCCGCGCGGAGACGGTCGGCCAGCCGGTGGCGGGCTACATAACCTCGAATTACGGGATGCGCCGCCACCCCATTCTTGGCTATGTGCGGATGCACGCAGGGATAGATTTCGCCGCCCCTTACGGCTCGCCGATTCATGCGGTGGCGGACGGTATGGTCACTTACGCCGGGCGCCACGGTGGGCACGGCAATTACGTGCGTATTGAGCATGCCGGGGGCCTCGGAACCGGCTATGGCCATATGAGCCGCATAGCCGTTTCGCCAGGCATGTCGGTCCGGGCGGGGGAGGTCATCGGATATGTGGGATCGACCGGCCTTTCGACCGGCCCGCACTTGCACTTCGAGGCTTATGAGGGCGGCCATACGATCAACCCCGCCGGCATCAGCATCGTTTCGCGTCCCCAGATCGACAATGGTGAGAGCAATGCTTTCAAAGCGCGCCTCAGGGCTCTGCTGATGGTGCCGCCCGGCGCCGCGCTGAACGCCGTCGCCCCGATGCACAATGAACATGTGCAGGACCGGCGCGAAATCGATCGTCTGGCTCCGGCGCAAGTCGGCGGTTAGCTCTGCCGGTCCGGCGCGGGCGATTGAATTGCCCGCCCTTTTCCGGCAAGCACGGCCCATGTCCGGAACTTATCCCCATACCCGCCTGCGTCGCACCCGATCCACGGCCTGGAGCCGCGCGCTGTATCGCGAAACGCAGCTTACTGCGGCGGACCTGATCTGGCCGCTTTTCGTCACGGAGGGGGAGGGGGTCGAACAGCCCATCGATTCGCTGCCGGGCGTTTCCCGCTGGTCGGTGGACCAGATTGTCGTGCGCGCGAAAGAGGCGGCGGCCCTTGGCATTCCCTGCCTGGCGCTGTTCCCGAACACGCAGCCGGAACGGCGCAGCGATGACGGCCGGGAAGCGCTCAATCCGGATAACTTGATGTGCCGCGCTCTTCGCGCGATCCGGGATGCGTTGGGCGATTCGATCGGCCTGCTGACCGATGTCGCGCTTGATCCTTATACCGGTCACGGACAGGATGGCCTGATCAATGACTCCGGCTACGTGCTTAATGACGAGACGGTAGAGGTCCTGGTTGGTCAGTCGCTTAATCAGGCGGCGGCCGGGGCAGACATCATCGCGCCTTCGGACATGATGGACGGGCGCATCGGCGCGATCCGGGATGCGCTGGAGGATGCCGGTCACGTCAATGTGCAGATCATGAGTTACGCCGCCAAATATGCCTCCGCCTTCTACGGCCCGTTTCGTGACGCAGTGGGCTCGCGCGGGCTGCTGAAGGGCGACAAGAAGACTTACCAGATGGATCCCGCCAACGCCGAGGAAGCGCTTCGCGAGGTGGAGATGGATCTGGCCGAGGGCGCGGACAGCGTGATGGTCAAGCCGGGCTTGCCTTATCTCGATATCGTGCGCCGGGTGAAAGAGACGTTCGAGGTGCCGGTCTTCGCTTATCAGGTCTCGGGCGAATACGCGATGATCGAAGCTGCCGCAGCGGCCGGTGCGGGCGATCGGGATGCGCTCGTGCTGGAGACTCTGCTCGCTTTCAAACGGGCGGGCTGCTCCGGCGTTTTGACCTATCACGCCGCATATGCCGCGCGGCTGCTCAATGACTGAGCGGATCACGCGGCTCCCCGAGAGGATTTCATGATCGAACGTACAGACATCACGCTTGCCGCGATTAACGGCAAGGCGCCCCGCATTCATTCCAGCGCCTTCATCGCGCCCGGTTGCCGCATCATCGGCGATGTCGAAATCGGGCCGGATGCCAGCGTCTGGTACAACTGCGTGATCCGCGCCGACGTCCACCGAGTGGTGATCGGCGCGCGGTCCAATATACAGGACGGCACGGTCGTTCACTGTGACAGCCCAAAGCCCTCCAGCCCCGCCGGTTTTCCCACCATCATCGGCGAAGACGTACTGATCGGGCACATGGCCATGATTCACGGCAGCACGCTGGAGGACCGTGCCTTTGTCGGCCTCGGCGCGATCGTGATGGATGGCAGCCATATCGAATCGGACGGTATGCTGGCAGCCGGTGCGCAGCTGACGGGAAAGCGGATCGGTGCGCGCCAATTGTGGATCGGCCGCCCCGCCAAGTACCTGCGCGACCTTGACGATGCGGCCATTGCCGCCAATCGGGAAGGGGTGCAGGGCTACGTCATGAATGCGCGGAACCATGCACAGGCGCTTGGCCTTCGGGGCTGATGGCGAAACCGAAGGCGGATCTTCCAGCGCCCGGCGCGGTTCGCTCGCTGATCGACGGGGAAGGGCGGCTGGCGGTTCGGGTAACGCCCGGCGCGAAAGTGGAAGCGTTGGAGATCACTGAGGGAAAGCTTCTCGCGAAAGTTCGTGCCAAGCCGCAGGACGGAAAGGCCAACGATGCCGTGCGCGAATTGCTTGCCGCGGCGCTCGGTCTCGCTCCGTCCCGGCTCGAATTGTTGCGCGGCGCAACTTCGCGCGAGAAGCAGTTCAAGATCGGGTAGCGTTACCTCTCCGGCGTGTGCCAGTCGGGCGCCTTGATCCGGTTGTCGCGCAAGCGCAGGGCAAGGCCGAGGCCCACACCCACACCGATCGCCACTGTCAGATCGGTCAGCACCGTCAACACCAGCGTCAGAAGCAGCAGCACGCGGTCCTCTATCGGCGCCCGCCAGTAACTCCTCCACTTGTGCGGTTCGCTCATGTTCCAGGCGGTGATGAGGAGCAGCGCCGCCAAGGCAGGCATCGCCAGATAACCGGCAAGGGGCGCGACGGCCATCATCACGATCAGGATCGTCGCGGCGTGAACCATGCCCGCTACCGGCGTGCGTCCGCCGGCCCTGACATTGGTAGCGGTCCGTGCGATCGCCCCGGTCGCCGGAAGGCCCCCGAACAGCGCCGACCCGATGTTGGCCCAGCCCTGCGCCAGCACTTCGGCGTTGGGCCGATGCTGCGCCCCTTCCACCATGCGATCGGCCACCATTGCTGATAGCAGTGATTCGATAGCGGCCAGGAAGGCGATCACGAAGGCGGAGGGTAGCAGTTCCGTCAACCTCGCCAAACTCACCTTGGGCAGCATCGGCACAGGCAGGTGGTTAGGCAATTCGCCGTAGCGGGAGAAGATGGTGTCCACTCCCTGGTGAAGTGCCCATACCGCCAACGATACTGCGCCGAGCGCGAAGATCGGCCCCGGCACACGCGGAAACAGGCGACGCAGCGCCACGAGCAGCGCCAGAGTGGCGAGGCCCGCGGCGGTTGCCGCCCAGTTGATTGTCGCTCGCGCCGCCCAAAGCGCTTCCATCTTGCCGAGGAACTCAGCCGGCGCATGCGATGCGCCCAATCCAAAAAAGTCCTTAAGTTGTCCGCTCGCGATGATGACCGCTATGCCGATGGTAAAGCCGTTGACTACGGCTTCGGGCACAAAAGCGATCAGATTGCCCACGCGCAACAGCCCGGCCAGCAACAGGATCGCGCCGGCCATCAGCGTGGCCAACACTAGCCCATCGTAGCCGTGCTGAGCGATCACGCCATAGACCACGACAATGAATGCGCCTGTCGGCCCGCCGATCTGAACCCGGCTCCCGCCCAGCATCGAAACCAGAAAGCCGCCGATGATGGCGGTGATGAGGCCCTTGGCTGGATCGGCCCCGGACGCGATGCCGATGGCGATGCTCAACGGGATCGCGACCATGGCGACAGTGATGCCGGCCACCACGTCCGCCGCGAGAAGGCGGCCGGTGTAGGTTGGCAGCGTGGTCAGCAATTTGGGTTTCATGGGAGAAGGCTATTCGGCATAAGCGGCCTGGTAAAGAAGCTTGTGTTTCAGCGCCGTCAATTGCGGCCCATCCCTCGTGCAAGTTGGGTCAGGATATCGCTCAGCGCTCCAGCCATTTCAGGAGGTTGTGGGGCCACGTCGGCGATGGCGCGTTGCATGGCTTCGGCCCATTGATCGGCGGTTTGCCTGTCGATGGTGAAGGGCTTGTGCACGCTCATCATGCAACGATCGGGATTAGCTTCGAACCAGTCGCGCGGACCCCCGGCCCACCCGGATAAGAACCGAGGCAGCGCCTCGCGCATTGGGGCAAGATCGGCCGCATGCATGGCCCGCAACTCGGCATAAGCGGGGTCGTGCTCCATCAGGTCGTAGAAGCGGTTGCAGATCGCTTCGAACACTGGCGCTCCGCCAAGACGATGGAACGGGGTGTTGGGCACGCTTTCGTTTTCGGCTTCTGCGGGCACGAGGCGGTCTTTCCGACAAAAGGAGCTTTAGGTTGCTGCATTAGCCCAAGCTTTTCGCGCTTAACCTTGATCCCGGTCAATCACGGATCATCGCACGTAAAGTTTCGATCCGATCAGCGTCATTGGCGGGCTTGTCGGCGCGCATGATCGGAATGCCCGTGCGTCACCAGCGCCCGCGCGACGAGCCGTGCCGGATCGATCCAGCAATCGGCGGGAACGACGTGGATCCCCCGGGGCTCGGGTCGGATCCGGGAGAAATCGCGGGCCATGAGATAAAGAATGGGGCGGAACCGCGAGAGTTCCACCCCCTTTGTTCTCGGCTACCGGCGGTATTCAGGCCCTTTCCCAAAGCGAAAGCGCCGGCCGGAAGAGCCTGGTATTATTCGT
>NZ_DAIMZT010000066.1:0-14243 GCF_036733805.1 Novosphingobium sp. | reverse complement strand
AATCGTAAGCTTCGCCGCAGGCCTATGCTTGATCAAATTCGTCCACACGGCCTAGCCACTAACAAACTGGATTCACAACGGGAATCCCTCCGCCCATTTGCGCAACAAAGCCGCTGCACGATTACCAATGTTCTTCCCAAGCGGCTCGAACTTCACTCCACTCGTCATCAGGCAATCGGCGACCCATTGCCATCTGGGCCGCCTCGCGGGGGGTTTTCGCACCGAGCATCTTTGCACTGCTGACCAGATCGTCCAGAAGTTCCTGTCCGCGATCCTTAGGGGGGCATTTTGGGGCTTCGCGCTTTTCACTATCCTCGCGAGCATTTAGCCATTTCCATGCGCCAAACAGGATTAGCGCCGCAGCAAGGGCGTGGAGCCATCCGTTTTCAATAACCCATCTGCCATCGTAGCCGAGGCTGTCCTCGATCATTTCATGAAAGAAGATAAAAATCCCCAAGAGCGCGACACCGAGGAACATTACAAATCGTGCCCGGCGTTCCATTGAAAAATTGCCCATCGCAACCTCCCTCCCTCAAAGGTCAATCAACACTACGACAAATCGTCGGTCGAACGTACGTGAAGAGGTCGCGCCACTTACTCGCAGCTTATACGTTGTAACGTCATACTTTGACCACACCCCTACCATTGATCGGTACAATATCGGCGCCTTTGCGCAGGGTGTCGAGGTAATCGCTCCACCACTGCGCCATTTCAACACGTTCCTTCCAGTGCGCGCCGCGATGATAGGCCGCACGCACCTTGTCGTCATCCCCATGGGCAAGCGCTCGCTCTATTGCGTCGGGGTGCCACCTGCCACTTTCATTGAGCAAGGTTGACGCCATGGCCCGGAAACCGTGCGCTGTCATTTCATCGCTAGCATAGCCCAGGCGACGCAGACCGGCATTGATGGTGTTTTCACTCATCGGGCGCGAGCGAGTGCGGATCGAGGGAAAGACATAACCCGCCGGACCTGTAGCGGACAGCACTTCCCGGAACAGCGCAACGGCTTGACGTGAAAGCGGGACTTGGTGCGCCTTGCGCATTTTCATCTTGCCCGCCGGAATGATCCAGAGTGCGCCGTCCAGATCGAACTCGCTCCATTCGGCATGGCGCAGTTCACCGGGGCGGACATAGACATGGGGAGCAATCTGCAAGGCCAGCTTGGTGATACCGCTGCCTTCATAGTCGTCTATGGCGCGGAGCAATTGGCCGACCTTCATTGCATCGGTGATCGCACCATAATGGGTAACGGTCGGCGCAGTCAGCGCGCCGCGCAGATCGCGGGTAGGGTCCGACGCTAGCCGCGCGGTCGCCACGGCATAGCGGAATACCGCACCCGCCAGTTGCAGGCTGCGCCGGGCACTTTCCAGCTTCCCCTTGCCTTCGATCCGGCGAATGGCTGTCAGCACGTCCGCCGGTTCAATCTCGCCAATGGGCAGTTTGCCGATGGACCCGCAAACCAGCGAAAGCAGATATTCGCTTCGGGTGGCTGTTGCTGGTGCCCAGCCTTTCGCCCCGTCGCGCCGCCGCTTTTCGCAATACTCGTCACAGATCGCCTTGAACGTGTCCGCAGCCTGTATGCGGGCACGGACCTTCTCGCGCTGCTTTTCCCGCGACGGGTCTTTGCCAAGGGCGATCAGTTCCCGCGCTTCCTCTCGACGCCTGCGAGCCTCGCCAAGCCCAATTTCAGGATAGGCCCCGATGGCCAGCAGCTTCTCGCGCCCATCGACGCGATACTTGAGCCGCCAGAGTTTGCCCCCGGCTGGAGTGACAAGCAGGAACATGCCGCCGCCGTCCGCCAGCTTGATCGCCTTCGCGCCGGGCTTTGCATTGCGGATCGCAACGTCAGTCAGGGCCATATGCTTGCAGCCTCTCTGGGGTCCGTACCCCTAATATACCCCCAACCGTGGGGGTATCGAGTTGGCCGTTTTGCATACACCCCCCAATCATACCCCCACCGGCTCATGGCTGAATGCGAACGCGGGTGAACGCCTGCGGCCTAATAACCGCTAAATACCTTGGATTTTGGGGGTCTGTCTATACAAATGCGAACATTGGCGGACAGGAAAATGGAGCGGGTGAAGGGAATCGAACCCTCGTCGTAAGCTTGGGAAGCTTCTGCTCTGCCATTGAGCTACACCCGCATCTGCAGCGCCCGGTGTGCTTGGCGCGCATGTGTCGTGGTGCGCTTTCTGCCGGGCGAGCGCCTAGTGCCACGATCGCGGCTGCATCGTCAATGTGTCTCTTGCAGGTTCGATATCGTCTTGTTCATCGGCCTTCATGAAAGACCCCGGCTTCTCGCAAGGGAGGCCGGGGTCTTCTCACGGCGGGCTGTTGCGCCGACCCGCCTATCGCTGGCATTTCCGCGTCAATGTGCGCCGGCACCCATCGGGATCGGCGTTCCCTGCTTGAGATAGACGCGGTTGTCGTCGATGCGATCGACGTTCTCCAGCGCGACGTAGTGATGCGCTCCATCCGAGCTGTCGGAACGGGTCAGCTTGATCTGATCGCCCAGCACCTCGTCGACCGTGCCGATGTGCTGGCCTGTGCTGGTGGCCACTTCCATGTGCTCGTGGATGCGAAGCTTCTCGAACATCGGGTGTTCTCCTTTTCGGTCTATATCAGGCCAACGGCGCAAGGGTGCGGATCGTTCCTGCATTCGTCCCCGAAGCGGCACGGCTGGCGGAATTGGAGCCGCCCATTGTCCGCACGAAAGCGTCAGGGCTCGGCGCCGAGCCCGAACGTGGCGTCGCCGCGGCCTGACAGCAGCACCCCGTCCGGTCCCACGCCGTCGATTTGGGATACGGCGATGAAAGCCGTCTGGTCGGCGGGATCCGCGCCGGAAAGCAGCACTTCTTCTCCGTCCACCGCTCTTACCGTGCCCACGCAGGTGCCGTCGGCGGCGAAGACTTTCATCCCCTGGCGGATTGTCCCCGCCGGAGTGTGCCAGGCAGGTGGGGCCGGTTGCGGTTCGGTCATGGAAAAAGCGCCTCCTCTTGCTGCTCCAAAGTGAAAAACGCCGCTTGCCCGGCGGTTGCATGCCGAAGGGCGGTGTTTCGAAAGCGGTCGTTTGGGCCGGTCATTGCCCCCAATCCCTTGCGTCCCCATATTCGGGCGAGCGCAATATGTGCTTTTTACGCGCCTGTGGATGGTTGTGCCAGATCACTCCTCACGGCCATGAATTAGGCTATCGTGAGGTTTCGCGCTCAGGGTCCGGCAGGACCGGCCGGCGCTCTCAATTTTCGTCCGCAAGCCGCGGGCACCGAACCGAATCGCATACCGGAGCTTACGTCCATGCCACTGTTGGAAGCCCGCAAGACCTACAAGCCCTTCGAATATCCGTGGGCTTATGACTTCTGGAAGCGTCAGCAGCAGGTCCACTGGCTGCCTGAGGAAGTGCCGCTGGGTGAGGATTGCCGTGACTGGGCGCAGAAGATCAGTGAGCATGAACGCAACCTGCTGACGCAGATCTTCCGCTTCTTCACGCAGGCCGATGTCGAAGTGCAGGATTGCTACCACGAAAAGTATGCCCGCGTGTTCAAGCCGACCGAGATCAAGATGATGCTCACCGCTTTCTCCAACATGGAAACGGTGCATATCGCGGCTTATTCGCACTTGCTTGATACCATCGGCATGCCCGAAAGCGAGTATGGCGCCTTCCTGGAATACCAGGAACTGCGCGACAAGCATGATTACCTGCATACCTTCGGCGTCGACACGGACGAGGATATCGCCCGCACGCTCGCCATGTTCGGCGGCTTTACCGAGGGGCTGCAGCTTTTTGCCAGCTTCGCCATGCTGATGAACTTCCCGCGCTTCAACAAGATGAAGGGAATGGGCCAGATCGTCAGCTGGTCCGTGCGCGACGAGAGCCTGCACTGCGAGGGCATCACCAAGCTGTTCCACACTTTCGTGAAGGAACGCGGCTGCCTGACCAAGGCGGTGAAGGAAGACATTATCGATTGCTGCCAGAAAACGGTGCGACTGGAAGACGCCTTCATTGATCTGGCTTTCGAAATGGGTCCGGTGCCGGGCATGAGCCCCAAGGACATCAAGAAGTATATTCGCTACATTGCCGATTGGCGGCTCGGCCAGCTCGGTCTGCCGGCTATCTACATGATCGAGGAGCACCCGCTGCCCTGGCTTACCCCGCTTCTCAATGGCGTGGAGCATGCCAACTTCTTCGAAACCCGCGCCACCGAATACTCGAAAGGCGCGACGCGTGGCGATTGGAACACTGTCTGGGCCAATTTCGACCAGCGCCGCAAAGCCAAGGCCAACGACGTGGATGATGCGGATGACGGCAGCGAGCCGGATATGTTCGGCAGCCCGGGCGGAGCGCAGGCGGCGGAGTGACGGGGCGGGACCTCGCGGCAAGAATAGCGCGAAGTTCCTTTGGTCCAGAGTCTGGCCCAATGGCTCTCGTTGCCCCATGTCTTTGCAGAGAAATAGATACTTGCAGTTCGTCCGTCGGCTTGCACGCCCTGCCGACTTCGACGCGGTAAAGGAACGGGCTGCCGCGTTTCTCCGGTGATGTCGATCATTTGGGAGAACGCGCATGTTTCGTGGGATCAAGGCTTTTTGCCTGGGCGCGGCGTTGGCCGCGGCTGCGCCGGGGCTGGCTCAGCCCGTGCAGCCGGCTGCCGTGCCTGATGCTTCCGCTGCTGATGCTCTCGCCAACCCTGACGTGGTGACGGTGCGCAATATTTCGCGCATCGAATTGTCGCCCGGTGTGCCGATTGTCGACGGCAGCGGCAACCCGCTGGGCACGGTCAAGCAAGTGGTCGGCAATACCATCGTCATCACGGACGGCGGTGTCGATTATCGTGTGCCGATCACTCAACTCTATGCCTATCGTACCGGCGCTGCTGACCATTTCGCGAGCCGTCTGCCCAAGTCCGCGCTGACGGCCGAGCAGGAGGGCGGGTGAGGGCTCCCGACGGTGTCAAGCCCGATGCCAAGGATACGCCGCCGGTTCTGAAGAAGCATCTGGCGATCGCAAAATCGCGGCGGTAAGCGTTTTCGCTCCTATGTTGCAGAGCGCAGCGCCTCTCGCGCCTTTATGCCGCGGATCTGCGCGAGGTCCCCCTTGAGGACGTCAAGCGTGTCCTGTTCGGCCCGGTTCAGGTCCTTGAGGTCGAGATGCCGGATCAGCACCTCCAGCGCATCGCCGATATGACCCAGTTGCTTGCCGTAGCTGCCTACCTCGTCAAGGATCGCGCGTTCTGTCTGCGGGTACTTCGTTTCGCCGATGTTGACGTTGATGAGGCCAACCGGTCCGGCATCGACGTTCCACGTCCAGGGATTGATCGCCTGCCACAGCCGGTCTGGCGCCAGTTGAAACTGGAATGGCTGCGCGTTCGATTGAGAGGACATTTTCCGATTCTCCCACATTCTTCGACAAGATAGCACGAACTACGGGAGCCACGGCGTGAACGTGTGTTCGTGGCTGGCTTAGCCCGATCCCAGGAACAGGCCCGCCAGCGCCGCGCTCATCAGGTTGGAAAGGCTTCCGGCCGCCAGCGCGCGGACGCCCAGCCTGGCAATGACCGGGCGCTGGTTGGGGGCCAGGCCGCCTGTCACCGCCATCTGGATCGCGATGGAGGAAAAGTTGGCAAAGCCGCACAGCGCGAATGTTATCACCGCCACGGTGCGGGGAGAAAGCCCGGTATCCTGACCCAGCTGGATGAATGACACAAATTCGTTAAGCACGATCTTGGTGCCGAAAAGGCCGCCAGCCTGAAGCGCTTCAGCCCAGTCCGGCGTTGCGAGCAGATAGAATACCGGGGCAAAGACATAGCCGAGCAAGAGCTGGAAGGTCACGTCGCGATAGCCCAGCAGCCCCGCCGCCCAGCCGACGATGCCGTTGGCCAGCGCGATCAGAGCGACGAAGGCCAGCACCATCGCGCCCACCGCCACCGCCAGCCTGACGCCGGTCTGCGCGCCCTGCGACGCGGCCATGATGAGGTTCGCCGGCTTTTCCTCGTCATGCTCGACGGCTTCCGGCTCATCGATATGGATGCCGGGCTGGTGCGTCACGTCCTCACGGTTCAGCGCGGCGGCGGCCATGCCGGCGGGCGGCAAAGTGCCTTCGTGTATCCCCGCGTCGCCGCCGGCCGGCTCGGGCAGGGAGCCTTGCGGATCGGGCATGATGATCTTGGCCATGAAAATACCGCCCGGCGCGGACATGAAAGCGGCGGCGACCAGGTAGTCGATCCGAATGCCCATGCTGGCATAAGCGGCCAGGATCGTGCCGGCCACGCCCGCCAGGCCCACCGTCATCACGCAGAACAGCTGGGATGGATTGAGGCTGGCCAGATAAGGCCGGATCACCAGCGGGCTTTCGCTCTGGCCCACGAAGATATTGGAAGCAGCGCACAGGCTTTCGACTTTGCTGATCCCCGTGACTTTCTCCAACGCCCCGCCGATCCAGCGGATCACCAGCGGCATGATCCGCAGGTAATAAAGAATCGAGATCAGTGAGGCGAAGAAGATGATGACCGGCAGCGCGGCGATGGCGAAGCTGGTGCCGCCGATCGCGGGCGTGGCGATCGGGCCGAACAGGAAGTCGATCCCGGCATGAGCATAGCCAAGCAGGTTGCGGACCCCGCCTGCCGCGCCCTGCAACATGCGGTTGCCGAAAGGCACGTAAAGCACCAGGGCGGCGATCCCCGCCTGCAGCGAGAACGCCGCGCCCACAACGCGCAGGCGGATAGCCTTGCGATTGGTGGAGAGCAGAAAGGCCGTCGTGATGATGAGAGCGATGCCCGTCAGGCTGAAGGCGACATGCATCGAGGCGTACTGCTCCGTTATGGGTCAAGCTGGGCCGAACCTACTGAGCCGCGCCTGGAACGGCTAGTGCAATTGTCGTTTGCCGGTTAGGGCAGGGGCCATGAACCAGCCCGCATCCGCCTGCGCGCTAAAGGCGCAAGGCACGATCTCCCGCTCGCTCTTCGTCTATGCGCTGCTTTACGGCGGGCTGGTTGTGCTTGCCGGAGTGCTGGGAACCAAGCTGGCATCGCTGGGACGCTGGCCGGGGCTGGGCGATCTGGCCGTGGAGTCAGGCATTTTCGCATTCCTGCTGCTGGTGGTGCTGTCCAGCGCGGTGGCTGAGCTGCATGGTCGAGACACCGCCAATCGCTTGGTGCGTTTCGGCTTCATTCCGCTGATCGTGTCCATGCTGCTGCTGACTTTCGTTATCCGCGCGGTGCCACCCGCGCCGTTCTGGAACGATCAGGCGGCTTTCGCCCGCCTGTTGGGGCAAAGTGCGCGAATGCAATTCGCGGGGCTGGTGTCCTACGGCGTGTCGCAGACGCTCAACGTCTATCTCTTTTCGAAACTGGCGGGCCGCGGCCTTGGCCGCGAACGCGGCGCGTTGCTCCTGCTCAGGGCTTGGATCGCCAGCCTCCTGTCGCAGACGGTCGATACCTTGCTGTTCATCACCATTTCGTTTGCCGGGCAGAAGCTGCCGATCTTTGCGATCATGGAAGGGCAGATCGTCGCCAAGCTTGCGCTCTCGACGATCATGGTGCCGGCCTTCATCTGGTTCTTCGTGAAGCTGGGGCGGCGGCTGGATGCGTGAAGCGTTCTTCGCTGAAGACCCGAAACCCCCTTCAAATCCGCGCCCAGCGGGCTAAAGCGCAAGACATGCCGAATCCGCACGATCCCGCCCTGCTCGCCAAGGCCGAAACGCTTGTTGACGCGCTGCCTTATATGCAGCGTTACGCCGGTCGCACCTTCGTCGTGAAGTACGGCGGCCATGCCATGGGCGATCCCGAACTGGCGCACGATTTCGCGCAGGACGTGGTGTTGCTCAAGGCCGTGGGCATCAATCCCGTCGTGGTGCATGGCGGCGGGCCGCAGATCGGGGCGATGCTCAAGAAAGCCGGGATTGAAAGCCAGTTCGTGGACGGCCTGCGCGTGACGGACAAGGCGACCGCCGAAGTCGCCGAGATGGTCCTGTCAGGCGCGATCAACAAGGAGATCGTAAGCTGGATCGCCAAGGCCGGCGGCCGGGCCATGGGCATTTCCGGCAAGGACGGCAACATGGTCACCGCCCGCAAGGTCCGGCGCACGAGGAAGGATCCCGAAAGCCTGATCGAACAAGTGATAGACCTGGGCTTTGTGGGTGAGCCTGACAGGATTGACGTTTCCGTCATCGAAACGATCTCGGCCGCCGGCATGATCCCGGTTATCGCCCCCATCGCTCCGGGGACGGACGGTGAGACTTACAACGTCAATGCCGATACGATGGCCGGCGCCATTGCCGCGGCCTTGGGGGCGGCGCGCTTGTTTCTGCTGACGGACGTTCACGGCGTGCTCGACAAGCAGGGCAACCTGCTGACTGACCTGAGGCCCGCCGATATCGAGCACCTGCATAAGGACGGCACGATTTCCGGCGGCATGATCCCGAAGCTGGAAACCTGCATTCACGCGGTGAAGGCGGGGTGCGAGGCGGCGGTGGTGCTTGACGGCCGGGTGTCGCACGCCATGTTGTTGGAAATATTCACGCAAGAGGGCGCCGGGACATTGATCCGCGCGGGTTAGCCGTTCATGTGAGGGGGGGCACAAGCTGAAAGGGTAACTTGGAGCACATGCGTAATACCGTCGCCATCAAGGCCATTCTTCTCGCCGCGCTTCCAGGCACCATGCTGCTGCTTGCCGCATGCCATCGGAATCCGCCGGCGCCTGAGATGAGCGCGGGCGCGACTGAAGACGCGAGCGATGCGGTGGTTCCGGCCCCTTCGGTCGATGCATCGGCGGCGACCGACGCCGGGATCGCCGCCGGTCTCGATATGGAGGCGCTGACGGAACGGCGCGATCCCGAAAGATTGCTGCGCTATTATACGAATGCGATCCGCGTAGGCGATTGGGTGGATGCCGCAAGGGCCTGGAGCCTCGATGCCCAGATGACGCCGGAAAAGCTGAAGGGCGAGTTCGGCGGCCAGGCCGGCCCCAAGATTGCCATCGGCAAGGGTGATGTGGAAGGCGCTGCAGGTTCGCTTTATTACGAGGCGCCGGTGGTGATCGATTTCGCCGACGGCCGCCCGTCTCGGCGGGGCACCTTCGTCTTGCGGCGCGTCAATGACGTGCCCGGCGCCAGCGAGGAACAGCTCAACTGGCGGATCGAGCGGACGTCCACGTTTACGCAGTAATCTTCGTCCAGCCGCGTCGGTCAATCATGGCGCGCACCCTTGCCGGGGCGGCGCCTGCTCGGCTATCAGCGCGGCAAGCGTCGGCCTGAGCGCGGGCCTTACCAGGAAAGGAGCAGGCGTTGCTTTTCGCCACCCTCTACGAGATCGTCCAGTACCTCATCAACATCATCGTCTTCGTGGTGATCGTTCAGTTCGTGCTGGGCCTGCTGATCGCATTCAACGTGGTCAACATGCACAACCAGTTCGTTGCTGCGGTGTGGCATGCGCTGAACGCGATCCTGGAACCGATGCTGCGGCCGATCCGGCGGATGATGCCTAATACCGGCGCGATCGATTTCTCGCCGATGGTGCTTATCATCGGCCTGACGATCGTTGGCATCGTGCTGCGCAATCTCGCGCTGGCCTATTATTGATGGAAGCCTTTATGACGAAGGCGCAGATCATAGACGGAAAAGCGTTTGCCGAAGGACTGCGCGCGCGCATCGCCGTGGTCGCCGCAGCTTTCGACGCGAAGGCGGGCCGTAAGGCCGGTTTGGCGGTAGTGCTGGTGGGAGAAGATCCGGCGAGCCAGGTCTATGTGCGCAACAAAGGCAAGCAGACCGTGGCCTGCGGCATGGCCAGTTTCGAACACAAGCTGCCCGCCGACACGCCGGAGGCGGACCTGCTGGCGCTGGTGGAGCGGCTCAATTCCGATCCAGCGGTGGACGGCATTCTTGTCCAGCTGCCGCTGCCTTCGCACATGAACGAGCAGAAGGTGATCGCGACGATCAATCCCGACAAGGACGTGGACGGCTTTCATGTCGTCAATGTCGGGCGCCTCGCCACCGGCCTGCCGGGCTTCGTGCCCTGCACGCCGCTGGGCTGCGTGATGCTGCTGAAGGATAAGCTGGGATCGCTTTCGGGTCTTGATGCCGTGGTGATCGGGCGCTCGAACATCGTGGGCAAGCCGATGGCCCAATTGCTCATCGCCGAAAGCTGCACCGTCACGGTCGCGCACAGTCGCACGAGGAATCTCCCCGAGGTGGTGCGCCGCGCGGATATCGTAGTTGCGGCAGTCGGCCGTGCGGAGATGGTCAAGGGTGACTGGATCAAGCCGGGCGCAACCGTGATCGACGTGGGCATCAACCGGGTTCCCGCGGCAGAGGAAGGCAAAAGTCGGCTGGTGGGCGATGTGGACTTCGCTTCGGCCTGCGAAGTGGCGGGCGCCATCACGCCGGTGCCGGGCGGTGTCGGTCCGATGACGATCGCGGTCCTGCTGCGCAACACCATTGTCGCGGCGCACCGCAATGCGGGCATCGCCCTTGACGAAGGCGCACTTTGAAGCGGCTCCGGCCGGTTCTGGCGCTGGCCCTGCTCGCGGCAGGCCATGGGGCGCCGGCCGGAGCGGAGCCGCCCCGCGGGCGCGCCGGGCCCGGAACCGCCAATCCCAGCGCGCTGATCGCCGCTGAAATAGCCTTTGCCCGCGCCGCCCATGAGAAGGGGCAGTGGACCGCCTTTCGCGACTTCGCTGACCAGGAGGCGGTGATGTTCGTGCCGCAGCCGATCATGGCCAAAGCCTGGCTGAAGGGGCGCAAGGACCCGCCATCGTCCATCCAATGGCAACCCTATCAGGTCTGGATAAGCTGCGACGGGACGCTGGGCGTCACTAAAGGAGCGTGGCAGAGGCCGGACGGCGCGGTCGGCTATTTCACCACCATCTGGCGCCAACAGAAAGACGGCGGCTATCGCTGGGTGCTCGATCAGGGCAATGCGCTGACCAGCCCGCTCAAAGAGCCGGACATGCTTTCCGCCTCCGTTGCGGATTGCCCTGCGCGCCGGGAAGGGCCCCTTCGCGCTGGCAGTGGCAGGCAGAAGCAGCCTGCCAGAGAGAAGCTTCGCGTGGCTGGCGCGGACGGGGGCGGCCGATCGGATGACGGCACGCTCACCTGGACTTATCACGTCGCCGCTGACAACGCCCGTACGCTCTCTGTGTCGCTGCGCAAGGACGGGGCGATGGCGCAGGTGTTGTCAGTCTCCGTCGCGGCCGGCGCTTCGCGGTAATCGCTCGTGCTGGACCTGTTCCTTTCGGCCTTTGTCACGCTGTTCGTCGTTATCGACCCGCCCGGTTGCGCGCCCATCTATGCTGGTCTTTCGTCGGGGGCGAGCCGGCGGCAGGCGGTCGCCATGGCCGCACGGGGCTGTGTGATCGCCGCGCTGATCCTGCTGGTCTTCGCGTTGTTCGGCAAGCAGCTGCTGGGCGCGCTTCATGTCCAGCTTGATGCGTTCCGCATCGCCGGGGGCATCATGCTGTTCATGATTGCGGTGGACATGGTGTTCGAGCGGCGCACGCAACGGCGGGAGGAGCGGGCGGAGAAGATTCGCGCGCATCACGCCGTGACGCCCGAGGTGGAGGATGTCTCGATCTTCCCGATGGCCATGCCGATGCTGGCCGGACCGGGCTCGATCGCCACGATCATGCTGCTGATGAGCCGCGTGCACGGTTTTCAGCAGACAGTGACAGTGCTGGGCGCAATGTTGCTGGTGATGATGATAAGCTTTGCCGCATTGGCCGCCGCAGGCCCATTGATGCGGGTGCTGGGCGATAAAGTGGAGGCGGTCATCACGCGCCTGCTCGGCGTGGTGCTGGCCGCGCTCGCCGCGCAATATGTGATCGACGGGGTGAAAGCGACGCTGCTGACGTAGCAGGCGCTCGCCCGCTCCGTCCCACGGCGGGACGGAGCCCACGGCGTTTACCCATTTGTGGATGTTCGACGGTAAAAGCGCCGGCATGAACAGCCTTGCTCGTTTTGCCCTCGCTCCCGCCGCGCTTTTCCTCGCGGCTTTCCCTGTGACGTCTTCCACGGCTCAGAGCTCCGGCGCTGCCGCGCCTTACACGGTGGTGGAGACCGGGCGCGGCTATGCACGCTTGCAGGATGCGGTGAATGCGATCGGGCAGGGGCGCGGCACGATCCGCTTCGCCTCGCTGCGCTTTGCCGATTGCGCCGTGCAGGCGGAAGGCGAGGTGACATACGAAGCGGCGGTTCCCGGCCAGTCGATCCTGGATGGCGTGGCTTGCGAGGACAAGGGCGCCCTGGTGCTGCGTGGACGCGGGGCGCGGGTCATCGGCCTGGTCTTCGCCAATATCCGCGTTGCCGACAAGAACGGCGCGGGCATCCGTCTGGAGCACGGCAACCTTGCGGTATCGCAAACCTGGTTCCGCGACAGCGAGCAGGGCATCCTGACAGCCGATGACGCCGCAAGCGCGATCACCATAGACAAGTCCACGTTCACGCGCTTGGGCACGTGCGAAGGTTCGGGCTGCGCCCATTCGCTTTACGTCGGCAATTATGGCGCGCTGACGGTGACGCGCAGCCGCTTCGAAGCCGGCACCGGCGGCCACTATGCCAAGACTCGCGCGGCCCGGATCGAGATCGCCGATTGCAGCTTTGACGATTCGCGCGGACGGGGCACCAATTACATGATCGACCTGTCCGACGGCGCCACAGGCCGTATCGCCGGAAACTGGTTCGTCCAGGGGCGCGACAAGGAGAACTACTCCGCCTTCATCGCCGTCGCCGCCGAACATCGCACGCACCCCTCTGGCGGGTTGGTCATCGAAGATAACGACGCCCGTTTCGTTCCCGGCCTGGATCGCCGCAGCGCATTCGTGGCCGACTGGTCGGGCGATGCGGTAAGCCTGGGCCGGAACGCACTGGGGCCTGGGGTGGTGCGTTACGAGAAGCGGTGAGGGCGCCGTTCCGGACGGAAAAATCGGCACAAGCTGAGGACCCGCCCTCGCGGCGACGTCTATGACAGGGTGGTCATTCAGTAGCGGAACACCGTGACTGACGGCGGTGCTTATCACCATCGCGCGCCGCGCCTCACAAAAAGGATGGAAATGATGTCGAAACGTCTGGGGGCGTCCACGCCCCGGCGCGGCCTTGCGCCGTCGATGCGTCGCACCTTGCGCTTGCGCCTGATAGCCGCTGCGGCGCTGCTGGCCGGCGCCTTGATCCTGAGACCGCTTTCCGCGCCGGGCATAGAGCTGGCGGCTTTGCCGAATCTGCCCGCTTCAGCTTGCCAGGGCGGTGACATTTCCGTGCTGACTTATAACGTCGCCGGTCTGCCTTGGCCGCTTGCCAAGAAAGGCGCCGAAGCGCTGCACGCGATCGGGGAGCGGCTGGCGTGGATGCACGCGCGGGGGTGTGCCCCCAGTGTGGTCGTGCTGCAGGAAGCCTTCAGTCGGCAGGCCAAAGCGATCGCCGGTCTGTCCGGCTATCGTTTCGTGGTTGAGGGGCCCAACCGGCGCAGCGGAGCATGGCCGAACGGCGTGGAACGAAGTTGGACTCTGGGCGAAACCGAAGGAACGCCGGTCGACAGCGGCCTGATGGTGCTTTCCGACCTGCCAGTGCTGAACGTGAAAAAGGCGGCCTTTCCAGAGGGCGCTTGCGCCGGTTACGATTGCCTGGCGGCCAAGGGCGTGGTGCTGGTGACGCTTGAGCTTCCCGGTGGCCGCAAGGTGCTGGTGTCCGACACGCATTTCAACAGCAAGGGCGAATCTTACGCGTCTGCCGAGCGCACGATCGATGCTTACCGGCGCGAGGCGTATTTCCTGGCGCGTTTCGTCGCCGCGAACCGGCCCGCCGGCGCACCGGTCATCATGGCGGGCGATTTCAACCAGGGCCAACGCGCCGCCCGGATCGCCGTGCTGCAATCGGCGCTGGACGGGCTTGCTGGGCATTCCCCCGTTGACGCGTTGCGCGCCTGCGCGGGCGCTGATCCACAACTGCTCGCCCGTTCCGCCGACGCTCGCTGGATCACATGGCGCGCACGCGATCTGCAATTCGTGCTGAACGGCAAAGCGGGCAGCCTGACCCCGATGGGCGCCGAAGTTCCCTTCGGCACGGAACGGGACGGCTCGATGCTGTCGGATCACATGGGTTACACGATCCGTTATCGATACTCGGCTTGAGGTTGCTCACCACCCCGCCGCCTGCCGGGGTAGAAACAACGCTCCTCCCCGATCCGGCGAGGATTTCGTGCAGGCACAGTTAATCGCCCGCTGGCGAGTGCGGGGTTGTGCCGGGAGGGCGGCAGGCAGGCAGCAGT
>NZ_DAIMZT010000065.1:0-14571 GCF_036733805.1 Novosphingobium sp. | reverse complement strand
AAGCGCCCTCTAAGCCCACTCCCAACACCAGTCAAACACATTTTTCAAAAAAGTTCATAAGGTCGGAAAATCGGCGCTCAACCGCCTTTCGGCGCCTCGCTGAGTTTTGGCATTTGGCGGGCATCAAGCCATTGCAACCCTGGATGGCAGGATATGGACCGCAAATTTCAAGACATCTCGCCAGCACCGACATCACGCTTTGTTTACCACGCAGGGGCTAACTCCGCCTTGTGCACAAGGGCCACGTTCAGGGCCTGAAGAATCAGGAATCCGTCAATCGATGCCGACTCCGGCCATCAGCGTTGCCATGAGCGTCTACAACGGCGAACGCTATCTAGCGCTCGCCATCGAAAGCGTCGTGGCTCAGGATTTTGAAGACTTCGAATTCCTTATCGTTGACGACGGTTCTACTGATGCTTCAGCGCAGATCATCCGTCGGCATGCGGAGGCAGATGCGCGGATTCGTCCTATTCTGCGCGAAAATCGAGGGCTGATCGCCAGTCTCAACGAAATGATCGCTCTTGCTGCCGCTCCGATCGTAGCCCGCATGGATGCTGACGATATCTGCCGGCCGGATCGTTTTTCCAAGCAGATCGCGTTTCTGGCCAAGCATCCGGACTATGGCGTCGTCGGCAGTTGGAGCGAGGACATCGGCGAAGAGGGCGAACCCTTGATTCGCAATGGCATGGCCGATCATCCGCTTACGCATGAAGACCTGCTTGCGGCCATCGAGAATGGTGACCAGTTGATCTGCCACCCCGCCGCCATGTTCAGGCGCGACATCGTGCGTGCGATTGGCGGTTATCACGCGGCTTTCCGGCATTGCGAGGATTTCGATCTTTGGCTGCGCCTCGCGAACGTGACCAAACTGGGCAACATTTCAGAACCACTCTTGCGCTATCGCCGTTATCCAACTCAGGTGTCCGCGCGCCACGCCACCGAACAGCAGATAGGCACAGCCGTAGCGCGAATCGCCTGGCGCGAACGACAGGCCGGCCGGCCGGATCCCACTGAAAAACTTGAGCGTCTCCCCCCGATTGAAGAGCTTGACGCCTTGTTCGGCAGCCCCGGAATTTCACGCGACGTACGTGAACGCGTCGCGCTCGGACTACGTTATTCGGCTAGCGCAATGCGCGATGAAGGCTTCGATCTGCTGGTAAATCATCTGCGCGATGGCGGCAGACGTGACGGCATGTGGCGCACTGTCGCCCGTCTGCTGCGGTTTGGCGAGCCCAGGCGCGCCCTTCGCCTGGCCGCCACGCTTACGACCACGTTGACGGTATGAGCAAACGCACGGCCGGCGCCCCTCCTGCCACCGACACGGCTTTCGAGAACAGCCGCGGCGGCGGCAGCATCAAGTCGGCGGCATTATGGGCAGCCGCAAGCCAATATGCGCAATTCGCGCTGCAGTTCGTCACGTCGGTTGTCATATCGCGCTTTTTCCTGAGGCCCGAGGAGATTGGATTATTCTCGGTGGCGCTTGCAGCGGCGATGATTCTCTCCGTCGTTCAGGATTTCGGACTCGCGCGGTATCTTGGCCGCCATTCGACGGCAGATGAGGATACGGTCCGCCATTGCACCATGATCGGGGTCGTATTTTCGTTCCTGCTGGCAGCCCTGATTCTCATCGTCGCCAAGCCGGTAGCGTTGTTCTACGCCGAGCCGCGTCTATCCCCGATCCTTGCGCTGATCGCGGCGTCCTACCTGCTCAATCCCTGGAGCATCGTTCCCGTTGCCCTGCTTTCGCGCCGTCTCGATTTCCGCGCAACCTTTCTCGTCAATGCTTCCGGCGCGGTGGCCAACAGCGCCTGCGCGCTGGTTCTGGCGGCGCTGGGATTCTCCGCGGAGGCGCTGGCCTGGGCGATGATAGCGCAGGCCGCCACCCGTGCCGTGGCGGGCCAGCTTCTGCGCCCGACTCCACCGAGCTTCAGGATTCGGCTGAGTCGAGCCAAGGAAATCATCGCTTTTGGTTCCGGCAGCGCGCTTCTCTACCTTTCCGGGGGGATTGGCATGCGCACGCCGGACCTCATCGTCGGGCGGATGCAGGGCATGAAGGCCGCCGGCCTCTTCAGCCGGGGCGTAGCGCTGGCTTCTCAGCTGCATTATCTGGTCGCCGGTGCGGTGAGCGCCATCTATTACCCCACATTTGCGCGGCTGCGTGACGAGGGCAAGGAACTCGGCCCCTATTATCAACGCGTCGCCGCCGCTCACGGAGCGATCGTCTGGCCCGCTATGGCGCTCCTGGCCGTGCTTTCCGAACCGATCATCCTCATGCTTTATGGGCCGGGATGGGCACGCGCGGCTCCGCTGCTCGCCTTCGTCGCGCTGGCCGAATGCTGTTTCGTCGCGTTGCCGCTCCACATGGACCTGCCCATTCTGCTCGGTCGGCTGAGGCAACTGTTGTACTTCAATCTGGCCGACACCGTGCTTTCGGTGGCGACGCTCATGGCCGGCGCAAGCATCGGTGTGGAGGCGGCGGCGGCCTCGCGCATTGTTTACGGCCTGGGATGGTTTTGTCTTTATGCACTTTGGCTTAGAAGATTAATCGGTTTCCGCTGGGCCATGATGTTGCGGATCTACGCCTCAAGCCTGGGTGTGGCACTGCTTTCCGCTCTGCCGGCGATCTACACCGTCATGTTCTGGCGCGATTCGGCCAAGTTGAGCTTTGTCGATCTGGCTCTGACCGTCAGTGCTTCTGGCCTTGCCTGGCTGGGCGCTCTTTTTCTGTTTCGCCACC
The DNA here is from genome assembly GCF_036733805.1 of Novosphingobium sp. Classification (GTDB taxonomy): domain Bacteria; phylum Pseudomonadota; class Alphaproteobacteria; order Sphingomonadales; family Sphingomonadaceae; genus Novosphingobium. The sequence goes on along the minus strand of NZ_DAIMZT010000065.1, from coordinate 11,834 downwards.
CGGCGCGTGCGGATCTGATGGCCATGGCGCTCCATGTCGTTAATCCGGTGCGCCAGCGGCTGAGATTGCGAACCGCCTGAATTATGGCGCCCATCCCGCCATCGTGATAGAATGACAAGACCGCGATAACATGGCCCACTGACGCCTGCGGGAGGAGGACATGTCTGGAACCGCGCTAGCGCTGGCTCTCCTGATAGCAGACCCGGTAATTCTGGGCACCACCCCTGCGCCAGGCCCCCTGCCCCAAGCGTCCGGCACGATGGAAACGCTGCAGGGCGAAGCCGACTTGCAGGATCGGATGACGGTGAATGTCGCCTTGCAAGGCAAAGGACCCTTCCGCTTCCTCATCGATACCGGATCGCAGCGCACGGTCGTCTCGACGGCGCTTGCCGGCAATCTGGGCCTGGTAATCGGCCCTCAAGTACGCGTGATAGGCATGGCCGGAGAAGGCAATGTGGCCACCGCGAAAGTCGACACATTGGGCTTCGGCAGTCGCGAAATCTATGACCTGATCGTGCCTCTGCTCGAAAACCGACATATTGGCGCGGACGGCATTCTGGGGACTGACAGCTTGCAAGACCAACGCGTGCTGCTGGACTTCAAACACAACACGATCACGATCGGCGACGCTCGCGAGCTGGGCGGCAGCGCCGGATACGAAATCGTGGTCCATGCCCGCAAACGTTCCGGCCGGCTCATCATGACCAATGCCATGATCGACGGTGTCCGCGTTGATGTCGTGATCGATACGGGTGCCAGCGGGACCGTCGGCAACCTTGCCCTGCGGCACGCCATGCATGAACATACGCAAGCAACGGCTGTGCTTTCCAGCGTGACCGGCCATGAACTTTCCGCCGATATCGGCTTCGCCCGCGAACTCAATATCAAGGATCTGAAGATCGGAAACGTGGTCATCGCTTATGCCGATGCTCCGGCGTTCAGCGAGCTGGGACTGGCCCAACGACCCGCGGTGTTCCTGGGAATGCGCGAATTGCGCGCATTCAAACGAGTCGCGATCGATTTTTCCTCGCGCAAAATCCTGTTCGACCTGTCGCGATAGATTGCGCACGCCGTGCGGCCCCTTAAATAGCATCCATGCCACCTGACACCGCCGTCAACGCCCCCAACGCCCGCCATGACGGCTGGCGCACGCTGCTGCGCTTCCTTCCCTATCTCTGGCCGGCCGACAACAAGGCCCTGCGTTGGCGGATCGTATTCGCCTGCCTGCTCATCCTGGCCTCGACAGCGACGCAGCTTGCACTGCCCTATCTGCTTAAGTGGGCAGTAGACGCGCTCGGCGCGACTGGTCCGAAACTGGTTCGTCTCGCGATGTGGATGGTGCTGGGCTATTCCGCCGGACGCCTGGCGCAAGCCGCGTTCGATAACCTTCGCAACATCGTGTTCGAACGTGTCGGGCAGGATGCCACACGGGCCCTGGCGGAGAGCGTCTTTGCTCAACTTCATCGCCTGAGCCTGCGTTTTCATCTCGCCCGGCGCACGGGTGAAGTCACCAAGACTATCGAACGCGGCACCAAGAGCATCGACACGATGCTCTACTTCATGCTCTTCAACATCGCGCCTACCGTGCTGCAACTTGCGGCAGTGGCGGTGATCTTCTATCTCACCTTCGGGCCCGGTCTTGTCGCCGCGACCGCGGTTGCTGTGGTGGCCTATATCTGGGTGACCCGCACCATCACCGAATGGCGCACTCAGCTTCGCGAGAAGATGAATCGGCTTGATGGGCAGGCCCTCGCCCGCGCCGTCGACTCGTTGCTCAATTATGAAACCGTAAAATACTTCTCCGCCGAAGCGCGCGAGGAAGCGCGCTACGCGCAAGCCACTCGCGCTTATGCAGAAGCCGCTGTGAAGAGCGAGAATAGTCTCGGCCTGCTGAACATAGCGCAGGCCGTGGTGGTGAACCTGTTGATGGCGGCCGCGCTCGCCTGGACGGTATGGGGCTGGTATCAGGGCAAATATACCGCCGGTCAGCTGGTATTCGTGCAAACGTATCTTACGCAACTGTTCCGGCCGTTGGACATGCTGGGCATGGTCTATCGTACGATCAGGCAGGGGTTGATCGACATGGCCGAGATGTTCCGCCTGCTCGACGCGGACGTGGAAATTGCGGACAAGCCGGGCGCACCGGCCCTGGTCATCCGCAAGCCCTCGGTAGTGTTCGATAACGTGGTGTTCGGTTACGAAAAGGACCGAACCATCCTCAAAGGATTGTCTTTCGAAGTCCCGGCCGGTCAGAACTTCGCCATCGTCGGTCCGTCAGGCGCAGGCAAGTCCACCCTCGCCCGTCTTATGTTCCGTTTCTACGACCCGCAGAGCGGCCGCATCCTGATCGACGGACAGGACATCAGCGAAGTGACGCAGACCTCCTTGCGCGCGACGATCGGCATCGTGCCGCAGGACTCCGTCCTGTTCAATGACACCATCGGCTACAACATCGCCTACGGCCGGGATGATGCGACTCAGGCGGACGTGGAAGCGGCAACCCGAGGCGCGGCGCTGATGGGCCTGATCGACCGCCTGCCCAAGGGCTTCAACACCGAGGTGGGCGAACGTGGACTCAAGCTTTCAGGCGGAGAAAAGCAGCGTGTCGCCATTGCGCGGACGCTGGTCAAGAACCCGCCGATCCTCGTGCTTGACGAAGCGACCAGCGCGCTCGACACCCGCACCGAGCAGGACATTCTCACCACGCTGCACCGCGTGGCCGAACACCGCACTTCGATCTCCATCGCGCATCGGCTCTCAACCATCGCTGACGCCGATCGGATACTCGTCCTCAACGATGGGCGACTGGCGGAAAGCGGCACTCACGCGGCATTGTTGCGCCTTGGCGGCCTTTACGCGGAAATGTGGGCGCGGCAGGCGGCGGAAGCGGATGCGATAAGCGAAGCTGCCGAATGACGGGCCACTGATCTTGCACCCGGCTGTCCCCGCTTTACCCCCCGCGCTGGATCTGATCGGGATTGCTATCTTTGCGCTGACCGGAGCGCTTGTCGCCGCACGCCTGCGGCAGACGTTCGTGACCGTGGCGTTCTTCGCGGTGGTAACAGGCGTCGGTGGTGGCACCTTTCGCGATCTGCCGATCGGAGCGCCGGTATTCTGGGTGCATGACCACTTGGTCACGCCGGTTTGCCTCATTGTGGCGTTGCTGGCATGGTTCACGCCGACGCGCTGGTGGCAAGGCCGTGTTCTGGAATGGGCGGACGCCTTGGGCCTGGCTGTCTATTCGGTCGTCGGCACGATCAAAGCTCTGGCCTGGGGCGTGCCGATCGTTCCCGCCGTGCTGATGGGCGTGGTAACCGGATGCGTCGGCGGCATCATCCGCGACGTGCTGGCCGGCCAGCCCTCGATCCTGATGCGACCTGAACTCTATGTAACTGCCGGCGCGCTTGCGGCGGTTCTCGCGGCAGGAGGATTGGCTGCTGGCCTTCCGTGGACACTGACGTGGTCCGTCGCCGTCGCCGGTGGTTTTGCCCTTCGGGGCATCGCCATTTACTGGTCCCTCGGCCTACCCACGCACCGAGGTGAACGTTAGTCAGCTTGAGCGCGATTGAGGAATAGGCGGTTCACGCCACTCGACGTGAACCGCCCACCCCCCGTCCAACTCACGAACGGCCAATCAAAGGCCGCGAATGCCGGAGAAATTAAGATCGAATATCCGGCCGTCATACCCGACCTTGCATACGAAGCGGCCGGAATCGCGGTCGCGCCCATCCCAGCCATAGCGCCAGTCGCGCCTGTCAACGGCCACCCGCCCTTCGACCTTGTAGCCATAGCTCTTGCGATCGACGGCGCGGATGTCCGTCACCCTGGCGCGGCCCTCACGGCTGTAGCGCTGTGCAGTACGCGTCGCCGCAGCGGCACATTCATTCACGGGGTCCCGCTGAGCGAAACGCCCATAATCGTATGGCCCTGCCACAGCCGGCACGGCCGATGCCGCCACGGTGCCGGCGGCAAGCGCTCCCATTAAAATCCTGGTTAGTGTCCGCATCGCTCATCATCCTGATGCTTCCGGAATTGCCGGACCATGAGGCTCGATTAGCAAGTGCAAACTGAGATCGCGCTGAATTGGACTTGCAGCCAATATTCATCATTTTATCTGTTCTTGTGAACTATTCTCTCCGGCATCCGGGGCTTGGAGCCCGGTCCACTGCGCCAGGAATGCGAGAATGTCCGCGCCTTCCTCGATAGCCTTGTCAGTCGGCTTGCCCGAACCGTGACCGGCGCGCGTTTCGATGCGAATCAGGTGCGGCTTGTCGCCAAGATGAGCCGCCTGCAACGCCGCAGCGTATTTGAACGAATGGCCGGGAACCACGCGATCGTCTGTATCGGCGGTGGTCACGAGAATCGCCGGATAGTCCGTTCCGTCACGAATGTTGTGATACGGCGAGTAAGTCCGCAGGATCTTGAAATCCGCCTCGCGGTCCGGATACCCGTAATCGTCAACCCAATATCGGCCCGCGGTGAAACGGTCGAAGCGCAGCATGTCCATAACCCCGACCTGCGCGACGGCGGCTGCAAAAAGGTCGGGCCGCTGATTTACGACAGCGCCGACCAGGAGGCCGCCGTTAGAGCCGCCCTGAATGGCAAGGCCGTCCTTTTTCGTGATGCCCTGATCGATCAAGTATTCACTGGCGGCGATAAAGTCGTCGAACACGTTTTGCTTGTTGGCGCGGCGGCCGGCGTCATGCCACTCCCGCCCATACTCGCCGCCACCCCGCAGATTCGCCAGGGCAAAGGCGCCGCCAGCCTCCAGCCAGGCCATCCGGATCGCGGAAAAGCCCGGCGTCAGTGAGACATCGAAGCCGCCATAGCCATAAAGCAGGGTCGGGACAGGCTTGCCCGCCTTGGCAACCGCTTTGCTGCGCACGATGAACATCGGCACGCGGGTCCCATCTTTGGAACTATAGAACCGCTGCTCAACGAGATAGGCACCCGGATCGTAGCAGAGCTTGGGCTGAGCGAACGGGACAGTCTCGTTCGACTTCATGTTCAGGCGATAGATCGCGGCCGGACAATTGAAGCTGGTAAAGGCATAGAAAGTCTCGGGGTCGCCGGGCTTGCCACGAAAGCCCGACGCCGTGCCGATGCCGTTCAAGGTCAATGTACGGTTGGTCTTGCCGTCGAGACCGACGATCTCGGCATGGCTGGCGGCATCCCGCATGTAATTGAGCACGAGCTGATCGCCGACGATGCCCGCCCGCTCAAGAATGTCGGCCCGCTCCGGCACCACTTCGACCCATTCAGGTCCAGGCGCATCGAGATCGATCGAAACAAGGCGATAGCGCGGCGCGCCATTATTGGTCACAAACCACAGGTGGCGGCCAGCCCCCTCCACGAGTTTCCAATCATCGGCAAAGCCGGTCACCAAAGCCCGTGTTTTCCATCCGTCCCGCTTGCGATGAGCAAGATCTATCACATGCACTTCGTAACGCGCATCCGTGCCGACATGACTGGTGACGACCGCAAGGCGGCCGTCCTGAGTCACTTCTGCGGTGTGACCGTAATCGGGATGGTCGGGCGTCGCATAAACAAGTTGGTCGTCCGACTGCGGCGTGCCGAGATGATGGTAATAGACCGATTGATTGTAATTGAGCGACTGGAAGGCGCCGTCCTTTTCCGGAGCGGGGAATCGCGAGTAGAGAAAGCCGCTCTCGCCTATCCAGGCAAGTCCGGTAAACTTGGCCCAGCGAATCTCGTCAGGAAGCGTTCGGCCGGTCTTCACGTTCATCACGTGCAGGATCCGCCAGTCACTGCCCCCGTCCTGCACACTGTAAAGCAGATGGCGCCCCTTTTCCGAAGGCTCCCATGCGTCAAGCGCGGTCGCGCCGTCCTTTGCCCAACCATTGGGATCGAGCAGCAGTCGAGGCTCTCCCGCCAAGCCGGTACGAACGAAAAGCTGCGCCTGGTTCTGCAGGCCGGTGTTGCGCGTGTAAAAGTAGTTCCCTCCGGCTTTCACCGGCAAGCCGAAACGTTCGTAATCCATGAAGGCGCGGATGCGATCGGCAAAATGGGCCCGCTGCAGCAGCCCGGAAAAGTAGCTTTCGGTCAACGCATTTTCCTGCGTGACCCAGTCGGCGACCTCCGGCGCATGGCGCACGTCAGCCTCAAGCCAACGATAGGGATCAGCGATCTTTTCGCCGAAATGGTCTTCGACGACATTGTCGCGGCGCGTTTCAGGGTATGTGATCTTGGCCATCGGTTCGGCCCAGATGGGCGCTGCCAGTGCCAGCGACAAGCCCCCGATCAGCGCCCACAGCCTGCACATGTCCCTCTCCCGAAAAGCAAAAGCGGCCGCGAGCCTAGCACTCGCGACCGCTTTTCGTCATCCTCGCGGATGAAGCTCAGGCTTCGGCGTATTCTTCCGTCTCGGCACTCACCGGGCCCGAATCCTGGCCCTTCGCCTCCACATCGCGATCCACCAGTTCGATGATCGCGATGGGCGCTGCGTCCGACGCGCGGATGCCTGCCTTTATGATGCGGGTATAACCGCCATTACGGCCCGCGTAACGATCGGCAAGAACCTCGAACAGCTTCTTTTCCTGCGCTTCATCCATCAGCCGAGCATGAGCAAGTCGACGGTTCGAAAGGCCGCCGTGCTTCGCCAGCGTAATCAGCTTCTCGACGTAGGGACGCAGTTCCTTGGCCTTGGCCGTGGTGGTCTGAATCTGTTCATGCTTGATAAGCGCAGCGGCCATATTGCGCAGCAGGGCGGCGCGATGGCCGGAGGTGCGCTGCAGCTTGCGCTGACCGTACTTGTGACGCATTTTCTTTCACTCCGTTCGTAAGGGGCCCGTATCAGGTAGCCCGTTCCAGGCGGCTCTTGAGGGGGCCGCCTTTCCCTGACGCCATCCCGGACTTGCCCGAAATGGCTCGAAATGGCTCGATTAATCAGCCGAGCAGCTCCTGTTCGAGCTTCTTGGCCATTTCCTCGATGTTTTCCGGCGGCCAGCCAGGGATGTCCATGCCGAGGCGCAGACCCATCGAGGAAAGGACTTCCTTGATCTCGTTGAGCGACTTGCGGCCGAAGTTCGGCGTGCGGAGCATCTCGGCCTCGGTCTTCTGCACGAGGTCGCCGATATAGATGATGTTGTCGTTCTTGAGGCAGTTGGCCGAACGAACCGACAGCTCCAGCTCGTCCACCTTCTTGAGAAGGTAACGATTAAGCTGGTTGGCATCGCTCTCTTCGGGAACGGCGCCGGCCGCCATGCCGATCATCGGCGAGGTGCCGACAGGCGCGATATCCTCGAAGTGTACGAACAGCGCCAGCTGATCCTGAAGGATGCGCGCGGCGTAAGCCACGGCGTCTTCCGGGGTCACCGTGCCGTCAGTCTCGACGGTGAGACTGAGCTTGTCGAAGTCCAGCTCCTGGCCGATGCGGGCATTCTCGACCTTGTAGCTCACTTGGCGCACCGGCGAGTAAAGCGAGTCAACCGGGATCAAGCCGATGGGCGCGTCGATCGGGCGGTTCGACACCGCCGGAACATAGCCCTTGCCGCTGTCAGCGGTCAGCTCCATGTTCAGCGTCGCCCCTTCGTCGAGGTGGCAGATCACGAGGTCTTTGTTCATGACCTCAATATCGCCGGACACTGCGATGTCGCCGGCCTTCACTTCGGCCGGGCCTGTAGCGGAAAGCTGGAGGCGCTTCGGCCCCTCACCCTGCATCTTCAGCGCGATCTGCTTGACGTTGAGCACGATGTCAGTGACATCCTCCCGCACGCCCGCCAGCGAAGAAAATTCATGCAGCACGTTCTCGATCTTGATCGAGGTGATAGCCGCGCCCTGAAGCGAAGAAAGCAGAACACGGCGCAACGCGTTACCGAGCGTCAAGCCAAAGCCGCGCTCGAGAGGTTCGGCGACGAAAGTCACCTTCAGCTTGGGGTCTGGTCCCGGCTTGACCTCAAGGCTGTTCGGCTTCTTGAGTTCCTGCCAGTTCTTGATGTTGACAGTCATGGACTTCCCCTGGGATTTCGATGGCGGTTACGCCCGCAGGCCGGGTGGAATGGCCTAGGACGATCCGAAAGCCGAACGGCGACCGGTTCGCCGCCCGGTAAACTCGATCAGACGCGGCGACGCTTCGAAGGGCGCACGCCGTTGTGCGGGATCGGCGTCACGTCGCGGATCGAGGTAATGGTGAAGCCTACGGCCTGCAAGGCGCGCAGGGCGCTCTCGCGACCCGAGCCCGGCCCCTTGACCTCGACCTCCAAGGTGCGCACGCCATGCTCCGCGGCCTTCTTGCCCGCGTCGTCAGCGGCGACCTGAGCGGCATAAGGCGTCGACTTGCGGCTGCCCTTGAAGCCCATCATGCCGGCGGAGGACCACGAGATCGCGTTGCCCTGGGCGTCGGTGATGGTCACCATTGTATTGTTGAAGCTGGCATTCACATGGGCGATGCCGCTGGTGATGTTCTTACGCTCGCGGCGCTTTATGCGCTGAGGTTCGCGTGCCATGTCCGTATATCCTGTCGATAAATCGCTGCAGAAACCGAAAACCGGTTCGGCGGCTTACTTCTTCTTGCCGGCGATCGGCTTGGCCTTGCCCTTGCGGGTGCGCGCATTGGTGTGCGTGCGCTGGCCGCGAACCGGAAGGCCCTTGCGATGGCGCAGGCCGCGATAGCAGGCAAGATCCATCAAGCGCTTGATGTTCATCGCCGTTTCGCGACGAAGATCGCCTTCGACGGTGTGCTCCGCGTCAATCGTTTCACGGATCTGAAGGACTTCCGCGTCCGACAGGTCCTGCACGCGACGACCGTGATCGATACCGAGCTTGTCGGCGATTTCGATGGCCTTGGTGCGACCGATACCGTGGATATAGGTAAGCGCGACAATCACGCGCTTGTTGGTGGGGATGTTTACCCCGGCAATACGAGCCACTTAAATCTCCATGCTCCACAGGGACGCCGCGGCCCCTATCTCAACGCTTTGACACCCACGCCACATGAATGGCAAGGCGCCGGTTGGCATCACAGGCCGCGCCATAGGCACGCAACGCCCGAGCCTTCCGGACTTGCCGCAGCTTTCGAGTGAAGGGCGCGCTTAGAATGATTCGCGAGCAGTGTCAACGCTCGCTCAATAGAAACACCACCCACCAACCCCAAATGGAATGGTGAGCGGGGGCGCCGATCCTTGTTGTTTAACGCAAGATAGGGCCGCCGTCAAAGACCAGGCGTTGCGCCAAAGGGTCGACGTTCGATCTGGCATGCCTTCGCGATGCACGCACTGCCTGACCAGCGAGCCCCTTGTCACGAATTCAGAATGGCCTCGATCGCGCCCGTCACCTCGTCCATGTCAGCCATCCCGTCAATCTTGCTGACAATTCCGCGCGCGTCATAGATCGGCAGGATCGGCGCGGTCTTGGCGCGGTATTCGGCCAGGCGGGTACGCACGGTTTCGGCGTTGTCATCAGGGCGGCGCTTGAACTCGGTGCCGCCGCACTTGTCACAAGTGCCAGGAATCTTGGGTTGTTCGAACTTGTCGTGATAGCCCTTGCCGCAGGCGGCGCAGGTGAAGCGACCTGTGATCCGCTCAACCAGCGCATCCTCATCCACTTCCAGCTCGATCACATGGTCGAGCTTGCGGCCGCGCGCTGCAAGAATCTCGTCAAGTGCCTCCGCCTGGGCCGCCGTGCGGGGATAGCCGTCGAAGATAGCGCCGGTATCCGGGCCCATTGCGTCCAATTCCTCGCCGATCAACGCTGAGACGATGGCGTCTGAAACCAGCTCCCCCCGTTCCATCACCGCCTTGGCTTCAAGGCCGATCGCCGTCTCCGCCTTGACTGCGGCCCGCAGCATGTCGCCTGTCGAAAGCTGGCGCATGCCGTGTTTCTCGACCAGACGCTGGGCTTGGGTTCCTTTGCCCGCCCCCGGCGGCCCCAGCAGAATTATGTTCACGAGTTACCCCTCAAATTTCTTACTTGTCTTGCTGGCTCGTCAGGTCAGCGCAGGCGGCCTTTCAGCTTCGCCTTCTTGATGAGATCCCCATACTGGTGCGCCAGCAGGTGCGACTGGATCTGCGTGATCGTATCAACGGTGACGTTGACGACGATCAGCAGACTGGTGCCACCCATGAACAGCAGCGGCAAGCCCGTCATGGAGAGGAAATATTCCGGCACGGTGCAGACGATGGTGAGATAGACCGCGCCGATCACCGTTACGCGCGTAAGCACATAGTCGAGGTATTCAGCCGTGCGCGCACCCGGACGGATGCCGGGAATGAAGCCTCCGTTCTTCTTCAGGTTCTCCGCCGTCTCCTCCGGATTGAAAACGACGGCGGTGTAAAAGAAGCTGAAGAAGATGATGCCGGCCGCATAAAGGAGCATGTATAGCGGCTTCCCGTGCCCGAGATGCTGATTGAGCGTGACGACGATCTTACCCATCGTCGATTCGGGATTCAGCGAATTGCCTGCAAACTGCGTAATGGTGAGCGGCAGCAGCAAGAGCGAGCTGGCAAAGATCGGCGGGATCACGCCTGCGGTGTTGAGCTTCAGCGGCAGATGGCTGCGATCCGCCTGCATCATGCCGCGCTGCGTCGCGCGCTTCGGATATTGAATCAGCAATCGCCGCTGCGCACGCTCCATGAAGCAGATCAGCAGGATCATGCCGATGATGAGGGCGATCAGGCTGACGATCAGGATCGAACCCGTATCCCCCGCGCTATAAGCCTGACCCAGATTGCTGGCGAATTTCGGCATCTGGGCAACAATGCCGGCCATGATGATGAGCGAAACGCCGTTGCCGATGCCGCGCGAGGTAATCTGCTCACCCAGCCACAGCAGGAACATGGTGCCGCCCACCAGCGAGACAACCGCGCCAACGCGGAACATGATGCCTGGATCGACCACTGCCTGCAGCCCGCTCGACGCACCGTAAGCCTCTAGGCTCACGGCGAGAAACCAGCCCTGCAGCGCGCAGAGGCCGACAGTGCCGTAACGCGTGTACTGGTTAAGCTTCTTACGGCCGGCCTCGCCCTCTTTCTTCAGCGCCATCAGCGCCGGATGAAGTGAGGCGGCAAGCTGCACCACGATCGAGGCCGTGATGTAAGGCATCACGCCCAGGGCGATCAGGCTCATGCGTGACAGCGATCCGCCCGAGAAGGTGTTGAACAGATCGAGAATGCCGCCCTGAGTTTTGCTGTAGAGCGATTCGAGGATCAGCGGATTGACGCCGGGCAGCGGCACGAAGCTCAAAAAGCGGAACACGATCAGTGCGCCGACCGTGAACCAGATGCGGTTCTTGAGCTCGGTAGCCTTCGAGAAATTGGCCAGGCTCAGCGAGCTGGCGATATTGTCGGCGCGTGAAGCCATGACGTGCGGATTGCCTCGAATAGTCTTTTCGGATTCGCCTTAGCGACAGACGTCTGCCTTGTCGAACCCAGGAAACTGAACAGGCCATATAGACATTCGTGAATTGTCTGAAAGACCCGAGCATGCCGAAAATGCAAGGAGGGCGAAGCGCAGCGCGCCCGCCCTCCCGCATGGTTGTTTGCCTTGCGGCAGACCTCAGGCTTCGGCGGCTTCCACGACTGGAAGCACGACCGAGCCGCCGGCCTTCTCGACCGCTGCAACAGCACCCTTCGAGGCGCCAGCGACCGAGAACGAAACTTTGGCGGTCAGGGCACCCTTGCCGAGCAGACGCACACCGTCCTTGCCGCCACGAGCAAGGCCGGCCGCCTTCAGCGCGGCGTGATCGACAGTACCCGAGATGTCGAGCTTGCCGGCCTCAATCGCCTTCTGAACGAGACCCAGATTCACCTCAGCGTAGTCCTTGGCGAACTTCTTGTTGTTGAAGCCCCGCTTCGGCAGGCGCATGTGCAGCGGCATCT
>NZ_DAIMZT010000064.1:0-18102 GCF_036733805.1 Novosphingobium sp. | reverse complement strand
ATTGACGATGCCCTCGCCCAGCCCAGCCTCGACAAACGCATCCACGATAAGAGCATGCGTGCGCGGGCATTGTTCCGATGCCTTGAGCACCACGGTATTGCCGCAAGCCAGCGGCACCGCGATCGCGCGGGCGCCCAGGATGATCGGTGCGTTCCAGGGCGCCATGCCCAATACCACGCCGGCGGGTTCGCGCACCGCCATGGCCAGACAACCCGGCTTGTCGGATGGAATGACTTCGCCGCCCACTTGCGTAGTCAGGGAAGCGGCCTCCCGCACCACCGCTCCGGCAAGCGCGAGGTTGAAGCGGACCCAGCCCTCAGTCGCGCCAATCTCGCTCATCATTGCGTCAACGAAATCGGCTGACCGCGCGTCAAGAGCGTCGGCGGCTTTCAGTAGCATCGTGCGGCGTGCGTTTGGCGTCAGCGCCGCCCATGCCGGAAGCGCCGCTTCCGCCGCTTCAACAGCGGCGATTGCCTCCGCCGCCGTGGCCGCCGCGGCACGGGACGCGATGTCCCCGGTGACCGGATTGAGCCGATCGAAATGGCGCGGCACGTCGCGGTGACGACCGCCGATGCACAGGGGAACCAATGTTGCCGGCATTCCAAACTCCCTTTTCAGATTGCTATGAATCATATCTATTTGGATTGTTATGGGCAATAGCTATACTGCGCGCCATGAACGACACTGTCTCTGACGGCCGGCTGATAGATCCGGTTGCATCTCACCTGGGCTACCTCGCACGCCGGGCATCCGCGGCGATGATGGCCAATCTCGGTAATGCGCTGGCGCCGCTGGGCCTGCGCCCTGTTGAAGCCACCATCCTGCTGTTGATCGCCGCCAATCCCGGTTGTTCGCAAAGCGATGCCGGTCGGCTGCTGGGCATCAAGCGTGCTAATATGGTGCCGCTGATGGCCGGCCTCCTCGCCAGGGGTCTGGTGCGCAAGTCAGCGGGAGACGGACGGACATATGCCCTGTCGCTTACTGCCGCGGGCGAGGAGGCATGTGCGGCGGCAAGACAAGCCATGGAGCACTTGGAGAGGCGCTATGAGACCTTACTGGAACCCCAGCAGCAAGCAGTGTTGCGCCAGGGCCTGCAGCAGCTGGCCGAAACAATGAGCGACGAAATTTGATTGCCTCTTGCATATTTTCGAAAAACTTCTCATTATCCGAATCAACGGAGGATTTGTGACAACTCTCGCTGATAACGTCGAACAGGCCCTGCGAGCAGACCTGGTGCGCGGCATTCACCCGCCGGGCGGTCGCCTGCAGATGGAGAAGCTGGCGGAACGATATGGCGCTGGCATGTCGCCCGTGCGCGAAGCGCTCTCTCGCCTTTATGCGGAAGGGCTGGTCAGCCTGGAAAGCAACAAGGGCTTTCGCGTTCCGGCACTCAGTCGAGACGATCTGGCCGACATCGCGTTTGCCCGCACAGCGATCGAGACGGCGGCGCTGCGCCGCGCGATGGAACGCGGCGAGATCGCGTGGGAAGCGTCGCTGGTATCGGCGCTTCACACCTATCGCCTGACCAGCCGTGACCTCGACACCTCCGACGCCGACCGCCTTCGGGCCTGGCAGGCCGCGCACGACGGTTTGCATCGCGCGCTCATTTCCGGAAGCGGATCGCCGAGAATCGAAAAGATACAGGAACGGCTGCTGGTGCAGCACTCGCGCTATCGTCAGCTTTTGTATCGGATCCCGATCGACTTCGACGTCCATGAACGTGAGCATGTGGATCTTGTCGAGGCGGTGCTCGAGCGGGATGTCGAAGGCGCCGTCAGCATGATGGCCAGCCATATCGCCATTACCCTCGACGTTCTCGATCAATGGGGGATCTGGAAGGAGACCGGCTGAACGGCTCACTCACTGCAGACCGGGACGGTCTGCTACAACATCAAAGTAGGGGAATAGAGATGCTTGGAAAGTTTCGCCTGGCCACATCGGTGGCCGGGGCAGCCTTGCTGTGCGCCGGCGCGGCGCATGCGCAAGTCCAGAATCCGGTCGCAGCCCAGCCTGCCGCACCGGCCGGAACCGGCGCTTCGGATGGGGCCGAAATCATCGTCACCGCCCAGTTCCGGGCGCAGCGGCTGCAGGACGTGCCAATCGCGGTCTCAGCGATCAACAGCGAGGCGTTGCAGGATGCCCATGTTCGTTCGCTCGAGGATCTCAGTGCCTCTGTCCCCAGCTTCTCGGTTGCGGCCAACTCCAATTACGGTGCGGCGCCGCTCAGCATCCGGGGTGTCGGCGGCGCCAATGGCGGCGGCAATGTCTTCGCTGACGAACCCGTGGCGGTCTATTTCGACGGGGCAGTGGTCAGCCGCCCGCGCTACGCTTCGCTCGATCTGGTCGATGTCGAAAGCGTGGAAGTGTTGCGGGGACCGCAAGGCACTCTTTACGGCCGCAATTCCTCCGCCGGCGCGGTGCTGCTGAAGTCCGGCGCGCCGACCAAGGACCTTTACGGCTATATCGAAGGCAGTGCCGGCAGCTATCATGATTACCGGGTGCGCGGTGCGCTTTCCGGCCCGCTTGACAGCCAAGGACATTTGCTCGCGCGGCTTGCCGTGGGCTATTCCGACTATGACGGCTGGGCTCGCAATTATAACGGATCGCATCTGGGCGGCAGCCGCGATTTCCTGATCCGCGGCACGCTTCAGGCGGAGCCGACGGATCGGCTCACGCTGAAGCTCATCGGCGAATATTCCTATCAAAATTCGCATCCCGCCCTGCTTGCCATTTCAGACGTGAGCAACCTTCGCGACGAAGTGACGAACCCGACCGGAAGTAACGTGCTCCTGCCCTACACCTTGCGGCCGGATCTGCAGCAGGTGCTCAAAGACCAGCGCGTCGCGCTCAACGTCGACACTTTCACGCGCACCAAAGGGCGAACGATCACTCTGCAGGGTGACCAGGTGTTTGACTGGGCTACGCTGACCTCCATCACCAATTATCGCGATTGGCGCGTGCGGGGCCAGCTCGACTCGGACGGCACCGCCGTCAACCCGCCGACGCCGCCCTTCGTCACCGGTGACATCAGCAACGTGGGCGACAACGGCGGCAAGCAGTTCGAATGGCAGTGGTCGCACGAAATGCGTCTCGCGGGATCAGGCCATCATTTCGACTGGGTCGCCGGGGGCATCTATTTCGAGGAACACCTCGGCTTCGGACCCTTCACCATCTTCAATCGCCTGGCGGGGCCGGGCGGCGCCGGCACGGCCGCGACTTTCAAGGCGGATCAGACGACCACATCCTATGCCTTCTTCGGCAACATCACGTACAAGTTCACGGATAGCCTGTCGCTGACCGTGGGCGGCCGCTACAGCGAGGAACGCAAGCATTTCACCCGCTCGTTCGGGGTGACGACGATCTTGCCGTTCGATCCGCCCGGCCCCGTGGTCTTCCCCGCCGGTTCGACTCTGGCCGCGCCGCCCGACGTGGCCACGCGGGCCAAATTCACGGACTTCTCCCCGCGCGTCGTGCTCACTTTCCAGCCCGACCGCAATTTCATGGCCTATGCCAGCTATAGCCAGGGGTTCAAGAGCGGCGGCTTCAACGCCTTTGGCGGCTCGACCGCGTTCCGCCCGGAAGGGATCGACGCTTATGAAGTCGGCATGAAGCTCCAGGCCCTGGACCGCAAGCTGACCGTCAACACCGCCGCGTTCTATTACGATTATACGAACCTTCAGGTGCGCACGCCGGTGCCGTCCGGCGGCGTCGGCATCGAAACCGCGGATAAGGCGCGGGTCAAAGGCGTAGAGTTCGAAACCACGATCCGTCCGCTCACCGGGCTGCAGATCAACGGCAACCTGACGTATCTGGACGCGCGTTTCACAGCCGGTGCGCTCAGCGCGGTTCTGGTCAATTCCTTCGTGGCCGGATCGAACCCGGCGGTCGGCCTCGAAGATATCGCCGGCAATCGACTGACGCGCGCGCCCAAGTGGCAGGGCGGGGCCAACGTCAGTTACGAAACGGCGGCGGGTGCGGACAACACCATCCGGGCATCGCTGGGCGTCCGCTTCCAAAGCTCGGTTTTCTTCCTTGAGACCCGCCAGGACGCCGACACTTATCGCGCGAAGGCTTGGGGCGAACTGGACGCACGCCTGTCTCTGGCCAATCGTGCCGGCTGGGAATTGGCGGTCTACGGCAAGAACCTGACTGACAACCGGCATCTGTCCCAGGTCTCTTCACTGTTCGGCCTTCCGGTCGCGGCGGTGAACGAGCCGCGCCGTTACGGCATTCAGGCGCGCTACTCCTTCTAATCGTTTCAAATCAGGCGACTTTATGCGACTAGTGACTTTCGAATATGACGGGGCGGTGCGGCTCGGCGCCATTCTGGATGACGGGGATATTCTCGACCTTGCCGCCGCCGCCGCGTGGGCAGGGACCACTGATCCCGCGTTCGCTACGATGCTATCGCTTATCGATGAAGGGGAAGGGGCGCTGGATCGTGCTCGCGCCCTGGCGGCTTCTCCTCCGGGAGAAGCCGTTCTAGGCGCGGCCGCGATCCGGTTGCTGGCGCCGCTTCCGCGCCCGACACAGATTCGTGACTTCTCCGCCTTTGAGCAGCACATGCTGCAATCGGGAAAAGTCGTGTTCACGCTGAACGCGATCCGCGCGGGCAAGGAGCCGCCGAAAGGGCCGATCGTTCTTCCCAAGGTCTGGTACGATCAACCCATCTATTACAAGGCCAATCGCTTCGCCGTCGGCAATCCCGGCGATGATGTGCTGTGGCCACCCTATTCGCAAGTGGCCGATTACGAGCTGGAGATGGCTGCGGTGATCGGGCGGAAGGGGCGCGACATCCCCGCCTCTGACGCGAAAAGCCATATCTTCGGCTACACCATCTACAACGACTTCTCGGCGCGGGACGCGCAAGGCCATGAGATGACCGGACCGTTCGGCCCGGCCAAAGGCAAGGACTTCGACGGCAGCATCATCCTTGGCCCCTGCATCGTCACTGCGGATGAAATGCCCGATCCCTATCAGGCCCGCATGACCGCGACGGTCAACGGCGAGGTCTGGTCCGAAGGATCGATGAGCACGATCCACTGGCGTTTCGAGGACATGATCGCGCACGTCAGCGCGGGTGAGACCATTTATCCGGGCGAGATATTCGGCGCCGGGACCGTCGGCGGTGGCTGCGGGCTGGAGCAGGAACGGTTCCTGACGGATGGCGACGTGATCGAGCTGCGGATAGAGGGGATCGGCGCCATCCGCAACCGGGTCATAGGGTCCCAGTTGCGCCGAGGGAGCCCGGCCTGAGGCATCGCCGGTCGTCGTGGAGAGGACAATATGAAACGCATCATCGATCTGTCGATCCCGGTCAGCGCCGAAGTGGTGAGCGACCCGGATGTCATGCGGCCGCGCATCACGTATATCGGTCATAAAGCCGGCGCGGCGCAGATCGCGGCCGTCTTTCCGGGCCTTAGCGCCGACGACCTGCCCGACGGTGAGGGCTGGGCGGTAGAGGAAGTGTCGCTCACCACGCACAGCGGCACGCATATCGACGCGCCTTGGCATTATCATTCCTCGACGGACGGCGGGCAACGATCACCCACGATTGACGAAGCTCCGCTCGATCTGTTCCTGCGGCCTGGCGTCAAACTGGACTTCCGCCACTTGCCTGACGGCCATGTCGTTTCCGGCGCGGAGGTGGAGGCGGAGTTGGCCCGCATCGGGCATCGGCTTCAGCCGTTCGACATCGTGCTGGTCAATACCGCCGCCGGGGCCGCTTTCGGCCAGCCGCATTACATGGACAGCGGCTGCGGCATGGGACGGGAGGCGACGCTCTACCTCACCGAACGCGGGGTGAAAGTCGTGGGAACCGATGCGTGGTCCTGGGACGCGCCCTTTTCCCACACGGCGCGCCGCTTTGCACGGGATCGCGATCCTTCGATCATCTGGGAAGGGCACAAGGCAGGTCGTGAGCGCAGCTATTACCAGATGGAGAAGCTGCACAGGCTTGAAGCCCTTCCGCCGCACGGCTTCACCGTCGCTTGCTTTCCGGTGAAGATCGAGCGGGCATCGGCAGGCTGGACTCGCGCCGTCGCCATCCTCGAAGAACCGGACGCGCCATGACCGCGCGCGGAGAATTTGCGAGCGGCGGGATCATGCTCGCGGCCAGTTTTTTGGGCCTGTCGGTCGGCATATCGTCGCTGTTCTTCTACACGCTGGGCATCTTCATCCGGCCGCTTCAGGCGGAGTTCGGCTGGAGCCGCGGCTCCTTGTCGCTGGCCGTGCTGATCTCCGGGATTGTCCTTGCCATAGCGTCGCCCTTCGTAGGGCGGCTAGTGGACCGCGTGGGAGTCCGTCCGGTCCTGTCGTTCGCAATGCCGGCCTTGGCGCTGGCGGCGGTCGGCATGTCGTTCGTGCCGGGAAATCTTTTCCTCTACCTTTGCGCCATCAGTCTGTTGTGCCTGGCCGGTGCAGGCACTTCGCCGGTGGTCTTTACTCGGCTCATCGCGGCTCATTTCAAGGTTCACCGCGGACTGGCGCTGGGACTGCTGCTATCGGGAACTGGAGTGGCTGCGGCACTCGCTCCCGCTTTTTTCACGCCATTCGTCGCCGCCCACGGCTGGCGGGAGGGCTACCGCCTGTTGGCCGGAATCCTGATCGTCGCCCTGCCGGTCGTCCTGATCGGCCTGGGCCGGGACCGCGGCCCCTTGCTCAGGCCCGCCGCTCCATCGCCGCGGGCAGAAGCACCCCGCATTAGTTTCTTTACCCTGTTTCGCGACTGGAGGTTTCGCCTGATGCTGGCCTCCTTCTTCAGCCTGGCGCTCGGCATCGGCGGATTGATCGTTCATTTCGTTCCCATGCTGTTGGACGGCGGCATGGACGCGGCGAGGGCCGGGCGAACGGCCGGGCTGATCGGCATTGCGGTGATCCTCGGACGGATCGGTGCGGGGGCCCTAATCGACCGTGTGCATGCCCCTTTCGTCGCAGCCGCCATGCTTGTTGCCGCCGCAATCGGCTGCGTGCTGCTGGTCACCGGCGGCACGCACCTGGCCGGCGTCGCCGCCATGCTCATCGGCCTGGCAATGGGTGCAGAGGTGGACCTGATCGGCTTCCTAGTGGCGCGCTACATAGGGTTGAGCGCTTACGGTTCGGCCTATGGCGTTCTTTACGGCACGTTCGCCATCGGATCGACGGCGGGGCCTTACCTGGTCGGCCTCTCGTTCGACGCCACGGGCAATTACCGCCTGGCGCTGACATGCGCCGCCCTGTTGCTCGCCAGCGCGGCCGTTCTGCTCTCGCGCCTCGGACCTTACCCTGCGGAGACCGCCTGAATGCATAAGGATCGGGTAACGGTTGTCGGCTGCGGCCTTGTCGGCATCGGCTGGACGGCGACATTTCTCGCGCACGGCCTGCAAGTCACTTGCGTCGATCCGGCGCCAGGGGCCGAGGCCCGCCTGCGAGAGGGTGCGGCAGCGGATCTTCGCCTCCTTCAGCTTGACGACGAACAAGCGGGCGAAGCGATGGATGCCCTGTGTTTCGAACCCGACCTGGCGAAAGCTGTCGGGGACGCCGACTGGGTGCAGGAAAACGGACCGGAGACAGTTGCGGCCAAGCGGGCGCTGATCGCATCGATCTCCCACGCGGCTCCTGACCATGCCATAATCGCGTCAAGCAGCTCAAGCATCACCGTCAGCGCGATGCAGACCGAAGCTCGCTGGCCTGACCGGGTGGTGCTGGGCCATCCCTTTATTCCTGTGCCCTTGATGGCGCTGGTGGAGGTGGCGGGCGGTGACCTGACAGAGCCTGCGTCGGTCGAACGGGCGATGGCCTTCTATCGCTCGATCGGTAAAAGCCCGATCCGTCTGAAGCGCGAAGTGGCCGGGCATGTCGGCAATCGGCTGCAAGCGGCGCTGATGCGTGAAGCGTTTTACCTGCTGCAGGAGGGTGTCGCCTCGGTCGAGGACATCGACCTTGCCGTGACGGAGGGGCCCGGCGCGCGCTGGGCGGTCTCGGGCCCGTTCATCACGCATCATCTGGCCGGCGGAGCGGGCGGCGCGCGCCGGGCCTTCGAACATCTGGGCCCGGCATTGCAGGCGATGTGGAGCCATTTGGGCTCCCCCAGCCTGACACCGGAACTCGAACGGAAGGCCATCGAGGGCATCGAACAAAGCCTGACCGCGCGCGGCGGACGGGAGCCGGGCGAGGAGCGGGTGCATGTCCTCAACGCGATCCGCCAGGCGAAGAACGCATTCACGGAGCGATCGACCGATCATGATTAGGAACAACAAGGCCATCATCACCTGCGCGGTGACGGGGTCAGTCCATACGCCATCCATGTCGGACCATCTGCCGATCACGCCAGATCAGATCGCCGAGCAGGCGGTGGCCGCGGCGGAGGCCGGCGCCGCCATCCTGCATCTTCACGCACGCGATCCGCGCGACGGGAGGCCGAGCGCCGACCCGGAAATTTTCATGCAGTTCCTTCCCCGCATCAAGCAACAATGCGATGCAGTGGTGAACATCACGACGGGCGGGGCCGTGGGCATGTCGATGGATGAACGGCTCGCCGCCGCGCGCCGCGCGGAACCCGAATTGACCTCGATGAACATGGGCACGATGAACTTCGGCGTATTCCCGGTCGCCGAACGGATTACGGCGTGGAAGCACGACTGGGAAAAGCCCTTTCTCGAAGGCTCGCGCCGGATGCCGATGAGCAATACATTCGAGCAGATTGAGACGGCGGCCGCCGAGTTGAGCGGACGCTTCGGCACCCGGTTCGAGTTCGAATGCTATGACGTCAGCCATCTTTATACTCTTGCGCATTTCGCGGATCGCGGCGTGGTGAAGCCGCCGTTCCTCGTGCAATGCGTGCTGGGCATATTAGGCGGCATGGGTCCGGAGCCGGAAAATCTCGTTCACATGGCTGGGGTGGCCGATCGGCTTTTCGGCCAGGACTGGTATCTTTCAGTCCTGGGGGCTGGACGGCATCAGATGCCGCTCGCCGCCGTTAGCGCCGCGCTAGGAGGCAATGTGCGCGTCGGGCTGGAAGATAGCCTGATGCTGGAACGCGGACGGCTTGCCCGGACGAATGCGGAACAGGTACGAAAGGTCAAGACCATCCTTGAAGAGATGGGCCGCGAAATCGCAACGCCGGCAGAAGCGCGGGCGATGCTCCAACTCAAGGGAGGCGACAATGTCGGTTTCTGACCCCGCTTCGACTCGCATGGAATTGCCGACCGAAGCTCTCGAACTGCGCTCAACGGTCACATCGGATGGACGGCTTGTCCTGACATTGGAATCCATAACCGTCCCTCTACCTCAGGCGCATGAAGTGGTGGTGGCGGTCGAAGCGACACCGCTGAACCCCTCCGACCTTGGCCTTCTGCTGGGTCCGGCGGATCTCTCGACCATGACTGTCGCAGGCACGGCGGAACGCCCCAGAGTGATCGCGGCCATCCCCGAAAGCGCCATGCCCTCTTTATCGGCGCGGATCGACCGTTCCATGAAAGTCGGCAACGAAGGCGCAGGGACGGTCGTAGCGGCTGGTTCGGCGGTGAGCCATCTGCTCGGCCTCAAAGTCGGCATGTTCGGCGGGGCGATGTACACGCAGCTGCGCACGTTGCCCGCGGCCGATTGCGTGCCGTTGCCCGAAGGGGCCAGCATGGCGGATGGGGCATCGATGTTCGTCAATCCTCTGACCGCGCTCGCGATGGTGGAGACGATGCATGCCGAAGGGCATCGGGCGCTGGTCCACACCGCCGCCGCGTCCAACCTGGGGCAGATGCTGAACCGGATTTGCCTGAGCGACGGCGTGCCGCTGGTCAATATCGTTCGCAGTGAGAGCCAAGCGCAGTTGCTGCGCTCCGCCGGCGCGAGCCACGTGGTTGATAACAGCGCCGCTGACTTCGCCGAAACGCTGGAAGATGCGATCGGCGCCACCGGCGCGACCATCGCCTTCGACGCCATCGGCGGCGGACGACTTGCTAACGCTATTCTTCACGCGATGGAGCGCTCGCTGAGCCGCGCGGCCGCGTTCAGCCGATATGGGTCCACGACGCACAAGCAGGTCTACATTTACGGCTCCCTCGATCGCGGCCCCACTGTGCTTGACCGCACTTATGGCATGGCCTGGGGAATCGGTGGTTTCCTGCTGACGCCGTTCCTGCAAAAAATCGGGCCCGAAGGTGAAGCAAGACTGCGCAGCCGCGTGGCGAGTGAGCTCAAGACCACATTCGCCAGCCATTATACCGCGACCGTCTCGTTCCGGGAGTTGCTGGACCCCGTCCGCCTGTCCGCCATCGCCCGCCGGGCAACGGGCGAGAAATATCTGATAGATCCCAGCCTGCCCTAAAGGATGACGAGATGAGAGGCGTTGTACCGCCCGCCGACAGCCGGCTGATCGCAATGCAGTTCGAGGCTGCACCGGGGCTTTCCCGGCTGCGCGCGCTCAAGGAAAGTTTTGGCGCGGCAACGCCCGATCTGGTGGAGGCCGTGCTAGATGAGGCGGCACGCTTCTCGTCCGACTTTCTCGCTCCGCTCAATGATATCGGCGACCGGCAGGGATGTGCCTTTGTCGAGGGGCGGGTGCGCACGCCGCAGGGCCATCGCGAAGCTTATGACGCTTATGTCGCCGGTGGATGGACGACGCTGGACCAGCCGATCGAGCAGGGCGGCCAGGGCCTGCCACTCTCGCTCGCTTTCGCGGTGCAGGAGCTGTTCGATCGCGGTTGTTCCGCATTCGGGATGCTGCCGGTGCCGCAGCGCTCGGCCGCCCGCCTGATCGCCGCCTTCGGCGACACCGCGATGAAAGCGGAATGGCTTGAACCGCTGATATCGGGCGAATGGGCCGCTACCATCTGCATCTCGGAGGCGGATGCAGGATCGGACGTGGGCCGCTTGCGTACGCGCGCCGAACCTTTGAGTGATGGCGAGTGGGCGATCACCGGCGAGAAGAACTGGATCTCGTTCGGCGATCACGACCTTACCGCGCGGATTGGCCATTGCCTGCTCGCCAGGACTGCAAGCGCGGATGGGCTTAGCCTGTTCCTTGTGCCGGATCGTTTCGGGGAACAGCGCAATGGCGTGGTGGTCCGGCGGATCGAGGAGAAGCTTGGCCTCCACATCTCGCCGACATGCGCCTTGGGTTTCGAGAACGCGCGTGGCCGCCTGATCGGCACTGAAGGGCGTGGGCTGCAGCAGATGTTCCTGATGATAACGAACATGCGCCTCGCCACCGGCGCGCAAGGTCTGGCGATTGCGGCCGGGGCGGCCGACCTTGCGCTGGCCTATGCCCGCGATCGGCGGCAGGGCGGCAGCCCGAGCCCCGTTCCGATCAACCGCCATCCCGACGTGCAGCGCATGCTGCTGGAGCAGGCTGCCAAGGTGGAGGTGCTGCGCGGCCTGCTGCTGACGGCGGCGAATTACGGCGATCTCGCCGCGTGCGAGCCTGACGAAGAGGCCCGCAAGGATGCCGGCGCATTGCTGCAATGGCTGCTGCCGCTGGTGAAGACCACGGGCGGCGAATTTGCGTTCGAGGTCGCAAGCCACGCAGTGCAGGTTCTGGGTGGAGCGGGCTACACCCGCGAATGGCCCGCCGAACAGATGCTGCGCGACGCCCGCGTGCTGACGATCTTCGAAGGCACCACCGGCATTCAGGCGTTGGATCTTCTGCATCGCAGGCTGCATGGCGACCGGCGCGGGCTGCGCACTTTTCTGAACCTCGCGCGGAACGACGCAGCGGCAGCATCGGCCGGGCGAGCGCTTCTTCCCGTGCTCGATCTGCTGGAAGACTCCGTCGAACGCCTCGTCGCCGTGGCTGATCCCCGCGCGGCGGAAGCGGGCGCGACAGCGTTCCTGCATCTGGCGGCGCTGGCGGCGACCGGCTGGATCGCGGCCAGGCTTGTCGCATTGGAGGACAGCGGCCGCGAGGCCGAACGGCTCCGTGCCGCCGGACGGCACTGGCTGGCGCTGATACCGCCCCGCGCCGCATCCTGCCACGCCGAAAGCCTAGCCGGCCTGGACCTGCTCGAAGGGTTCGAAAAGATCGACGTCTGTTGAAGCTATGGCTTGCGCCTTTCAAAGCGGAAGCGACGTCGTTGACTTGATCTCTGACAGAGCCACCATCGAATTGATCTCCTGGATTCCCGGCACGCGGCTCAGCTGGTCGAAGAAGAAGCGCTCATAAGCATCGATATCCTCCGCCACGATGCGCAGAATGAAGTCGGTTGCGCCCAGCGTGACATAACAATCGAGCACTTCCTTGAAGCCTTGGATCGCCTTGGAGAACTCCTCGATATTCTCTCGTCCTTTGCCACTCAGGCGTACCTGAGCGAATATCTGGGCATTAAGGCCGATGCGCCGCCGGTCCAACAGCGTCACCTGGCCCAGGATAATGCCGTCCTGGCGCATTCGCTGGATGCGGCGCCAGCACGGCGATTGGGACAAACCCACACGCTCGGCAATTTCCGCAATGGTCAGTGATGCATCCTTCTGCATCAGCGCCAGAATCTTACGGTCAATGTCATCAAGCTCGCTAGGCATGATTTTCCTCGTTCAGAAATTTATGGGGTAGAATATACCTCAATACTATGACCTTCCAAGGAAGAAAGGAGCGGTTTTGCCGCGGCATTGCTGTCATAAGGGGGGCGACGAGGAGGATGCCATCGTGAGAAGGAACACTGCGGCCGCGCTCGATTTCAACGGCCGACCTGGTGCTGCGCTCGGCACGGCACTTTACGTCTTCGCCATTCGCGCGGCGCGAGATCCGCAGGTGATGTCGAGAGTTGCCGCGCCATTCGCTCAACGCAACATCGTTCCGCACCAGCTCTGCTGCCGCGCGTCGGAGCAATGGCTGCTCATTGACATCGAGGTCGAGCTCGAAGCGCCCAAGATCGCGGAGCTGCTCCTGCAGAAAATTCGTTCCATCGTGCTCGTGGAGCGCGTCAATCTGGTAGAAGGCAATTGTTGATGTCGCATTCTGTCCTGGGACATAACAGCCAGGCGCTTTCTCTGCATGTCCCTGTCCCATCCTCTCGCCCCGGCGTAACACCGGATTTCTCCGCGCTGGGGATACCTCCCGCCGGTCTCTGCCCGCGCCCTCCGGTGGATGTTCCGGCAGCCGATATCCGCAATTTCGCGTTCGAAATGATCCGCGTGTTGGATGATGACAACGAAGCGAAAGGCGAATGGAAACCGGATCTCGACGCTGACACCCTTCGGCGCGGCTTGCGGGCAATGATGCTGACCCGTGCCTACGACGAGCGCATGGTGCGCGTGCAGCGCCAGGGCAAGACCAGCTTCTATATGAAGTCAACCGGTGAGGAAGCCGTCGCCGTCGCTGCGACCATGGCGCTCGATCGCGGTGACATGTGCTTTCCTACGTATCGCCAACAAGGCATATTCGTCGCGCGCGATTGGCCGCTGCGCGACCTCATGAACCAGGTCTATTCGAACAGCGGCGATCGCCTCAAGGGCCGGCAGATGCCGGTCTTCTATTCAAGCCGCGAGGCCGGCTTCTTCTCCATCTCCGGCAATCTCGGCACACAATACAGCCAAGCGGTGGGCTGGGCGATGGCGTCGGCGGCCAGCGGCGATACGCGCATCGCGGCAGCCTGGATCGGCGACGGAGCGACTGCGGAGGGCGATTTTCATTACGCTCTCACTTTCGCATCGGTCTATCGCGCGCCGGCAATCCTGAACATCGTCAACAATCAGTGGGCGATCAGTTCCTTTGCGGGCTTTGCGGGCGGGGAAGCGACGACATTCGCGGCGCGCGGCCTCGCTTACGGCCTCCCCGCTCTGCGGGTTGACGGCAATGATTTTCTCGCGGTCTACGCGGCCACGCAGTGGGCGGCGGCCCGCGCCCGAGCGAACCTGGGAGCAACTGTGATCGAGATGGTCACGTACCGGGCCGATGCGCATTCCACGAGCGACGACCCCAGCCGCTATCGCGCCGCCAACGAAGCTTCCGCCTGGCCGCTGGGCGACCCGATCCGCCGTCTTGCGGATCATCTGACCGCGCTCGGCGAATGGGACGAGGAGCGCCACGCAGCGCTGGCCGCGGAATTGGCCGAGCATGTGCGAGAGGAGGGACGGGCGGCCGAAGCGCTCGGCACCCTCGGACAAGGCCCCCAACTGGACCGCAAGACGATGTT
Source organism: Novosphingobium sp. (assembly GCF_036733805.1). GTDB lineage: Bacteria > Pseudomonadota > Alphaproteobacteria > Sphingomonadales > Sphingomonadaceae > Novosphingobium. Next base: position 4,000 of record NZ_DAIMZT010000064.1, on the reverse strand, counting down.
TGACGACGTTTACAAGGACATGCCCGCGCACTTGCGTCGCCAGCGCGAACAGATGCTGGGGGGCGAGTGATGGCGCGAATGAACATGATCCAGGCGATCAACAGCGCCATGGACGTCTGCCTGAACAATGATCCGAAAGTCGTCGTTTTCGGCCAGGACGTCGGCTTTTTCGGCGGCGTCTTCCGCGCCACTGACAAGCTACAGGAACGCCACGGGTTAAACCGTGTGTTCGACGCGCCGATCGCCGAGGGCGGCATCATCGCCACGGCTGTGGGCATGGGCGCTTATGGGATGCGGCCGGTGGTCGAGATCCAGTTTGCGGACTATATCTATCCCGGCACCGATCAGCTGATTTCCGAAGCCGCGCGGCTGCGCTATCGCACGGCGGGCGAATGGTGGTCGCCGATCACCGTGCGTTCCCCTTATGGCGGCGGCATCTATGGCGGGCAGACGCACAGTCAGTCGCCGGAAGGCATTTTCACGCATGTCGCAGGGCTGAAGACCGTTATTCCCTCCAACCCGCATGATGCCAAGGGATTGCTGATCGCTGCCATCGAAGATGACGATCCGGTGCTGTTTTTCGAGCCGAAGCGGCTCTACAACGGCCCCTTCGATGGCCATCATGACCGGCCGGTCACGCCCTGGTCCAAGCATCCGGCGGGTGATGTTCCCGATGGCCACTACACCGTGCCCCTGGGCAAGGCGGCTACAGTCAAAGCGGGAACGGCCGCCACAGTGCTGGCCTATGGCACGATGGTTCACGTCGCGCTGGCGGCGGCGGAAGAGACCGGCATCGACGCTGAGGTCATCGACCTGCGGACATTGGTTCCGCTTGACCTAGATACCATTGTCTCCTCCGTCGAAAAGACCGGGTGCTGCGTAATCGTTCACGAAGCGACGTTGACCTGCGGTTTTGGTGCTGAACTGGCGGCGCTTGTCCAGCAGCATTGCTTCTATTCGCTGGAGACGCCGGTGGAGCGCGTGGCCGGGTGGGATACCCCCTACCCTCACGCCTTCGAGTGGGACTATTTCCCCGGTCCGGCCCGCGTGGGCGCGGCGCTTCGCCGGGCTGTGGAGCGCTAAGACATGGCACAAAGACCATTCAAGCTGCCTGACATTGGCGAGGGCACGGCGGAAGCCGAACTCGTCGCATGGCATATCGGGGTTGGCGACACTGTTGCCGAAGATGACCTGCTGTGCGAAGTCATGACTGACAAGGCGACGGTCGAAGTCACTGCCCCCTTTTCCGGCAAAGTGATTGAAAGAACCGGAAATCCCGGCGATATGCTGCCCGTGGGCGGCGTTGTCCTTGTGTTCGATGTCGAAGAGGAAGGGGCCGCGCCGGCACCGGAGCCGACATCGCCCGAGATATCGTCCTCGGCCTCACCCCCTCAGTCGACGCGGCAGGAACCCGAGCACCGGGTGCTTGCATCGCCAGCGCTGCGCAAGCGCGCCGCCGACCAGGGCGTGAATCTGCGCGACGTTGTCGGTTCGGGCGCCAAGGGTCGTATTCGCCAGTCGGACGTGGATGCTTATCTGGCTTATGCCAAAACACTGAGGGAAACGCCGCGGGTTGCGTCTCCTGGGGGGGCGGCTCAAGTTTCCGCCATATCGCCCGCTCCGCCAAGCGACGATGTGGAGGAAGTTCCAGTCATCGGCCTGCGTCGGCGTATCTCGGAGCGGATGCAGGATACCAAGCGGAGAATCCCGCATTTCTCCTATATCGAGGAGGTTGATGTCAGTCAGCTCGAAGCTCTGCGCGAAAGCCTGAATGCTACGCGCGGAGAGCATCGCCCCAAGCTGACGCTGCTGCCGTTTCTCGTGCGCGCGCTCACCCGCGTCCTTCCGGAATTTCCGCATCTCAATGCGCTGTACGATGATACCGCCGGGATCGTGCGCCGCCATCGGGCCGTTCATGCCGGCATAGCGACGCAGACGCCGCAAGGTCTGGTGGTGACGGTGCTGCGCGACGCGGGCAGCCATGACGTCTGGGGCGTGGCCTCGGAATTGACTCGGCTCTCCGGTCTGGCCCGGTCCGGCCGGGCGGCCCCAGCCGACCTGACGGGCTCGACGATCACCATCACCAGTCTGGGCGCGATGGGCGGCGTGGCGACCACGCCGGTCATCAACAGCCCGGAAGTGTCGATCGTCGGCGTCAACAAGGTTATCGAGCGGCCAATCGTGGATCGCGGCCAGATCAGGATCGCCAAGATGATGAACTTGTCCTCATCGTTCGATCACCGCGTGGTCGACGGTTGGGACGCCGCATCGTTCGTTCAGCGCGTGAAGGCTATGCTCGAAACGCCCGCGCTTCTGTTCGTTGAAGCATAGGATAAGGATGCCCCTGAAACTCCTTTCAGTGCTGGAAATGCCCGAACGCGTAGCGGATCGCTTTAGGGCACGCACATCGCTGGTCCAGGGGAGGCTGGAAGACGCCGCCGACGTCCAACCAGACGCAATATTGTGTTCGATCGGCCCTCGCCGTTTCGACCGAGAGGTCATCCGGAACCTGCCGGCTTCGGTGAAAGCCATCGCGACTTATTCGGTGGGTTACGATCACATCGATCTTCAGGCAGCGGCCGATCGCGGCATCGCCGTGTTCAACACGCCGGGGGTCCTTTCGGACGCTGTCGCGGACGCAGCGTTGCTCCTCATATTGGGGGCCGCCAGAAGAGCGACCGAAAGCATCGCCCTCTTGCGGGAAGGCCGTTGGACCGGCTGGTCACCGGCGCAACTCGTCGGTGAAGGGCTGAGCGGAAAGACGCTCGGCATTTTCGGGATGGGCAACATTGGTCGCAAGGTCGCCAGCCGCGCGCGCGCTTTCGGAATGCGGCTTGCCTATCACGGGCGGAGCGAGGCCGTGGGTGAGGACGCCTTGTTCTACCCCGATCCGCGCGCGCTGATCGCCGATTGCGATATCGCCGTCCTGGCCTGGCCCTCGACACCGGAGACGCGCTATTTCATCGCCGCCGACACGCTTTGCTTGGCGAAGCCGTCCCTGATCCTGGTGAATATCGGTCGCGGCGATCTGGTGAAGGACGAGGATCTGATCGCAGCCCTGCGCGACGGAAAGATTCTGGCCGCAGGGCTGGATGTGTTTGACAACGAGCCGCAAATCCATCCGGGATATCTGGATCTGCCCAATGCCTTCCTTCTGCCGCATATCGGCAGCTCGACCTGGGAGGCGCGCCTGGCCATGGCCGACGTCCTTCTCGATGCCCTCGAAACGCACGCCTGCGGCGGCCAACCGCACAACCGGATCGCTTGAGCCGTTGGGCTCACAGCATCTGTGCGACGAGCCTGAGACCAAGAGCGACCATCAGCACGTAAATCAGCGTATAGAACCGCTGTGCGTCGACCTTGCGCACCAGCACGACGCCGGCCGCCGTGGCGACGAGGGCCAGCGGCATCAACATCGCGCTGGCCTGAAGGTTGGCGCGGGTGAACTGCCCCAAGGCGGCATAAGTGGGGATTTTCATCCAGTTCATCATGGCAAAGGCGATGGCGGTCGTACCCACCAGAACGTCGCGGGGCAGCTGGCGCGGGATCACCCACATTTGAAAAGGCGGTGCACCGGCATGAGCGATCTGGCTGGCGAAACCGGACCCTATGCCGAACAGTGAGCCCACCCAGTAAGGGGAATTGGATGGCAGTGGTATTTTTCCGCCGCGTTCCAGCCAGAGACGATAAAGGCCGAATACCAGCGACAACAGGCCGATGAAGCCAGTGACAACCTTTTCATCCACGACTTTGGCGAAGGCGAAACCCAGCAGCACGCCCAGCCCCATACCCGGCAGCATGGCCGCGATAATCGCTTTGTCCCATGTGCGGCGGAATGCCCAGACGCTCACGGCATCCTGAACGACAAGAATGGGGAGCAGAATGGCAGCCCCCTCGATGGGGTTCACGCCTTGGACCATGATCGGCATGGCCAGCATGCCGAGGCCGGCGAAGCCGCCTTTCCCAAGACCGGATATCGTAACTGCAAGGGCGGCGCAAA
>NZ_DAIMZT010000063.1:0-18277 GCF_036733805.1 Novosphingobium sp. | reverse complement strand
CATGATTATCGCCTGCTCCGACAGCCGCGTGGATCCGACGCAGATCTTCGATACCGATCCGGGGGAGATATTCGTCGTGCGCAATGTGGCCGCGCTCGTCCCTCCTTTCGAGACCACGCCTGGTCACCATGGTGTCTCGGCGGCTCTCGAGTTTGCGGTACAAGTGCTCAAAGTGAAGGAAATCGTGGTCCTGGGCCACGGCATGTGCGGTGGCTGCAAAGCCGCTCTAACTCAGGAGTTGCGTGGCACCGAGCCCGGCGAAGGAGGCTTTATCGCTGACTGGATTGCCTTGTTGGACGATGCACGCGGCCCTGTTGCCGAAGAGTTCGGCACTACCGGCCGTTCGGCAGAGCGGCAAATGGAACAGGCCGCCGTCAAGGTCAGCCTGGACAATCTGATGACATTCCCCTGCATCCGTCGAAAGGTGCGCGATGGCGACTTGCGGCTGCGTGGCACCTTCTTCGCTATTTCCGACGGCGTCCTGCACCTGATGGATGATGTTGACGGCACGTTTCAGCCACTGTCCTGAGGACAAGGTTTGTCCATCGAGAGACAACGCTGTCCCTGAGGGACAATGAGAAAGGGCGACGGGTTTTCCGTCGCCCTTTCTGTGTCAACTGGTCGGAATATTCCGTTTATTGCGTGGCGGTTGCCGAAGCGGCCGGTGCGGACTTGCTCTTGGCATAAGCGCTCCACATCTTCGCAACCGGAGCGCGCGTGCCCGTCACTTTCGCGAAATTCGCTTGAGCATCGGCGTATTTGCCCTGCATAGCCTGAGTCATGCCCAACCGAAGCGTGACTTTGCTGGCATCAACCCCCGGCATGCTCAGCGCCTTGGCGTAGAATGTCTCCGCCTTGGCCGGTTCGTCGTAGCTGAGGAAGACGTCGCCTGCTCCCGTTACTGCGCCCACGGATGCCCCCGGCTTCATGGCCTGGTTGGCAGTGGCCGGCAACGAAGCCTTGTCGGCCGCCACGCGCGCGGAGGTGTTCGCCTTGTCCGCTGCGATCTCTGACGCCGTCAGCTTGCCCTTAGCCAAGCCGTCCTCAATGATCTTTAGCGCCTCACCGGGATAAGCGCGGGGATCGACGTCCTCAAGATAGAGGAAATAATCCCGCTTTTCAGCCATGGCGTTGGTCAGGTACTTAAGCCGCATCAGATCGATGTCCTGCTCACGCGGAAGATGGGCCAGCTGCCCCACCACGCCGATCGCGACGCTCCAGGCGCCGGGGTAGTACTGCGCCAGCATCGCGGCGTATTCGGTCGACGGGCCGACCTGCTTGGCGTCATATGCCTGCTGCAGCGCGTTGCGGAGAGATGTCTCACTAGGCGCCACGCCTTTGGCCTGCGCCGCCGCGATCTCCTCCTTGGACATTTGCAGCGCGGCGTCAGTGTTGCCGCTGCGCTTGTAAGCGTCAGCCAGAACCATATCGAGCTGATTGTTGGGATCCACGTAGCCGGCGTCCTTCGCAGCCTTCAGGTACTTGGCAGCCGATGCCCAATCCTTCAGCTGATAAGCGGTCACGCCCGCATCGAAGTTAAGCGTGCCGGCCATCTGCCCCTGAACCTTGCCGCTTTCCAGCATCAACAAAGTGCCACGCTGCTTGGTGGCCAGATCCTGCGACAGAATGCCGTAATTGCGTATCATAGATCCAAGGGCCTGCTTGTCGTCAGGTGTGGTCGCACTGGGCACGGCAGCTTCGAGCGCGGCTTTTCCATCACCGCCCAGCGCTGCGTCGATCTGCGACTTGGCGGCGGCGAAATCAGTCGGCTTGGCGCCGGCGGGAAGCTTGGAAGTGGCATCGCTCATCGCCTTTTCGATAGGCGCGGCAGCCTTGCGGAATGCGTCGGAGAAATTGGTGGCTGCTGCCTTTTCCTTCTTCTCCGCCATTGCAGGCGAGGCCGCGGCGACGGCCAGGCCGCTCGAAAGAGCAATGGCAAGAGCAACACGAGAAACCACGAACCTGCGAGCCATCAAGGCCACTCCTTCTCCAAACAAAACAATTGCACCCGCAAGCGGGTAGAAACAGACCGGTAGTGGCGGCGAAATCCCTACTTGGCAACCTTGCCGTGGCATTAGCCATACGCCACTGAACGCTGATTGAATGCAATTCGTCGCAGCGGTCAGATTGCGCCTACGGGCTTCTTGGCACTCTATGCCCTTTAAGTGTGGAAAACGCCGCGTGCCCTGGCTGCCCCAGCCTTCGGATGGTGGCAATCGGTTGTCGCTTCGCCTAGGGCGGTTCATCACCCTTTCCACAGACAAACGGCGACGTACCCCGCGTGAGCGACGACATCGAGAATAACGAGCACACCGGCCCCGAAGGCGAGTACACCCGAGTCGACATCGTCGACGAGATGAAGACGAGCTATCTCGATTACGCGATGAGCGTGATAGTCAGTCGCGCGTTGCCTGATGTGCGCGATGGTCTGAAGCCCGTTCATCGCCGCATTCTGTTCGCCAGTCAGGAAGGCGGCTTCGTCGCCGGGCGGCCATACCGCAAGTCCGCCAAGATCGTCGGCGACGTGATGGGTAATTACCATCCCCATGGCGACGCAGCTATCTATGACGCGCTGGCGCGTATGACTCAGCCGTGGTCCATGCGTCTGCCGCTGGTCGATGGTCAGGGCAACTTCGGCTCAATGGATCCGGATCCGCCAGCTTCGATGCGCTATACCGAGGCGCGCCTGGCCCGCGTGACTAATTCCCTTTTGGACGATCTTGACAAGGATACCGTCGATTTCGTCGAAAACTACGATGGGTCGCGGCAGGAGCCGTCCGTTCTCCCGGCGCGTTTCCCCAACCTGTTGGTAAATGGCGCTGGCGGTATCGCGGTCGGCATGGCGACCAATATCCCACCGCACAATCTAGGCGAAGTCATCGACGGCTGTTTCGCGATGATGGAGAATCCGGGGATCACCTCAGAAGAACTTTTTGAAATCATTCCGGGCCCCGATTTCCCGACCGCGCCGTTGATCCTTGGATCAAGCGGTTCCCGTGCGGCTTACACCACCGGGCGCGGATCGATCGTTCAGCGCTGCCGCCACATGATTGAGGAAGGTCGGGGTGATCGCCGCTCCATCGTCCTGACCAGCATTCCCTACCAGATAGGCAAATCGGGCCTCGTCGAAAAGATCGCGGAGGGCGCCAAGGACAAGCGGATCGAAGGCGTTTCCGATATCCGCGACGAATCGAACCGCGAAGGCGTGCGGGTAGTCATCGATCTGAAGCGCGATGCTTCACCGGAAGTCGTTCTCAACCAGCTCTGGCGAAACACCCCCGCACAATCGAACTTCCCGGCCAACATGTTGGCCATCCGAGGCGGCAGGCCGGAAATTCTGTCACTGCGGGATATCATACAGTCCTTCATACAGTTCCGCGAACAGGTCATCACCCGGCGGACCAAGTTCGAGCTGAATAAAGCGCGTGACAGGGCACACATTTTGCTCGGTCTGGTCGTGGCGGTCTCCAATATGGACCAGGTCGTGGCGATGATCCGGGGATCGTCGAACCCGGCTGATGCCCGCGCCAAGCTGCTCGCCAAGGAATGGCCGATCGGCGAGATCGCGCCGTATATTCGGCTGGTGGAAGCGATCGAACCCAGTGCCGAGGAAACGGGTGGCGCTTATCGACTGTCCGAAACGCAGGTGAAGGCCATCCTTGACCTGCGCCTGCACCGCCTGACCGCCCTTGGCCGTGACGAGATCGGGGAAGAGCTGAAGCAGCTCGCCCTTGCGATCGAAGAATATCTTTCGGTCCTGGCCGATAGAGTCAAGCTTTACAAAGTGATGCGGGACGAACTTCAGGCAGTGCGTGATGCTTACGCAACGCCGCGCGTCTCTGAAATCACTGCTGCGTTCGACGGTATCGAGGACGAAGACCTGATAGAGCGCGAGGACATGGTGGTGACTGTCACCATGGACGGTTACATCAAGCGCACAGCCCTCTCCACCTTCCGGGCTCAGAACCGGGGCGGCAAGGGCCGCGCGGGCATGGCGACCAAGGAAGAGGACGCGGTGACGACGATGTTCGTCACCTCCACGCATAATCCGGTCCTGTTCTTCTCCACCGCCGGCAAAGTCTATCGCATGAAGGTCTACAAGCTGCCGGAAGGCGGGCCGACCACGCGCGGACGGCCCATCGTGAACCTGCTGCCAGCGCTCGACCAGGGAGAAACGATCCAAACCGTCTTGGCCCTGCCTGACGATGAGGCGGAGTGGAGCAAGCTCTCGGTCGTTTTTGCCACTGCGAAGGGCAATGTGCGCCGTAACAGCATGGATGCCTTCGCCAACATCCCGAGCAATGGCAAGTTCGCCATGCGCTTTGATGAAGGCAGCGACGATCGCTTGATCGGTGTCGCCCTGCTCGAACCTTCGGACGATGTCCTGCTTGCCAGCCGTCAGGGCAAAGCGATCCGCTTCGCCGGCGATGATGTGCGTGAATTTGCCAGCCGAACGTCAACCGGCGTGCGCGGCATGACGCTCAAGGATGGGGATGAAGTGATATCGCTCTCGATTCTTCACCGCGTCGGCACGACTTCGGAGGAGCGCGAGGAATATCTCAAGTTTGCGCCTTGGAAAGGCGAAAAGGAAGGTGAAGCCGCGCTTACAGCAGAGCGTATGGTCGAACTTACCACACGTGAACAATTCATTCTTACTGTCTGCGCCAATGGGTACGGAAAACTCTCGTCAGCCTACGAGTATCGCCGCACCGGCCGCGGCGGCCAGGGCATTACGAACATCGACAACATCGCCCGTAACGGTCCGGTCGTAGCCAGCTTTCCGGTCACTCAAGCTCAACAGCTCATGCTTGTCACGGACCAGGCGAAGCTGATCCGTTTGCCGCTGGAATCGCTGCGCGTGATCGGCCGTGGTTCGGCGGGCGTGCGCCTGTTCAACGTCTCGCGCGACGAGCATGTGGTCAGCGCGGTTCGGCTTGACGAAGAGCCTGAGGAGGAGCTCGGCGCGGCCGAGACACCTGTTTCTGATGGCGCGGACAGCACGGAATGAGCGAGCTGTCCGCTCACGAAGCTGTCGCCTACAAAATACTCTCGAGCCGGCAATTGAAAGATCTCTTGTCCGCCGGGACATTTGCCGGCGCACCGGTGGACATCGCGGATGGATATATTCATTTGTCCACCCTCGGACAGGTGAAAGGCACGTTGGACAAGCACTTTGCCGGCCAAGATGACCTTCATATCGCCGCCGTGGATCTCGCCGTGCTGGCAGACGCGGTAAAGTGGGAAGTGTCACGCGGCGGTGCGTTGTTTCCGCACCTGTATGCCGTCTTGCCGCTTTCAGCAGTCATCGCGCATGGACCGATCACGTTCGATCGCACGGGCGCGCTCCTTCTGCCGGATATTGAAGTTTCATAGACGTCCCGCGGCCTTTTCGCCGGGTTGGGGACAAGCTAGACCGAAAACCATGAATCCTGACGTTCATATCATCGGCGGCGGCCTTGCCGGTAGCGAGGCCGCCTGGCAGATCGCCCGAAGGGGCTTCCATGTGCGGCTATCCGAAATGCGCGGCACCGGCGAACGCACGGCAGCCCACCACACAGATGCCCTAGCCGAACTCGTCTGCTCCAATTCCTTCCGCTCCGACGATGATGAGAAGAACGCCGTTGGCCTTCTGCATCATGAAATGCGTCGCTGCGATTCGCTTATCATGGCCGCCGCCGCCAAAGCGCGGGTTCCGGCAGGATCGGCGCTCGCCGTCGATCGGGATGTGTTCTCGGCTGAGGTCGAGGGGCAGCTCGCAGCTCTTCCGACCTTGCAGATCGTGCGGGAGCGGATCGACACGTTGCCATCGAACGGCCTCGCCATTATCGCCACCGGCCCCCTTACCGCCGAAGTCCTGGCCAGCTCGATTGCCCAAGCGACAGGCGCGGATTCTCTGGCTTTCTTTGATGCGATCGCTCCGATTGTCTATCGAGAGACAATCGACATGGACATATGCTGGATGGCCTCGCGCTGGGATAAGGGCGAGACAAAGGATTACATAAATTGTCCGATGGACAAAGAACAGTATCTCGCCTTCCATCAGGGGCTGCTTGATGGCGAAAAGACCGTGTTCAAGGAGTGGGAAGCGAATACGCCCTATTTCGACGGCTGCATGCCGATTGAAGTCATGGCTGAGCGCGGTCTCGACACGCTCCGTTTCGGGCCTATGAAACCGGTCGGCCTTGATGATCCGCGAACAGGGCGCTGGCCTTACGCGGTCGTGCAGTTGCGGCAGGATAACAAGCTGGGCACGCTGTGGAACATGGTCGGCTTCCAGACCAAGCTCAAACACGCGGAGCAAGTGCGTCTGTTCCGCACGATTCCGGGCCTGGAACAAGCGGAGTTCGCCCGGCTCGGCGGGCTTCATCGCAATACCTTTCTCAACGCCCCGCTTCTTCTCGATCGCGAGTTGCGGCTGAAATCGTCACCGCATGTACGCTTCGCCGGCCAGATAACCGGTTGCGAAGGCTACGTAGAGAGCGCTGCGGTGGGATTGATGGCCGGCCTGATGACGGCCGCACAACTCGTTGGTCGAAAATGGGAGGCGCCGCCTCGTACGACCGCCCTCGGCGCGCTGCTCTCCCATATTACCGGCGACGCGGAGGCGGAAACATACCAGCCGATGAACGTGAACTTCGGCCTGTTTCCGCCATTGCATGACGTGAAGAAGAAGCAACGCAAGGAAGCCTACACCGAACGCGCCAAGCGGGATATCGCTACGTGGCTGGCAAACTTGCCGCCAGAGGCCTGAGCTACCTTGCGCAGGAGCATTTCGGCTTTGGCTTTGGCGGAGGCGCCGTGGTGCGAAATTCAGCGGCGGTAAGATACTGGTCGTGATTGATATCCGCTTGACCGAATTTATCGGCCGTGGCCACGGCCCATTCCTCGAACGTCAGCAGATTGTTTCCGTCCTTGTCGAGCTTACGAAATGCGTCCGCGCGGGTGGAGAGCATTTCGTTGCGGCTGATGCGTCCGTCTCGATCGCGGTCATAACGGCCGAAGCGACGCTGTTCGCGAGTTAGTTCAGTGGCCTCGGGCGGCGCTGGCCCGACCAGACCAGTGATGTCGGCCGCGCTGGCGCTCGGCAAATCGGCAGGCCCATGGGATGCGGCCGGGTCAGGCGGCGGTGCGCCCTTTTCAACTTCAGCGCGTCCCTGAAGCCAGAACAAACCGATGCCGACCATGACCAATGCGGCCAGGCCGCCGAGGAGAAAACGATTCATCGTGAGCTATCCTTGCCTTAGAGCCTGGATAGCCTCTCGCATCCATTCGACGGAAATTACATATCTTTAATATTGCGGCACCGGGTCAGAAACCCAGCAATCCAAGCCGTAATGCCTTGAGCATTGCAGCCGGGGATATCGCGGCTCCGGTATTCCCGCGGTCCAAGTTATGGCGCGCCAATCCGCTGAGGACCAGCAACGGCCGCAAGGATCGCGAAACGCGCGGAAGAGGTTCTCGCCTCTCAATCGCCACAGATGAGGCGGCAGCCCGTTCCTCGGAATTGCCGAGCCGGATCGCAACATCGGCCAGGCTCCATTGCGAGCCCAATCGCCGGGCAGACTCGATTTCTCCATCGCGCTGCAGCACTTGCGCCAGGGCCGCAAAAGCATCGCCGCGCCCTTGCGCCATGGCCTGTAAGGCTTGGGTGGGAAGTGGAGCCGGGCCGGTCATCGCCTCCCAGCCATCAACCAACGCCGTCAATGCACCGTGTTGGCCATTCCAACTGCGCAACGCCACGAGCAACGGCTCACCCGCCGGCCACTCCGCGCTATCCCGGCCGAGAGACTCTCGCCACCAGGAAAGTCTCAATTGCGCCAGCATCGGCTCGCGCGAATGGCGCAGGAGCCCAGCCAGCCGCGCGTCCAACGCGAAAAGCGATAGGACAGGCAGGTACGCTGTTTTTGAAGCGTAAGCTAATGCCAGGCGTGAAGCGACCGGCAACGATTGGATAAGAACGTCTTGTCCAGCTCCCGCAAATCCAGTCTGAGATTGCCCGTTCAGCGGTAGCAGACCTTTCTGACCGCCTCGACAACGCGCGCCGCATCAATCAGCGCGGCCTTTTCGAGGTTGGCGGCGTAAGGCAGCGGCACGTCCTCGTTACACACGCGAACAACCGGCGCGTCGAGATAGTCGAACCCCTCCTCCATGCAGATGGCGGAAATTTCCGACGCGATCGAGCAAACCGGGAAACCCTCTTCAGCTACGACCATCCGGTTGGTTTTGGCGAGGCTCTCCAGCACCGCCTGTTTGTCAAGCGGGCGCAGTGTACGCAGATCGAGCACTTCGGCCTCGATGCCTTCACCTGCAAGCGTTTCCGCAGCCTCCAGCGCCACACCCACACCGATCGAATAAGATACGATCGTCACATCCTTGCCTTCGCGCATGACACGCGCCTTGCCGATCGGCAGGACGTGATCGTCCAGTTCGGGCAGCTCGAAGCTGCGGCCATAGACCAGCTCATTCTCGAGGAAGATGACCGGATCCTCGCTGCGGATCGCGGCCTTGAGCAAACCCTTCGCGTCGGAGGCGTCGTAAGGCGCTATAACCACCAGCCCCGGCACGCTTGCATACCATGGACCGTAATTCTGTGAGTGCTGAGCCGCCACGCGAGATGCGGCCCCGTTAGGGCCACGGAACACGACGGGACAGCGCATCTGACCGCCCGACATGTAGTTGGTCTTGGCCGCTGAGTTGATGAGGTGATCGATCGCCTGCATCGCGAAGTTGAAGGTCATGAATTCGACGATCGGACGCAGGCCGGCCATCGCCGCACCGGTGCCAATGCCGGCAAAGCCATATTCGGTGATCGGCGTGTCGATTACACGCTTGGGACCGAACTCTTCGAGGAGGCCCTGCGTGACCTTGTAAGCGCCCTGATACTCGGCGACTTCTTCACCCATGACGAAAACGCGCGGATCTCGGCGCATTTCCTCCGCCATGGCATCACGGAGCGCTTCGCGAACCGTCGACGTCTTCATATTGGTGCCTTGAGGAATCTCTGAATTTTTGCGCGGCTGGACTTTGCTCGCGAGTTGGGCGGTCCCGCTGTCAGGCTGCGTCGAGCCGGCATCAAGGACGCCGGATTCTTGCGCTTTTTCCGCCTTTTCCGGCGCTTCTACCTTCGTCGCCGGCGCTTTTACTGCAGTGGCATCCTCTCCCTCGCCGGCCATTACCGCAATGATCGTGCCGACCTTCACACCCTCGGTCCCCTCAGGCACGAGGAGCTTGCCTACCGTGCCTTCATCCACGGCCTCGAATTCCATCGTGGCTTTGTCAGTTTCGATTTCAGCAAGGATGTCGCCGGAGGAGACCTCATCCCCTTCCTTGACCAGCCATTTCGCAAGTTTGCCCTCTTCCATCGTGGGAGAGAGCGCAGGCATTTTCAATTCGATCGCCATCAGTAGCTCTCCACCAGCACGTCGGTATAGAGTTCCGCCACTTCCGGCTCCGGCGAACTCTCCGCGAAATCGGCCGCTTGGGCGATCTGTGCGCGCACGCGTTTGTCGATTTCCTTCAGGCTGGCTTCGGCAACACCCATTTCGATCAATTCATTCTTCGCATGTTCGATGGGGTCCCGCTTTTCCCGCACGTCCTGCACTTCCTCACGACTGCGATATTTAGCCGGGTCCGACATCGAATGGCCGCGATAACGATAAGTGTTCAGTTCCATGAGCACTGGGCCGTTCCCTGCCCGCACATGCTCCAGCGCGATCTCGGCCGCTTTGCGAACCTCCAGGACATCCATGCCATCAACTTGCATGCCCGGAATGCGAAAGGCGGTGCCGCGACGGTAAAAATGCGTTTCGGCAGAGGATCTCTTGACGGCGGTTCCCATCGCGTACTGATTGTTTTCGATCACAAAGATGATCGGCAGCTTCCACAGCGAGGCCATGTTGAAGCTTTCATAGACCTGGCCCTGGTTGGCCGCTCCGTCACCGAAATAGGCTAGCGTAACACCGCCGTCTTCGTTGTACTGGTGGGCGAAGGCAAGTCCGGCGCCGAGCGGCACTTGTGCGCCGACGATGCCATGGCCACCATAGAACCGATGCTCCACGCTGAACATGTGCATCGAGCCGCCCTTACCCTTCGAGATGCCGGAATGGCGGCCGGTTAACTCGGCCATGATGACCTTGGGATCGATTCCATAAGCCAGCATGTGACCATGGTCACGGTAACCGGTGATGACGGAATCCAGCCCGCCTTTAAGTGCCGATTGCAGCCCCACCGCCACGGCTTCCTGGCCGATATAAAGGTGACAGAAACCGCCGATCAGGCCGAGACCATAAAGCTGTCCGGCCTTTTCCTCGAACCGCCGGATGAGCAGCATCTGCTCATACAGATGCAGCAGTTCCTCCTTACCGGCCTTATAGCGTCGATCAGCCGCATGGGCCTGCTGCAGGCTTCGAAGTGCGAAATCATCGTCATCAACAGATACGGCGGTGTTTTCGCCATTCGGCGCGTCACTCTTGGCTTTCGGCAAGGGGGGCTCCCCATCGTTGGTGCGGTCGATTCCCGGCGATATAAGCAACCACTGCCGAAAGCGGAAGCTAGGCGATGAAAATTACAATTTTCGCAAAAGCCGGTATTGCCCGCCCATCCTTCAGGGCAGCAGCATCACCATCTCGTCTGAACGCGCGACATTCAGATTGCTCCGCAGCAATTCGCCTGCCAGATCAGGGTCAGCCTTACGGGGATCCAGCAATTCCACGCGATTTCGCAAACGATCGCGCTCAACACCCAAGTCCACCAACTTGGCGCGACGCTGTTCCAGCAATCGCTGATTTTCCCCCCATGCGATAAGACCGCTCGGCCCGGCAATCGCATAGAGCCCCATCAGAAGCAGAACAGCAAGCGCCATCCCCTGAAAGAGGCGCTCCTTAGCTATGTTAGGCTCTGCCCGCATGGTCCTCATGGAAATCCATAGAATCACAAGTGATTCCACGTTGCAAGCTTAATTCATAGAGTAGCGCAGCCCTTAAGCCCATCGACGCATAACTTGGGCGGCGCGATGAAACCTACAATTGATGTTGATAACTCTCGCACGGTGGCTCTGGGAACCAAATCATCCCTCGCGCAGGCACCACCGCGCATTTTGCATTCGGCCGGCACCCTGCTACGCGCGCGCTGATGCTGACGATCCGCGACATAACCGTGCGCCTTGGCGGGCGTGCCATCCTTGACGGGGCGAGCGCCACGCTGCCTCAAGGCGGCAAGATCGGCCTGATCGGTCGCAACGGCGCGGGCAAGTCCACCCTGGTCAAGACCATCATCGGCGAAATCGAGCCGGACGGTGGGTCCGTGGATATGCCGCGCCGCGCGCGATTGGGTTATATCGCGCAGGAAGCACCAAGCGGCACCCGCACACCGTTTGAAGCTGTGCTGGATGCCGATGCCGAACGCACTGCGTTGCTTGCCGAGGCGGAAATCTCCACCGATCCTGATCGTTTGGGCGATGTGCATGAGCGTTTAATCGCGATCGATGCTTATTCCGCCCCTGCCCGTGCTGCTCGCATTCTCGTCGGCCTTGGTTTCGATGAAGCGATGCAGGCACGCCCGTTGGACAGCTTTTCCGGCGGGTGGAAAATGCGCGTCGCTCTAGCCGCGCTGCTGTTTTCCGCCCCGGACGTGCTACTGCTGGACGAGCCTTCCAATCACCTCGACCTCGAAGCGACCCTGTGGCTGGAAAACTTCCTGCAAGGCTATCCCGGGACATTGCTCATCATCAGTCACGAGCGGGATCTGCTCAACACCGTGGCCGATCACATCCTGCATCTTCAGGCCGGCCGGCTGACCCTTTATCCCGGCACTTACGACAGTTTCGAACGACTGCGCGCAGAACGTAACGCCCAGGCCGCCGCGGCGCGGGCCAACCAGGACGCGCAGCGCAAGAAGCTGGCTGACTACGTTGCGCGCAATTCCGCCCGCGCCTCCACCGCGAAGCAGGCGCAATCGAGAGCAAAGATGCTGGCGAAAATGCAGCCGATCGCGGCAATGATCGAAGACCCCGCGATGAGCTTCGACTTCCCCAGTCCGGAAGAACTGCGCCCGCCGCTCGTGACCATGGATCTGGCCGCCGTAGGCTATATGCCAGGAGAACCGGTGCTGCGGCGGCTCAACTTGCGTATCGATCCAGAGGACCGCATTGCGCTGCTTGGCCGTAACGGCAATGGCAAGACCACGCTGGCGCGCCTCTTGGCCCGGCAGTTGGAACCGATGGAAGGATCGATCAGCTTTTCGCCGAAGATCCGCATCGGCTATTTCACGCAATACCAGGTTGAGGAACTGCCCGCTGCATCGACGCCGCTGGAACTGATGACACGTGCCATGGTTGGCAAGCCCCCGCTCGCCGTGCGCGGCCAGCTCGGCCGCTTCGGGTTTTCCGGCGACCGCGCTACGGCCGAGACCAGGACTCTTTCTGGCGGTGAACGCGCGCGCCTAGCGCTGGCGTTGGTAACGCGCGATGCACCGCATTTGCTTATTCTCGACGAGCCGACCAACCATCTCGACGTGGATGCTCGCGAGGCGCTGATTCAAGCGTTGAACGTGTTCGATGGCGCGGTGATCTTGGTCAGCCACGATCGGCACATGGTGGAGCTGGCGGCTGATCGCCTGGTGTTGGTGGATCATGGCGCCGCAGAAAATTACGACGGGTCTATAGAGGATTACATCGACTTCGTACTCGGCCGCAATCAGCCAAAGCCGGATCAGAAACTCGTCAAAGCAGACAAGAGCATGCGCAAAACCGGCGCCCTTGCCCGCGAAGAACTCAAAGCGGTTCGCCGAAAGGTGACGGAAGCGGAAACCCGGATAGCGCGCCTCCAGAAACAGCTGGCTATGTTAAACGCTGCACTGCTCGATCCCGAGGGCGCCGGCGGCGAGATCAAGGGGCTTGGACTTGGTGAGATGGGCAAGCGCCACACCGCAACGTCACGGGAGCTGGAGGAGGCGGAACTGGCCTGGCTGGAAGCGAGCGAGGCCCTGGACGCAGTGATGGCCGGCGGTTGAGGCGCTGATACAATTATTGACATATCATTGTCGCGACTTCGCCATGATTGACATCTAGGAGGCAGATCATGTCGCAGTTCACGAGCCATAAGCGCCTTCTCGCCTCGATCCACGATGTCGGCCCTGGCTCCGAACGCCAGGTCGAGCAACTTGGCGCTTTGCTTGAGGCACGGCTTGGAGGTCCCCGTTTCGCCATGTTGGTGGTTCCCGATCACTGGGCCCGTCATCCACTACGCGAAAACCATGCCTTTCAAGCCAAATTGCGCGCGTGGGCGGACGCGGGCATCGAGATGTTCGTCCATGGCTGGTTCCATCGCGACGTCGCAGAGCACGATGGCCTGGCGCGATGGAAGGCCCGTCATATGACCGCTGGCGAGGGAGAATTTCTGGGCCTCGATGAGGTGGCGGCGCTGCAGCGCATGCACGATGGCAAGGCGCTGATCGAGGATATCATTGGTCGGGACTGCGCCGGGTTTATCGCTCCGGCATGGCTTTACGGTAAAGGCGCCCGCGCAGCCCTGAAGCGGGCGGGTTTCGCACTCGCGGAGGACCATTGGAAGGTGTGGGATGCGCAATCGGAAGCCGTGCTGCTAAAAGGCCCTGTCATCACCTGGGCGAGCCGCTCGGCGATGCGCACGGCGTCCTCGCTCGTATTCGCGGCTTTGGCAAGACAAGTGCTGCCCTGGACCCGGACTGTCCGCATCGCGGTCCATCCGGGAGACGTCACTAAGGACAGTCTCCTCTCCAGCATCGATGCCACCTTGCAATGCTTCGTCCAAACGCATCGGCCCTCGCGCTATGCCGACATTCGCGTCGGAAAATGATCGTGACGAACCTCATTTCTGCGTATGTCGCTGCAATGACGATGGCGGGGGAAGTCACAAACTCGAAACCCTTACGACATAAAGCTCCGCTGCTTCGGATTTGTAATATGCTGTCGCAAAAACTGCGGACAGCAAATAGTGGCGGCGTCTGACGATCATGCAAGGACCTCTCAGGATCACCATTCCGATCCACAGCTTGGACCCTGGTGGGGTGGAGCGCGTTGCGCTTGGACTCGCCACGGAATGGCAACAAGCAGGACATCAGGTCACTGTGGTTCTTGGTCGATCGGGCAGCACAAGCCTGTGCAGCGCCCCTCCCCTCGACTACTGGCAAATTCCCACCCGGTTTCCGACCGCTTCCTGGGAGACGCCGTGGATGGTGCATTGCCTGTTCAGCTATCTGCTCAGACATCGCAGCGACGTGCTATTCTGCCCAGGCAATACTTACGCGATCGTCGCTGCTGCAATGAAGCTATTGCTGGGCGAGCATGCCCCGCCTGTAGTGCTAAAGGTCAGCAACGCCCTGCATCGCCCTGATATGCCACCGATCATTCAGCGCGGTTATGCGAACTGGCTGCGCATCCAGGGCGCGCTGTTCGATCGCCTTGTCGGCCTTTCGGAACCGATGCAGCGCGAGATATGCGATACGACCCTGGCCTCGCCGGATCGCGTATCAGTGATTGCTAACCCAGTCATCACGCGCAAGCGCCTAAGCCGGCTCGCCAAGGTAGAACGGCGGCCTGCTTCGGTATGGCAGACCCGTTATCTTGCGGCGGGCCGCCTTGTGCCGCAGAAGAATTTCTCCATGCTGCTGCGCGCTTTCGCGCGGGCCGCGCGGCCTCACGACACACTGACGATTGTCGGCGAAGGCCCAGAACGCGACTCTCTGGAACGTCTGGCCGAGAACCTTGGTATTGCCACGCAGATCCAGTTCCCTGGCCACTTGCCCAGCATCGATCCGCTGATCGAGGAGGCGGATGTGTTCGTTCTCAGTTCCGATTACGAAGGTTTACCCGGCGTTGTGGTCGAAGCCATGGCCGCGGGCCTTCCGATCCTGGCGACCGATTGCTGCGTAAGCATGTCCTGCCTACTGGATCAGGGGAGGACCGGGATTGTCGTCGAACGCGGAGATGAACACGCGTTTGCTGATGGCCTCACCCGCATTCGCCAGTTCCAGACGGACATAAGCCGAGCACGCGCCATTGCTGCCACATACGAAACCGAAAACGCCGCAAACCGGTTCCTTGATGTGATGACGGAGGTCTGCCGAAGTCATCGCCATGAAACTGAGCGGCGGCGCCAGTTCCATCTCATGTCATCTCATGCCGCCCACCATCACTTGCATTAAGTCGCGTAATTACCGGAGAAATATGTGTCCGACACGACAGTCGCCCTGGCATCCGAAATAACGGTGATCGACGCGGCGGCGGCGATAGAACTGAAGCCTCAAGACCGCGGCGCTCATCGCACGCGCAACGCGGTCTTCTCGATCGTATTGTCATTGGCGGTGATTGCGGCGGTTCTCCACGAGATCGGCGGAGTGAACTTGCCTCGACTGCTGTCGATGGTGCCGGCGAGCATCACCTTCTGGCTGGTCTTTTGGGTCTATTACCTGATGACTCCGGCCAGCGAGTGGCTCATTTTTTACAAGCTCTGGCAGATCCCTCCCAGTGGGTTCCTCGCTTTGCTGCGTAAGAAAATCTACAACGAACTTCTGCTCGGTTATCTCGGCGAAGCCTATTTCTACACCTGGGCACGGCGGCGCGTTTCACTTGATGCCGCCCCGTTCGGCGCTGTCAAGGACGTTGCGATCCTCTCGGCAATGACCGGCAATGGCGTCACCATGGCCCTGCTGGTTCTCATGGTGCCTTTCCTCGGCGTAACCCAGCTAGGGTTGGACTCGCGCCCGCTTGCGCTCTCGCTCGGGCTGATATTAGGCATTTCGCTGATCGCGATGGTGTTCCGTCGCCGGGTGTTCACCTTGGCGCGGCGGGACCTGATGATGATAACCTGGGTTCATCTGGCGCGTATCGTTCTGTCCACGGTGCTGTTGGCGGTGCTGTGGCACCTGGTGCTTCGAGAGGTTCCGCTGTCCTGGTGGCTGTATCTCTCCACCTTGCGGCTCCTGGTTTCGCGATTGCCATTGATACCGAACAAGGATCTGCTGTTTGCGGGTGTTGCCGTGGTCATGCTAGGTCACGAAAAAGATATCGGTGAGTTGATGACACTGTTGGCTGGCCTTATTCTGGTAGCACACCTCGTATTTGGCGGCGTGATCGCGATCAACGATCTCGCCAATCCGGAGAAGCGCGCATGATGGCAGCGAAAGCGGCCGTGCCCGCCGTTCTCGCCCTGCCCCTGTTAGTGGCGGCGACAATGCCTTCGACTCCCGATCTGGGCAAAGCCGAAGCGCAGTGTCGTCCGGGAGAAAGAGGACCTGCCTTTTTGGTGGAAGTCAGAGGGCTCAAGGACCGGGTCGGCCGGCTTAAGCTGGAAGTCTATCCCTCGAACGATCACGACTTCCTTCAGGATGACAATATTCTCGTCAGCGCCGGAAAGACCTTTCGTCGCGTGGAGATGCCTGTGCCGGCTACCGGGACACCAGAAATCTGTGTTCGCCTGCCCTCGCCCGGTAGTTACGCGGTAAGCTTGCTCCATGATCGGAATGGAGACCGCAAGTTCAACTGGACCATTGACGGGATCGGCTTTGCGGGCAATCCGAAGCTCGGCTGGGGCAAACCAAGGGCTAGCAAGGCGACCGCCGTGGCCGGTAGCGGTCTCACGACGATTCAGATCGTGCTGAACTATCGCCACGGGCTGGGCGTAGCGCCCATCCGCAACGGGAAATAGCCGATGAAGATTGTGGACGTTTGCGCCTTCTACTCGCCCCGCGGCGGTGGCGTGCGTACATATGTCGAACAAAAGCTGAGGATCGGCCCTCAACTCGGCCACGAAATCGTGATCGTCGCGCCGGGAGATGAAGATGCCGTGATTGAACGGGGGCCGGGCGCCCGCATCGTCCAGATCCGCAGCCCGCGCTTTCCGCTCGACCGCAAGTATTGGTACTTCAATGAAGCGGAACGGCTCCATGCCGTGCTCGACGCCGAAGCGCCGGATTTCATAGAAGCGACCTCTCCCTGGCGCAGCGCGAGCCTTGTGGCCAGCTGGCCGGGATCGGCGCCCCGCAGCTTGGTAATGCATGCGGATCCGCTTTCAGCCTATGCCTATCGTTGGTTCGGGCCGATTTTCTCGCGTGAGACCATCGATCGCCAGTTCTCGATGTTTTGGGAGCATCTTCGGCGGAACAGCCGCAGTTTCGATCACGTGGTTTGTGCCAATGCGGACCTTTCCCGACGGCTGCGCGAAGGCGACGTTGCCAACACCATCACAATCCCCATGGGCGTGGAGCCAGGCTGCTTTTCCTCGCGGCACCGCGACTCCGCTTTGCGGGCCAGGCTGTTGGAGGCTTGCGAATTACCCGAAAGCGCGGCCCTGTTCCTGGCCATCGGACGGCTGGCGCCGGAAAAGCGCTGGCCCATGGTGATAGACGCGATGAGCGCAGCGGGACGGGACTTGCCGATCGGGCTGGTTATGCTGGGCGAAGGGCGCGAGCGGAGAACCATCTTGCGGCGGATCGCCGGCAACCCGCATATTCGGCTACTCGCCCCGGAAAGCGATCGCGCCGTCTTTGCCCGCATTCTGGCAAGCGCCGATGCGCTTGTTCATGGTTGCGAGGCGGAAACTTTCTGCATGGTCGCGGCGGAGGCTCGGGCAAGTGGAATACCGGTGGTCGTCCCTGATGCCGGCGGCGCGCTCGACCATGCAAGAGGCGGTGCCGGCCGTGCCTATGCCGCGTGCGACCCAAGCGCAGCGGCCGAAGCCATTCGCGAGATCGCGACCACACGCCCTCGCCCTCTTGCTTCAGCACGCACCATGGACCAACATTTCGAAGATCTGTTCGCAGTCTATGCAGCTACGGTAAGGACGGCACGGCGGGCCGCCTGACCGTGTTCAACTCAACGCCATTCCGGCCAGAACAGTCGATCCGCTTCGGGATTGCTGGGTGGTTCTTCGGGGAGCTGATCGAAGTGAGGCTCAAACCCCAGAAGCATATACATGTCCCGTTCAAGGTAAGGCGCAGCATCTCCCGCGCTCATATCGACACGAGCGCATTCCCCGATAACCGGAAGCTTCGTCCGAAACAGCCCTTTTCGCACGACTGAAAGCCCCTTGATGACGGCCGAACCGGGCCCGGCTACCATGCCGGTGCTAACGATCAAGCATTGTTGGAGGAATGTCATAAACCCGTCAAAAATAGCTGGGTGGTAGATCATGGATCGCGAAGACGGGCTCTGCAATCTTTAGAGCCTCGCACCCGAAATCGGAATCGAAGTGATTGAACGAACCCGCTGACGCGGGAGAGGCGTGAGTATTGGCTGGAATGG
>NZ_DAIMZT010000062.1:0-18657 GCF_036733805.1 Novosphingobium sp. | reverse complement strand
GCCTGGTTGTAGGTCATCCAGTAAGGCGAGGCGTAGCCGCACATGTCGGCGACCATCCACAGCCAGAATACGTTCATGCCGCGATAGGGAATGCCGCAAGCACGCAAGGGCCGCGACACGGGCACGCCGCGCCAGGGCTGGACCCACGGCTTGGTCCCGGCTTCGAGCCGGGCGATGATCTCCTGGGTGATGCGGGTCGCGGGCGACAATCCGCCGGGCGAGGGTTTGCGATAAGCCATGAGGTGTCTCCTGATGTGGTCTGCCGGCAGGTTCGCCGGTCAGCTCCGCTCAGCCTCGAGCTCCCTCCGCTCTCTTCCCAAGAAGGAAGCGGCCCCTTGGGCAAAGCCAAGGGACCGCTTCAGAGGGGCGAGTCGTCTACCTGTCAGGAGGAGGTCAGGCAGCCAGCTCGCGAGGGGTCCGATTGTCGTCGTTGCCGCCTTCGGCGCTCGCGACGGCCTCGCCGGTGGGCTCAGGGATATGCTCATCGTCCGCTTCGACCTCGACGGTCGCTACACCTGCAAAGCGCATGACCTCGGGCACCCAGGCGAGCGCGCGTTCGCGCACCTCGACTTCGGTGATGTAGGTCCCGGCGAAAACGCGCTCGGCGCTCATCGCGAGATCACCCTTCTTGACCGAGGCGAACCGGCTCGACAGGTCCGGACCGCCGACCGCAGCCAACGCGTCGAGGATCACCGCCTTCGACACCCGGTCGAAGTAGTTCGCCGCGGTCGGGCGCCACCAGGCGGCCATGTCGATGCCGATCAGGGTGGCCAGATGATCGTGGAAGTCGATCCTGCGCTCGCCGGCCATATTGAGACTTGCTTCCAAGGTGCGGCCGACGACGTGACCGAGCCAAGTGGCACGGGCTTCGTCGGAAAGTGCCCGGAACCGGTCGAACCGCTCCGACACGTCCGCGCCGCCGCGCCAGTTCTCGTCGAGGCCTGACTTGAACTCGGCGAGCGAGGCGCTCGCCGCGGCATCCTTTGCCTCAAACCCGATGATCGGGCCGGCAGGTGTGCCGCCCCGCAGTGTCGTTGCCGAACGCGCCCGGTAGTCGAGCGTATCGGCGTCGGCGAG
Organism: Novosphingobium sp.; assembly: GCF_036733805.1. Taxonomy (GTDB): domain Bacteria; phylum Pseudomonadota; class Alphaproteobacteria; order Sphingomonadales; family Sphingomonadaceae; genus Novosphingobium. The sequence goes on along the minus strand of NZ_DAIMZT010000062.1, from coordinate 17,580 downwards.
CGTGAAGACCATCAGGTCGAGCGCGAGACCGGGATCGGACGCGACATGGAGCGCAAGGACGTCGCGGCGCTGCATCGCGAGTTCGTCGACAAGGCGCTTCGACAGCGCCGTGCGGCGCTTGCCCTCCCCGGTTTCGCCCGACACGATCTCGACCGCATCATCGTTTCCGCCGTCGGCCTCCCGTTCGCCGTAGAACACCGGCTGGAGCATCGGCGTGCCATCGCGCGACAGCACGAGGATCATCCCTGCCTCGGACTTCAGTTCGGGCGCAATCACCGGCGGACGCGCCCGGATATCCTGACACTCGCGTTCGATCGCCTCGATCGCCGCTTCGGCCGCGGCCACGGCTTCCTCGGCACTATCCTCGTCCTCGAGAATGGCGGCATGTTCATCGTACGACGTGTCGAGCTCATCGAGCCGGGCGAGTTCGGCTTCGGTGAGCGGCGCAGGTTCGGCCGGAAGCCGAACCAGCCCCTCGACGAGGTCATGGCTGGCGTAGGGATCGAGCGTCGGCTTGACCCACGCAAGGCCCTGCTCGTCGGCAAGGACCTTCGCCTGTTCCTCCATCTTCGCAGCGGCGAGGGTCTCCAGCAACGCAACATCGGCCCAGGCTTCGCTGTCCTCGTCATCGAACAACTCGCGCTCGATCGGGCCACCGGCGGCGATATAGGCATCGCGTCCAACGAGCCGGGCACGGGGGTCGCTACCTCGCACCGTGCCCGAGAGCACCATGCGGCGGATCGAGTCCGTGTTCGGGGCATAATAGCCGGTCGAGACCTGCTCGAAGACCCGGGCCTGGATCGCCTGGTCCGAAGTGGCGCCGTAGGCCTTGGCGAGGTCGAGCGTGATTTCGCCTGAAGCCAGCGCCTCGAACACGACCGGTGCGAGCTTGGCGAGGCGCAGGCGGCCTTCGACGAAACGGACGGTCAGGCCGAAACGGCGCGCCACATCCTCGATCGAGGCGCCCGCCTCGATCAGCAATGCGAAGGCTTGGGCCTCGTCGGCCGGGTTCATCGCCAGGCGGTGGAAGTTCTCCGCCAGGCTAGTCTCGATGGCGCCTTCGGCGGTGTCTTCGAGCACGAGGCAGGTCACTTCGTGGTCCTTGGGCAGGACCTTGTCGTCCGCCAGCGCCAGCATCGCCTTGCGGCGGCGCTCGCCGGCCTCGACCTCGAACTTGCCCTTGGCACCCGGGCGCACGATGAGGTTCTGCAGCAGCCCGCGGGCAGCAATGCTGGCCTTGAGCTCGGCGTCGGCCGCCGGGTCGTTATGCCGGCGGACATTGCGCGGCGAAGGAACCAGCTTGTTCAGCGGGATCGTCTTGATCATGGCACATACTCCTGATTGCGAGCCCAGCGCATCGACCATCGACGCCCAAACGGCTCAATCAGGGCAAAGCCTCCTCCCCTCTCATGTCTGCAGCTGGGCCGGCTGCGGACAGTCTGCTTAGGTCAATCTATGTCCGATAAGTTGCTATTGGACCGGAGGGAAATTAGACGGCGCCGCTTTTCGCTTCGTTGCACCAAGATCCGCGACGAAAGATCGCTCGATACTCCAGACTATTTTTGGGGATGCGCGAGGCCTCACGTCATTCTGATTGGTCATTCCCCGCCGCTCGGCTAATCAGATATGCGTGAGGGTGCTCTTCAATGAAATCTTGGCCGATGACGTTTCTCTACTTCGCGTATGGCTCCAACATGTTGCCAGCACGGCTGCTTGGCCGTTGTCCATCGGCAAAGGCCGTGGGGCTGGGCGTTGCGCGCGCATGGAGCCTCGAATTCTCCAAGGCGAGTAAGGACGGTTCGGGCAAGGCGACACTGGTTGCCGCCCCAAATTCCGCCATTCCCGGCGTCATTTTCGAGATTGATCTGGCCGAGCGAGAGCACTTGGACCAGCACGAGGGGGTGGGTTTTGGCTACCGGCGCGCCGATGCTTTCGCCGTCGAAGGAGCCACCATTCCGACCAGCACCTATCTCGGCACCTCGCTGGACCCAGCGCTACAGCCTTTCGATTGGTACCTCGCGACTGTCATTGCTGGCGCCGAACATCACGGGCTGGATGCAGCCCATATCACCGCGCTAAGGAGCACGCTCTTCGTCGAAGACACCGATTTGGATCGAAAAACCCGCGTCGCAGCGATCCAGGCGATGCGAGAGCATGGCATCGAGGATTACCGAAAGTTCCTTGAAAGTCTGGGATAAGCGTGCCGATCACCCTAAATCCTATGTCAGCGCCCCCCCAATGCGAGGGAGCACAGTGGATCGTCGATGTCCCCGACGATCTTGCACAGCTGGTCGCGCTGGTGTTGGTCGGCCAAGCCTTCCACGCCGCGCTGATCCTCGAAGGCACGCAATTGGTGCCGCCGAAGATCACGGCAAAGCTGAAAGAGACGCTCGACAAGGACCTGCATCCGACAACGGACAAGGGCATCGAACATCGCGATGGTCTCTTGTTCGAGATCATCTGCTGGGTCGCTGCCCGCAAGGGCAAGACGGGCGACGAGAAGATCGACAATTCGCATCTCAAGGCGACCAACCAAGGCACCGATGGCGTCAAAGTTACGGTCGACCAAGCGTCGAAGACGCTCACAAAAGCGACGGTCTACGAATACAAATGCACGATCCACGCTCGGCAAAAATTCCAGAGTCAGGTGCTGAAGTCGTTCCGCCAGTACATTTCGGGCGAGCGCGACAATCAGTTGGCCCAAGCAGTTCTGGCCTTGCTGGAAAGCTACGGATTCAACGGAATTGAACTCAAGACGGCATATGACACGCTTATACAGACCCGCCCACTGGCGTTTGAAGCGTCTCTGACCGTCTCGCCGTCGCAGTTTCCGGCGGCCAAATGCGTCGCGTTGTTCAAGGACTATGACTCGCTTCAGGTGTCGTTGGAGGTGCGCGGCGGTAACACGCTCCCGCTCGACGACGTTCGGGCCTGGTTTGCCGATTTCGCCGATCGTGTCTGGGCGAGGATCGTGACGTTCGATGTTTGACGCGCAAACCGCAGCCTTGATCCGGAGCGCGCCCGCTCTTGCGGGCGTCGATCCGGCGATGCTGCCGCAAGAACTGACCGGAATCTACGCCGAGCTGGCCGGCCTCAGGCTGCGCGCGGCATCGCTCGCCGAGCAGCCCGACTATCTCGCTCAGCTCGAACGCATCGAGCGGATCGCGACCATTTACGAAGCGCTCGTCGACAGCGGCGCGGAAGATCACGAACGCCGGGCCGCCGCTTTCGTCGCAGCGACCGCCTATCAGTTGCTGGGCAGAATCCGTCCAGATCTCGAGGATCGCGATCAACTCCTGACCACGCGAGCCATCGATCCACGCGTATCGGCACCGCTCCTCTTCCTGATCGCCGAGCAGAGCCCCGATGCGCGGGAAGCCGCTCGTGACCTCGCCGGCCCCCGTCTCGAAGACATCCATCGCGGCGCTCTGGTCGAAAGCGTCGAAGACTTAGCCTTGGAGCGATTTGAAGCGATCCTCGAACGAGCCGGCCGTTTGACCGGATTACGACCTGGGGCCGATGCGCCCTTTGACGAACGAGCGACGCAGGCCCTGTATGGATTGTGCTGGAGCGGCTTGGTGCAGATGGTCGCACGCTTGCTCGATCGGCCCCTTGTCGAGCTCGCCTACCGGCCGTTCGACACGCCCCAGCAAGCCTTCGCCCGGGTGGTGGAACTCGCAACCCGCTCGCTCGATCTGCCGGACACCGGACTGAACATCACCTCCAGCTATGCGGGGCCGCGCCATCTGGCCCGCTTGCTCATCCACGCCGCCGACGGGCTTGAGGACGCTGGCGTGACTCGAATCCCACCGCCCCTGGGTGCAGAAGAGAATTCGTGGAAGCTATGGGTTCGCCACCGCGCATCGAGCAAGCCGGTGCTTTGGCCGAACCACCGATCCGCCGTGGCCACGCACTTTCTGGATGTCGGCAAGTCAGCGGTGCTGGTGCTGCCGACCGGCGCTGGCAAGACTACGCTTTCAGAGTTGAAGATCGCCTCGACCCTGTCGGCCGGCAAGAAGGTCATCTTCCTCGTCCCCACCTTGGCTCTGGTCGACCAGCTTCGTGATGATCTGGCCGAGAGCTTTCCGGAGAGTCTGATCGACAGCGTCGTGTCGGCCGATGGCGACCTCACAGCGCTAATCCGCGGACCGGAGCTCGAATCGATCGAAGTGATGACGCCCGAGCGATGCCTGGCGCTGCTGAGCTTCACCGAGACCGACATGAGCGATCTTGGCCTGCTGGTCTTCGATGAATGCCATCTGTTGAGTCCCGATGGCGGCGGGTCCCGGAGCGTCGACGCGATGCTGTGCCTGCTCCACGCCATCAAACGCGCGCCGAACGCCGATCTCCTGTTGCTTTCGGCGATGCTGAAAAATGCCGGAGAGGTGGCGGATTGGCTTGAGACGATAACCGGGCGTCCCTGCATCGGCTTTCATGACCCCTGGAAGCCGAGCCGGCAGGCACGCGGCGTGGTGATCTATCCGAAGGCGCAAGTCGATGCCGCGAACGTGGTCGTGCGGCGCAAGAAACGGCTCAAGGCGGCCTATAAGGCACCACCCCTCAATGCCGACGCCTATGCATTGTTCGGGCTGCATCATGCCTGGGTAGAGACCGTCGCGACCGACACGCGGCTCGTGCGGCTTTCTGATGTGCCCGTCATACTCGGGCATGGGACTGGCGGCGCGAGCCCAAACGCGAATGATGTGGGAGCGGCGCTGGCCAAAAGCGCTGCCGCCGCTGGACTGAAGACAATCATGTTCGTCCAGCAAGCCGACCACGCGCCGACCACGGCGAAGCGCCTTCGCGGCAAGCTGCCTTCTCCACCCGATCTCACCGAGACCGAAAATGGTCTCTGGGTGGACGCGGTGGCGGAACTCGGCGCCGCAAGCTGCTCGCTGTTCGACCCAACCGCGCCCGCAATCCCGCACAACGGAGACATGATCCCGCTCGAGCGCCGGCTCGCGGAATCGGTATTCAAGAAGGCGGGAGGCGTTAACGTCATCATCGCGACCCCGACGCTGGCGCAAGGCATGAACCTTCCGGCGCAAGTCGCCATCCTGGCGGGCACGATGCGCCACAATGAAGAAGGCCGCAAACCGCTCGAAGGTCATGAGATATTGAACGCGGCCGGTCGTGCGGGACGGGCTGGCCATCTGGCGAACGGCACAGTGCTGCTAATCCCGGAACCCGTGGTGCAATTCGACGCCAACTCGGTCCCCGAAAGCGAAGCCTTCAAGATGCTGAGGGCGGTGCTGCCAGAGAACGATCAATGCGTGAAGATCGACGATCCGCTGACCCCATTGCTTGACCGCATTCAGGCCGGCGAACTCTCTGGTGCGGGTGTACGCTACCTCCTGAGCCGACTTCGCGCGGGCGAAGCGGAAGACACCGCCGTCGACAAGGCGGTTGAGATGATCAGCCGTTCCTTCGCCGGCTACCAGGCACGGCAAGCCAAGGAGGACGCCGCCTTCGACGAAAAGCTCGGTGCGTTGAAGACCGCGCTCGATACCGCCAACGAAGAGACGTCGGCACCGGTGATGCAGATCGCCGCCTTCACTGGGCTTTCGGTCGAGCCACTCGCGGCGATTGCGGCAAAAGTTGAAGCTGAAATCGACGCATTGCCCTCTACCGTGTGCGGTTGGATGGAATGGCTGATCGACTTCATGATCGCCGATCGGGCTAGCTATGCCTTGCTGTTCGGATCAGCTGTCGAAACGGTCAAGGCCGTGACGCGCGGGAAGAAGACCGGCGGCGACAGCACGGCTGCGGAGATGGAGCTGCTCAAGACCGCGCTGGCCGCGTGGCTTAAAGGCGAGCCCTTCTATCGCATCGAGACATCCCTTGGCGTTCCAGCGGCCAAGATTGGGGTCTGCAAGCGCACCCGCGACCTGATCAATCGGATCGCCAACCGACAGCTCTACATGGTCGCCGCTGCGGCCGCAGAGGTTATCCGCCAGACGCTCACGGCCAAGGAAAAGGTCGCCGCAAATCCAGCGGTGCTTGAAATCTTGGCCTACGCGATCCGGCGCGGTCTTGACTCACCTGAGAAAGTCGCGTTCGCCTACCGAACCCCAAGCGCTCGCTCGCGGGTCCTTCTGCACCGCGCGTTTGCTGAAACGGTCGGGGATCGCCCGCCGGTGCTGGGCTTCGATTTCGAGCAGGTCATGCGCCATCTCGATGCCGTCCTCGCATTTGGGTCGCTCGATCTCTCCGCCATTGGATCAATCGCTGACGCGTCATCGAACCCGCTTTCGAGCGATTGAAGCACGGTCTCCAATGACCAAGATTGGGCGCGAAGCAGACGAGCAGCTCCCTCTCCTTCAACCGGGCCAAAATGGTTTCGGTTCAGGCGGTATGAACCACACGAAAGACCGCGCCCGTCCCCGCATCGCGCACCAGATCGACGCGCGTCCCATCCCAATGATAGTCGAGATGGCGGCCCTGGACGGGTTCGGACGCGCAGTCAGGGTAGAACAGTCCGACGCATTCCCCTCCGGGATGCCGGATGCTCGGATAGACCACTCCATTGGCCCCACCCGCCTTAAGGGCCGCCGCAAGCCTCTGGGATGCCACATAGCTGTCGGGATCAAGTGCGGGATTGGCGAGCTCGGTCCCTCTCAGGTCGTGCAGGTCGGCACTGACCGACATGACAATCTCCCGGAACTGAGAGGTCCAACCAGGTGCTTCGGCGGTCCGGGCCATGAACCGGGCATGGTGATGGATGGTTTCGAACAAGGCCGTCTCGAAGACATTTCCGACATAGAGGACGCCGTAGCTGCCATCCGTGAATCGGCTTGGCCGGTCCATGCTGACGTGGGTGAACGGCGCCATCAGATAGGACGCGCCGTTGCCGCCCACCCGGCGGTCAACTGGCACGAGATCGAGATTACCGATCGTCGCCATGATGCGTGGATTGGTCTTTTGCTCTGCCGAGATTAGCAGCGGCCAGTCAGCGGGGTCAGCTATGTCTTCGAACAGGTCAATCGGCGGAAAGGCGCTGCGGAGGATCCTAACAGCGCCTTTCCACTTAACATGGGAGACAGGGCCTTGTTCTGCAGCCGTCACCAGCCACCGCGCTCGGCGTCGAGGTAGCGGCGCACGCGCATGATGTCGGTGAGTTCGCCGCCGAGCATGACATCAAGTGCGCTCGATCCGGCAAATGCGCTATTGTCTGCCTTGATCCAGGTATAACCGCGCTGGGCTTCCGAAAAGACGATCCGTAGCGCCTTGTGAATGCCCATCAAGTTGGAGAGGCGAGCCGCGCCATCGCGCGAGACCCGGCCGGGCCCTTCAGCCTTCCAGCGACGATAGGAGCGCACTGGCATGTCAAGCAGCGTCGCCGCCTGTTCGTCGGTAAGTTCCCACTTGCCAAACAGGTTCAGTGCCGCGCGGAACATCGCGGCGGCCTCCTCCTGCGTGACAGGATCAGGCCGAAACGCCTGAGGGGCGGTATCAACGGGTTGCAAAACAAGCATGGCGGCTCTCCATATGGCACTATATAATCCATTGGTTGCCATTTGGCAATATGCGTTGCAGCTACTGGCAAAGCCGCGCGAGGATACCCGAAGCGCCTGTCGTCGGCACGAACAGCCGCGTCTGATAGCGGATGATCTCGCAAAAACAGCCTTGCGCCTTGTACCAGTCAAGCCGTGCCGCCGACCAACCGGCAAGCTCGAGCCGCTGCGTCCCGTTGACCAGGCTGCGCTTGAGGGTGAGCGCCTCGTGGCCCTTGACCTCCATCGGCCGGCCACCGGTGAGCACAGCGTCGACGATCTGCTCGGCCGAGAACGCGTGTTCGTCCTCCAGACCCAGGGCCTGGCAGAGTTCGGGAACGCAGTGGAGTGGCACTTCGCGACCCAATAGCGAGCGCCCGTCGCGAGCGGAGATCCGACTGACCCGAACGTAGTCGGAAGGGAGCTTGTCCCAGACCGGCAGCAGCAGCCCAGTCGCGAGATGCAGTCGTTCGCGCTTGTGGCTCGCGGCGGCTTCATCGACCTCAGCTTGCCAGAGGCGACGAAACTCGGCGAAATCGACGGGCTCCCAGTTGCTTTCCTCAAGCTGCTCGGCGGTTAGATGGCCGTGCTTCAAGGGCCGGACCAGTTCAAAGCGGGCAACCCGCGTGCCGTCGTCGGCAAGCAGGCTGCGTGCCGGAACCAATAGCCCAATCCGGCCCGAGCGAGCATTGCGCAGCAACTGCTGGCGCTCGCCCGAGAGACCGTAGAGCTCCTCAAGCCGCGCGAGGCCCAAGGGCTTCAACGCGCGGGCGATCTCGAGTTCGAGAAGGTGCGTGGTCGCGCCCGAGAGCGCATCGGTGCGCAGCAGGGTGTCGGAGAGCACCTCGAAGTGCTCGACCGCGATGGTCTCGACCCCGAGTTCGAGCGTGCCTGCCTGCCGGGCGGCATCGATCCGCGCTTCGACGAGTCCAAGGAACTCGTCGAAGATGCCGTTCTGCAGGGCGATCGGCAGCGCGAGTATGCGGTTGAGCCAGCGCTGGATCGTCGGCAGGTCGTCGACCATCGATCCGTCGGGGCCTTCGATCCTGAGCCCGGTCAGTTGCTCGAACCGCGCAAGGCTCACGGCGTCGAGCTTGCCGGTGAACAGCAAGCCGAACCAGCGGTGAAGCGCCTCCTTGGCATAGGAGCTTTCGAGATTGTCGGCGGGATCGAACAGGTTCTGCCCCCCGGTCTGGCGTTGACCGCGGGTTAGCGCGCCGAGGCTGTCAAGCCGTCGAGCGATGGTCGAGATAAACCGCCGCTCGCCGCGCACATCGGTGGTGACGGGACGGAACAGCGGCGCCGAGGCCTGGTTGGTGCGGTTGGTCCGCCCGAGTCCCTGGATGGCGGCATCGGCGCGCCAGCCCGGCTCAAGCAGGAAATGGACGCGGCGCGCCTGGTTCTTCGCCGCAAGGTCGGCATGATAGCTGCGGCCCGTACCGCCGGCGTCAGAGAAGACCAGAACCTTCTTCGAGCCGTCCATGAACGCCTGTGTCTCGGCGACATTGGCACGGGGGCTACGGGATTGAAGCTGCTGGCGCCCATCGCGTCCGACGATCAGCCGACGGGTTCGCCCGGTGACCTCGGCTACCTGGTCGGTCCCGAACCGCTCGATGATCGCACCGAGCGCGGTGGCGATCGGCGGCAACGCGCAGAGTTGCTCGATCATTCTGTCGCGCGCGTCGAGCGCCGAGCGGCACAGCACCGGGGCGCCGGCATCGTCGACCATCGGCTCGGAGCGCGGATTGCCGTTCTCGTCCTTGAATACCGCCATCAACCGCACCGGAAAGCTCTTGGTGAGGTAGTCGATCACGTATTCGCGGGGAGAAAGGTCGATCTCAAGCGCTTCACGTTCGGCATCGGTAAGGTCGGCGAGGCGGCGATCGAGCATGGCCTCCGCAGTCGAGACGAGCTGCACCACCGCGGCATTGCCTTCGGCAAGTGTCGTTTCGATTGCCGGTAGCAGGCTCGGCAACTTCATCGAGAGCAGCAATTGCGCAAAGAACCGCTGCTTGGTGCCCTCGAAGATCGAGAGCGCAGCCGCCTTGGCCCCTGAGTTCAGGGTGTCTCCGCTGTCGGCATCGACAATCCGGGTCGCCTCCAGAGCATCGCGCAGGTTGGCATGGATGATCGCCCAGGCTTCGGCATAAGCGTCGTAGACCGCGATCTGGTCGACGGAGAGGCAATGTTCGAGGATCTCGTATTCGACCCCGGCGAACGACAGCGCTCGCGCGGTGTAGAGCCCTAGCGATTTGAGATCGCGGGCGACCAGTTCCATCGCGGCAATGCCGCCATCGCGGATGTCGGCGACGAAGGCCTCGCGGTTGGCGAAGGCGGTTTCCGGTCCCCAGAGGCCAAGCCGGGTCGCATAGGCGAGATTGTTGACGTCTGACGCCCCGGTTGCCGAGGCATAGAGCACGCGGGCGCGCGGCAGCAGGTTCTGAAGCCGCACCCCGGCGACGCCTTGCTCCGATCCCTTGACCTTGCCGCGTGAGCCTTCACCGCCCGCGGCGTTGGCCATGGCGTGGGCTTCGTCGAAGACGATCACCCCGTCGAAGTCGTCACCCGCCCATTCGAGGATCTGCTCGAGCCGGGTCGCATCGCTGCGGCCTGAGCGAAGGGTCGGATAGGTGACGAAGAGGATGCCCTCGCGCATCCCGACCCGGACCCCGAGCTTCCATTGCCCGAGCGGCTGGACGTCGATAGGCAGGCCCCCAAGCGCGCTCCAGTCGCGGCGCGCGTCTTCGAGCAGCGCTTCGTTCTTCGAAATCCAGATATGGCGGCGCTCGCCCCTCACCCAGCGATCGAGAATGACCGAGGCAACCTGCCGGCCTTTGCCCGCGCCGGTCCCGTCGCCAAGGAAGTAGCCCATCCGGTAGGTCCGGCCCTCGGCGCTCGCCTTTAGCACGCAGCCCTTGTCGTCGGGCTCGAACCTGCCCGAAAGATCCCGGGCATGGGCGTTCGCGGCATAGATCAGCGTCTCGGTCTGCGCGGCGGAGAGAACGCCTTTGGTGATAAGATCGGAAGGCAGCTGCGGCACCGCCTCGGGCACCGGCGCGGTGATCGAGCCCATCGCGACCGATTCCACCAGTGGCGTCGGATGTTCGACAGCGCCGGCGATCGCGATGCGGCTCGGTCGGTAAGGCAGATAGTGCCCAACCTGCTCGGCGATCGGCGCGGGCGCATCGAGCGGTTGGTAAACCAGCGGCTGGATCGACGGTGCGGCCGCGACGGGCCGAACCACGAGCGGGACCGGTTTGCTCGGCTGTGCGACGAGCCGCAGCGGGAGCGCCGGTCTTGCAACGATGATCGGCTCAGCAATCTGCCCCGTGCGATCAGGCAAAAGGCCGACCAGGAAGCAGAGCTCGGCAAAGTTCACCGGCTTGGCGATGACCGGACTATCGCCGCCATCGACCTTGTCGAGCACCAAAAGCCGGGTGGTGATCGAGGTGCCCTGCTTGACGAAACCGCGCTCGATCGCGGCGTTGAGCCGCAGCGCCACTGGGCCGGTGATGCCGACAAGGAAGCGCGGCAGATCAAACCATTCGGGCATCACCGCGACGAGGCGACCGCCGGGAAGCAGCCGCTTCCAGGCCGAGCGTAGGTGCCGCGCACCGGTGTGTCCGTCGTGGCCGCGCTCAATCCCGTGCGAATAGGGCGGGTTCATCAGCACCACGCTTGGTGCGACCAGCGGATCGAGCAGCTCATCTATCAGTTCGCCATCGTAGGCGGTCACGCTCGCCGCCGGGAACAGAGCCCCAAGGCACTCACGGCGCAGCGGTGAAATTTCATTAAGCGCGAGGCGAGCGCGGGACTTCGCGGCCCAAACCGCCAGCATCCCGGTCCCAGCCGAGGGTTCGAGCGCCAATTCTCCGGCAGAAATCCCGCAGGCCCGGGCGGCGAGCCAGGCGATGCGGGGCGGCGTTGCGAACTGTTGCCATTCGATCTGCTCGTCGCTGCGAGTGGTCTGGCTCGGCACCAGCGCTTCCAAGCGAGAAAAGGTCCGATCGGCCAATTCAGGCGACACAGCGGTGACGAGCTCGGACTCGTCAGCCAAGAATAGCACCTGGGCCAATTCGAGCACGGCATGGGCATCTCGCACCGACCAGCGGCCTTCGGCATCGCTGCCGCCGAAATGCTCGCGCATCGTGGCGTTCAGAACGGCGCGGGAGATAGCCTGATCGGCACCGATCCGGGCAGCCAGCGACCTGGCCGCGGCCAGCACCTGCGGTTCGGCGGGGATGGGAAATGCGAAAGCGGGTGAAGCATGAGACATGGTGGAACCTCCTGACGAGGCCCAAGTCCGTCCGGGGGCCTCAAAAGGCCCCAAGCCATCTTTCCTCTCTGTGACGCTCAAACCGTTACGCGCAATCGCCGCATCAGCACGTCGTTCCAGTCCTCGTCGGTCCGTTCAGGGCGCCTGGTGACAATCCGACGATCCTCGCAGGCATAGGCTTCACGCGCGCGTTCTTCGGCAAGCAGGCCACCGGCATCGTTGTCGACGAAGAGATGGAGTTCGCGCACCGATTCCGGGATTGTTACCAAGCCAAACCGCTCGTTGCCGAGCGTCGCCCAGCAGGGAATGCCGAACATCTGCATTGCCGAGAGCGCGGACTCATTTCCTTCGGCAAGACCAAGGCGGCCACCGAGCGGGTTAGCTAGGCGCACGGCACCGGAGCCGGGACTGCCTAGCGCGCGCTTGGGCTGCTCGAATGTGGCGAGACGGTCGCTATCGGTATCGAGGAAGGTTCGGTGCAGAGCCAGAATACCGGCGTCGTTGCGTACCGCTGCCACCAAGGCCGGTAAGAACCGCACCGCGCCCTTCGGGCCCAGCGGCATGCGCGGATGAAAGCGCAGGTCGGAAGATGAGATCGTGATGCCTCGTCCGGCGAGGTAGCGGGCGGCCGGGCTGCCTGCGAGGAGCGAGGCCTCGCGCCACAGCCTCAGCGCGTTGCGGTCGGCGATTTCGTGACGCGGCTTGGATGTTACGGGGCCGCCCGTCCCGTCGAAGAGGTCCGAGATCCGCACCCCATGCTTGGCCATGCCCTGCATGACTGCCTCGTTGGTGCAGCCGGCGAAGCAATGGACCAAGATCGCGCGCTTGCCGAGCGTGATGCTGAGCGAGGGGGTACGATCAGCGTGGGCCGGGCAGCAACACATACCGCGCGAGCGCGACCATGTCCCGCTCAGCGCCTCGACAATCTTACGAGCGCGGGCTTCGAGCGTTTCGCGACCTTGAACCTGGGACATGGGGCATCTCCATCGTGACATGCCTCCACCCGCGCAGCCTCCGCTCTGCGCTGCTGCCAATGCGTTTTCCTACATGACGTGTTCTATATATGTTCTCACTCGATTCGGCCAGAGAAGGAATCGCGATATGAGACTGAGATGGGCAACGATCACAGCGGCGGTGGCGGGATTGGCGTTCGTCGTCCCCGCTCAGGCGCAGGAGGAAACGGCCCCTGAAGCTGTTGCGTCACCTGAGATTCGACCTGACGGCTTCCGCGTGGCCGAGGCGTCGAACGGTTTTCAATTGGTCGAACACGGGATCTGGCAGGGTCCTCAGAATATCACTACGGCCGCTGCCTCTAACCTTGAAGCGGGCCGGGCCTACCTCCCCTATCGCTATGCAAAGGCCGAAAGCAGGGGGCCGTCAGGATTTCGTCGGGCAAGCTACCTTCCCCATGTCTATGCCGCGGAAACGCAATATGCGTTGCCGGCGGGCCTTCTCGACGCGTTGGTATGGACGGAGTCCCGATATAATCCTTTGGCGATCAGCAAGGCTGGTGCCGCTGGCCTGGGTCAGTTGATGCCGGCGACCGCCCGCGACCTTGGCGTTTCAAACCGCTTCGATCCAATGGCGAACATCTTTGGCGCGGCGCGGTATCTCCGCCAGATGCTCGACAAGTTCGGGGTAGTGCATCTGGCCCTCGCTGCCTACAATGCAGGCCCTGGCGCCGTCGAGCGAGCTGGCGGTATCCCACGCAATGGCGAGACACCGGCCTATGTGCGCGATGTGCTGCGTCATTGGCGCTTCTGAGCAGGGGGATGGTTGTGAGTTCCGGTCGAATACGCGTGTCAGGAATGCTGAGCCGCGGCAGGCGCGGGATGATCCTGACCACGAAAGCTGACGAGGTCTGGATCGTCGAAGGCGAGGAAGTTGCGGACGATCTCATCGGCTCGAAGGTGATCGTTGAAGGCGTTGTTGCAGGGATGGATCGCCTACGCGCCGACTGGATTGGCGCGGACAGTCATCCTTCCTGATTCTCCTGCGGCGGATATTTCGCGACGAGTTGGAGAACCTCCCTGCCCCATATTGCGAGAGCTTCGCGCTTCTCATTGGTGTACTGATGCCGATGATAAACCCCGGCGACACCGGCCATTGCCGAGCCCGATTGATGATTGAGAACAGCTTCCGAAACGACCAGCGGTATTCCAAGCCTCTGCAGCCCGGTTGCCACTGTCCGGCGAATGTCATGCATGGTGAAATGACCGGCGTCATAGCCGAGCTTCTCGTCCACGCTTGCCCTAATCCGCTTCCAGGCCTTTGACAGCCCACTGACACTGTTCGTGTTGGTGACCTTGGATGCCAATAGAATTTGGGATTGCTTGTGAGCGTCGTCAGGCGCGATCCCCGCGGCCGCAAAGATGTCGGTGACGACTGCGAGGGCCTGCGCGGATAGCGGTACCACATTTGCCTTGCCGTTTTTCGCTCTGTCTCCCGGTACGGTCCAAACCTTCCCCTTGAAGTCGAACTCGTCGCAAGTGGCGTCGAGCACCTCTCCGCGGCGCTGGGCTGTGAGAATCAGCATTTGCACAAGATGACCAAACGGGAAGCCATCCTCGACAGCGGCTTGCCACAGTGCGGCGAGCTCTCGATCGCTGAGTACGCGGTCGCGAGGCTCGCTTCGCTTGGGACGCCAAGCATCTCGGCAAGGATTGGCTGGCAAATGCTCGAGTCTGGTGAGTGCCCAAGTGTAGAAAGTCGAGAGATGGCGATAAACGATGCGCGCCATCGTCAGGGTTTCCTTGCCCCGCTCGAATGCGATCTTCTCGACAAAACGGCTCACGTCGCTTCGAGTGATGGAATCGGCGAGCCGGTCACCCAGCTCAGGTTCGATGTACTTCCGGAAGACCCGGTCGAACTCCTTGGCGCTCCGCTTTTTACCCTCGATCTGCTGGGACAGGTAAATCTCGTATAGCTCGGCAACCGTTCCGACGCCCTTCGATCCCTTCCTCTTCGCGCCGGGCTTTCTGGCGATGTTCTTGCCTTGCTCAACATCAACGAGGAGATCTCTTGCCTTCCGCCGAGCATTGGCAAGCGTGAAGCTCGGGCCATGTCGCCCGATCGTGACGTTCAACCATTTACCTTGAACTCGCTTGCGCAAGATGTACGTCTTGATGCCGCTCGCGCCCATCCGAAGCCGGAGCCCGGTCACGATGCCATCAGCAAGCTCAATTTGTCCGGTAGCAGGAGCCTTCAAGCCTGCGATCCGAGCATCCGTCAAACCAACTTTGTTCGCCATATGTACCTGCTACCTTAGGTAGCTTTTGGTACTGGATACTGGCGAACATTTCAAGAACAATACGGACTATGAATCGCAGATTTCTGCCATTTTTGGACCCATGCGGACGCGCTAGGACCCTCTGATTGCAGCTCTTAATCAGCGGGTCCTAGGTTCGAGCCCTAGTGCGTCCACCAAAATCTCCCAGAAAAGCAACGGTTTAAGGCGGGTTCCCGAAAAGGGATGGAACCTAACTTGCTCCATAGGTTCCATATAGGTTCCGTGAGCGCTACACCGTCCAGCCGTGTCCACCACGGTCCAAAAAATATTTATCGCGTCGCTTCGACGCACCGCATAGATCGGTTAGCAGGGAACCTTGAAGTCGAAGTGCGCTCGGGGGGAGCGGTGAATGTCTAAATTCATTCAATCGGTGCTAACGGGGCTTAAGCGTCGGTGGAAACGCGCCGGCACTGCCTTTCTAAGCGTCCTAGGTTCCGTGTGGCTTGTCACCGAAGTTCTGACGCGCGTCTCACATGACACGAATCAATGGCTGGACAACCATGGCACCTCATATCTTGTCTTCGCCATAGCCAGCGCGACTATCGGATTTCTGATTGCTGCATATGAGGCTAGGGCTGTCGCCTTCACGATACCCAATACCGACACAACGCTGACCCTGAAGTTTTCGAACATCTTCGATGAGGCCGCAGATTGGATCATCGGAGTGAACGAATTTTTCGACAGCACCTTGGGCAACATCGTGTCAGCCAATTCCCTTCACGGCCAGATCATCGCGAAACTTTACAACGGCAACGAAGCGAATTTCCGGCGCGACGTCGACGCGGCGCTAGCGGGGCAGCAAAGTGAGCCAGTGCAAAGGGCGGAGGGGCAAACCGCACGGTTCCCGCTCGGGACAACTGCCGTCATCGCTCGCGGCCCTCACAAGATATTTCTCGTCGCGATATCCAAGACTGATTTGGCGACGCATCGCTCCAGTTCCACAGTGCCAATCCTTTGGGACGCATTGAGCGATGCGTTCAAAGAGGTGGACAGCCGTGGCAACGGCGATCCGTTAGCAATGCCATTGATCGGCAACGGCCGGGCCAGCTTGAACATCCCCCCTCAACATTTGCTGAGGATCATCACGCTCAAGCTGACCGAGCTTGGGAAGCAATACGACTTGCCGAGGCGGATCACGATCAACCTATCTGACGACTGCTTCGAGCATCTCGATTTGGTCGAAATCAAGCGGGGCTGGAGCATCGTCTAATGGCTTACCGAAACGGCACCTACATCGCGTTCCACGCCGAGGGCAAAACGGACCCAACGGCATCGGATATCAAGTATTATCGAATGCTGAAGGCTTGGCATGAACACGATGATATCGAGTTCAAATTCGTCAATAGCCACGACAAAGTGGCCGCCGTGCGCGACACCAGCACCAAGCAGACGATCATGCGAAGCCTTCGCGAGCGCTTGGACAACTCAAAAAACATGGTGCTGATTATTGGAGAAACCACAAAGAACGACACCGACTTTGTGCCCTACGAAATCGCCTATGCGGTCGACACTTGCAAGATTCCAATCATTTGCGTTTACACGGGCTATTCAAGCATCCTCAATCCGAAGTCCCATAGGGACGAATGGCCACCGGCGTTGGCAAAAAGAATCGACGCGAACACCGTTCGTGCGCTTCACATCCCCTTCAAACAAAAGGTAATCGATACTGCGATTGGGCAGTTTCACCTAAACAACCTGCCAGAAGGTTCGCTAACTTACTATACCAAAGAAGCCCAAAAGAGCATGGGCGTGACCTTCAGTTCTTAGTTTCTCTCTCTCATTCATCGGCCGTCAGCAAATCGAGCACCTGCCGCATCCCGACATAGGATTGGAACGGCACGAGCCGCTTCACCGCTTCGCCTTGGCTGTCGGTGATCCCGTCGCCAGTGGCCGCCCCAATCGGAGCCCCGGCGGCCTTCGACACGTCGGAGACTAGACCGGCCGTGGGGCCGAGCAGCTTGCCCACCGGGTCGACGTCAATGCGCCGAATGCCCTTCCCGCCCTGCGGCGCGTCGGGAAAAGCGGCCATGAGCGGGTCCTTCACGGGATTGATCCCCGTCATGGTGTCGACCGTAGCGGCCGCCTCGATCGGCAGGGCGAAGAAGCCGGAGGCGTCCAGCGCCTCCCCGAGCACATAGCCGGGATTTTCGGCCGCCTGCCGGAACCGCTCGAAGCGCTCACCACCGGACGCATAGGCGCGCAGCCAGGCGGAGAGTAGTCCGACAGACGTCATGCCCACCATCATGCTCGTGAAGTGCGCCCGGCCTTCCTGCATCCCGCGCAAGAGCACGCGCTGATGGCTGGCGAGGTTATAGGTGCGGAACTGGAGCAGCGCTTTGCCGAGCGGCGTATTGGCGAAGAGCGGCGCGTCGCCGACGCTGCGCGTCACCACGACGCTATCCACCTCTTTCGACACGGCCGCCCGATAGGCCCGCACCGCTTCGGCACTGCCCCATTTTTCCGTATTGGCGGCTTTGTTGCGCAAATGGGCGGAGGGATTCCCGTTGTGAATCCAGTTTGTT
>NZ_DAIMZT010000061.1:0-19290 GCF_036733805.1 Novosphingobium sp. | reverse complement strand
CACCCTCTCCGCCAATTTGTCTGACTTTCATATTGGGCGTTGTCAGAGAACGTAAAAAGACGGCACGTTGGAGATAGAGCTGTGCCTTGGGAAAAAATCGTGCTAAGATGCCTATCGCTGACGTCGAATTTTGCGACGGTTTTCGGCACTTTCAGAATCAGAAACCGGACTTCCGCTGTCTGATTCTTTTTGCGACGATTTCCTTTCACTTGACGACTTGACGCACGACCGACGCAGCAATCCTGCGTGTCGGAAAACACGTTTCTTGAAAGGAAACACATCATGCCCATCGGCACCGTAAAGTTCTTCAACACCGACAAGGGTTTTGGCTTCATTGCACCCGAAGATGGCGGCGATGACAGCTTCGTTCACATTTCGGCGGTTCAGGCAGCTGGCATGCGCACGCTCGAAAAGGAACAGCGCATTTCCTACGATCTGGAAACCGGCCGTAACGGCAAGGTTTCTGCAATCAACCTGCGGAGCGCCTGAGCGGGGATCGTCCGGGGCGGGCATTTCCCGCCTGCCCCGAATTTTCCCGTAACGCAGTGAGGCCCCCATGGCATTAACCCGCGAATACTGTGACGATCGCGCTCGGGACGCGGCCGAGGCAGCCAGCCTCGCCACCCTCGATAACGTCCGCCGGCGCGAACTTCGCTCGGAAGCTGCGTGGCGCGAAATGTCCGACCGCATACGGCAGACCGAAAACGCGCGCAGCATACGCGAGGCACAGCGACGGGCCGAACAAGCACTGATCGCCCGCGAAAGCCAGCCAGCGACCGACTAAGCGCGGTTATGGAGAGACAAAGGGCTTCCTGGGTCAGTTGGCTGAACCATGCGGTTCGCACCGCCCATCATGTTCGTATGCCTAGCATGGTGTAATCGTGGCCCTTTCGAAGCCGCATTTTCCTAATCGTCTGAAACCACGGCGTTGTCGTACCGGAGCGCCCTGGCCGAGCGTACGCTGCAGCTTCCCGCCTCGACAATGATTAAAGCCACAGACGCACCCCGGCAACGACGCTCCGCTCATTGGAGCCCTCGCCGTCGGCACGGGAATAATCGGCCGTCCTACCCGCGGCCCACGTCCAATTGAGACCGACATAAGGCGCGAACTCGCGGCGGATCTCGTAACGCAGCCGCAAACCCAGTTCGGCGCTCGAAAGCCCGGCACCGATCCGCTGATCGGGCACGTCCTGCGCTGAGAAATCGAACTCGACGCGAGGCTGAAGGATCAAACGTTGAGTTATCCGCTGGTCGTAGGCGCCTTCGAGACGGCCGGTCAGCTGCCCCTTGCCGGACAGAAAAGCGGCGACCTGCACATCGAACTGATAGGGAGCGCGCCCTTCGATACCGAACGTAGCCCAGGTACGCATCGGTCGCGGACGGAGATCCTGACGGGCGCCCAGTTGCAGATTCCACCAGGGATCGAGCGCCTTGGAATAAAGGGCCTGAACCTCGGCTTGATCCACTCTGCCGGCGCTGGCGCCCTCACCCTTGCTCTTGAGGATGAAGCGATTGAGATCGCCGAACCAGGCTTCTCCTTCCCAGCGATAACCGTCCTTCCCGTCGCGGAACTGGTGTTCGGCAAGATCTACGAGCAGCTTGGCGTACGTGGCCGCTGGCGGGTGCATTGCCGCATCTCGGGCAACTGCCATGTCCGCTGCGTTCCAGTAACGATCGGCGGGCTGGTCATGCGCGATAGGCGGAGCCTCCGCGCTGCCGGGCGGTTGATCGGTGCCCATGGGCTGTTGCTCCTGCGGCTGGTCCGGCGATGACACTGGCGGCGACATGTCCATGCCCGGCATGCTCTCGGTCTTCGCCGAGGTGTCCGGCTTCGGCGTGGGCGCCGGCTGCGACACTCCGGGGTTATGTGTCGCATGATCCATCGACTGCGCAAGAGCGGGCGTCGCACTCGTCACAAGCGCAAGAACGAGCACGGACTTCATGTTGCGCCTCCTTCGACCGGGCGGACCTGAACCACGCGCATCATGCCCATCGCCATGTGCAGGAAGAGATGACAGTGAAACGCCCAGTCCCCGCCAATCGCGGTGACGTCCCAGCTGACCTTGCCGCCGGGCAGGACGTTCACAGTATGCTTGCGCGGACTGTGGTCACCATGCCCGGTGACCAGTTCGAAGATGTGACCGTGCAGATGGATCGGGTGCGCCATCATGGTGTCGTTGATAAGCGTCACCCTGACGCGCTCCCCAGCCCGCATCGGCAGCGGATCGTGCGCGTCGGCCATCGTCTTGCCGTCCATCGACCACATGTAGCGATCCATGGTGCCGGTCAGATGGACCTCGATCTCGCGCTCCGCCGCGCGAACGTCAGGGTTGAGGTGAAGCGCGACCAGGTCCTTGTAGACAAGCACCTTATGACCCACCTTGTCGAGCCCGATGCCGGGATCACCGCTGCGGTCCATCGGCATGGGGGCGATCATCTCGACGCCCGGACCTAGCTTGACCTGGGGGGCATTTTTTCCATCGCGCATGGACATGTCCTTCATGTCCATCCCTTGCATTTCCATGCCCATGTCCTTCATGGTCAGGACAGGGCGTTCCCGCAGTGGTGGCACTTCCGCACGCATCCCAGGGCGCGGCGCGAGCGTGGCGATCGCCATCCCCGAGCGATCGACGCCTTCGCCGATAATGGGGAAAGCCCTGTCGTCACTCGGTATGACAATCACGTCATAGGTCTCGCCGGGGGAGAATTGGAACTCATCGACGGACACAGGGCGCACATCCTGCCCGTCCGCACTCACGACCTGCATGGACAGGCCGGGAATGCGGACATTGAACACAGTCATCGCCGCGGCATTTATGAAACGCAGCCGCACCCGCTCGCCCGGCGCAAATAGCGCCGTCCAGTTGGACGCCGGCCCGTGTCCGTTGACTAGGTAAGTAAGCACAGCGCCGGTCACGTCCGAGATATCGGTCGGATCCATCCGCATCCTGCCCCATGCAAAGCGCTCGAACAATTTCTGGTCCCTGCCAGCAAGAAGCCCGACCAGGGTTTGACGCTGAAAGTTGTAGTAGCCAGGTTCAACCTTGAGGTTGCGCAGGATGCTGGCCGGATTCACGAAGCTATGATCCGACAGCATCACCACGTGATCGCGGTCGAAGGGCGCGGGCTCGGGCCCGACCGAGTCGATGACGATCGGACCGTACATCCCCATAAATTCCTGCAGGCCCGAATGGCTATGATACCAATAAGTCCCCGCCTGTTCGATCGTGAACTCGTAGGTGAAGCTCGAATGCGGCTTGATCCCCGGGAATGAGACGCCGGGCACGCCATCCATCTGGAATGGCACAAGCAGGCCATGCCAGTGGATGGAGGTTTCCTCGTCCAGCGCATTCTCGACTGTAAGACGCAGCTTCTGGCCCTGTCTGAGCCGCAGGAGGGGCGCCGGGACCGTGCCGTTGATGCTGACCGTGCGCGCAGGCTTGCCGTCGATATCGAGCATGTCGCGGCCGACGCGCAGGTGAATGTCCTCGCCTGAGAGGGTCGGCAGACCCGTCGACACTGCCTGTGCCCATGTGGGCAACCAGGGCTGAAACATGAGCGCCCCGCTGCCGATGACTGCACCCCTGAGCACGCCGCGACGGTTGAGATCCAGATTTCGCATCAAAATGATGTCCCTCCATACAGGCTCATCATCGGTTACGCGGGCACGCATTTAGTCCCTCAAAATTTCTGTCAATTTTGTTCGTGCGCGGTGCAAGCGGGTCTCCACCGCCTTTTCGCTGACGCCCAGGAGACCCGCCACCTCAGCCTGGCTGAGACCTTCGATGGCGCGCAGAACCAGCACGTCTTTGAGGCGCGCAGGAAGTTCGGCGATCGCGGTCATGGTCTTCTCGAGTTCCTCGCGATCAGACACCTGCCGCTCGGCGTCGGGTGCCGTTTCCGCGATGCTTCGTGCTTCCCCGAGCGGTAGGGCAAACGAGAAGAATTGGCGCACCTTGCGGCGACGCGCCCTGTCATGCGCCTTGTTGATGACGATCCGGGCCAGCCAATGCGCGAAAGGACGGGTGCCGTCATACCGCTTCAAAGCGGCAAAGGCAGCGATGAAGCTTGCCTGGGTTACGTCCAGGGCAGCATCGTTATTGCCGCAATAATGACGGGCAAGGCGGAAGGCCGCGGCACGGTGCCGGTCCATCAATGCGCGATAGGCCGCCTGCCGGCCGCCTAAGGCGAGCGCAGCCAATTCGCCGTCCGTGCAGGCGGCGAGAACAAGCATCAGCGCGGCTTTACAGTAAGTGCCTTTACGACGGCGGCATCAAACCGCGCTGCCTGATCGGGGCGCAACACGCTACGCATGGCAAAGATGTGTTCCAGTGTGATCTTCTGCAGTTCACCCATCGCTTTGTGCGAGGCGTCAACAGCACTGGCGACCAGCGGACCATAGCCGTGCTCAGTCTCGATCGCGCTGGCAAGGCGGGCATTATCCGAACGCAGCTCCAGCTCGAGCGACTGACGACGAAGCGCATACTTACGCTCGATCTGTTCGATCTGCTGTTTCTGAAAGTCGTCTAGCTGGAGATCTTTGTGCAGCACTTCATGAAGTTCCGATTCCGCCGGAACCGGTGGCATGATCCAGGCCCGACCGATAAGCACGCCGCCTATCGCCGCACCAAAGGCGAAGAGCAACATAAGGACGAAGCGCAGCCGCTCAATCATTCCTGGCCGCCCAGAAGCGTCGAAGGGGCAAGCGCGGCAGGAGCGCCGAGGGGGAAAACGGTCGCCGCCGCTACCAGCTCAGTAGGCGGCGGTGACCCGGCGAGGCCGATCCCCAGCGATACCATTGCAACCATCGCCATGGCAAACGACGAGACCTGCGAGTTCGAGCGGCGGGCCAGGGCATCGAAGACCGCACCATCAATTGTATCGAGCCGCGCGTCGAGCGGGAGATCCCGCATCCGGGCAAGAAAGTTGTCAATGTCTTCCATGGCGTCTCATATCCTCGCGGGTTCCCCCTGCAGTTACGCATCCGCATGACCGATCCCTCGAAATCTTTGCTCGCATTCCGAGGGATCGGCGCTTTGCCCGCGTATGCTGCTTACTTGCCCTTCCTCAAGGATTACATCATGCGGTTTCTTCGTACCCTCGGTTTCATTATCGTCTCGGCTGGCTTGGCTCTCGCGGCACCCGCCTTCGCGCATACTCATGTGGTTTCATCTACCCCGACGGCATCGGCGATCGTCTCGAAAGTGCAAAGCGTCACGATCACTTTCAACGAGGCGTTCATGCCGGTGCTTTCCGGGCTCGAAATCCTCATGACCGGGATGCCCGGCATGAAAGGTCATCACCCGGCGATGAAGATCGCGGGGATCCAGGTTGCTTCCAGTGCCGACCGCAAGACGTTGATCGCGACCCTATCGCGGCCGCTTGCCGCTGGCAGCTATGATGTCATTTGGCATGCTGTTGGCGACGATACTCATCGCATGACGGGCAAGGTGAGCTTTACGGTGCATTGATGACTGCGCTGGAGCTGATGCGCTTCGCGCTTTACGCAGATCTGGGCATCTTGTTCGGCGCGCCTGCGACCGCAGCGTTGATCGGGGACCATGCAACCTTGAACGGCGCACGACGCCTGTTCCTGGTGGGCACGTTCGCTGCGCTGCTTTTCACGGTTATTGCCACCCTAATCCTGGTTGCAGCCATGACTGCAACCAGGATTAGGGAAATCGATTGGCCGATCACCCGCGCGCTTCTGTTCGGCACCGCGTTGGGCTGGTCGCTCCTCATTCGATTGGGAGCGGTGGCGGCGGCAGTGCTGGTGAGCGCCTTATCAAGGCCGCATCCGCGATGGCTCGCTTTGCTGTGCGGCATTGCGATTGCCACACTTGCCTGGTCCGGCCATGCTGCTGCCAGCGAGGGAACCATAGGCTTCTTCCGTCTCGCCAATGACGTGGTGCATATGCTCGTGGCCGCCCTATGGATCGGGGCGCTTGTGCTGTTTCTTAGCATGCTCACGGATCGGCGCATGGAACCGGTGAGTGTGGGACTGGTCCTTGCCCGCTTCTCGAGCGTCGGCAGCGTCATTATCGCGATTCTGATGGTGACGGGCGCCTTCAACGTCCTTTTCCTGTCGTCATCGCCCGAACATTGGGCGGCAAACTTGAGCCAGCTTGTCGTGTATCCCTACGGCCGTCTCCTTTTGCTCAAGCTGGGCTTGTTTGTGACAATGCTGGTTTTTGCCGCCACCAACCGGTTCTGGCTTGTGCCCTGGCTCGTTCAAACGTTGGAACGTGATAAGGCCGGAAGGGCCGCAGGGTGGCTCATGGCAAGTATTGCAACCGAATTGGCGGTGGGTATGACTATCCTCTGGATCGTTGCACGTCTCGGTACGTTGGATCCAGGCTTCAGCTGATTTGCCCAGATGCTAACGGCATGATGGCACGCGACCGTCAGTCACGCCTGCATCCTTCGTCAGATGGTTTCCTCAACAACCGACGCCGGTTCCATGTCAGGGCGGCCGTCCGAGCGGAACCACGACGGCAAACATCCAGTCACACATGCTTATTGCAATCGAGTTGCATTATCGTTATTCGGCGTCCCCGTCAGAGTTGGCAACTTATGGAAGGGGTGTGCGAACATGTTAAATGGCTGGAGTATCGGGCTTTCCACAGCGGTGGCGGCGCTTCTTTGCGGCGGGACATCGGCATTCGCGGAAGAGATGTCGGCCGAAGAAGAAAGCGCCCGTAACGACATCATCGTCACCGGTGAGCGCGATGATGGTTATGTGCCGTCCGATACTACCGCTGCGAAAATTCCGGTCCCGCTTCGCGACATTCCTCAGTCGATAGCCGTCGTTCCTTCAGAGGTGCTGCGCGATCAGCGGGCTTTGTCCGTGCAGGATGCGTTGAAGAATGTTGCGGGGGTTGGATTCTCTTCAGGCGACGGCCAGCGAGACCAAGTGACTATCCGCGGCTTCACCGCTATCGCCGACCAGTTCGTTGACGGCTTTCGGGATGACGCCCTTTACTTTCGCGACCTGTCCAACGTGGAGCGGATAGAGGTGATTAAAGGGCCAGCGGCCGTGCTTTATGGCCGGGGATCCTCGGGCGGCCTGATTAATCGGGTTACCAAGAAGCCGGACGGCAACCTGACCAGCGCGACCCTCTCGGCCGGCTCCTTCGACAGTTACCGCGGCGAGGTCGATGTGGGCCGTTTAGGCCGGAACGTCGGCTTCCGCCTGACCGGAGCGGTCGAGGATGATGGAGGGTATCGCAACCAGCAGTTCCTGCGACGCTTTGCCCTGGCTCCATCGCTGTTGTTGGGCGCGGGGCAAGATACCTCGCTTCTCATCCAGGCAGACTATCTGAACGATCGCCGTCTGATGGATTTTGGCATTCCTGCTCTTAATGGGCGACCGGTAAAAGTGCCACGATCGACTTACTACGGCGCCGCGAACGCGCGCGAGGCCGACTATGTCCAGAGCGAAGTCCTTTCGCAGCGCATTGTATTCAATCACCGTTTCTCGGACTCATTAAGCCTGCGCAACGGGTTCAGCCACTACAACTACCAGCTCGATCGCCAGAGCACCAACCCAACGATGGTCGACCCCACCGCGAAAACGGTGACGCTTAGCCACAGTTGGTTCGATCGCAGCGAGGACGGATGGTCCAACCAGATCGAGTTGACGCAGAAAATAAAACTGGCCGGCACCTCCCATACCATTCTCTATGGGTTCGAGATCGCCCAACAGCACAAGTTCGCTCTACGCGCCGCCAGCCGCATCGTAGCCGTCACTTCGATATTTGATCCGGTATTACCGGTGGTTGACAACGCAAGCTTCAAGACAATCGCCGATAATTCGCTGACCACCCTGAAGACACGCGGTCTCTACATTCAGGACCTTGTCGATCTGGGTCACGGTTTCAAGGCCATGCTGGGCGTGCGCCATGACTGGTTCATTCAGAAGACCGATCTGCGCCTGCCAGGCCAGCGGGATCTGGCCCGCACCGACCGCAAATGGAGCCCTCGTGCGGGCCTACTGTTCCAGCCCGACGAGGCTCAGTCCTATTATGTTTCCTGGAGCCGCAGCTTCCAGCCGTCAGGTGAGACGTTCGCGCTGGCGGCGACCAATGCCGATATTGCGCCTGAACGGACCACCAATAAGGAAATCGGCGCCAAATATACGCTGTTCGGCGGAAAGCTATCGCTGCAAGCGGCAGCGTTCGTCCTGCGCCGTACCGGCATCAAAGGCACTGATCCCGCAACGCAGGCTGTAGTGCCCATCGGCACGCAACGGACAAGAGGATTCGAATTATCAGCCGCGCTGGAGTTGCCCGACAATATTCGAGCGGTTGCCGGCTACGCCCATCTCGACACACGCACGATCCAATCTGCCACGCCCACTTTCGTGGATAAGCGCGCCACGCTGACACCGCTCAACTCCGCTAACATTTTCGTCACCAAAACCATTCGGAAGCGCTTTGGTCTGGGTGGAGGTATCAATTACGTGGCCGATCGCTGGGCGGACCCGGCCAACACCACGATCTTGCCGGGCTATGTCACGTTCGATGCCGCAGCGTGGGCACAGGTCAATCATGTGCGCCTACAGCTCAATGCTTATAATCTGACGGACAAGTGGTACATCGTGTCCGGTCATGGCACCTCGCCCATCCTTAATGTTCCGGGCGCGCCGCGCAGGGTGATCGGCACGATAAGCCTGGATTTCTAGAGGCATCGCGGCCGGGACGCCCAAAGGCTCACCCGGCCGCGCTTCCACGTCTTCAATGTGCTCCGCTGGTATCGATCGGTCCCCGTGGCTTGGGCGATAGCCAGATGAGGGTCGCGGCAAAGAGGAAGCAGACCGTAATCACGCCGAACATGTTGAGGGTCGCCAGCATGACGCTCTGGCCCTCCACAATGCCGGTGAGCATCGTGGTGGCACTTTCGGGGGATGCGCCCCCGCTGACCATGCCGTCAATCGCGGCTTGTCCTTGCTGCATAGCCCCGGCCAGCTCGGTCTGGTTCTCGCGCGCTGCATCCGCCCAACCAGTCTGCACCAGCGAGGTTGCAAAGGCCCCGGCGAGCGTGCGCATGAAGTTCGACATGCCCGCCGCATTCGCTTGCGCTTCCGGTTCGACGCTGGCCATGGCCAGACCGGTCACCGGCACGAAGAACATGACCATGAAAGGCCCCGTCAACAGAGTCGGCCAGGCCATCTGCAGGAACGTAACTTCATTGTTGAACCCCATGCGCCAAGCCGTCATCGCGCCCAGGCCCAATATGCCCAGCGAGACGACCAGGCGCGGATCGAACCTTTCCACCGCGAGGCCGACCAGGGGCGCCGAAGCCACAGCCAGGATGCCCATGATGCCGGTCGCATAGCCTGCCCAGGTGGCGGTGTATCCCATATTCTGTTGCAGCCAGAGCGGCAGGATCACCAGACTTCCGAAGAACGCGCCGAAACCCACCGCATAAGTGATCGCCGAAGCCGTGAACCCACGGTGGCGAAAGATCCGCAAGTCGACGATCGGGTTCTTTTCCGTCAATTCCCAGATCAGGAAGCAGGCGAAGCCGATGGCGGCGACGACGGCCAGCACCTGGATTTCGGTCGACGCGAACCAGTCGTGATTGCGTCCCTCGTCCAGCATGATCTGCAGGGCGCCCACCCATAGGATCAGCAGCGCGAGCCCCACCTTGTCAATGCTGGCCTTCTCTGTCGGATCCGCCCGGCCCCGCAGCAGCGTGAGGACGGCAAGCCCCCCAAGTGCCGCGACAGGCACTTTGATAAAGAAAATCCACTGCCAGCCGATGCTGTCACAGATAATGCCGCCCAGGATCGGCCCGGCGACTGGCCCGACCAGCGTGGTCATCGCCCACAGGACCGTGCCCTGTGTCGCCTTCTCCGGCGGAAAAATACGCAACAGCAGCATTTGCGACAGCGGCATGATCGGGCCGCCGAACAGGCCGAGCAGCACGCGGCAGCCCAGCAGCATGCCGAGTGAGTTCGACATGCCGCACAACAGCGAAATCACGGCGAAGGCAAGATAGCAGGTGATGAACACCCGTTGCGCGCCAAAGCGCCTTGCAAGCCAGCCGGTAAGTGGCACGGTAATCGCTTCGGCCACGGCATAAGACGTAATTACCCAAGTCCCCTGCGTGGCCGAGACGCCCACCGCACCAGCGATTGTTGGAACCGAGACGTTGGCGATCGTCGTATCCAAGACGACCAGGAAATTGCCGAGACCGATCGCCAGCGCCGCCAGCAGCAGCGTGGCGCCAGTCAGCGGCCGGCTTTGTTCCAGTCCCGACCCTGAGGAATGTGCTCCGGCGCTGGCCATGACGCTTCTCCCCTGTCGGTTATTTGGAAATCTCGATGTCAGCCGTCATCGACAGGCCCACTTGCAGCGGATGCTCGGCAAGCTGCTTGGCGTCGAGCGCGATGCGCACAGGCAGACGTTGGACCACCTTGATCCAGTTACCCGTCGCATTCTGGGCCGGAACCACGGCAAAGGCTGCACCCGTGCCACCGGAAAAGCCGACCACCCTGCCCCGATACTTCACGTGCTCGCCATAAAGGTCGGATGTCAGCGTGACCGGTTGGCCCGGACGCACATCGGCAAGCTGCACTTCCTTGAAATTGGCATCGACGTAGGCCGCCTGGATCGGAACCACGACCATCAGCATCTGGCCCGGCTGCACGCGCTGCCCGATCTGCACCTGCCGCTTCGATATGACGCCGTCCACCGGAGCGCGGATGATCGTGCGGTCCAGGTCCACACGCGCCTGATCGAGCTTTGCGCGCGCGGCAAGCACCTCGGGATTCGTCTCGATGGTGGTGTCCGCGATCAGGGCCTTGTTGGCATCGCGGTCGCCCTGCGCGGTAAGACGATTGGCGGAAGCCTGCGCGCGCGCCGCTTCGGCCGCTTTGAGATTGGCAAGCGCGGTGGAGTAAGCGTTGCGGGCCACCGTCAGTTCGTCTCCCGAAACGGAGCCCGAAGCGATCAGTGCTTCACGCCTTTGAAGGTCTATCCGCGCCTTGTCGAGATCACCGCGCGCGGCGGCGAGTTGCGCTTCAGCACGCGCCTGATCGGCCGCGCGCGACGCGATCTGCGCGCCCAGGCCACTATCAGTGGCGATAAGGCCGCTCACTTTGCGCTGGGTAAGCGCCAGTTGCGCCTCAGCATTGGCGACGGCCAGTTTGGCATCGGTATCGTCAAGCCGAACGAGAACTTCGCCGCGCTTCACCCGTTGCGTATCGTCAACTAGAACTTGACGTACGGGACCGCCGACTATCGGGGTTACTTGAGCGATGTTGGCGCCGACATAGGCGTTGTCCGTCACGACATGGCGCGAAGCCACCAGCGCGTCATATGCATAATAGCCCGCGCCCAGCACAGCGACGCCGGCTGCCAGACCCATGAACAGGTTCTTGCGTTTGCCTCGGCGCGCGGCGTCGGCCGTGCCGTCAGTCTCTGCTACCTCTGCGGTGTGAGCATCATGTTCGGCGATGGGGGAAATCTGGTTCATGATTGAAACATCCTTCAGGAGCGGAAGCCACCGCCGAGCGCGCGGATCAGCGCAACGTCGAGAGTAAAGGCACGAGTCTGCAGAGAGGCGACGGTGCGCCGGGCGGAAATGAGTGTGTCTTCGGCCGTGAGCACTTCGAGATATGTCGAAAGGCCCCCGCGATAACGGTTGTTGGCGACAGTCCAGGCGGCTTGCGCACCACGTTCGGCGGCCTCTGCGCGCTCCAGCCGCTCATCCAGAGCGCGCTGGCTGGTGGCTGCATCAGCAACCTCTCGCAGGGCCTGGACCAGTGCGCCGTCATATTGGGCTACCGCCGCGGCATAATCCGCTTCGGCGCCGCGATATTGTCCGCGCAGACGGCCGCCATCAAAGATCGGAAGGGAAATGGCCGGGCCCGCCGACCCGAAATCGGAACCTGACTTGAAAATGTTATCAATGCCCAGCGCCTGCAGGCCGATTAGACCGGCAAGATTGATATTGGGATAGAAGGCCGCGCGGGCTTGCTTGATGCGGCTTGCGGCCGCTTCGGCGCGCAAGCGGGCGGCGATGATGTCGGGCCTGCGCCCGATCAGCTCGGCGGGCAGGTTGGCCGGCAATCCCGGCACATTGCTTACCGCGACAGTGGGCCGAACGATACTGAGCCCGCGATCGGGGCCTGCCCCCATCAGCGCCGCGATCCGATTGCGCGTCAGCGTAATGGCTTCGTCGATCGCCCCGAGTTCGCCCTGAGCCGTAGCCATCGCCGAAGCAGCCCGGTCGACAGCGCCTTCGTTTTCCAGGCCCTGCTTCATGCGGCCGGTTATCAATTCACGTGTTTGTCCGCGAACTTCGACTGCTTTTTGCGCCGCGTCACGCTCGGCATAGAGGCCGGCAAGATCGGCATAAGCGCTGGTGATGCTGGCCGATACCGCAAGGCGCGCGGCCGCCGCCTCTGCTCCCGCTGCTTCGGCGTCCGATTTCGCGGCTGCCAGAGCGGCGCGATTGCGGCCCCAGAAATCCAATTCCCAGTTCAGGTTGAGCGAAGCCTGGCCATAATCCTGCCAGCCCCTTGGCGCCAAGCCTTTCGGAAACAGATAGCGTTCGCTTTGCTGAGCCACCCCGCCTTGGCCGTTGGCCGTAACGGAGGGCAGCAGGTCCGCCCGCGACTGCGTCACCAGCGCGCGAGCGCGCTGAAACCTCGCTTCAGCCACGCGCAAGTCAGTAGCGCTGGCCAAGCCCTCCTGCACGAGCGCGTCGAGTTGGGAATCGCCGAAGGCTGTCCACCATTCGTCCGAAGGCCAATCGGCACGCGGCGCGGCGAAACTTTGACTGGCGGCAAAGCTTTCCGGCGCGGAAATGGGACGGAGATCCCCTTTGTTGGGTGCCGTTGCACAACCGGCAAGCAATGTGGCGAGCGCGAGTGAAGCGACGCTTACCGACTTGCGCCACTGCGGAGAATGCAATCGACTCACAATCGGACTCCTTCATAACTGAACCGTACGGTTCTGTATTAGGGCATCCTTGCACCGTCAACAGAAAACTGTACATTACGGTTCAACAAAAGTGAGGGGGTCAGGAATGCGCGTGAAAACCGATGCCCGGCGTGAGGCCATTCTGGACATCGCGACCGAATTGTTTCGGGAAGTCGGCTACGAGCGGGCGAGCATGGCGGCGATCTCTGCGCGCGCCGGTGGCTCGAAAGCCACGCTCTACAATTACTTCAAATCGAAGGAAGAATTATTTGCCGCCGCCATGATGGAAGCGATGGAGGACCAGGGCCAGGCGCTTCTGGATCTCCTTGACGCGTCCGACAACGACGTGGCGGCTGTGCTGCGCCGCTTTGGCGAAGCCTTTCTCCGTCTGGTGACGACGCCCGAATCGCTTGCAATCGCACGAACCGCGACGGCTGAAGCTGCAAACAGCTCGTTGGGGGCGCGCCTTTATGAGCGTGGCCCGAAACGAGCCTGGGACGAAGTGGCGCTTTACATTCGCCGTCTGCAGGAGCGCGGCAAGATTCGTCCGGGCGACCCCCATTTGATCGCGGGGCATTTCAGAGGCATGGTCGAGGCGGGCTTCGTCGAACCGCTGCTGTGGGGCGCACCGACCGAACAGGAACCTGCGACGACCACGAGCGCAGCGGTTGAGGCATTTCTCCGCGCTTACGCGTCCGCCGAATAACGCTTCGGACGCGACGGCCATTCAAGTCATTGCGTGAAGCAAGGACCACCCTACAGCCAGAGCCGTCCAGATCAGCCACGAGGGGCATGAAAGACCGGATCAAGTTGTCTCGTCTCCGGCCGGTTGGGAGCTTAGAATTCGTTTCTGATGGTAAAGCCCCAGGTGCGCGGGTCACCCGGTTGACCGACGATCAGCCCGCTGCTGCCGGATTGCGCGCTCAGGAGTTCGAAATAGTGCTGGTTGAAGGCATTGCGCACCCAGCCGAATACGTTGAACCGATCCTTGCGGAACCCCAGTCGGAAATTGTGCAGCGAGTAATCGTCAATGTACATGTAGGCTGAGGGTGACGGGTTGGACGAAAACCTTGAACGATAGCTGCCGTCATAGCCCAGGTAGATTTCGCCGCCGCTCACCGGCACGTTATACTCAGCCCCGAACGAGAACGACCATTTCGAGATTCCGGGCATCACTTGACCCGAGATGTTGCAGAACGGCAGGCTGTTGCCCGGCGTTCCGGCCCGCGCGGGCGTGCCGACGATCACACCGTTGACGACCGGCAATGCGGTCCCGCCGGCCAGTTCCGGCGGGCAAGGCGCATTGGTGAATTTGACATATTTGGCATCGGTGTAGGCGCCGTTGACATAGGCGTTGAAGCGGTCGCTCGGCCGGAACGAGGAATCGAACTCGATACCTCTGACACGCACCTTTTGCGCATTCGCAAGATATCCTCGAATGACGTTGACCGCATTGGCGTTCACCGTGGCCTGGTAATTCTTTATCTCATCCCAGAAGCCGGCGAGGTTAAAGGTGACCTTGCGATCCCACAGCTGGGTCTTGAGGCCCACCTCGAAGTGATTGACGTTCTCTGGCTTCACCGTCTGGGTGCTGAGATCGACGCCGGTGCTTTTCGAGTTCAACGGCAAACCGGACAAATTGATGCCGCCTGACTTGAAGCTCTTGGCATAAGTCGCATAGCCATGGACGTCATCGGTGAAGTCATAAGACACCGTAATGTCGCCCGAGACGTTCCAGTCACTAAACTCCGGGCTATAACGCTGGGGTGCGAGTGTGTTGATCTGGTTCTGAAACGTAGTCTGCCCCGCTCCGGTCTTCGAGTTCAACAGGCTCTGAACGTTGTCGGCCGTGGCCACGAAATTGTACTGGCTATTGGCGATGCTGACGACCGCTTCGTAGAAACCGGATTTTTTGTCATAGTTAAGCCGCAGGCCCGGCTGAACATGCAACTTATCCGTAACGGCCCAGTTTAGCTTGCCGAACACCGCGAAGCTCTGATTGCTGAAGTGGATCGTGTTCGTGCTGGTAAGACCGTTAAGCACATTCGGGTTCGAAGCGTCAGCACCTGAAAGCAGCCAACGGCTGGCAGCGGGGCCCTGCATTTGCAGGCCGTCGGTATTGATCTTTTGACTGAAGAAGAACGCGCCCAGCGTATATTGCAGCCGCGTCTTGCCGTTCGAAGCCAGCCGCAATTCCTGCGACCATTGCGTCTGGTGCGAAGGGTTCGCGGAAACCGTGGTGATCGGCAGGCCGGTAAAGTCGCGGTCGTTAGCGGGCTTCCAGTCCCAGTTGCGCCAGGCGCTGACCGAAGTGATCGTGGCGGGGCCGATATCCCAGTTGCCGGTGAGCGAGACGCCGGCCATGGTCTGGCGGGCATTCAAGTCGGCATCGAGGTCCGTCACGCGGTCGAAAGGATTAGTGCTCGGGGGCGCATAATGGAACGCCGCGGCCAGCGCCGTGTACTGACGCGCCAGCGGACGCTGCGTAGGGGCGACGCGGGCGTAATACTGCACGCAGCAGAGGGGGTTTTGGCGATTGTAGTCCCCGGCCAGCGCAAAGCTAAGGTCCGTGGTCGGTTTCCACAAGAGCTGCCCGCGGACGCTGAAAGAATCCATCCGGTGCACGTCTTCTCCGGACGTCACGTCCTTGATCGTGCCGTCGCGCTTGCTGTACGAAACGGAAACCCGAGCCGCCAATTGATCTGCGACGAGCGGTGCCGACACCGATCCTTTGGCCTGAATGAAATTGTAATTGCCGCCGCTCAATTCCACGCGCGCCTCGGGATCGAAGCTCGGCGGCCGAGTGGTGACGTTCACCGCTCCGGCGGTAGTGTTCTTACCGTAAAGCGTACCTTGCGGGCCGCGCAGCACTTCCACGCGCTGAACATCGACAAAGTCGAACGTCGAGGCGCCGGCGCGGCCGATGTAGACGCCGTCGAGATAGAAGCCGACGCCCTGCTCGATACCGTCATTGGTAAGACCGAACGGCGCGCCAAGACCGCGGATGTTGATCGCCGAATTGCGAGGATTGCTGGAATAGAACTGGATGGTCGGCTGGCTTTGTTGCAGCCGGTTGATATTGAAGGCGCCCTTGGCTTCGATATCGGCGCCGCCGACCACCGAAAGGGCAATCGGCACGTTCTGGGCATTTTCCTCGCGGCGTTGAGCCGTCACCAGAATATCGTTGCCGCCGCTGGCCGAACCTTCGGCGGCCGTCTCGGCAACGGCGGGCTGGTCCGCGAAGGCAGGTGACGCAAGCAGGGTCGTGCCGGCGACGCTCGCCAGCAACAAGGCACGGGAGATCATCTGTAATCCTCCTGAAAGGGATCACGACGCCTCCAGTAGTCCGGTCGGCTGTGTGAACGTATTATCTATTTGAAAAAATAAGAGAATGATGCGGAAGATCAGTTCGGCTTGAGCCGTTTCTTCTCCGTCACGTCGATCTGGACGACGCGGCCCTCATGCACGGTGAGCGAGACATTCCCGTACCGGAGGCCGGATAGCGCCTCACGGACGCTGGCGATGCTCTCTTCGAGCAGCCTCGCCGCTTCTGGACTGGAAGGCTGGTTACTGTGCGTGTTCATGAACTTGCTCCGGTCTGATGAAGGTCTTTGCGCGGCGCGGGCTGATCTGCACGATATCGCCGGGAACCGGCGCGGGCTGGCTGGCGTCGATATCGATCTCGATAATGCCGCCCGCTCCTCCCGCCAGTGCGCCTTCGACACGCCAAAAACCGCCCTTGCGGAACACGATGTCGACATGCACAGACACGCCACCGTCAGTCACGATTTCCACATCGTGAGGGCGCACATGAAGGCCGCCCGGCAACTGGTTCGTTTCACCCACGAAGTGGGAAACGAAAGCCGTCGCCGGTTCCATGTAGACCTGCTCCGGCGTGCCAATCTGCTCGATCCGGCCGTGGTCCATCACCACCACGCGGTCCGCCAGCTCAAGCGCCTCCTCCTGATCGTGAGTCACGAAGATCGACGTCAACCCCATCTGCTTGTGCAGATCGCGCAGCCAGCGGCGCAAGTCTTTGCGAACCTTGGCGTCCAACGCGCCGAAGGGCTCATCCAGCAACAACAGCGTGGGCTCGATGGCCAGCGCCCGGGCGAGCGCGACCCGCTGACGCTGACCGCCCGAAAGCTGGCCGGGATAGCGTTCCCCCAGCCCTTCGAGCTGAACCAGCCGAAGCAGCTCCTGCGCGCGGGCCTTGATGGCGGCCTTGGCGGGGCGATCCTTGCGCTTGCGCACATTGAGGCCGAAAGCGATGTTCTCCGCCACGGTCATATGGCGGAACAAGGCGTAGTGTTGGAACACGAAACCAACGCCGCGATCGCCCACGCCGACCGTGGAGACGTCTTTCCCGTTGAAGCGCACTTCGCCCGAGTCCTGAAATTCCAGACCCGCGATAATGCGCAGGAGCGTGGTTTTCCCCGACCCTGAAGGACCGAGCAGGGCGATAAACTCACCGGCCTCTATTTCGAGATCGACACCATGCAGGGCCGAATACGTCCCGAAACGCTTGGTGATGTTGTTGACGGTAATCAATGTCCTGCTCCCCCGCGAAGATCGAAGCGCCATTCCAGCACGCTCTTGGCGACGAGCGTCACCAGCGCCAGACCGGCCAGCAGCGAGGCCACGGCAAAGGCCCCAACGAAGTCATATTCGTTATAAAGGATCTCAACATGTAGCGGCATGGTGTTGGTCTCCCCGCGAATGTGGCCGGAGACCACTGAAACGGCGCCGAACTCGCCCATGGCGCGGGCGTTGCACAGCAGCACGCCGTAAAGCAGGCCCCAGCGTATGTTCGGCAGCGTGACATGCCAGAACGTCTGCCAACCGTTAGCGCCCAGGGACAGGGCCGCCTCTTCATCCTCCTTGCCCTGCTCCTGCATCAGCGGGATCAACTCCCGCGCCACGAAGGGGAAAGTGATGAAAACGGTGGCGAGGATGATGCCGGGAACCGCGAAGATGATCTTTATATCGTGTTGCGCCAGCCAGGGGCCAAGCAGGCCGTGCGCACCGAACAGGAGCACGAAGATCAGGCCGGAAACCACCGGAGAAACCGAGAACGGAAGGTCGATCAGCGTAACCAGCAGGTTCCGACCCGGAAAGCTGAACTTGCTGATTGCCCAGCTTGCCGTCAGGCCGAACACGACATTCAGTGGCACACTGATCCCCGCAACCAGCAATGTCAGCTTGATAGCGGCCCAGGCATCGGGCTGAACGATCGCCTCAGCGAAAGCAACGAAGCCCCGGCTGAGCGCCTCGGTGAACACCGCGACAAGCGGCAGCACGAGGAAAAAGGCAAGGAACGCCAGCGCCGCCACGATAAGGACTGTCTGCGTGACGCGATGCTCGGTGGTCGATGCGGTGCGGCTCATGCTCCCAGCCTCCTGCGGCGCACCGCTTGCCAGGTATTGAGGCCGAACAGGATCGCGAACGAAACGATCATCATGATCGTGGCGATGGCGGTCGCGCCGTCATAGGCATATTGCTCAAGCTCAGTGACGATCAGCAGAGGCGCGATTTCGGTCTTTCCGGGCATATTGCCGGAAATGAAGATCACTGATCCGTACTCCCCCACGCCCCGCGCAAAAGCCAGGGCGAAGCCTGTGATGAGAGCTGGCACGATCGCGGGCAGGATGACCTGCACGAAGGTCTGCACGCGGCTGGCCCCCAACGTCGCCGCCACCTCTTCAACATCCTTTCCGAGATCGGCCAGCACCGGCTCGACGGAACGGACAACGAAAGGCAGACCGATGAAGACAAGCGCCACGGTTATGCCCACCGCGGTGAAAGCGACCTTGATGCCCAGGGGTTCAAGAAACCGGCCGATCCAGCCGGCCGGGGCGTAAAGCGTCGTCAATGCAATGCCGGCAACTGCGGTCGGCAAAGCGAATGGCAGATCGACAAGCGCCGAAACCAGGCGCTTGCCCGGAAAGGAATAGCGCACCAGAACCCACGCCACGAGTAGGCCGAAGACGGCATTGACCAGACCGGCTGCGGCGGCGGTGCCGAAGCTAAGGCGATATGCTGCAAGGGCGCGATCGGAGAAGCCAACCGCCACGAACTCATGCCAACCCATCCCCGCGGATTTGAGGAAGATCGTCGCCAGGGGGATCAGCACGATAAGGGTAAGCCAGGTGAGGGTGAAGCCGAAGGTCAGCCCAAAGCCCGGCAGGACGGACGGCTTGCGCCAACCTGTCTTGCGAATTGCATGAGATGGCATCTGCAGTGGCCTGCTCGATAATGTGAAGGAAAGGGCGGCTCATTTCTTTGTATATATGCGGTCGAACACGCCGCCGTCATCGAAGAAGGTTTTCTGGGCTTTGCCCCAGCCGCCGAAATCCTT
>NZ_DAIMZT010000060.1:0-19534 GCF_036733805.1 Novosphingobium sp. | reverse complement strand
TCGAGCTGTTGATGCGCTTGCCGGTCGACAGACGCTCCATGGCGGTGCCCAGCATCTTGTTGGCGGCAGTTGACGCGTTCGACGCCTTCAGCGCGCTGATATTGGTATTGATGACTGACATGTAAAAGCTCCCGTTACGTGTCCCGAAGTCCGGGCAACCTGCCGGCCCATCCGGACGGCTGCCATGCACTAGACCGGCAATGAACCGGCAAAGTTAAGCCGCCCCCTTGCCGGATGCTTGCCGGACGCCCTGCAGAGGCTTGCCGCGTAACGGCAAAAGTACGTGTTCATACGGGGACTTAAATTTCCAATGTCTTGGCCGTTGAAACGGATAAGCGCCCTTGGAACTGGTTAATTCCACGGGGGACAATCGAGACATGGCCGCTCTGGCTCTTAACGATGATTTTTCGCGTCGGCATGGCACGATAGCTGACCGCGCGAGGGCAATCGCGACTTCTCTTTTCGACTGTGGCGCCATCGAACTTCGCGATGCGGCTGACACGTCGCCGCTTCGTGCCGGGGCACGCACGGTGCGGCTGACGCGCGGCCAGGTTCCCGCGATCGGACGCGTCAGCTCCGGTCCCGTCGAACTGACTTATGCAGACCCCGCCAGCGAAGCGTCGCTTGCCATGCTTCTTGCAGCGATGGCAGGCCCGGAAGGCCCCATCGCAGCTGACGCGGAAAGCCTGTCCATCTTTGCCCTGGCCGACCGGCTGGCAGTGAGCGACATACCGGTCCTGATTAACGGCCCGACCGGCACCGGCAAGGAAGTGCTCAGCCGCTTCATTCACGCCCGCAGTGAGCGGCGCGACGGTCCGTTCATCGCCGTCAACTGCGCCGCCATGCCGGAGACCATGCTGGAAGCGATGCTGTTCGGCCACCAGAAAGGCGCTTTCACCGGCGCCACTCAGGCCAGCGAAGGCTTCATCCGCGCCGCTGACGGCGGCACCCTGCTGCTGGACGAAATCGCCGAGATGCCGCTTCAGCTCCAGGCGAAGCTGCTGCGCGCGCTGCAGGAACAGGAAGTCGTGCCAATCGGCTCGACCCGGCCGATCAAGGTGAACATTCGCGTGATCGCCTGCGCCAACCGCGATCTGCCCACGGAAGTCGCGGAAGGCCGGTTTCGCGCCGACCTGTATTATCGCCTCAACGTATTCC
The DNA here is from genome assembly GCF_036733805.1 of Novosphingobium sp. GTDB lineage: Bacteria > Pseudomonadota > Alphaproteobacteria > Sphingomonadales > Sphingomonadaceae > Novosphingobium. The sequence continues at coordinate 18,376 of NZ_DAIMZT010000060.1, read as the reverse complement.
CGCTGACCCTGCGCCCGCTGCGCGAGCGCCCGGACGACATCGCCCCGCTCGCCTTCGCCATGGCCTTACGCCATGCGCCCGATGCGGCGCGCGTGCCCGTGCTGAGTGAAGGCGCTCTGGCCATGCTCAAGCTGCACTCTTGGCCGGGCAACGTGCGCGAGCTGGAAAACGTGATGCGCCGGGCGCTGCTGTTGACGTACGGCCGGGATGTGATCGCGCCGGAGCATGTGGTCTTCGACAGCCCTGTCCGACTGGTCACAGCCCCCGCGCCGACCACCATGGAAGCACTGGCGGCCGAACCGCGCAGGCTTTCCAGCGTGGTGCAGATCTCCGAAGCGCGCGCCATCGTGGAGACGCTGGAAGCCTGCGGCGGCAACCGTGGCCGCGCCGCGCGCGAACTCGGCATCTCGGAGCGCACCCTGCGCTATCGCCTGGCGTCACTGCGTGAGGCCGGAATCGAGATCGGCCGCACCGCGATCGGTGGCCGGCGATGAGCGGCATTTCGGGCATCGCCGGCGGCGCTGGAGGCATTCAGCAGATCATGCAGATGCGCCAGCAGATCATTCAGCGCAATGATCTGCTTCAGCAACTCCATTCCACGCAGGGCGCTGACGCCGCTGGCGCCGCCAGCGCGCCCGCTCCGGCGCAGGGCTTCGCCGATACGCTGAAGAATGCGCTCGATGGCGTCAATTCCGTCCAGGCCAAAGCGGACGGGCTGACCGATGCTTACCAGCGGGGCGAAGTCACTGACGTCGCCAAGGTCATGCTCGCACGTCAGGAAGCCGGCGTCGCCTTCGAGGCGACCCTGCAGGTTCGCAACAAGCTATTGTCCGCATACCAGGACATCATGCGCATGGGGGTCTGATAAAAAATGTCCGATCTCGTTCCAGCTACTCCTGACGGCGCTCCGGGATCTTCGCTTCCCGCGCCCGCTTCCATGTTCGCACCGCTGACTGACCCGGCGGGCGGCAGCGTTCTTACGCGCTTGTCCGCCTTCGCGGCGCAGCCGGCGATCAGGAAGACGCTGCCCGTCTTCGTCGGCCTTTCGGCCATCGGCGGTGCGCTGCTCGCCTGGAGCGCGCTGTCGCCTTCGCCGCAGCGCACGCTTTACACGCAACTCGATGACAGCGAGCGCGCAGGCGTGGTCTCCGCGCTCGATCAGGCCGCGATCAAGTATCACATCGACAATGATACCGGCGCCGTCACTGTTGCCGAGGGCGATTTCTACAAGGCCCGCATGCTCGTGGCCTCCAACGGCGCATTGGCGACGCCGGAGACCGGCGACCAGATGCTGGACAAGCTGCCGATGGGCGCCAGCCGCGCGCTGGAGGGTGAACGCCTGCGTTCCGCGCGCGAGCACGACCTGCAACTTACCATCGGCGAAATCGATGGCGTGGATTCGGTCCGCGTCCACCTTGCCGAAGGCGAGAAGTCCGTCTTCGTGCGTGACAACGTGGCGCCTTCGGCTTCTGTCATGGTGCGCATGAAATCCGGCCGGCAATTGAGCGAAAGCCAGGTCAGCGCCATCGTCAATCTCGTGGCCGGTTCAGTGCCCGGTCTCTCGCCCGACACCGTAAAGGTCGTGGACCAGCACGGTCGCCTGCTTTCACAGGGGGGCACCGCGGACTCGGACCGGCTCGACCTGCAGGCGCGCATGGAGAGCAAGCTGCGCGAGCAAATCTCGCAGCTTTTGCGCCCGATGCTGGGAGAGGGCAATTTCTCGTCCGAGATCCAGATCGAGCTGGACATGAGCGACATAACCTCCGCACGCGAAAGCTATGATAAGGACGGCGTCGTCCGTTCCGAAACGCAGCAGCAATCGCAAACGACCGGCACGGGTCAGGCCGCTGGCGTACCGGGTGTGCTCGCCAACACGCCGCCTCCCGCGACGCAGGCGCAGGCCGGACCGCCGCAGGGAACCCAGCCCAACGCGACTGCGACGCCGCCCACTAACGGCGAATCCTCCTCCAGCCGCACATACGAGCTGGGCCGCGAGGTTTCCGTCTCAAATAGCGGGCCAGGCTCGATCAAACGCCTCTCGGTCGCCGTGGCCATCAGCGCCGAAGCGATGAAAGGCGCCAAGGGCCAGGAGCTCAAGGACCTGGAGGCGCTGGTCAGCGCCGCTGTGGGCGCCAACCCGCAGCGCGGCGATCAGGTGAAAGTCGTGACGCGAAGCTTCGAGCCGATCAAGGAGGACGCGCTGCCCTTCTATGAGTCCGGCTGGTTCGCCATGGTGGTGCGCAACGGCGCCGCCGTGCTGGCGGTGCTGCTGGTCCTGCTCCTGGGCGTACGGCCGATGATAAAGGCCCTGCGCGGCGACACGCCGAAAGCCGCGAAGGACAAAAAGAACAAGAAGGCAAAGGCTGAAGGCGCCGATGACGAGGATGACGAGGGCGAGCGCGAAACGCTGGCGATCGGGGCCGAGGGTGCGCCGGTGGCCAGTGCTCCGCGCCTGCAGGAAATTCCCGGCGCGGACGGCGTGGACGTGCAGATCAACCGGGCGGAGCTGCTGACCCGCCAGCTTGACCTTGCGCAACGCCTGGTGGCCGAACAGCCAGCCAGCGCCGTTGCCGCGCTGCGCCAGATGCTGAACGAACTGCCCGCTGACGAAGAAGCCAAGCAGGAAGCCGCGTGATGAGTGAAGTCCTTGCCTTGCGCCCGGCGGATAGCGCCGCGGTGATGATGATGCTGCTCGCGGAAGACCAGACCGCGCATATCCTTGCGGAACTGGAACCCGAGGAACTGCGCCTGCTGGGCGAGAAAATGTGTGCCCTGGGCGAGATCGGGCCCGAAGTCATCGCTCAGGCCATCGCGGGCTTTGTCGAAAAGACGGAGAAGCTGGGCCTGGTCGCGCATGACCGCGTGGGCCAGGTGCGTTCCATGATGAACCGCGCCATCGGCGAAGTGAAGACCGAGAACCTGATGCGCCGGATCCTTCCGGAACAGCCGCAGACGTCCAGTCTGGAACTGGCGCGCTGGCTCACCCCGCAGGCATTGGTGCCGCTCGTCAAGGATGAGCATCCGCAGACCCTCGCGGTGCTGCTGGTGCAGCTCGATCCCGAAGTCGCCGCCGAAGTGCTTCATTCGCTGCCCAAGGAAACGCAGCCGGAAATCATTCATCGCATCGCCACGATCGGTCCGGTCTCGCCAGATGCGATCGCCATGCTGGAAGAACTGCTCAATCGCCGCATTGCCGAATACCACGGGCAGCGGCCGCTGCAGATGGGCGGCACGCGCGAGGCGGCGGATATCATCAACGGAGCGGGCAAGGCGGCGGAGAAACGCATCCTTGGGGAATTGACCAAGCTCGACAAGTCGCTCGCCAAGAAGATCGAGGAAGAGATGTTCAAGTTCGAACATCTCTTCGTGCTCGAACCGCTGGCCATGGGCACGCTGCTGCGAGACGTTCCCAACGACACGCTGATCGACGCGCTCAAGGGCATCGGCGAAGAGGAACGCACCTTCTTCTTCCAAGCCATGTCAAGCCGCGCCGCCGATGGTGTGAGGGACGAGATTGCCGCGCGCGGCCGCACCAAGCTGGCCGACGTCGTGGCGGCGCAGAAGGAAATCGTCGCCATTGCCCGCAGACTGGCGGCAGACGGTTCAATCGTGTTCGGCGCCGGTGAGGACGATTATGTCTGACCTGAGCTTCCCGCTGCCGCGGTCCGGCTTCAACCAATTGGAAGTCTTCGCACGGCCGGTACGCTTCATGCCTGACGCCCGGTTCGCCGGCCTGCCCGACGAACCAGCCCCTCAGCCGCTGCCGCCGATCGCGGAAGAGGTCGCTCTCGAAGACATGCCGGACCCGGTCGCGGACGCTTATAACAACGGTTTCGTTGCCGGTTACGAACAGGCCATGGCTGAAGCGAAAGCCCATGCCGCCGCCGACGACGACGCACGCCAGGGTCTTGCGCTGTCGATCGCCCGCCTCGATTCCGCGCTGGAGGAAGAGCTGCGCCTGCGTCTGCGCGATACAGTGGCGGCGCTGTGCGAAGCAGCCATCGCACCTGTGGCTCTGGACCAGGATGCGCTCGTGCGCCGGGTCCAGCGAGCGGCCGCGATGCTGGCCCGCGCCGATGACGAGCGCGTGATCCGCCTGCATCCGAAAGACGTCGAACTGGTGTCGCCGCGCTTGCCCGAGGAATGGCACGTGGAACCTGACGCCAGGTTGGAACGCGGCACGATCCGTATAGAAAGCGCTAACGGAGGGGTCGAGGACGGCCCCGCGACCTGGCGCCTTGCCATCGCCGAGGCGCTGCATCAGTGCTGAAGCTCTGGGACGCCATCCTGACGGACCTGGGCAGCGAGCCGGTGGAACTCGCGCCGCGCCGCTTCGGCCGCGTCACCGCTTGCGACGGCGGACTGCTGGAAGTCAGCGGGCTGACCGTGCCGGTCGGCGCGATGTGCCGGATCGCTCAGGGACGCGACTTGTCGCTCTCCGCCGAAGTCATCGGCTTTCGCAATGGCCGGACCATGATGATGCTTCTCGGCGATACGATCATGCTTCGCCCCGGCGCACGCGTCTGCCCCGAAGGGCGACCAGGCATGCTGCCCGTCGGCGAAGGCTTTCTCGGCCGCGCGGTCGATGGCGAGGGCCAGCCGATCGACGGTGGGCCGCCTATTCACACACGCTTGGAATGGCCAGCGGGCGGCGTGCGCACTTCGGCGCTTGATCGCAGCCCGGTGCGAGAATGCTTCGACACTGGCGTGCGTGCGCTGAACGCCCTGACCACCTTCGGCATAGGGCAACGCATCGGCGTGATGGCGGGATCGGGCGTGGGCAAGTCCGTGCTGATCGACATGATCGCGCGCGGCTCCAGCGCCGACATCGTCATCGTCGGCCTGATCGGCGAGCGCGCACGCGAGGTTTCCGATTTCGTCGAACGGCACATGAATGCCGAAAAGAAGGACAAGACCGTGGTGGTGGCCGTGCCCGCCGACCATGCGCCCAACTTGCGTCTGCGCGGCGCCATGCTGGCCACCTCGATGGCCGAGCATTTCCGCGCTCAGGGCAAACGGGTCCTGCTTATCATGGACAGCCTTACCCGCGTGGCGCATGCCGCGCGCGAGATCGGCCTGCTACTGGGCGAGCCCGGCGCGGCGCGGGGATATCCGCCCTCGGCCCTGGCGACAATCACCAAGCTGGTGGAACGGGCGGGCAATTCGGCAGCGACCGGAGGCTCGATCACTGGGCTTTACACCGTGCTGGCCGATGGCGACAATCAGGATGACCCGGTGGTCGACACGGCCCGCTCAATCCTTGACGGGCATATCGTGCTGTCACGCGATCTGGCTCAGCGCGGGCAATATCCGGCAGTCGATATCGCCGCTTCGCTCAGCCGCGTGATGAATGACATCGTAGCTCCGCAGCATCAGCAATTCGCCCGCGAATTTCGCGCGCTGACCGCCAGTTACGAAGCCAATCGCGACCTGGTGCTAATGGGGGCGTATCGCGCGGGCGCCGACGCGAAACTCGATCGCGCGATCGCGATGCATGACCTGCTGACCGCGTTCCTGTGCCAGCCCGCCGGGGAGACCATCAGCCTTTCGGACAGCGCCGCGCAGCTGACGGCGCTACTGGGATGAGAATGGGCGCGGCGGCTGGGTGGCCATGATGAAGGAAGAACGCCAGCGCCTCACCCGGCTGCGCCGCCTGGAAAAGATCCGCGCGATCGCCAAGCAGACCGCCGCCGCTGAAGCGGCGCAGGCCGAAAGCACGCTTTCGCAACTGCGCACGCTTTCCGAACGGACGCGCCGCATGGCTTCCGACTACGCCAACCGCCGCCAATTGGACGATGGCGCCGCCCTGCATCAGCTCGGCCGTTTCGTCAGCGGCTTGCAGGCTCTTACCCGCACGACGGACGGCGACGCCCTGCGCGCGCAATCGATCGCGGACGCCAAGCAGCAGCAGCTTGCCGAGGCGGAACGCCGCCGCGCCGCGATCGAGGAACGCGCGGCCTTGCAAGCGCGCTTGATCGTCAAAGGTTCCGAACAGCCCGTCCTGGGCGGCAGAAGGGCATCTGGCACGGGTCTTGAATAGAATACCGCATCCGCCTGGATGAGGACCCGTACCCATGATCCCGACTACAGCCTCCACGCTTTCCGCCGGCCTTTCACAGGTCACCGGCAAAGCGCATGGGGCCTCCGCGAAAAAAGCCGAGGCGGGCAGTTTCTCAGCAATCCTGCAGGATTCCGCGGCCGACGCTGACAACGCGGACGCTTCGGCCACGCCGATCCCGGACATGGCGACCGCCGCCGAAGGGGAAACGGTCTCTCTTGTGGCTCTTTCCGCCGGCGGCAATCCCGGCAAGGCAAACGGCAAAATCTTGCCGGACACGGTCAAGGCGGCCACCGATGCCGATGCGCGCGCGCACGAAGACGACACGGCCCATTCGGAGACCGGGACCGATGCCGCCGCAGTGCAGGCCGCTCTTTCGATGATGGTGCCGCTCGCCCTTGCTCCAGCGACCTTCCAGCCGTCGGCTCGATCCGAGACGCCAACTGCCGCTTCGCCGTCACTTCCGGGCACGGGGCCTGTCGCGCGTGGCCTGCGTGACAACAGCCGTGCCGCGGACGCTGCGTTCGTCGCAACGGCAGCAGCGACGGTTCGCGCCGAGGCGAGAGGCAAGCCTCTCGATCAGACGCCACCGACGCCTCAAGCCTCGCCCGCACAAACGCAGGCGCAAACGTCCTCAATCAAGCTGGCGCCGATCGAGATCGTGGCGGAAACGACGCCGGCAACCAGCGCGCAGTTGGCGACCCGATCCGCAGCGGCGCCCTTCGCACAAGGCTCTGAGCTAGCTCAGGCTCAGGCGCCCACCCAGCCCGTGCAAGTGCAAGCGACAGCGACTTCATCAGCTTCGTCGGTCCAGGCGGCAAGCACGCCATTGCCCGGTAGCAACACCGCGAGCGGCGGCGGATCGAACGGCAAGAGCGCGACCGGTCGGGACGCGGCAAGCGCTTCGCGTCGCTCCTCAACCGTTGAACCTGCCTCCGCCAAGATCGCCGGCACCCTCACGGCTGAGCCGGTGCTTGCTCCTGCAGCTCCGGTCTCTCACATCCTGGAGGCGGCCCAACCTCGGCCTGTCACCGCCTCGGCGCCCAGCCTCTCCATCGCTCAGCCCTCCCATGCCGAAGCACCGCAGGATTTCGCCACGCTCGTCGCCCGCCTTGCCGAAGCGCGCGAAGCGGCTAGCCCGCAGCTGGTGCGCACCGCCATCGCGCACGCCGAATTTGGGCAAATCTCGCTGCAGTTCCGGCACGAAGACAATGCGCTTTCTGTCACGATGACGAACAGCGATCCCGGTTTCGTGGGGGCCGTGCAGGCCGCCGCGAATGCGTCTTTGGCGGGGGGCAACAACGGCGGTGGAGACGATTCCGCCCGGCCGCAGCATCAACAACAGCAGCAGTACACGTCCGCTTCCTCGCAACAGTCCGCCGGTAACGGTGCCGGCGCGGGGAACGGATCGGGTCAGAACCAGCAGGGCCGCGCCGAACAGGCGGCTCACACGATGAACCGTGGGCAGGGAACGGGATCCCGCTCGCAGGATCGGGGCGCAACCGCGTCGCGCACGGCCGACAATGACGCTCGGCGCGGCGGCGGCATCTACGCCTGATCGTCCGAACACCAGGGGGAATTTTGAATGAGTGACAAACCGGCCAAGGATGGCAAAGGCAAGGGCGGCAGCAACAAGCTGCTGATTATCCTTACTGCCGTGGGTATGCTGGCGATCGGCGGCGGCGGCGTCTTCGCGCTGGTGGCGACCGGTATGATCGGCGGCAGTCACGCCGCGGAAAAAGGGCCCCAGGGCCCACTGTTGGTTCGCAAGGGCGAAGTCGATCCCTACGCGCCCAAGGGCAAGGAAGGCGAAAGCGCCGAGGCGGCGGCCGACGTGGAAGGCGAAGGGGGCGACGAATACCGCACCGCCTACTTTACCTTCACTGAGGACTTCACGTCGAACCTCAGGGACTCGAACTCGCTGATCCAGACCAGCATCGCCTGCTCCACCCGCCGCGATGGCCGCGTCCTGCTCTGGCTGAAAAAGCATGAGCTAGCGATCCGCTCCAAGGTGCTGGCGATCCTGGCCGATACGCCGGAGGACGACATCTACACCGTCGAAGGCAAGGATCGACTGCAGAAGCGGATGACCACCGCGATCAATCAGGTCCTGATCCAGAAGGAAGGCTTCGGCGGGGTTGATTCCGTCTACTTCCGCACTTTCATCGTCCAGTAATCCGGCGTCTGATCCAGATGACATTGGCAACCGCAAAATCCGGCGATCGCGCGAAAGCGAAGCATTGCGCCGAACTGCTGGGAACGGGGCCGTCGATCGACGAGCTGGTTCCCGCGCTCTCGCTGTTGGGAGAACGGCTTGCTCGCCTGTTGCCCGGCCGCCTTGCCCGCTTTTCGGGCGGGGAGCCGCCGCTGGTGCGCATCGGCATGCCGATGGATTGCACACTCGCCTCGATCCAGGCGGACATTGAGACGCTGGCCTCGCACGCGCTGATGGCGGTCGGACCCGCCGGACTGCTGATGCTGGCGACTTTCGAAGCGGCGCCGGTGCTGCGCCTGATCGATCGGGCTTTCGGCGGTCGCGGGACTGTGCCCGATCCGCTGCCGGACAGCTTCCCGCTATCCGCCGAGCTGCTGCTCGCGCGGCTGGAGGAAGCTCTGGCCGAGGCGTTGACCGCCGTATTCGGCGGCGTGGAGGAGCACAAGGTGCGCTCACTGCGCCGCGACACCAGCTTGCGCTACCTCAACCCCTTCGACAAACGCGAGGAACTGCTGCAGCTCTCGCTCGAAGTCGAAGAGCCGGGCGTTGAGCCTTGGTCTTTCTCCATCGCTTTCCCGCAATCGACCTTGGCGACGGTGACCGCCACGCCGCGCCACCCGGTCCGCAGCCTGCCACGCCAGACACCGGACGCCGGCAACGAACCTTATGCCTCGGTGCCGGTTCCGGTCACCGCGGTGCTGGTCGACATGATGATCGGCTTCTCGCGTCTTTCGGCCCTCAGGCCGGGAGACGTGCTGCCCGTCGCCATCGCGCGTTCCGTGCCGTTGCAGGTCGACGGGCGAACCATCGCCACCGGCACTATCGGCGAAGTCGAAGACCGCGTGGCAGTCCAGATCCTCCAAGCATTTTGACACAAGCATTTTGACACAAGCATTTTGACAGGGGCATCATTTCCATGACCATTCATTCCCGTGGCCTCGACTTTCTGCGCGATGTCGACGTTCGCCTTTCGGTCGAGCTGGGCCGCACGCAGATGAAACTGAAGGACGTGCTCGCGCTTGGGCCTGAAAGCCTGGTGGTGCTCGACCGCCTGACCGACGAGTTGCTTGACGTGCTGGTGAACGGCAAACCGATCGCCAAGGGCGAGGTCGTTTCGCACAACGGGCGTTTCGGCCTGCGCATCGTGGAGATGGTGGGCATTGAGGAAACCGCGCCTGCTGAAGCGCCCGTTGTTCTTACGGAAGCGGGCGAGGTCTGATCCTTCATGCTCTGGTATATCCTCAAACTGATCGTGATGCTGCCGCTGATCGGGGTCCTCGCCTGGGGATGCCTGAAGATGGCGAAAAAGCTGCAGGACCGCGCCGGTATCGGCGCCGGTACGAAATCGATCCGCATCGTCGAAACGACCATGCTCTCTCCCACGCTCAAGCTGGCGGTGATCGAGTTCCATGGGCGCGAGATCCTCGTCTCCGCCTCGCGCCAGGGGCTTACTCGCCTTGCCGAAGCCCCGGCGCGCCCGCGCGCCGAGATGGCGGACACGGAAAGTCTGTCCCGGTGAAGCGCCTCCTCTCCCTTTTCGCGGCGCTGTCCATGCTAGCGGCGCCGGCCGCATCCTTCGCTCAGGCGCAAGCACAGCGGCCGCCCACGGCTGCGCCCGCACCCGCTCCGGCTGCCTCCGCGCCCGTGGCGACGGCTGCCTCCGCATCCACCAGCCCCGCCGGCTCCAGCTCCAGCTCCAGCTTCACGACAGCGCCCGCCGCCAAGGCAATACCCGGCGCACTGGACCGCGCTTTCGGCTCGCTGGGCGGCACGAATGGCCCCGGCATGAACCTGTCGCTCCAGCTGCTTCTCATCATGGGGCTGCTGACGATCCTGCCCAGCCTGATCCTGATGATGACCAGCTTCACTCGCATCCTGGTGGTGCTGGCGATCCTGCGTCAGGCGCTGGGCCTGCAACAATCGCCGCCCAATCAGGTGCTGATCGGTCTTTCGCTGTTCCTCTCGCTGTTCGTCATGGCGCCCACCCTGGAGCGCGTGAACCAGGTGGCCATCGCCCCCTACGCCGCGGACCAGATCAATTCGGAGCAGGCGATCCAGAATGCCGGCAAGGAATTTCACGCCTTCATGATCCGTCAGACCCGTGAACGCGATCTGATGATGTTCGCTGATATGGCCAAGGCGCCTAAATTCGCGAGCAGCGCGGACGTGCCCTTTTCCATCCTGCTTCCAGCCTTCGTGACGAGCGAGTTGAAAACCGCATTCCAGATCGGCTTCATGCTGTTCCTGCCGTTCCTGGTGATCGACCTTGTCGTCTCTTCCGTGCTGATGTCGCTGGGTATGATGATGATGAGCCCGATGGTGGTTTCGCTGCCGTTCAAGCTGCTGCTGTTCGTCATGGTCGACGGCTGGGCCCTGCTGATGGGCTCTCTGGCGTCAAGCTTCGGATAGGCGGGCAGGACTGACCATGGACGATATCTCGGCTCTTTTAGCCTTGGCGGACAAGATGCTTTGGGTGACAGCGCTGGTCGCGGCCCCAGTGCTGCTGGCCGCGCTTGCCGTCGGCCTTGTCGTCGGCGTCATCCAGGCCGCAACCTCAGTCAACGAACAGACGCTGACTTTCGTGCCCAAGCTGGCGGTCATCGCGCTCGTGCTGGTTCTTCTCGGCAGTTCGATGATGACGCTGATCGGCGATTTCACGCAGGAAATCTTCGCGCAGATCGCCCGCACCGGGCAGGCGGAGCAAGTGACGCCGTGATGAACCTGGACTTCGGCTTCGGCCCGCTGGAGGCCGAATTCTGGCGGCTCGTCTTCGTGATGACGCGGATCGGCGCCGCGATGCTGGCCGCGCCGCTGTTCGGAACCGCCGCGATACCGCCGCAAGTGCGCGTGATCGGCGCCGGTGCGGTGGCCGTGATGATCTGCGCCTGGACTGATGTGCAGGCGCCGGCAGCCTTGCTTTCGCTGGCGGGGTTGTTGAGCGTGGCCGGAGAAGTGCTGGTCGGCCTGACGCTGGGGTTCGTGCTGCAGATTTCCTTCGCCGCCCCGGTGATCGCCGCCGAAGTCATCGGCGGGGGCATGGGCATGAACATGGCGGTGGCCGTAGACCCGACATCAGGCACGCAGTCGCCCGCGCTGGGTCAGTATTTCATGGTGGTGATGACGCTGATCTTCCTGGCCCTGGGCGCGCATCTGCAATGGTTCGCCCTCGTGGTGGACAGCTACAAGGTCTTTCCACCCGGACATACCTGGCTGGGCGCGGAACGCTTTGCCATGGTCGCCGGCTTCGCCTCGCAGATGTTCGTAACCGCCGTCACCATCGCCCTGCCGGTCACGCTGGTCCTGCTGGTGGTGCAGATCGTCACCGGCGTGCTCAGCCGCTCCGCGCCCTCGCTCAACTTGTTCTCGCTCGGCCTGCCCGCCGGCGTTCTGGGCGGCATTGCCGCGCTGATGCTGGCGGCCCCCGTCTTCACCGATCTGGTCGTGCAACTTTCCGCTGACGCCATCACCGCCACGTCGCAGGTCATGCGCAAATGAGCGAGCAGAGCGGGGAAAAGACTTTTGCGCCAACCGCAAAGCGCAAGCGCGAGGCCGCCAAACAAGGCGACGTCATCCGCTCGCGCGAACTGGCGACGGCGGCCGCCGTCGCCGTGGGCGCGATGTGGCTGCTGCTGGCCGGCCCTTGGCTGCTGAGCCTGCTGGGAAGCGCCCTGCGGGCCGGCTTCACCTGGGACCGGTCTTCGCTGGAGGATTTCACGCCGGGCCGCCTGATGTGGACCACCGTGCTCGCCGCCATGCCGCCGGTATTGATCCTCGGGCTGGCGGTGATCTTCGTCTCGCTCGCTTCTCAGCTTGGCTTTGGCGAGGGCCGCTGGATCGCGGGCAACCTCGCGCCCAAGGCATCGCGGATCAATCCGCTTTCCGGGTTGAAGCGCATGTTCGGTCTCAACGGCTGGATCGAAATGGGCAAGAGCCTGGCCAAGGCGGGCCTGCTGGGCGCCATTGCCTGGGTCTGGGCCAGCGGCCGGATCGAAAGCTTCGCCAAGCTTGGCCGTGGCGACCTGTTCGGCCAGCTTTCCTGGGCATGGCACACAGTGATTCTGCTGCTGTTCTGGCTGGCGGGCGGCCTTTTCGTGATCGCCCTCTTCGACCTGCCGGTGCAATTGTTCCGCCGCATGACGCGCCTCAAGATGACGCTGCAGGAAGTGCGGGATGAGAACAAGGAACAGGAAGGCGCGCCGGAGAAAAAGGCCGCGATCAAGGAACGCCAGCGCAAAATCGCGATGGGCGGCCTGGTCCCGGCGATGAAGGACGCGCAGTTCCTCATCACGAACCCGACGCACTTTTCCGTCGCTTTCGCTTATGATCCGGAGAAGAACCACGCGCCGGTGGTGGTGGCCAAGGGCCGCGGGGACAAGGCGTTGGCCATGCGCGAGCTGGCTGCGGAGTATCAGGTGCCGCTGCTCGAATATCCGGCGCTGGCGCGTTCGGTATTCTATACCACGCGCGAACATCAAGCGATCCGCGAGGAGCATTATAGCGCAATCGCCGCGATCCTGGCCTTCGTCCTTGCCATCAAGCGCGGCGAGAAACGCATCGCGCCGCAAGTCACCGTGCCAATCACGCTCCGCTTCGATGCGGATGGCCGGCTCGACCCGGCCAGCCTCTGACCCGGCTATGGCAAAAGCCCTTAACCTCCCCCGCACAGGACCGTCCTAAAGGCCATGGCTATCACCGCAACATCGGGCGCAACGAGCACGACTGCGACAAGTTCGTCGAGCGCGTCGGCCGCCAGCAACACGCTCAAGACGCAATCGCTGGTGACCATGCTGGGCGGTGGCAGCGGCATCGACATGGCCGCGCTCGCCAACAATCTGGCCACCGCGCAGTTCGAGGCGCGAACCGCCAACCTCACGGACAAGCAGACCAAACTCAATACGCAGGTCTCGACCGCGTCGAACATCAAGTCGATGTTGCTCACGCTCGACAATTCGCTGGGCACGCTGGTGCGCGCGGGCAGCCTGGCGCGCACGCCGACGATCGGCAACGGCGCGGTCGCCAGCGCCTCGCTTTCAGGCACCAGCCAGCCCACCGGCAGCTATTCGCTGGAAGTGAGTCAGGTCGCCAGCGGCCAGAGCCTGGCAAGCGCGGCCTACAGCGCCTCTACGGCCACGGTCGGCTCGGGAACCCTCACGCTTCATTTCGGCGCCGTGTCGAGCACCAGCTTCACCGAAGACACCAGCCACGCCCCGGTGGACATCGCGATACCCGCCGGCGCCACGCTTGCCGACGTTGCCAAGGCGATCAACGGCGCGAACACCGGCGTCACCGCTTATGTCGCCAATACGGCCAGCGGCGCGCAGCTTGTTTTCAAGGGTGCCGAGGGCGCGGCCAACGGGTTCACCATCCAGGCCACCGAGAACGCGGGCGACCCCGGCCTTTCCAACCTCGCCTGGTCGCCCGGTTCCTCCACAGGAACGCTGATGGCGACCGCGAAGGACGCCGCATTCAAGATCGACGGGCTTTCCTACGCCTCCAAGTCAAACACCGTCACCGACGCCATTCCGGGCGTGAAGCTTCAACTCACCGGAACCAATGCGGGCGCGCCCACGACCATTGGCTTCACTGATCCGACAGAGAGCATCGCCAGTTCGATGCAGGACTTCACGGACGCCCTGAACGAACTGATGTCGACGTTGAACTCGGCGACGGGAATCGGCGGTGATCTCGTTGGGGATCAGGGCGCCCGCTCGCTGAAGCAGGCGCTTTCAGGGCTCGCCGGCACCATCATCATTCCAGGCGCCACGGGCGCCGCCAAGACGCTGGCGGACCTTGGCCTATCAACCCAGCGCGACGGCACCTTCGCGCTTGACGCCTCTCGCCTCAACGCCACCATGACGGCGGACCCGGCAGGCGTCACCGCCATGTTCACCAACGGCGTCTTCGGCGTCTTCGCAACTGTCGACAAGATCTATCGCGGCGCCATTTCGGCGACCGACACCAATTCGCTGGGCGGTTCGATCACAAGATACACCAAGCAGCTTTCGCAGATCAAAGACGACCTAAGCAAAGTGGCCGACCAGCAGGAAGCCCTGCGCAGCCGCCTGGCGTCGCAGTTCGCGGTCTCGGAAGGTCTCGTCAGCGAATCCAAGTCGACGCTGACCATGCTCCAGGGCCAGATCGCCCAGTGGAACAAGAGCGGCGGCTGACATGCTTCTCCAACAATCTCCCGGCGAAGCTTATCGCCGCGTCGATTTCGACGCCCGTGTAACCGGCGCCCGGCCCGCCGAACTCGTCCACGTATGCTATGAACACCTTATCGGCGCTCTCGGAACCGCGATGCACGCGCACGAGAAGGGCGACAACGAGCTAAAAAGCCGCTCGATGACCCGCGCCCTGACCGCGATCACGGCGTTGCAGATGGGCGTTTCCAGCGAACATGCGGTCGGCTCGGCGCTTAACCAGCTTTACGCGGCCGCGCGGCGCACGATTCTGGATAACGCGCTGACCTTCGACGCTGGGCAGATCACCACCATCCGCAACGATTTCACCGAGATCGGCCAAGCCTTACGCAACGCCTGACGGACCGTTGACCGAACGGGCGCACCCGTTTCGGTGGCCGTTCCGGCCAGCGCCGCCGCCACTCGGCGCCCTCTGCCCGCACCAGTCACTCGATTCTGGAGCAGGTATGCCGCGCCTCGTGCGATCGATGCGAATATCTCCCTAAGCACAAATCGCGAAGGGAGTATTCCCAGTGGAACATGTCTCTAATCTGATCCTGATAGACAACGACACGCGCCGTCGCGCGGCCATCAGTCATGCCCTTTTATCGGCAGATATCCACGTCGAACCGTTCGAGAACGTCGTGGAGCTTGCCGGCGCCTGGCCCCGTTCCGGCGTCATATTGATTCACGACCGGCCCGGTGCGGTCGAAGAACTGATCCAGGCCATGGCCGGCCACGGAGAATGGTTTCCGATCATCGCCTTCGGAGAAAACCCCGGCGCTCGCCGCATCGTCGACGCGGTGCTCGACGGGGCAGTCGATTACATCGTCTGGCCTCTTTCGTCCGGCGAGCTGGCCAGCACGCTTTCCCGTGCCATCGAACGCGCAACGGCGGTTGGCAATGCAAAGCTCCGGGAAATCATGGCCCGCGCCAGACTGGAACGGCTGACACGGCGCGAACGCGAAGTGCTGGGCGGCGTGGCCAGCGGCCTATCCAACCGCCTGATCGCCGAACGACTGGCGATCAGCCCGCGCACCGTCGAAATCCATCGGGCAAACATGCTGCACAAGCTGGGCGCCAATCACACGTCGGAAGCGATCCGCATCGCCATAGAAGCCGCCCTGGTCACGCGTGACGCCAACGTGAATCGTTCGCTTTCCTGATGGAAACGGGGCCTAAGCCGCAAGCGTCCTAATGGGAACGAGATGCCGGTCCGGGAAAAGAAAACCAGGCCCCCCCGCCGCATTCAATGTCAGAGAGCAGTGCACCACTGTAAGCGGCCAGCAGGGCCAGGGCCGGCGTTTCTCCTTCAGACATGACCTCGTCCCCGCCGTCGCTCACGATCACGGTGGCCAGGCTGCAACCGTTCTTCCCGCGTGATACCATGAATGCGACATCGGGACCGAATATCGCCAGCACCGCGCTTTCGGTCGCGCCGCAGGCCAGCATTGGTTCCAACGCAGCGGCATCGATCCATCTGCTGCCGCAACTGCCGACAACTCCGCGCAGCAACAGCATGGCCTCCCGCACGCGATCCGCTTCATCGGCGGCTGAGCTGCCAATGCAGCGGTGCGCGAAGTCGCGCAGGTTCGCCGCCCACACTTCGGGTTCCGGGATTCTTTCGTTCATTTACTTTCGCCACTAAGAGGCCGCAGCCCGTCAAAAAAATGAACGGCTCGCCCGGCCTCACCCCTCTCTTTGAATAGGTATAGCAGAAAAAGGCTTCTTTCCCCTTGCTAAAAGCTGACGGGAGAGCCCTGACCGGAAAATTGCGCTATGGATGGGCGCGCGCCCGCGACGAACCGAATGAAAGCGGCTCCAGCCCGCCTGGCGATCACCGCCTGGCCGCGAACCAGGGCGCCATACGCTCGATTGCGTCCGCGATCTCGGCCGGCGAAACCGCGAAGCTGAAACGGATATAACGTCCCCCTTCCACGGGATCGAAATCGATGCCCGGCGCGGTGGCCACGCCCGTGTCCTGAAGCAACTGGCGACAGAACGAAAGGCTGTCATTGGTCATATGGCCGATTTCCGCCCATATGTAGAAAGCGCCGTCCGGTGGAGCGATCCGCTCCAGCCCCAGACGCGGCAGCGCGGCCAACAGCATCTCGCGGTTGCGCGCATAATTCGCAAGGTGGCCCTGCAGCTCCTCGCGGCAATCGAAGGCGATCAGCCCAGCGTGCTGGGCCAGCACCGGCGGCGTGAGGAACAAGTTGCCCATGCGCGCCCGCGCGGGCTCAATCAGCGCCGGCGGCACGACCAGCCAACCGAGCCGCCAGCCCGCCATGCTGAAGTATTTGGAGAAGCTGTTGACCACCAACGCGTCGGGCATGTGTCGCAGCATCGATTGCGCCGCATCGCCATAAGTCAGGCCATGGTAGATTTCGTCGGAGATTGCGGCGATGCCCTTGCGCCGGCACACTTCAGCGATGGCCGCCAATTCTTGAGGTGCGATGATCGTGCCAGTGGGATTGGCCGGGCTGGCAAGGATCAAGCCATCGGGCGCGGGATCCAGCGCCTCCAGCGCGGCGGCGGTGATCTGATAGCGCTCGGCCGGGCCGCAGGGGACCTCCACCGGCTCGATGTACATGGTCTTCAGAGTATTGCGGTAAGCGACATAGCCGGGCCGCGCCAGCGCCACTCGTGCGCCTGGCGCGAACAGGCAGGATAACGCCAGCACGAACGCAGGCGAGGCGCCGCAAGTCAGGATCACTTGCTCCTCGCCCACGTGCACGCCATAGCTTTCATCGTAGTGGCGAGCGATGCGTTGCTTCAACGCGGTGCTCTCCCAATAGCCGCCCGGATCGCTGTCCAGCATCTGGTGAGCAGCGACAATCGCCGCAGCTGGCGCTCCGGTCGAGGGTTGGCCATATTCCATATGAATCACGTCGCGCCCCTGCCCGGCCAGATCATAAGCCAGGCGGCCGATGGAGATGGCGTGGAACGGTTCGACTTGCGCAATCGACTGAGGTGAAGGCATGGCCGGGTGCTACGCGCGCGGGCGACATCCCGCAAGTTCTCGGAGGGAGGGCCAACCGCTTTTGCCGCATCAACGGGCAGCGGCCGATGTTTTAATTTCGAGCGCAAGCCCGACCCGAAACCAGACCGAGGTTGGGGAAAGGCTTTGTCACTATCTGGCAGGGCGAGGTGAAAGAATTGCAGTTGACCGAGCTGGCGCGCGTCCAGATCGCCGGGACCGCGGCAAGGTTCGCTATTAGCCTGTTACCGTTGGCTGCATTTCAAGTCGATCGCGCGCATAGCCAAGGCAGACGGAAAACCTCCCTCGCGTGCTCTCTCTTCGGCCACGCAACGCTGCCTTGGGCTGCGAGTGTCCCTCGGACGCACAGGCACGACGCGGACGTCACCGTAACCAGGCACGTTGACGACACGCTCAACAGAACGGGTGTCGTCTGCCGGTACGGGCATCAAGTACACGTAGCCCTGCCCCGGCACATTGATGATGCGTGGTGAAGGGGCGGACTGCTGTTGGGACGACTGCGCTGCGATCGGCGAGGCCGCACCAATCGCGAGCGATGTCGCCCCCAATGCGACGGCCAAGGATACGAGACGCGCCATAGCGAAGCATATGGTCTCGAACAGGGCGGACATCAAGATTAACAGCTGGCAGCTCCGCATACCGCGTAACCCTACCATGCGAGAATTGTACAACACGCTAAGTAAGCTCTGATGTATAATTCGTCTGCCGGGTCCGAATAGACTGACTTCGCTCCGGCACTAGTTCGGCCGGTCAACTCTCATCATCGAAAAGGAGCATGTCATAACATTGGCATTCATCTCGCGCGTCGGGCGGGAATTTGACCCAAAATCAGGCACAGTTGATCGCCCGCTGGCGAGTGCGGGGGTGATGCCGGGAGGGCAGCAGGCAGGCAGCAGTGCGGCCGGCGTGTGGGGGCCTGAACC
>NZ_DAIMZT010000059.1:14022-19780 GCF_036733805.1 Novosphingobium sp. | reverse complement strand
TTCGAACCTGCGACCCCAAGCTTAGAAGGCTCGTGCTCTATCCAGCTGAGCTACGGGCGCGCGTCGCGCTTCCCATAGCGTGGTTCGCGCGCCGCGCAAACTGTGAGAGGGCGCTGGCTTGCGCTTTGGCGGCTCGGGGCGCTGTTTGGGCTTTGCCTCGCGACCAAGCCGGGTTAGGCAGAGCCCTCATGAGCGACGCGCATCTGTCCCGTATTGACGGCCTTTCCGGCGCCCGGCGCCATTTCCACTATTTCGACTATGCAATGGTCGCCTTCGTGGTGATCCTGCTGCTGTCGAACCTGATCGGCGCGGCGAAACAGGCGCAGGTCGATCTGCCATTGCTGGGACGGATCAACTTCGGCGCTGGCGTGCTGTTTTTCCCCGTATCCTACATCCTGGGCGACGTGCTGACCGAGGTTTACGGCTATGCCAACGCCCGCCGGTGCATCTGGGTCGGCTTCTTCGCCCTGCTGTTCATGGTGCTGATGAGCGTTGTGGTCGTGAATATCCCGGCAAACCCGGAATGGGCGCTGGCTTCAGCCACCTACACGATTGAAGGCAAGCAGGTGACTGCGCCCAACCAGGCCGCGTATTATTCGATTTTCGGGCAGACGCCGCGCATCGTTTTTGCTTCTCTGGTGGCGTTCTGGGCCGGCGAGTTCGTCAATTCTTTCGTGCTGGCGCGGATGAAAGTGCTAACTCAGGGGAAATACCTTTGGACGCGCACGATTGGCTCTACGATTTTCGGCGAAGGGGTGGACAGCGCGCTCTTTTATCCGCTTGCATTCCTCGGGGTCCCCGGCTTCATGCCGCGCCAGGTCATCATGCTCTCGCTGGTGCAATGGATCATCAAGACCTTGTGGGAAGTGGTCCTCACGCCGGTCACATACATGGTCGTCGGCTTTCTCAAGCGGCGCGAAGGGGTGGACGTGTTCGACGACAATGTGGATTTCTCGCCCTTCGCCAAGGCGCAATCCGTCTGAGGCATTTGTGGCATTGACGGCCTGAAGCGGCTAGTCCGGCCGCGCGATGGTTCTTGACCGCATCCTCTTGTCCCACTTCCGCAACCACCGCGAGACGGCGGTGGAAGGCACGGCGCAGTTCAACCTCCTGGTGGGGGAGAACGGCGCGGGCAAGACCAACGTGCTCGAAGCGATTAGTCTGTTGGCGCCCGGCCGGGGCCTCCGCCGCGCGCAGTTGACGGACATGCCAAGCCAGGGGCCGGAGCTGGAAGGAGACGGAGGGTTCGCAGTCAGTGCCGACCTGTCCGTGCCGGGAGGGGAGCCCGTGCGGCTGGGAACGGGTGCGTCACCGGAGCGGCCGGGACGACGGGTCGTGCAGATCAACGGCGCGGAGGCTCCGGCCGTGCGCCTGGCCGAGTGGCTTTCCATCGGCTGGCTGACGCCGGCGATGGACCGCCTCTTCGTTGAAAGCGCCGGCGTGCGACGGCGATTTCTCGACCGTCTGGTGCTGGCGGTGCGACCGGAGCATGCCGCTCATGCCGCGCGGCTGGAAAACGCCTTGCGTGAACGCAACCGTCTGCTGGCGGACGAGCGTGCGCCTGACCCGCAATGGCTGGACGCGATCGAGATGCAAATTGCAGAGGCAGGCTCGGCGGTGGCCCAGGCTCGCGGCGATCTGGTAGAACAGCTGGAGGCCATGCTTCGCGCTCTGCCCGCTTCGCCCTTCGCGCGCCCCCAGCTTGCCTATCAACCGGGCGGGCCGGTGGACGCCGGTGCGCTTTCAACCACCCTGCGTGAGGGCCGGGTTCGCGACAGGTCCGCGCAGCGCACCCTGACCGGCCCGCACCGGGATGAACTCGTGGTCACCATGGCGGGCAAGGGGCAACCGGCCGCCGAGTGTTCCACCGGCGAGCAAAAGGCCATGCTCATCGCCATCACTCTTGCGCATTCCCAGCTTCTGGAAAGCAGCGCTCAAGGCCGCCCGCGGCTGCTGCTTCTGGATGAAGTCGCGGCTCACCTCGATCCGGTGCGGCGTCACACCCTGTTCGATCGGCTGCGCGCGGGTTCGTCGCAAGTCTGGCTGACCGGCACTGAACGCGCGCCGTTCGAGGCAATCGCGAGCGAGGCCGCGATGTGGGAAGTCAGCGAGGGAGCGGTCCGGCGGATATAAGCCGGCCACCGGCCTTCGGCAGCGCTTCCGCCACATCGTCCACGGTGGCCGAAACGATCGCATCTATGCCGATCGCTGTCGGGTGCACATGATCGTCCTGCATGAGATCCGGCTTATCGATCACCGGCTGCAGGAAAAAAGGCACCAGGACGGCGTGGTATTTCTGCGCCAAACCCGGATAGATCGGATTGAACTTCGCAGCGAAATCCTTGCCCAGGTTAGGTGCAGCCATCATTCCCAGCAGGACGACCCGGATATGCTCTCCGGCAAGCCGTTTCAGTATCGCATCGAGGTTTTCCCGCGTCTGCTCCGGCGGCAGGCCCCGCAGCATGTCGTTCCCACCCAGGCTGATGATCGCAAGCTCCGGCTTCTCGGCCTGGCTCTTCAGGGTGAAATCCAGCCGCTCCAGCGCGGCGGCGGTCGTGTCGCCCGAAACGCCTGCATTCGCAATCCGCGCATTCACGCCCCGCACGCGCAGCGCCTGCTCCAGCCTGGCAGGATAAGACTCGCCGTCCTTGAGGCCATAGCCGGCCAGCAATGAATCGCCGAAAGCCAGGATAGACCGCTCCGGCCCCATGACCGGAATCTCCGGCGGACCATCGAGAGGGCTTCGGGTTTGCTGAGGTGCAGGCGGCGTTGCCCCCTTGTCGCAGGCGGCAAGTGGAAGAACCAGCGGGGTAAGAACGGCAAGACGAATGAGGCGCAAGGGTTTTTCCCGAAAGGAAGGAGCTTGTAGGAAGCCATGTTGCTATCCCATATGGGCCGCGTGACAAGTCCTTCCCGGCCCCTTCCGCCCGTTATCGTTGCTCGTGATCTGCGCCTGACCCTCGGCGACGGCGCTAACAGGGTCGAGGTCCTCGGCGGCATCGACCTGACCGTGCCGCAAGGCCAGACCCTGGCTCTGCTCGGCCCCTCGGGATCGGGCAAAAGCTCTCTGATGGCAGTGCTGTCGGGTCTCGAAAGCGCCAGTTCCGGCACGCTGACGGTCGCCGACGAGGACTTCGCCGGCATGGACGAGGACGCGCTGGCCCGCGCCCGGCGCGGGCGCATCGGGATAGTCCTGCAGGCTTTCCACCTCCTGCCCACGATGACGGCGCTGGAGAACGTCGCCACGCCACTGGAACTGGCCGGCTTGGACCTTGCCCGTGAGCGTGCGGAGACGGAACTGGCGGCGGTCGGCCTGGCGCATCGCCTCTCCCATTACCCGGCCCAGCTTTCAGGGGGCGAGCAACAACGCGTTGCAATTGCTCGCGCCCTGGCTCCGCGCCCCTTGCTGGTTTTTGCTGACGAGCCCACAGGCAATCTC
Organism: Novosphingobium sp.; assembly: GCF_036733805.1. Taxonomy (GTDB): domain Bacteria; phylum Pseudomonadota; class Alphaproteobacteria; order Sphingomonadales; family Sphingomonadaceae; genus Novosphingobium. The sequence continues at coordinate 16,341 of NZ_DAIMZT010000059.1, read as the reverse complement.
GACGCGGCGACCGGCGGCGCGATCATTGACCTGCTGTTGACCCGCAGGGCTGAAGCGGAAGCGACGCTTATCATCATCACGCACGACGAGCATCTGGCGTCCCGGTGCGAAAGGGTGGTTACTCTGGCCGACGGACTGATCGCGCATGACAGTCTTTCGGGTTAAGAACCGACTGCCCTGGCGCACCGCATGGAACATCGCCCGGCGCGATCTTTCCACCCGGTTCCGCGGCCTTCGTCTGTTGCTGGCTTGCCTCGTCCTGGGCGTGGGCGCGATCTCGGCGATCGGCACGCTGACCGGCTCGATCGAACGCGAACTGGCTTCAAAAGGCCGGGAGATACTGGGCGGGGACGTGGAGCTGAAACTCTGGCAACGCGACCTCTCGCCAGAGCAATTGGCGGCATTCAGCCGCTATGGCCAAGTATCTCGCGGCTATCGCATGCAAGCGATCGCCAGCAGGGGCGAATTGACCGCGCCAGTCGCGCTCAAGGCCGTGGACAGCAATTGGCCGCTCTATGGCAGTCTCTCGCTGATTGACGGCCGAAAGGTCGGCGCACCCCCGCCGGGCTCTGTATGGATAACCAAGGGGACGGCGGCGCGGCTGGACCTGAAAGTGGGGGACGTTTTCCGGATTAGCGACAGGAAGGTCATCGTGGGCGGCGTCATCGATGCCGATCCAGAGCAGATGAGTGAAGGCTTCGCCCTGGGGGATGTCGCCATTTGCGCCATTGACCTGCCGGGCGAGGCCGGCCTGACAGTGCCTGGTGCGATGTATCGCAGCGCGGTCCGCGTGCGGTTCGATAATCCGAGACGCGATCCGGACCAGGTGGTCAACGCGCTCAAAATCCGCTTCGGGGACGGCGCTTTCGATACCCGCACACGCAAGGCCGCCTCACCCGCGACGGCCCGGTTCGTCAACCGGATGGGCCAATTCCTGGTGCTGGTCGGCCTTGCTGCCCTGATGATCGCAGGGATCGGCATCGGGGGCGGCGTGTCCTCCTATCTGGAAGCGCGCCGCACTTCGATCGCGACGCTCAAGGTGTTGGGAGCGACAAGCGGCGACATCGCGCGCATCTACTTGTTGCAGGTGGGCGCCGCGGCGCTGACAGGAAGTCTGGGCGGCATCGCCTTGGGCGTGCTGGTGACGCCGCTGCTGGCATCGGCCCTTGGCACCCTGCTTCCCGTGAGTGCGGGTTTCATCGTCTCACCCGCCGCACTCGCGACAGCGGCCGCTTATGGGCTGCTGGTCGCCTTGGTTTTCGTTGCACCGCCGTTGGCGCGGGCGCGCGCCTTTCCCGCCATGGCGCTTATGCGCGCTCAAGTCAGCCCCCTGGCCACGGACCGAAAAGCCCTGGTCCTGCCGGTGGGACTGGGCGTTGTAGCGATCCTCGCGCTGGCACTCTCCAATGCCGAGCAGCCGGTGGTGACGATCGGATACCTTGCCGGGGGCGCCGCCCTGTTTGCTTTGCTCGCGCTGGTCGGCGTGGTCATCGGCAAGCTCGCCGCGCGCCTGCCTCGCCCGCGCGATCCCATGCTGCGGACGGGGCTGGCCAATCTGCATCGCCCTGGCGCGAAGACGGGTGCGTTGGTGACGGCGCTGGGTTTCGGCCTGTCCGCGTTCGTGCTGATCGCGGCCGTGCAGACCAGCGTCGATGCCAATATCCGCAAGACCATGCCGGCGCGCGCGCCGGATTTCTTCGTGCTGGACGTGCCGCCTGACAGCGTCGCGCGGTTTCGTGATACCATCGAGCAAACGGTGCCGCATGCAACGGTCAAGTTGGTTCCCAACTTGCGTGGCCGCATTCTGGCTTACGGGCCGAAGGATCACATGACTCGCGTATCAAGCCTTGGCGAGCTTCCCGAGAATGCCTGGGCCCTGCAAGGCGAGCGCGGCCTGACTTATTCGGTTGACGTACCGGAAGGAAGCGCGGTCACGGCAGGCCATTGGTGGCCCATGCTTTATCGCGGCGAGCCTCTGGTCTCGGTGGACGAGAAATTCGCCGACGCGGTCGGCCTGAAAGTGGGCGATTACTTGACCGTGGGCGTGCTGGGCGTGGAACGGACCGCCCGTGTGGCAGCATTGCGCCGTATCGACTGGGATACCCTGGGCTTCAATTTCGTGCTGGTCTTTTCGCCGAACACGCTGGCGGATGCGCCGCACCATCTGGCGGCGACGATCGAAGTGCCCCGTGGCACACCGACCGCCGGCCTGCTGTCGAAGCTCGCGCATGCATTTCCTTCGAGTTCGGTGATCGAGACCGGAGGACTTCTGCGTAATGCCCAAACATTGCTGAGTCAGATGGCAGCAGCCGTGCTGGC
>NZ_DAIMZT010000059.1:0-13922 GCF_036733805.1 Novosphingobium sp. | reverse complement strand
TGGCTGCCCGACTGGCCGCGCGTTTTCGCAGTGCTCGGTGCCGGTATCGTGCTGGTGCTGATCTTTGCCCTTGCCGGTTCGCTGCCGCTGCTGCGGGCGAAACCGGCAAGAGTGCTGCGCGAGCTTTAAACGAAAATGCTCTCGTCATTCCGGACAAGGCGCGGGTCGCGCGTCTTCCATACCAGTGTACCCGCGATCATGTCATGCAGACCCTGCTTGCGCTCGGTAAAGGCCACCATGATAAAGCCGATCAGCAGGATTACGCCGGAGAGAATTTTGGCGAAATAGCGCCCCGTGGCACGGCCGAAGCTGATGCGATTGCCGTTGAGGTCCGTGACGACCAGACCGATCGCCAGCTTGCCCACCGTCGCCTGCATCGCCGAGCTTTCCATCAATGCGAAATAAAGCCATTGCAGCACGAGCGTGAGCATTATCGCCATCAGCATCGCTGTTGAAACGATGCTTTCCTGTCCGCTGCGCATCATCGCCATGCTGGCGCCGATGCCTGCCCCCATGAAACCGCCAATGATGCTGCTACCGATCTGAAGAATGATCGCATCGATGAAATAGGCGAGTACGCGCCACCAAAATCCACCGTAAGGTTGCATCACGTTTCCCCCTCACTCCGCCCGTGCGACAATACGCACGTCGAAACAGCCGTATGGCCATTATATCGATAGTTGTGCAGAATTAGGCCGCAGTTGCAAGTGTGCTGATATAATTCAGGCGAATATCTGCGAGCCGGCGGGTTCCCTGGGATCTTCTCCATATCTGTTGGGCCCGGACGATCCCGGCAGGAACATGATCGCCAGATAGACGATGTTGCTGATCCACCCGATGAAGGGCAGCAGTCCCAGCAGCACGAAGCCCAGGCACCACCACCCGCTCATGTCACGATCATGCAGCCGGCGCACATGCACCGCCATGCTGGGAACCAGTGTGGCGACGCCGTACATGCCCAGGATCGCGAAGAAGGCGATCGTTGCGGCGCCAAGATCGCCGGAGAACTGCGCGCTCTGGATCAGCGCGCGAAAGGAAAAGCCCGTCGAAACCGCCAGGCCAACAAGAATCCCCATCATGATGAAGTTGAGAAAAGCGAACGACCAAAATTCCATACGTCGTGACCGGCCGGAAAATTCGGCGTAGCGATAGAACGGCAGGATCATGTATTCGAGCATGATTGGTCCCGGATTGCGCTCTTCATCGGCTATCGGTCTTCGCTGAATTCGGCAAGAAGAAGGCGATTTAGCGGTCCATACAAGTGACCAAATCCCTGTTTTTGAAAGACGGAGGCCCCTCGCGCGGTGCGAGAAGGAAAAAAGGGGTGCGTGGCCCCCCGACCTCGCACCCCTTTCCAGTCAACATCTCCGCCGGCCCTCCCGGCCACCGGCGATGCTATCGCGCTGCCGGTTCTTAGAACCGGTAACGCGCCGCCACGCCATAAGTGCGCGGCTGGTTCGGATAACCCGAAATGGAGCCCGGCTGAGCCGGGCTGTCGAAGATCTGCAGGATCGTACGGTTGTCCAGCAAGTTGCGGCCCCAGACCGTCAGTTCAATGCCGTTCGCCATCGCGTAAGTGAGCGAGGCGTTGACGTCATTGATCTCCTGTTTGAACTCCCGCGCGGCCTGAATGGCGGCGGCCACGCTGGTTACGTTGCCAAAGGAATCCTTCACGACCAGGCCCGGCAATCCTTCGACCAGCATGAAGGGCGCCTCGTAGTGATAATCGCCGCGCAGAATGATCCGATCGCCGTTGCTGACCGGTTGCACGAACTCGGCGCCGAACGTGACCGAAAGCGGACTGGCGCCGGCAGGGCGCGTGCCGGAAAGATCGCCGACCGCGGAGAGCTTGAAACTGTCATACCTGGCGTCAAGGTAAGTCAGCGACAGAGAGAGCGTCAGCGGTTCGACCGGCCTGGCCGATCCCTCGAACTCGATGCCGAAGGCCGATTGCTTGCCCGCGTTGGCCAGGAAGAAGCCCGATCCGGTGAAGATGTTCGACTGGAAGTCCTTGATGATCTGCTTGAAGATGGCCACCCGCGCCGAAGCGACGCTCCAGTTGCCCTTGAGGCCGAACTCGTAGACGGTCGCGACCTCGGGGTTCGCATAGCGGCTGCCATACGTCAGATTGGCCACCGCCAGGCCCCGCGCGCGCAGTTGCGCCAAGTCTGGCTGCGTGGGCAGGCTGTTGCGGGATAAGTTGATCGAAGCCGCCTTGTAGCCGGTCGCAAAAGCGGCGTAGAGATTGACGGTGGGCGTCACGTCCCAGGCCACGCGCGCGGTGTAACTGAAATGACCGTCGCTCACCCGCCCCGGCTCGACAGCGTTGGGCACATTCATGAATGGCGGGAAGTATTGGAGCTGTTGAAGGCCCAGCAGCCTATTGACAGCCGGATCGGTGGCACTTTTGAAGAGCGCCTGATAAATGGGCGCGGTAGCAGGATTGGTCGCGAATGCCTGAACAGCCGCAGAATTGTTCGGATTGACGCCAAACGCAGGCAATGCTTGCGCAAAAATTGCGGTGCGCCCGTCAGCTACGAGATCAACTCCGGCGAACACATCGTTCGAAACCGCATCGGTCGCGAAGCGCTTCTTGTCGTGCGTGTAATTGATGCCGCCGGTCAGCGTCAGCTCCGGCGCCACCTCAAAGTCGAGCTGGCCAAATAGCGACCAGGCATCGTTCTTCAGCCTGTAAGCCTCGGTCATGCCCGTGCCCGCCCTGAAGAACTGACCGGCGTACTTGGCCGGATTCCCTTCCAGCGCGCCCAACGTGGTCTCCAGCGTCGGAATGCTGAGCGCGCCGCCTGACAGCCCCTGTACGAGCGAATTGGCATAAGCGCGCGCCTGAGTGCCCCAGGAAACCTCGTTGTTCTGGTCGATCTTCTCGTTGAAGTAGTAACCGCCCAGCAAGCCGTGCAGCCTGTCCCCCACATCGAAGTTGGCGCGCAGTTCCTGCGTGAAGGTCTTGATCCGTAGATCCTGCCAATTGCGGCCCAGCAGGTCGGCGCTGGAAAAATCGGAATCCTGATTGGTGAGCGCATCCGTCCGGCGATAGGCGGTAATCGAGGTCAGCTTGGTACTGCCCAGATCGTAATCGAGCTGCCCGGAAAAACCCCAGTTCCTGATCCTGTTGGAGCTTTCGAAGTTGTTATACGTGATGTTGTCGTATTTCTGGTCCGGCTGCGTCACCGCGCCACCCAGCGCGAAAATGGCCAGGGTCGGCAATGCCTGCCGGAGGTTGACAGCAGCGCAGCAATTCTCATCAATCTTACCGTAATCGCCGATCAGGCGCACCTGCAGGCCGTCATGATCGTCGAACAGGAGCTGGCCGCGTGTAAACCAGCGATCGCGCTCATTGGTGCGCTCACCGGTGGCAAGGTCGCGAACGATGCCGTCCCGCTTGTTAAGTCCGCCCGCCAGGCTGAACGCGACCGTATCGCTGATCGGCCCGGTAACCATGCCCTTGACCACGACTGCATTGTAATTGCCGTAGCTCGCCTCCAGATCGCCGCCGAAGGTGAATTGGGGCTTCATCGTGACGATAGAAATCACGCCCGCCGAGGCATTCTTGCCGAATAGCGTCGATTGCGGGCCGCGCAGCACCTCTATCCGTTCGACATCCGGGAAATCGGCGATCATCGAGGCCGAACGCGAACGATAGACGCCATCGATGAACAGGCCGACCGAGGGTTCGATGCCCGCATTGTTGGCGCCATTGCCGAAACCACGAATGTAGAAGTTGGTGTTGGCGCTCGATTGAAGCTGGTTCACCCGCAACGACGGGACCACGGATTGCAGATCCTTGAGGTCGCGGATCTGCGCCTGCTCGATCGTGGCGCCGGTGGTAACCGTCACCGCGACCGGGACGTCCTGCAGAGTCTGCTCGCGCTTGGTGGCGGTGACGATGATCTCGTCGGAGGACAGCGGCTCAGAAGCGGTCGCGTTGTCATGGGCCACGGCGTGAGGCCCCCAGGCTAGCGAGGCGAAAGCGACACCGGCCAACAACGATCTGCGAACACGCATGCATTCATTTGCGTAGGCAATCGAACGTGCGGCGAACCGCGCCGAAACAGCCTTCATGAAACCTCAGACCCCGTTGACGCGACCCATGCCCTATTCGGTCGGCTTGTCCGGCGTTCTTAGAAACTTCCCGGCACCTCGACAATTGCCTCAGACGTTTAGTTACGAACAATCCACATCGTTGTGGCGCTTTCGCCACAAGCTGCTTCGTCAGCCCGGCTTGCCGGAATCGCACGGATCGGCTAAGGGCGCGCGGATTTTGCGGTGCAACATGCGCATTGCAAGCTTCCTCCAGTTTGAAAGCCCAGACATGTCCGCCCCGCTTCCCTTGCGCAATATCGCGATCATTGCGCACGTCGACCATGGCAAGACCACGCTTGTCGACCAGCTTTTCCGCCAGTCCGGCACCTTCCGCGACAACCAGCGCGTGGAAGAACGGGCGATGGATTCCAACGACCTCGAAAAAGAACGCGGGATTACGATTCTGGCCAAGCCCACCTCGATCGAGTGGAACGGCACCCGCATCAACATCGTCGATACGCCCGGCCACGCCGACTTCGGCGCGGAAGTGGAGCGCATCCTCTCGATGGTGGACGGCGTCATCCTGCTGGTGGACAGCGCGGAAGGCGCGATGCCGCAAACCAAGTTCGTCACCGGCAAGGCGCTGGGCCTGGGCCTTCGCCCCATCGTGGTCGTCAACAAGATCGACCGTCCTGACGGCCGCGCCGCCGAAGTGCTCGACGAAGTGTTCGACCTTTTCGTCAACCTTGACGCCAATGATGAGCAACTCGACTTCCCGGTGCTCTACGCCTCCGGCCGCAATGGCTATGCGAGCGAGGATATCGGCGCGCGCGCGGGCACTCTGGACCCGTTGTTCCAGCTTATCGTCGATCACGTGCCGGCCCCGGCGCTGGAAGTGGAGGCGCCGTTCAGCTTCCTTGCCACCCTGCTTGATCGCGACAACTTCATGGGCCGCGTGCTGACCGGCCGCGTCCAGTCAGGCGTCATCAAGGTCAATGATCCGATCCGCGCGCTTGACGGCGAAGGCAAGGTGATCGAAAGCGGCCGCGCTTCCAAGCTGCTTACCTTTCGCGGCCTAGATCGCGTGCCGGTGGAAGAGGCGCGGGCGGGGGATATTATCGCCATCGCTGGCCTTGAAAAGGCGACCGTCTCCAACACCATCGCCGCGCCGGAAGTGATCGATCCGATCACCGCGCAACCCATCGATCCGCCCACACTGGCCATGCGCTTCGCCGTCAACGACAGCCCGCTCGCCGGGCGCGAAGGCGAGAAGGTAACCAGCCGTCTGATCCGCGACCGCCTGCTGCGGGAGGCCGAATCCAATGTCGCCATCCGCGTGACCGAAAGCGCTGACAAGGACAGCTTCGAGGTTGCCGGGCGCGGCGAACTGCAGCTCGGCGTACTGATCGAAACCATGCGCCGTGAAGGTTTCGAGCTGGGCATCAGCCGCCCTCGCGTCCTGTTCCAGAGCGACGAGGACGGCCAGCGCACGGAACCTTATGAAACGGTCGTCATCGACGTGGATGACGAGTTCTCCGGCACCGTGGTTGAGAAGATGCAGCGCCGCAAGGCCGAGATGACGGACATGCGCCCTTCCGGTCAGGGCAAGACCCGCATCACCTTCTCCGCCCCGTCACGCGGGCTGATCGGCTATCACGGTGAGTTCCTTTCCGACACGCGCGGCACCGGCATCATGAACCGCCTTTTCGAGAAGTACGGGCCCTACAAGGGCGCGATCGAAGGGCGCATCAACGGCGTGCTGATCTCCAACTGCGCTGGTGAGGCCGTGGCTTACGCACTGAACAGCCTGGAAGATCGCGGCGTGCTGTTCGTCAAGCCGCAGGACAAGCTCTATGAGGGCATGATTATCGGCGAGAACGCGAAGCCGGAAGACCTTGAAGTCAACCCGATGAAGTCCAAGCAGCTCACCAACTTCCGTTCGAGCGGCAAGGACGACGCCATCCGCCTCACCCCGCCGCGGGTGATGACGCTGGAGCAGGCGATCGCTTACATCGACGATGATGAGATGGTCGAAGTCACCCCGCAGTCGATCCGCCTACGCAAGGCCATCCTTGACCCGCACGAGCGCAAGAAGGCGAGCCGGAGCAAGGAAGCAGCGTGATCCAGAAAAGCGGGCGACCGCGCAGGCCGTTAGCTCGGCGCGGCCAGATACCCGCATAACCCGCGATAGCCGCGCCGCATTACTACGCCGTGATTCCACTTGAAGACTGGCTCCAGCAATGGCGCCAGGTGGCGCATCCACGGCTCAGTCACATCGACACGCCAGTCGTAGCGGGCCAGCGTGACGCCTCCTTCGTGCCGGAAGGTCCATATCCCCAGCCCCTCCAGGTCTCCGGTTGCGCGGCCTTCAATCCGCACATGCGGGTCGATACGCGTCACCGTCATATCTAAGGTCAGACTGTAAGGTAGCGCCGTGGTCCACGTAAAGCGGTGCACGGCCCCCAGCCCTTCGTCATCGCCTTGCACCAGCGGCGCCACGGCGCGCACAGAGGGCCACCAGGCGGGCCAGTCTTCCACGCATGAGATCGCCTTCCACACCGCATCAAGCGGCGCAGTGAGCTTCCAGTCAGTCACCAGCTGAAAGCGGCTGTCGTCCATCCACGACGCTCCCCCTGCCTCGGCGAGTGATATCGCACCGACCCGCTGGAGGAGCAAGGCGGCGGCCTCACGTTCATACAAAGATATGCAAACCTGAACAAAGTCTGCAGAAGCCGCTCTCATCCTGTTCAGCCACCAGCTCCTACAAGGAACCCAACGCGGAAAAAAGAGGACGATGTCCTCCCGCAAAGGAGAGTTTCGAAATGAGCATCGTCAAGAAGAGCATTCTCGCCGCCACCCTGGCCGCCACTGCACTGGCGACCACCAGCCCGGCCATGGCGCGCGACTATTATTATCGCGGCCATGACAACAATACGGCCGCCATAGCGATCGGCGCCGGTGTGGTGGGCCTGGCGCTGGGCGCCATCATCGCCTCGGATCATGACCACGATCGCTATCGCGAACGCTACTATGATCGCGGCTATGCCTACGCACCCGGCTATGGCAACGACTGGTATTATCGCGACGGCTGGTACTGGGACCGCGATGGTCGCCGTCATGATCGTGACGAATACTATCGTTACCACGATGGCGGAGACTGGCGCCGGGGTTACGACCACGATCACGGCGAATGGCGACGCGGCTACTGATCGCGATGCGCTGACTTGACCGGGCCACCCCTTCCCGGTCGATGTGACGCCCCGCCGGCCCGCCGGTGGGGCGTCCTTGTGCCTACCTCGTGCATTGCAACCCGCCCCGTGCAGCGCACGTTTCGTTATGGTTTGGCAACAAATTCACTAAGGGTTCAGTCCCAGTCTGCCATTCCGTTTCCCATGGTGCCCGCCGATTCCGCCGTAAACCGGTCGGCCCGGAAAGGGAGACACTGTGATGAAGACTGGATTGAAAACATTTGCGGTCCGATTGGGACTTGGCACGGCGCTGGCCGCTTCGGCGCTGGCTGCCGCCTCGCCCGCCATGGCTCGCGACTACTATCGCCACCGAGGCGATGGAGATGACGCTGCAATCGCGATCGGGGCCGGCATCATCGGCCTTGCCGTGGGCGCGGCCATCGCGGACAGCCATGACGATCGCTATTACGACAGCGGATGGTATCCTGCCCGCCGGTATGTGACGGTGCAGGGCTATCCAGGGTATTATTATTACTACGACGGTTATCCGAACCGGTACTATCGAGACCGGTATTATGACCGCTATTACGCACCTTATTGGCGCGAGCGGTGGAGCCGCGGGCGCGACTGGCGCGATGACCGAGACGACTACGGGCGCGGGCGCGGCTGGCACGGCGATCGTGGCTGGCATGGCGATCGTGGCTGGCATGGCGATCGCGGCTGGCATCGGGGCTGGCGGGATCGGTAAACCGCGCGAGGGCGGGAGCCACGCATAATCCCGGCATCGGCGGCCGAAGCCCCGGCCGCCGATAGCAAGACCTCGCCAAGCCCGGTTCGGGCGGCTATGGGCTGCCCACGATGGACACCGCCGACCTGCGCATCGCCCTCTTCTCGGGCAATTACAATTACGTTCGCGACGGCGCGAATCAGGCGCTTAATCGGCTCGTCGGCTATCTGCTGCGCCAGGGCGCGCAAGTGCGTGTTTATGCGCCGGTCGTGGACAAGCCGGCGTTCGAGCCGACCGGCCAGCTTATCGGGGTAAGCGCGCTGCCCATCCCGTCACGCTCCGAATACCGCATACCCTTGCGCATCGGCGGCAAGGCGCGGCGCGACCTAAAAGCTTTCGCGCCCAACGTCATTCACGTCTCTTCGCCCGATCCGGCTGCTCATCAGGCGGTGACCTGGGCCCGAAGGCGTGGCCTTCCGGTCCTGGCTTCGGTTCACACGCGGTTTGAGACGTATCTGCGCTATTACAACATGGCCTGGGGTGAACCGATCGTCGAAGCGATCCTTCGACGCTTCTATCGCCGCTGCGACGCGCTGGTCGCGCCATCAGAAAGCATGGCGCAAGTGCTGCGCGAACAACGGATGAATTATGACGTTTCGATCTGGTCTCGCGGCGTCGATCGCGACATCTTCCAGCCTCAGGCCCGCTCCAATGCATGGCGCCAGGCCCAAGGCATCGGCGAGGGGGAAGTCGCGATCGGCTTTCTTGGGCGGCTGGTCATGGAAAAAGGCCTCGACGTCTTCTCCGACAGTGTGGACGAACTGCGTCGGCGCGGTGTTGCTCATAAAGTTCTGGTGATCGGTGAGGGACCGGCGCGCCCTTGGTTCGAAGCGCGCTTGCCAGGCGCTTCCTTCGTCGGTTTTCAGCAGGGTACGGACCTGGCCCGCGCGGTCGCCTCAATGGACGTGCTCTTCAACCCCTCCGTCACAGAGACGTTCGGCAACGTCACGCTGGAAGCCATGGCCTGCGGCCTTCCCGTCGTCGCCGCGGCCGCGACGGGAAGCCAAAGCCTTGTCGATGATCGAATCTCCGGCCGGCTGATCCCTCCCGGCGCGATTCACCAGTTCGCGGAAGCCCTCAAAGCCTATGTAGAAGACCTAGCCCTGCGCCAATCCCACGGCAGCGCCGGCGAGGCGCGAGCCTGCGAGTTCAGTTGGGACCGGATCAATCAGGCGGTGGCAGACACCTACGTTCGCCTTATCCGCCAGAAGCAGCGCGGCTACAACATAACCCCGTCAACCGGAAGCAATTGACGGCTAACGCAGCACCCCTCGCGCCTGCATGCGCGCGGCATACCACAGCAACGCCATCGCGATGATCCAGATGGCCGCGCTGAGGCCCATATTCGCCGGCGTGCGCATGCTGGCAGGCATGTTCGACAGCAGCTGCCAAACCTGATTCACCGCAAGGCCCAGCAAGGAAACCGTGAAGGCCGCCACCGCCCAACGCGAACGGAGCAAAAGCAGCAATGATCCGGCAAGCGCACCCCACACGCCCAGCGCCCAAGGCACGAGGGTCCAGGTCGGCGCACTGTCCAGCCAATCGATCGTGTCAGGCGGGACCTGCGCCAGATAAGTGGCATTACGCGATACCGTCATCGTGAAATCAACGCACCCGAATGCATTCCACACCAGCGAAAGCCCGGCAATCAACCAAAACGGCCATCCTGGCCTTGTCCTTGCCCCGATTGTCATTGCAATGTCTCCCCCAGCCCACGCTGGACAATACGCTTCCCGTGGACCCGATGCAATTTTTCGCAATGATCGCTAGATAAGCGCGATGGCTGATCTCTTTGCCGAAGACTTTCCGTCCACGCCCTCTGCCGACGATCCGGGCGGCGACGCGCCCCTGGCCGATCGCCTACGTCCGCGCGGCCTGGCCGAAGTGGTCGGACAGGAACATCTCACGGGTCCCGAAGGCGCGATCGGGCGCATGGTCGCGGCGGGGCGGCTTTCCTCCATGATCCTCTGGGGGCCGCCAGGCACCGGCAAGACCAGCATCGCGCGTCTCCTGGCCGATGCGGTGGGCATGCGCTTTGCCGCCGTGAGTGCGGTATTCTCCGGCGTCGCCGACCTCAAGAAGGCATTCGCTGAAGCTGAACTGGCGGCAACTGGCGGGAAGCGCACCCTGCTTTTTGTTGACGAGATTCACCGCTTCAATCGCGCGCAGCAGGATGGCTTCCTGCCCTTTGTAGAGCGCGGCACCGTAACTCTCATCGGCGCAACCACCGAAAACCCCAGCTTCGCGTTAAACGCCGCGCTGCTCAGCCGCGCGCAAGTGCTGATCCTGCACCGGCTCGACGCGCAAGCCCTGAGCGCCCTGCTGGACAAAGCCGAGGCGCTGGAAGGCCCTCTGCCCCTTGAGGCCCAGGCTCGCGACGCGCTGATCGCCTCGGCGGACGGGGACGGCCGGTTCCTGCTGAATCAGGCCGAAACGCTTTATGCCGCCGGGATCGCGGAACAGCTCGATCCGGCTGGGCTAGGCCGCTTCCTGCAACGCCGCGTCGCCGTTTACGACAAGGACCGCGAAGGCCATTACAACCTGATCTCGGCCCTGCACAAATCGCTGCGCGGGTCGGACCCCCAGGCGGCGCTATATTACCTCGCCAGGATGCTGACGGCCGGCGAGGAGCCGCTCTTCGTGCTGCGCCGCCTTGTACGCTTTGCGTCGGAAGATGTGGGCCTGGCCGATCCTCAGGCTCTGGTCCAATGCCTGGCCGCCAAGGACGCCTACGAATTCCTTGGTTCCCCAGAGGGTGAGTTGGCTATCGTGCAGGCGTGCCTCTATCTCGCCACGGCGCCCAAATCCAACGCGGCTTACGCGGCGCAGAAGGCAGCTTTCAAATCGGCGCGTGAGACCGGCTCGCTCAGCCCGCCGCCCAATATCCTCAATGCACCAACCAAACTGATGAAGGATATCGGTTACGGTAAGGACTACGCCTATGACCACGATGCGCCGGACGGGTTTTCCGGCGACAATTACTGGCCTGAAGGAATGACCCCGCAAACCTATTACCAACCGGTCGAACGCGGCTTTGAACGAGAAGTTCTGAAGCGCATCGAATGGTGGGACCGCAAACGCGTAGAGCGGCGGGAGCAGTGACGGGCGGGCGCTTCGAGCACTTCATGGCGATCGACTGGTCCGGCGCGGTCGGCGCGCGGCAGAAAGGTATTGCCGTGGCTTTGTGCAGCGGCGCGGGCGAGCCGCCCAGGCTGCTGCATCCCGAATGTCATGCGCACTGGTCGCGCGAGGGCGTGCTCGATCTGCTGCTGCATCGCCTGCCAGACGATACGCTGGTGGGCCTGGACCTGGGCATTTCATTGCCTTTCGCCGACGCAGGGGCCTTCTTTCCGGGCTGGGACGAAAGCCCTTCGGATGCCCGCGGCCTATGGGCGCTGATTGATGCGATCTGCACCGATGACCCGCACTTCTGCGCCTCCAGCTTCGTGGATCATGCGCGGGCCAGCGCTTATTTCAGGCGGCACGGCGGCCGCGAGGGCGAGCGTTTTCACCTCCCCGGCGCGCTTGATCGCAAGGGACGCATGCGCGTGACCGAAAAGGCACAAGCGCGCGCGGGCTGCCGGCCTTACTCCAATTTCAATCTCGTCGGCGCCGCTCAAGTCGGCAAATCGAGTCTCACCGGGATGCGTTTGCTTCACCGTCTGGCCGGACGCCTGCCGGTCTGGCCGGTAGACCCTTTGCCGCATTCAGGTTCGGTCGTCGTGGAAATTTATACGACCCTCGCCGCCGTGGCTGCCGGTCGCAGTGCCTCGCGCGCCAAGATGACGGACCGCGCGGAGCTTAACGTCGCCCTCACCACGTTCGGATGCGGCTCGATCCAGGACACCGGACCCATCGACGATCACAGCGCCGACGCACTGCTCACCGCCGCCTGGCTGCGCGGCGCCGCTCATAGCCCCGCACTGTGGCAACCTGCTGAATTAGCGGATGAACTGGCGCGAACCGAGGGGTGGACCTTCGGCGCGCTATAGCGCAGAACCCTGCTCATTGACGGTGCCGCTTTTCCGACGGCGCCATCCACAATTTGAGGATGCGATCTATCCCATGAAACACAAACTGCTGGCAGGACTGGCCTGCCTGGCGGTGGGGGTTTGCGAAGTTTCAACCCCAACCCCGCTGCAAGCCGCCGATGCCGCGCCCGCTGTCGCACCGGCGATGACGTGGACGCAATTCACCCGCTCCACCATCGACAAGTGGCTCTCTATCGACCCGGCTTTCGCCGTCTATGAGGGCGCGCATCAGTTCGATGGAAAGCTGCCGGACTGGAGCGAAAACGGCCTCAAGGCGCGGGCTGCCTTTCTGCGCTCCGTGATTCAGGATGCGCAGACGTTCACCAACCTAGACCAGACTGAACGTTTTGAGCGGGATTACCTGGTGCAGGTGGCGAAGGGCCAGTTGTTCTGGCTGGAGGATGCCGATCAGCCGCACCGGAACCCGGTCTTCTATATTAACGGCGGCCTCGATCCGAACGTCTACATCAGCCGCGAATACGCCGATAAGCCGACCCGGATGAAGGCGATGATCGCCTTCTTCAAAGCCGTGCCCACAGCGGCAAGCCAAATCCGCGCCAACCTGCCCGGCGCAATGCCCGCAACCTTCATCAAGCTCGGCACGGCCGGCTTCGGCGGCTTTGCGCAATACTATCGCGGCGATGCCCGCGCCGCCTTTGCCGATGTGAAGGACCCGGCGCTGCAAGGCGAGTTCAAAGCCGTGTCAGAGGCCGCAGCCGATGCGATGCAGCAACTCGCCACCTCGGTCGCCAAGGCAACGCCTGCGCCCGATTTCGCCCTCGGCGCCGAACGTTTCTCTCGCATGCTCTCTGCAACCGAAAGTGTCGATGCTCTGCTTGACCGTCTGGAGGCCGTGGGCCGCGCCGATCTCCGGCGCAATCAGGAAGCGCTCAAAGCCGCTTGCGCACAATATGCGCCCGGCAAGACCATTCCGGAATGCTTTGACAAGATGCGGGCGGACAAACCGGCCGAAGGACCGGTGCAGGCGGCCCGCAAGCAGATACCGGAACTCACCGCGTTTGTCCGCCGCAAGGATCTGGTCACGATTCCCGGCACCGAACGGGCGCTGGTGAAGGAAAGCCCGCCCTATAACCGCCAGAACTCGGCCTACATCGATCCCCCTGGACCGTTCGATAAAGGCATTCCCTCCATCTACTATATCTCACCGCCCGACCCGGCCTGGCCGGAGCAGAAACAGCGGGACTACATTCCCGGCAAGAATGACTTGCTGTTCACCTCTGTTCACGAAGTGATGCCGGGGCACTTCCTGCAATTCCTCCATTCGAACCGCTCCCCCTCCCCGGTCGGACGGCTTTTCGTAGGCTATGCTTTCGCCGAAGGCTGGGCGCACTATGTGGAGGAGATGATGTGGGAGGCCGGGCTGGGAAGCGGCGATCCCGGCGTACACGTGGGCCAGATCTCGAATGCCTTGCTGCGCGATTGCCGTTTTCTTTCCGCGATCGGCCTTCACGCGCGCGGCATGACGGTGGAACAATCAAAACGCATGTTCATGGACGAATGCTATCAAGACGAAGGAACCGCCGATCAGCAAGCCGCGCGGGGAACGTACGATCCAGCCTATCTGAATTACACTCTGGGCAAGCTGATGATCCGCAAGCTGCGCGACGACTGGACCGCCACCCGCGGCGGACGCGCAGGGTGGAAAGCGTTCCACGACCAGTTCCTCAGCTATGGCGGCCCGCCCATCCCGCAAGTGCGCCAGGCGATGATGCACGAAAGCGCGCCGCACGCGGTATTCTGAACTGCATAAAACAACTGGACCGGCGCCCCCGCCTCGCGGTAAGGGCGCCGGCACTTGCCGTGAAGGCGCCGGCTTAGCTCAGTTGGTAGAGCACCTGATTTGTAATCAGGGGG
>NZ_DAIMZT010000058.1:0-19887 GCF_036733805.1 Novosphingobium sp. | reverse complement strand
GATTCCAGCGATAGGACCAGCTGTCGTTGAAGCTGCCCTGCGGCCCGCCATGGACCAGATAGGCGACGGGCAGCTTGCCCGAGGCGCCCTTGGGTTTCACGATCTGGCCCCAGACCGTGTCGCCGTTCGCGCCCCTGAAGCTGAAGCGCTGGACCGACACATCGTCGACGCCGGCGAGCTTGTCCCTATTGACGCCGGTGAGGCGCACCGCCTTGCCTTTCGCGGGCATCTTCCAGAAGTCGGCGGGCGCCTGGATGCTGTCGAGCGCATAGACGAAGCCGCCGGCGGGCAGCGGTGTGACGCTGGCGACATGGCCCGCCTGGGTGAGGCGCGTCACCTTGCCGGAGGCGGCGTCCACGCGGAAGACGGGATGATCCAGCACATCGTCCGCAGTGACGAGCAGGCTCTTGCCATCCGCCGCCCAGGCGATCGACCCGACCGAGCGATCCCAGCCCTCGGTCAGCGCCCGCACCTGTCCGGTGGCGATGTTCCGCAGCATCAGCACCAGCCGGTCGCTCTCATAGCCCGGTCGCTTCATCGCGGCATAAGCGAGCCATTGGCCATCGGGCGAGACAGCGGGCAGCGTGTCGGTGGCGTCATTGGCGTCGGTGAGGTTGACGGGCGCTGCGCTGCCGTCGGCCGCGACGGAGAAAATGTCGAGATTGGTCGACAGCGCTTCGATCCGCCCCGCCTCGCGCAGGGCAAAGAACAGAGTGCGGCCGTCGCGGCTCCAGGCGATTTCCTCCGCGCCGCCGAAGGGCTTCGACGGGCTGTCGCCGACCAGCTGGCCCATCACCGAAACGGCCTTGCCGCCACCGAGCGGCATCACGAAGATCTGCGAGCGCTGGCCGTCGGCCCAACTGTCCCAATGGCGGACGAACAGCTGGTCATAGACGCGGCCGGTGCCCGCGCTCGGCGGAGCGGCGGACTTTGCATCGTCAAGCGTCTTCGCCCCGACCGGCCGGTCGGCCCAGAGCGCAACCTTCTCTCCGCCGGGGCTGAGCAGGAAGCCGGAGATTCCGCCGGGCGCCTTCGTCACCTGCGTCGCGTCACCGCCGGCGGCGGGCACGCGCCAAAGCTGGTCGTCGCCGCTCGCGTTGGACAGATAATAAAGGCTTGCACCATCGGGCGAAAAGGCCGGGGCGCTTTCATTATGATCGGGGCTCGACGCGATCAGGCGCGGCTGCGCTGCGGCCTTGTCGAGCTCGAGCAGATACAGGTCGGTGCGGCCGCGATTGCCCACCAGATCGGTGGTGCGCACCTGATAGGCGAGCCACTTGCCGTCTGGCGAAACGGCCGGCGCCGAAATACGGTCAAGGCCCACCATGTCGCTGGCCGTGAAGGGGCGCGCCAGCGCGGGAAGGGATGCGGACAGGGCCAGGGCAGCAAAGCCCATGTGGAAATATTTCATCGATGGACACCCTTGGATCAGACGCGTTCCACGCCCGCATGACGGGCGCAAGGCGGCGCGACAGCTATGCCGCAGGGTGTAGGCAGCGGATCGAGGGCTCGCAAGAATAAAACAGTGGAGCGTAATAAAGAAACAACGACTTTCTTCTCGTCAGACCCGCGCAGGGGGGGCTGACGGGAATAGGGCGTGCCGGGACGCAGACCGTGGCTGAGCTGTTCAGCGCCCGGTGATGCGGGCGATTTCCTTGGCGACCATGTCCTCGACCAGCGCGGGCAGGCGCGCGTCGAGCCAGTCCTTGAGCATGGGCTTGAGCATGCCCCGCACCAGGCCTTCGAGCGTGTTATCCTCGCCGTCCTTGGGCGTCACCAGCATGGACGACAGCGCCGACAGCGAATGGCGCGCGGCGATCTCGCTTTCGACCGACAGGATGGAGGCGGGCTCCTGCGGCGGGTCGCTGCGGGAAGCACGGGACGTCTTGTGGGCAGGCATCGGCTCCTCCGCTCCAACCTCGTCGGTCAGTTCCAGCACTTCCTCGACTGCCGGATCCGCAGCGGATGCTTCGGCTTCTGCGGCGGATTTCGACGCGGTATCGGATCGGCCGCGGCGCGACACCGTCTGCGCAGCCTCCTCACCCTCCTCCGCGATGATCCGCTTGATGGATGAGAGGATGTCCTCCATCGAGGGTTCCTTGCTCATGTCGCCCATGAATACCCCCTGTTAACCCTATGGTTGCTGCGCCAAACCAGCTGGCACATTGGCATTTTGTACCGGCGTGTCAACGGTTCGCGTCGCTTGCGGGGTCGGCGCGGGGTCGAAATCCCAATCGAACCACTTGCCCTTCACCCGGTCATAATTAACCACGGGGTCGTAAAGGGCGCCGGTTTCGAAGTTGAGATCGTCGGCTTCGGCATGGCCCATGGCGGCGAGCAGGCTGAAACCGGCGACATAGGCATTGCGCCGCGCGGAGACGAGCTGGACCTTGGCGTTCAGCGTCTCCTGCTCGGCATTCAATATGTCGAGGATGGTACGACTACCCACCGAATTTTCCGCGCGCACCCCTTCCAGCGAAAGATCGGCCGCTTCGACCGCCTTCTGGTTCGACTGGATGCTCTGCAGCGACGCCTGCCAGCTGGCATAGGCGGAGCGGGTCTGGGCGATAACCCCGCGTTCTACCTCGATTTCCTGCTCCATCGCCTGGGCTTCGACCGCCTGGCTCTGGCGCACCTGCGCGGCGGGACGGCCGCCCTGATAGAGGGGAAGGGTCAGTTGAACGCCGGCTGCCGCTTGCTTGTTCACCTGCGCGCCAGACGTGGGATTGCCAAGGCGGTCGAAATATTCCTGCGTATTGAGGAAATTGGTGTAGGCACCCGTTGAAAAAGCAGACAGTTTCGGCAACGGCCCGGCCTTCGCAACGCGAACGTCGTAGCGCGCGGCTTCCCGCACCTTCTTCGACGCGAGAATATCCGGATTGTCGGCCAGCGCCACCTGTACCGCGGTTTCCGGCGAGGCCGGCAGCCCTGGCAGCGCGGGCGGCGGCTGCAGATCGTCGGGTGGAGAACCGACCAGCGCAATGAAATTTTCCCGGCTGGTGATGAGATTGGCTTCGGCCGTCTGCAGGTCCGAGCGGGCAAGCGCCAGCCGCGACTCGGACTGCGCGACGTCGGTTCGGGTCAGGTCGCCCACTTCGAACCGGTCGTTGCTGGCCTGCAGATTGACCTCCAATGCATTCACATTGGCCATGTTGAACGAAACGATCGCACTGTCGCGGATGACGTCCATATAGGCGGCGACTACCCGGGAGAAGACCGAGGCTTCGGTGGCGCGCAGGTCGGCCCGGCCGGCTTCGACGCGGATTTTCGCCGCCTTGACCCCGTTGCGAACGGCCCCACCGGCATAGATCGGCACGCTCAGCTGGGCATTGGCGCTGGCGGTGCGCTGCGGCGAGGTGAAGCTGATCGTGGGTTTCAGGACGCTTTCGGAATAGCTTGCCGCGGTGTCCAGCGCGGGCCGGCCGTCCGCCTTGCGGATCGACACATTTTCATCGGTGGCGCGCTGCTGCGCGCGGGCGCCGGTAAGCGTGGGATTGGCGCGATAGGCCTTGGCCAGCGCGCCCTGCAGCGTCTCCGCGCGGGCCATGCCCGCCAGAGCCGAGGTCATGAGCAGCAAAACCGCGGCGACGGACCGCCCTACGAATACATGTCTTGCCGTCATGACCCCCCCGGTCTGGTTAGAAGACGAAACGCTCTGGTATAGCAAATCCGGGCAAAACAACCATTTCGATATCGGTGAGGCTCGCAAGACCCAGCACCCCGCCCACAACGCGCCCGCTGCACAGACGCGTGACGCCGCGATCGACGATTCCCGTCACCACGCGCGCGCCATCGGCAAGCTGCTGAACGAGCGCGGCGGGCACTTCCTCCACCGCGCCGTCGATAAACAGTAGATCATAAGGCGCACCAGCGGCAGCACCGTCCTTGAGCGCGCCGCGAACCAGAGTGCCGCCAAAGCCGGCAAGCTCCGGCCCGCCGTCTTCCTCGACCGCCGTCACCTGCGCGCCCAGCGCGGAAAGCAGCGCGGCGCTGTAGCCGGTGGCAGCGCCGATCAGCAGCACGCGGTCGCCCTGCTCCACCTGCGCTTCCCTGAGCAGCCGCCCGGTGACGAGCGGCGCGTTGAGCGCGCGGCCGTTCGGCAGCGGAATGGGACGGTCGACATAGGTCATCGCGCGCCGCTCGGCCGGCACGAAATCCTCGCGCGGCACACGAGCCATCGCGGCGATCACGCGCTGGTCATCCACATCGCTGGTGCGAAGCTGGCTTTCGACCATGGCGGCCCGCATCGATGAGAAATTCTGCTCGGTCACGACATTACCTCGATTGGCATAACTGTATTGGGATAGCAATACAGCACTGATATAATCGGACCTCTAAATCAGGCGGCGAGCCACGCCAAGCGGCTTTCCGCGCCGATCAACGAGAATCTTGGGGCCGCCCGCCACTGCGCTGCTTGACTTTGCACCAAAAGCCTCACATTTGCGGCGTCCCACTTGGCGAGGCCCGATGGCGGAGTGGTGACGCAGCGGACTGCAAATCCGTGCACGCCGGTTCGATTCCGGCTCGGGCCTCCAGCGGCTTAAGCGACTGATTTTTCTCGCTTTATTGGAATAATTTTCCCCTTCTTGCCAGCCCCCGCCTCAAGCGGCGTGTGTAACTCCGGTGTAACTGCGTCCAGAAAATCGGTGTTCAGCGCCTCTATGGCGGAGTCGATGTGCTCGCCGTACACATGCGTGTAGCGAAGGACCATCGCGAGCGTCTTGTGGCCGCTGATCTTCTGAATCGTCGGTAGATCGACCTTGGCCTTCACCAGGCGCGTGATCGCTGTGTGCCGCATGACGTGCGGCGTCACCTTGTCCGGGTCCAAGCCCGCCCTGACGACTGCGCGCTGGAAAGGCCGTCCCATGTTGGTCCGATGGGGTGACTTTGCCTGCTTCAGGATCAGGTTGGGAAAGACCCAGCCGTCTGGATCATCCTCCATCTCACGCTGCCGTTTGTCCGCCGAAGATTTCTCCGAGGCCCTGTTCGGCCGCATCTATTCCGTCATCGTGCGCGAGGCCTCTCTGGGCCGTGCCGCGAACCCGGTCACGCTCAAGCCCTATCTGGATGAAGATCCGGCGCTGAAAGAGCTTGGCGGCGTGGGCTACCTCGCCCAGCTGACCGGCAATGGCCTAGCCATGCTCGCACTCGAAACCAGCGTGCAGCAGGTCATCGACATGTCGCGCCGTCGCGCGCTGATTAGCGGCTTGACCGAAGCCGCCGCCCTCGCCGCCAGCATGGACGCGACGAACGAAGAGGTGATCGCGGTTGCCGACGCGGCGCTCGCAGCCATGGGAGATCATGACGATGGCGTGCGGCAGATCAGCGCCGCCAAGGCCTTTGATAGCATGCTGGCCGACTATGACTCTCCCACGGATGGAATAACCTGCGGACGCATCAGTTCGGTCGATCGCCAGCTTGGCCCGATCCATAAGCACCAGCTTGTCGTCGCCGCCGGCCGCCCTGGTATGGGCAAAACCGTATTCGGCCTCT
Organism: Novosphingobium sp.; assembly: GCF_036733805.1. Classification (GTDB taxonomy): domain Bacteria; phylum Pseudomonadota; class Alphaproteobacteria; order Sphingomonadales; family Sphingomonadaceae; genus Novosphingobium. The sequence goes on along the minus strand of NZ_DAIMZT010000058.1, from coordinate 14,394 downwards.
CCTATTCCATCGGGGCGGCGTCTAACGGGCACGGAGTGCTTTTCGTCACGCTGGAGATGGCGAGCGAGAAGCTAATGCAGCGAGCGACCGCCGATGTGTGCTTTGATGGGCGCTGGGGCGTCCCATACGACGCGATCCGCGATGGCAAATTTCGAGACGATGAGGATAAGCGCCAAGTATATCGAGCGGCGAGAATCTTCCGGGATATGCCGCTCCATTTCGTTGATGCCGGCTCTCTGACGATCGGCCGCCTCAACATGATCGTGCGCCGGTACAAGCGCCGCATGGATGCCGCCGGGCAAAAGCTCGAACTGGTCGTTGTCGACTATCTCCAGCTATTGCGTCCGGACTATCGCTGCGGCCCCTACGAGGCCGTGTCGGAGGTATCGCGCGGACTGAAGGCCATCGCCAAGACCCACGATGTAGGTGTGCTGGCGCTGGCTCAGCTGTCGCGCGAAGTCGAGAAGCGAGAGGACAAACGCCCGATGCTCTCCGATCTCCGTGACAGCGGCCAGATCGAGCAGGATGCTGATGCCGTCGTGTTTCTCTTTCGGAAGGAATACTACCTGCGCAAGGCGCTGCCGGACGAGAGCCACGCTGACTACCACACGCTGGCCTCAGCGCTTGAGAGGGTGGAAGGGCAAATAGATCTGATAGTCGCGAAGCGCCGCAACGGCGTTGAGGGCACAGTGCGAGCGCGGTTTTCAGGCATGCACCAGTGCATAAGGGACTTGGCCGAGTGAGCGATACAGCGCCAGCCATACCCTTATTCGGCGATGCATATTTGGCCGACACCCGGCATCTCAGCTTGGAGGAGCATGGCGCCTATCTCCAACTGCTCATGATTGCATGGCGCTCGCCCAACTGCGCCCTGCCTGATGATGACGCGCGCATCGCCCGCATGCTCGGTATCACAGCCAATCGCTGGTCGAAGATCCGGGGTGTGGTGATGGGCTTTTGGACGCTCGGCGAAAATGGCTGGACGCAGAAGCGGTTGAGCAAAGAACGTGCGTTCGTGGAGAAAAAAAGGAAGACAAATTCTGAGGCCGCAAATTCACGTTGGAAGAAGCAAGGCATTGAAAACAAAGAACTTGGTGGATGCGAACGTATATCCGGCCGCAATGCCCCTCCACCTCCACCTAACATAGCTGCTAAAGCAGCTAATGCGCGCGCGAGAGAAAATGATGCGGCTGGTCTGATGATTGAACTCAGCCAGGCGATAGGAATCGCGCCGCCTGACCCGCTGAAAAACTTCGACAGGCACAGGGCTGTCATCGCCTTGGTGCAAGACTGGATTGATGCCGGTGCCGACCCGGACACGATCCGAAAGACCGTGAGCGACAAGCTGGCTGCCACGTCCAGCAATCCTCACTCCCTGCGATGGTTCGACGGTGCTGTCCGCGATGCCATCCGCAGTCGTGTCGCCGCAGCCCGAAGCCCCGAACTCACAGCAGCCTTGAAAATGGCCGAAAGCATCAATGCGGGATGAATGACGCGTGCCATCGACAGAGAGGATCGAGATGACGAAAAATGAGGGGGTAGTCGGCGGGATCGTACGGCATGTCATCAAGCAAAATGGCGTCCCCCGTCATGATAGCCGTCACGAATCCGTCAAGGCGATACAACGGAGAAAAATGGCTGTTTCCTGCGGTTTTTAGACCGATTTAGCTTGACCTAGGCTTGACGGATTCCTGACAGACGCATGACGGCCTCCCTTATGGCTGCCTGATGATTGCTTGATGGAGCTTGATGGAATGCCACAAGCCGTCAACTAACTGGCCGCCGCACGCACCCCGCGTTTCCGCGCCTTTTCAGGCCGGGAAGGTTGACAGGGGGGAGACGAAATTGGGGACACGACGGATCAGCAGAGAAACGATGGAAGCCACATGACAACATCGACGCCTGAATTGCGGAAATTGTGGCGCGCCTATCATGAGGAGTGCAACCGGATCTCGCGAAAGTACCGCGCCGCCCAGCAGCGCTACATCGACAGCGGTAGCCCAGGAAAGCACCCCGGCCAGTACCCTTGCTTCCCTGCGTTCCCGAGCCAGCTGCGCGGCCTTGCATGCGGCGCCAAGACGAGGAGCGGACAGCCGTGCAAGCGAACCGATCTGATGATGAACGGGCGCTGCAAATTCCACGGAGGGATGAGCACCGGACCCAAGACGATCGAGGGGCAGCACCAGGCGCGAGCAAATCTCCTTAAACGATGGGAGAGCATCGGAACCCCATGTGAGGATGATAAAAGCTAACCTTTGAGCGGAGATTTTCTGCGTACATCGCGCAGGCGTGCGCGCGCATTGGTGGGGTTCCGCTCAGGTCGTTTTACAGGGACCGCCACGGAACAGGCTCGCGTCCGTATAACGCGATGTTCCTGCTGGCCAATTTGCTGGCATGGACTGGCGCCGTTCTCACCCTGGGCTTCGGCTCAAACCTCCCCCGTCAAATTTTGCTGAGGTGTTCATCCGCGATGGATGGCGCGGTGTCGAGCTGGAGTTTGGCGCGCGCACCGCAGTTAACAAGCGCTGGCTGAAAGAATGCGGTGGCGAGCGACTACGGGAGCACCGCATGGAATTCCTCAAGGCCCGCACCCTCGCGGCGCAGCCCAAGGTGGCACCTGCCGCGCCAGCTCCACCGCCCCCACCAAGCCGCAATGTTCTGGCAGCCATCGCTTTCATGCGCTCGCCTGAGGGCGGAAATTGGGCCATCTCCGCAACCGGCCAGGGAGATTTCTATTTCGGCTGCACCCGACTGACAGGCCCGCAACTGGTCGACCGTGCCAAGCGCAAGGGCTGGGATGGAAGTGGGGATATGATGACCGTCGCCAGAACATTGGCGCATTTGCGCGGCTGATTGAGCAATGATGGCGGACTAGGTATCCGCCAACGTCACATCTCGACTGGATCCAAGTCGGACCATCCGAAAGCATAATGAATTGCTCCGAACAGCCGAAGAGCCTCATCCGCCTGCGCGACGAATTGCTCCCGATGATACTGAAGATCGATCAAGCGGAAGGTGCGCTGGATCAACGCAAAATCATCATCGGCAACGTTTGCGGCATCGCGATCGAATTTTCGAAACATGAGTCCCGCATCACCTGTGGGCGTGTAGTGGAATGTGCAGAAGCCATGCGCCATTAAGTTTCTGATCTCGTCATTTTGTTCGAACGCATCCATCAACGAACCGAGGTCTGCCGCAAAGGGCTCCAGGGGACCGCCCAGCGCCAGCATCGCGCGAACCTTCTTAATTCGTCTGGTGGCGCTATGTGTGACGGTCTGGGCATGCGGCGCATACTCGGGGAATTCCCTGCATCGGCCAATCAGGTCGCCAAGGAGAAATTCGATTTGGGCATAAGAGTTCGCAATCCATCCGCGAAGGCGCATGGCTTCCTCGATGATCGCATGAATTTCTGCTTGGTCCATCTCGCCCCTCAATCGTTGCTGGCGTCCGTATAACCGCACTCCGCCAACGCGCAATCTCGCTCCTGCCCGGCATTGTGCCGGCAGCGCCGCCCTCGTTTTCTGGGGCCATGGAGCAAGGCACTATGCCGATGACATTTCACGACCGCGCACCGCTTGAGAAGGTGCGCCGCCTGGCAGACGGCCGGATCGCCGCCGTTGCTAAATTCGCCCGCAGCGGATGCTACACCTACACTGGCGCCGAAGTCGGCCGCCCCGATCTCCCCAGCGTGACCGTCTATCGCCCAGAGGATGAGGTTTTCTCCGCCGACGCGATGGCGAGCTTCGCGCACAAAGCGATCACCCTCGACCACCCGAGCGAATGTGTCACCGCTGCCAACTGGAAGTCGGTCAGCGTTGGCTTCACTGAGGGCCGCGTCGCGCGAGATGGCGCGTTCATCGAAATCCCGCTGAAGCTCGCGGACGCCTCTGCCGTTGCCGCCTATGACAGCGGCCGGGCGCGTGAACTGTCCGCCGGCTATTCGTGCGATCTGGTGTGGGAAGATGGCGTCGCGCCCGATGGCACGCGGTTCCAGGCCAAGCAGACGCGGATTCGTGGAAATCACATAGCCCAGGTGCTAGCCGGGCGCGCAGGCAGCGAGTGTCGCATCGGAGACAGCATGGCGCACGACAACAGCAGCACCCAATCCGTCCGTGACGCTGCATTTGGCAAGTACCGACTGGGCGACAGTCAGAAAGTCGCCATTGATGCCCGCGCCGCCGCCGAGATGGCCGCAATTGCCAGCGACCCCCGCAAGGCATGGCAGAATGACGCCACCGTTCAGGCGGGCAAGGCCAACCGCGACGCCATCCTGGCCGCCCGCTACCGCTAAGGAGAAACCACATGGCAAAGCCTCTCAACGAGCGCATCGCAAGCGCCCGGTCGACGGATCGCGTCACCATCACCGACCTTGAAGCCCTGATTGCCGACGTTACCGCCGAGCGTGACCGCTTCGCGGGCATCGTCACTCAGGCCACCGCCGACTCCATCCGGTTCGAACTGAGTGAAGAGGACCGGGACGAAGCGGCAAAGACTGCCGAGCGCGCGAAGCGGAACAGCCTCGCCATGTCGGCCGCGCTCGATGAATTGTCGGCCAAATTGACCGCCAAACGGGCGAGCGAACAACAGAACGCCGAAAAGGCAGCGCGCGAAGCCGCGATCGCGGAGCGCGATATGCTGGTTGATCGCCTTCGCACCGAATGGCCCGTCATCGAGGGCCAGGTCATAGAGCTTCTTTCGGCTGTCCAGGCCAATGAGGAGAAACTGAAGGGTCTGCGGATCTATGAAGGCAATGCGGAGGCCATCGCGCGTGGTTGCGCTGGTAATTTCATGGATGGCTCGGTGCCCGTGCGTCGGCTGACGGAAACCAAGCTGCCTTCCTTCACAGGTCGGGATTTCGCATGGCCGAAGCCGAGCACCTTCAATCCCAGCCTGCATATGGAGCAGCACCAGAAGAACCTTCTGGCGATGCGTGATGAAGAGGCGCGATGGAAGCGCTACATCGTGACGCCGCCACATGGCAACCGCGACGTGATTCCGCTGCTAATCAAGAATGGCCCTAACTCCGTTCGTGACACGCCGATCATTGGTCGCATGACCGATGAGGGAGTCGCTGCCGCTCGCAAGACGGGCTGCACCGTCGAACCCGCCGCCGCCAACGTGTCGATCGGCATGCCTGCCGGCGCGGCGTTTCTGAGCTGAGGGAGGCGACGATGCGCAAAGCCACACACCTAGAACAGCAATTCGGCGACGCCGTCTATCGGTTCGAACTCACGCCGGACCAGATCTTTGAGATCGAGACGGGCATGCCGATGAATGGCGGCCTCGTCGCCGGCGGCGTGCCCCGCTTCTTCGGCTTGAAGCCGATGCCGATCTTCGAACTGTTCTCCAACATCATATCGGGCCGCGTGGAGGCGGAGGGCGGTTCGCTGGGCAATCCCTTCCGTTCTGGCGCCTCCATGGCAAACATCTGCAACGTCGTGCGCCTGGCGCTGATCGGAGGCGGCTGCGATCCGGCGAAGGCGCGTGAGTTGGTGGAGGAGAACGCGCCGCCGAATCGCCCGCTTCAGGAGCTATGGGATCTCGCCTCGGCGATTCTGTATGTGTCGCTCGTCGGCATGGATGAGGCCAATGGCTGATCGTCCCCCTCTCTTGGCGGAGGTGATGTCCGCCAGCAATGGCACCAATGATACCGCAATTCGGCCCGATCTAACTTGGGTACGAACCATTCCCCACCGGAGTGACCACCATGTCTGACGTGAAAGGCGCCGACCAGGTGCTTCGCCGGTTCCAGAAGATGGCATCGCCGCAGATGAAAGAGGCGGTGCGCGGCGCCCTGTATGTCGGCGGTGGCATTCTCCAAGAGGATGCGAAGGCGTCAATCATGGCGGGCAGCATATCGGGGAAAAAACACGTTCCTTCCAAACCCGGCGACCCGCCAAATAACGACACTCATTTTCTTCACGATGGAATCATTGTGGAGCAGGCGAAGGACGATCCGCTCGCCGTCGATGTCAAATCCACGGCGCCATATTCGGCCGCGCTAGAATTCGGGACGAGCAAGATGGCCGAGCGCCCCTTCATGCGCCCGGCCGCCGCTAGGACCAAGGGCAAGGTTGCCAAGCTGGTGTCGCTCGCCGTCAGTCGTGAGATGGAGAAATAGGGATGGCCACCGCCGATGAAGTCGTCGTCCGCCTTCGTGCCGATACCGGCGACTATGAAGCGAGGATGCAGAGCGCGGCGTCTGCAACCGTTCGTGCCACCGACACGATCCAGAAGGGAACTGAGCGCGCCGCCTATGCAGGTCGGCAGATGGGCCGTCAGTTTGCTGATGTCGGCGCGCAGTTAGGCGGTGGCCAATCGCTATTCACGGTTGTTGCCCAGCAGGCGCCCCAGCTCGCGGATGCCATGTCTGATTTGGGCGGCAAGGCCGGGGCAGTTGCTTCGTTCTTCTCCGGGCCGTGGGGCGCGGCGCTACTCGCCGCCGCGTCTGTCGTTGGTACGCTGACGGCCTCCCTGCTTGCCGACGACGAGGCCTCGCAGAAGCATGAGAAGTCGGCCAAGAGTCTGGCGGACGCGATCCGCGACATGGAACAGGCCACTAAGGGCGCGATCCAGACCTCGCAGCAGGCCGAGCAGCAGCATTACAATGAGGCTGGCGCGCTGCTGGTGAAGGCGCAGAATTCGCGCAAGGCGACGGTTGCGTTGCTGGAGGCCGCTCGCGCCCGACTTGAAACCGCTGACAAGCAGGCCAACGCTCAGGGCGACCCTGAGGGCGGCGTCAATTTCGGCATCACGGCCGGCGCAACGCAGGAACGTGAGATCAAGCGGCTCACCAGCGCCATCGCCGAACAGAACCGCGAGATTGCCACGCAGGGCGAGAATGTCCGCCGTGCTGGCATCCCCATGCTTCAGCGCCAGGCAGCGGAAGCGACCGATAGGGCCACGGCGGCGACGGGTCGCTATGACCGCGCACTGGGCAGGCTCAATCAGCGCTTCGAGGCGGGGACGATTACGCCTGCAGAATATCGTTCGCAGCTGGAGGGCCTGAATCGGACCCGCGATCGCGAGGTTGAGGCGGCCAACAAATCCGAAAAGGCCACCAAGAAGGACGGCGACGCCAAGCGTGAAGCGGCGAAGAAGGTCCGGGAGCTGGCAGCAGCGCAGCGCGAATTGGAAGCCGCCCTCGATCGCATCCTCCCGAAATATGACCCGGCTCGCGCCGCTGTCCGAGAATATGGCAAGATCTTCGATGACATCAATCTGGCGGAGAAGAAGGGGCAGATCAGCCAAGCCGATGCCCTCAGCTTCAGGATGCAGGCCGGTGTTGACCAGGCAAAGGCGGTCGCGGAGGCTGCATGGAAGAATCAGGAGCAACGGTGGATCGACGTTGGCTTCAATGCCGGGGACTTCGACGGCTCCAATGTGCAGAAGCAGATCAATCAGGAGCTGGAACTGCGGCAGGAAGCGAATGATCGCATTGCTGACGATTTCCGCCACAAGCAGGAAGCCCAGATCCGCACCCTTTCCACGCTATATGAAGATCTGTTCCGGGGTGGCACCGATGCCATCTGGAAGGATTTCAAGCAGATTGGCTTCCGCATTATCGCAGAGACGCTGGCGCGCCTCACCATGTCCCAGCTCGGCGGAGGTGGAGGCGGCAGCTTTGGAAGCATTCTTGGATCGGCCGTGACATCTGTGCTGGGTTTCGCCTCGGGCGGGTCGATGCAGATTGGCGGCCGGGGTGGCACGGACACGAATGTCCTCAGCCTCAACGGCCGGCAGATCGCAAACGTCAGCCGCGGCGAAACTCTCAGCGTCGGCAGCAAGGCATTGAAAGCATCGGGCAGAGGATCGACCGTCGTGCAGCACATCAGCGTCGACGCGCGCGGTGCGGTCATGAACGACCAGTTCGCGCAGATGATCCTTGCGAAAGCCAATCAAAGCGCGGCGCAGATGGTCGGCACCGGCATGGCGACCGTGAACAAGAACATTCCTTCCCGGATTGCGCAATATCAGCGCGACGGCGTGTGACAGGAGGCGAAAATCGGCAAGACCCTTGGAGCGATCCTAACCATCGGCGCTGCGGTAGCCGTCAACGTCATCCCCGGTGTCGGCCAAGCGATCAGCGGCGCGCTTGTCAGCACATTAGGCGCGGTTGGCACCACCATCTATTCGTCCCTGACGGTGGGGCTGGCCCTTTCCGCGGTTCAAAGCGTCGGCGGCCTGCTGGGCTTGGGACCAAGCGTCGGCAAGCCCGACACAGCTTCAGTGCCGTTGAAACCGCCCAAGCCGGGGAGCAGGCTGTTCGAGCCGGCAGAATGGACGGGAGAAGCTATATGACCGCCATGAACCTCATCGTGCAAGAGCGTGCAAAAACCGCCTTCCTACTGACTGACACTGCATATTTTGATGTGGCGAGCGGGGCAATAACGGCATTCGGTCCCAAGGTGCATGGCATTGTCATTGGGGAGGGCGCATATGCTGCCGTCGCCACCAGCGGACGCCTCTTTCTGCGTCACATGCGTCCCCACCTTGAGGCGATCCGCGCCTCGACCCTGCGCGAGTTCCTGGCCGCCATGCCCGAGGCATTCAGGGCGGCCGAAGCGGAATCGCTGACGGAAGGCGGCGGAGGATCATGCGCCGCGGTGATCGCCGCCTTTGACCGCGCCGGGCGCCGCGCCTACGGCTGGGGGATAGGGAACAACACGATGGCGTTCCGCGCTCGCCCATATTCGCTGGTGCCAACCAAGAAATATCTGACGGGCTTCGATGAGGACAAGCACCCGGCACTCGCCGATGCTGACTTTTGCGATCCGGAATGCTGGAACCCTATGGCCGATGGCGGGCGATTGCTCGAGGCCCAGCGGGAAGACGATTTCGATCTGAGCTTGGGTTTCAGCGCGCCAGCGGTCGGCGGGCAAGCTGTCCTGACCCGCGTTGACGGCGCCGGTATCTCACACATCACGCTGAAAACTTGGCCTGATCGCGTCGGCTGCCCTATCGATCTTACCAAGGGGGATAGGCTGGGCTGGCGCGACCGGCTGCGGGCTTGGCGAAGGGAAAAATTGAGGCCGGTGCCGACGCTGAGGCTGGCACCGAACTAACGCCTCAGTGGCCTTCGCGCCTCATTCGGCTGCTATCGCTGCAGCTTTGACCCGCTTCCGCTCCAATGCCTTTTCGGCCTTCTTGACCATGGCGGAAGCTGCTGCCGGTGGATCGCCGTCCACAACGTCCCGTTTCAAAACCTCTGTACCGATCAAGAGCGCAATTTCCTCATCTGTGACCTTCACGTCAAAGAGTCGACGCAATTCCTTGCGGACCGTCGCGGCAACAGCGGCGCCACGGAGCAAATCGGCCACAACGAATCGATTTACAATCTGGGCTTGCTGGTGGAACGCAGTGAGGGCATCGGTGGATACATTCTCGCGGCAGAGCAGAAACACCTTGGCGATGTCATCCTGCGAACGCGTGGAGAGCTTACAGATGTCCAGGGAGAATACCTCCTCATAGTCAATCGGCTGGCCAAATTTTATCCGATAAATCCGCCATTCAATAGCATTGGTCAGGATAATCCACTCGATGCCCTGATGAGCGCCATAGTTGATTGCCTGGCGTAGATGCGTGTTATTAAGGTTGATCCCAGCAGCCTTCACCTCAGCAAGGTAATACAGCTTACCTTCGACTTTCACCGCTAGATCACAGAAAGTTCCCCGGATTTGCTGCTCGCTCGTCAGTTCGGCATATTTGTCATAGCCGAAGACATCGGTGAGCATATCCTTCACGACCGTCACAGTATCAGCCTCGGAGATGTCCCGCTCACGTAGCTTTCCGACAATCTTCTGATACTGCTTCAGTCCCGCGACGATGCGATCCTGAGCGCGCTTCGGAATCTTGATATTGGTGCTCATGCCCGATTCTTTCCCCAACTTGATCGAGAGGAAGCTATCGCCTTGGATTGGTTGAGCAACAGCTAATAATTATAGCGCTTCAATCCGCCACGTTCACGCCGCCGAAGCCCTCGACCTCTCGCCGAGAAGTACCCGGTTTATTGCCGTAACAGCGATCTATTGCATCGAGCAGTTCGCCGCCGGCACCATTGCCCGACATGAACACGCGACCGTCTTCATAGACGAACGGCACGGCGCCGCTATATGCGCCGTAGCTGTTCTTGCCGTTGATCGAACCGGTAATCATGCCCTTGGTCGGGCATAACTGAACATCCTCGAATTTGGCGGAGTATGGGTCTTTGAGGCCCTTTGCAGTCGCGGCCTTGGCCCGCTCGATCAGTTCGCTTTCTTGGCTGCTGCAAGATACCCCCAGCACAAATGCGATGGTGATCGCGATTTGCCGGCTTGCCCTGCTCAGCTTCGGCGGCTCAATCGTCATCATCATTCGCACCGGCTTCCGCTTCTGCGTCTGGCCCGGTGTTTCGAAGATAGGCCTCTGCCGGAACGCTGATGAGTCGGAGCGCGTCGATGTTCACGAAGTAGGCTTCGTGATAATCGTAGTTGTCCTCGATCTGGAGGAACGCGCAATTCGGGATCGACTCGCTTGAGAGATCGAGAGCGAAAAACGCCGACGCCTCGTTTGGCATATTGCACGATACCGCCAGTTCGCGGCCATCGGTGAAGACGAGAAGCGCGTGAGTTGCTTGCTGTTGGGCAACCGTTCTCCCGCCCAGCTCGGCATAGTGCCGACCAAGTGCCCCGCGTAGCGCCGGACCGACTGGCTGCTCTTCCTCTTCCTCGCCATACCAGAGCTTACCCAGCCAGCGATAAACCTCCGGGTGTGCATGGTAAGGCGCCTGACGCTCATCGTCGCTGAGTAGCGCGATTTCCTTCACGTGCGACAATCGCGCGAGCACCATGCGATCGTCCATGGTCCAAAATTGCAGCCAAGGCTCGGTGCCAGGCGTGCTGGAGGACATTGTGAAACACCGCTCTCCTAGCTGGGTCAGGATCGATTCACGCGCCTTTTGGCTGACCGGAAAGTCGGCCTCTTTTCCTTCCGAAAAGGTTAGCCGCAGTGTGCCATAGAGTGGCTCTGCCTCGCTGATCGCGAAAGGGTATTTGCCCCATTCTTCGACTGGGCACTCCTCGCCCAGGATCGAACTGACGCTGACGCCGTAGATGACGGCTATATCTCGCAGGTTTTCTGGCGGGATATCCTCCCAACGACGCTCCCACTTTTTGACCTGCGTTTCGGGGACGCCGATCCGCTCCGCGAGATCCTCGACGGAGAGAAGGAAGCGTTTGCGGAAAGCTGCGAGAGGCGTAGGCACGTGAGAGTGCTATCCTGCGGATGGTATCAGAACAATCTCATTGTTCCGCCATCACTATGACGACAGGATTGTGAACGATCAAATCCGGGCGGAGGGATTCGCCTTTTGCTCAGCGTGCAGCTTGCGGCGCAAATAAAGGGCATAAACATACGCCCCGCCTGCTAGCAGGATGCCGCCGATCGCGGGGGCCAAGTCTGAAACAGTCATTTCACTGGTCCTCCGAATCAAGCAACTCGTTGAGCTGCATCGCCACCCATATAATGGCAGCTGCTAATAAAATCCACACGCCCGCCGAAAGGTCCAAGCCGAGCGCGTACCAACGGGTCGCTCCGGCAATTAAAAGCGCCAGACCGCCGTTGCCCACTAATGTCGACAGCCGCTTGATTTTCTCATTGAAGCGGACGGCCCGCATGTCCTTCATGGCCGCCAGCCCTCAGGCTTGCCAGTGCCAGGTTTAAGCCCCTTCTCCACCAGGCGTCGAATGGCTTCAGCCCGCGAGGGGATATCCGGCTGCTTCCGACGCCAGTCGTCAATCATCGCCAGCCACTCAGGCGACGCGCGCATTTGGAAGGGCTGGGTTTTTTCCTGTACCATGCCAATCGTGTAATTACATGATTGACGCGGGTCAATAGTGCATGTAATTACACGAGTACAGGCTGGAGAGGGCATCCTACCTCCCTCCCCGGCCTTAACCAGCAACCGTCCCAAGGAGACGATCATGGCTAACATCGCTATAACGGGGCTTCCTGCCCTGCGCTACCATGCTGCACGAAATGCGCGCGCTACCAAATGGGCCGAAGATTGGCGCCAACGCTGGTTCCGCCAGGTCGGATCCGTTCACCAGCACTATGCGACGAAAGAACTGGTCGCATTCTATTCAGATGACCGCGACCCCGCGGTACGCCTTGCACTCCAGCAAGAACTGGAGGCCCACCCGAATGGCCCAGCTCAAGTGCTGGCCGTGTGCCGCAAGGTTATGAGGGACTGGGACCGCCGCATTGAAGCAGGGAGGGCGTGAGATGACTGATCGTCGTACATTTCTCGCGAGCTTTGCTCTCGCCCCCATCGCTATCGCCGCGCCTGCGATCGCTGTTTCGCCGGCTGTGCGAGATCATCAATGGCTCGCACTCCTTGCTGCCGAGCGCCAGACGTCTGATGCTTTCGCCATGGAAGCTGATGCGAACGAAGAGGCTTATGATCGCTTCTACGACATGCGGAAAGCTGCATTAGAAGAACTTGAGCGGGACGCCGGCCAGCCTTGGCGGTTCATCCAGGCTCGCCCGACACACGAACAGGGAGACGCACGCACTGAGGCAGGCATCCGTGATTATAACGCCGACTGCGAGCGGCGGCGCACTGAGCAGGCCACTCTCGACGAGAGGCTCCGCCTAGAGATGGGCTTGGATGGTGTTGATGAACGATATGATGTCGCATGCGACGCTCACTATGACTCTGTCCGTGCAATAATCGCCTACCCCTCCCGTGACCCGGACATCATCGCCCACAAGCTTCGATTAATCCTCAATCTCGGCGGAGTCAGTAGTGGAGATATCCGTCCGCTTCTCGCCTCGATCAATGGGGAGGCAGTGGCGTGACTGACGCAACTCAACCCGGCCTCCGCTCCTTCATCGTCTATGATGAACTGCCTGCTGGATGCATCGCTTTCGAAGTGCCAGACAGCACGTCCCTGCCCCACGTTCGGCCCGGCGAGTTTGTGGTAATCGACCCTGAAGACCGTGACCCGGCGGAGGGCGAGCTATTCGCCATCACGTGGAAATCGTCCTTCGACCGCAAATGGCAGATCGTTCAGATGGATCTGCGCGCGGGCCGCTACGGCAAGAACGGCGTCATGCGAGATGAGTCGCTCTGGTTCGTCGGCGCACCAGCACCGCAGCGGATGATGAGCCTAGCCGGTCACTATGTCGGCGAAGCGATACGCTGGGCGGATGGCCCCTATTACGACGATTATCTGCGGGACATCACTCACGGTAAGATCATAGGAATCCTTGAGCCGGACTTCCGTGCGGCTCTGAAGAAGGCGGCGTGACAGTGGAGCCCCGGCCTCGCGCTGGGGCTTCCCCCCATCCACCCGATTCGCCGCAGTGCAATTCCTGTGTAATCTTTCCCGGAATTACACGGGCGTTTCGGGTATGTTCGTTCTCTCATTCAGGCTCGGAAACGCCTGTTTTTCCGACGTTTCAGGCACCATCGGAATTTGCCGGAAAGTTACAAACAGGGACTGCAAATCCGTGCACGCCGGTTCGATTCCGGCTCGGGCCTCCAAGCTTCTGTCGGTTTCCATGAAGGCCGCCCATTTTTTCAGAATGAGCAAAGAGGCCACCGCATGGTGCGGAAAGGCCTGTGGGTGAACAGACGAACCGATAGCCGGAAACCCTCGCCCCCCTATCCCAACGTCAAGCCCGATAGCGCCTTGAAGGAGCCAAGCGGGAAGCGCGCGCTCAAACGACATTGATCTTCCCCAGAAGATTGCCCTTGTCTATGCTCCCGCCGCGTTTAGAATGGCCGCCAGCACGCCACCTAAAGCCAAGAAATGTGGCAAGGATCGCGGAGGGGTACTTATGGCTTTCATCGAGTGGCTGTTGAAGATCATCGAAAACTTCGCGCCAAGCGCTCCATACCACCCCGTCGCCAAAGAAGGTTCGACGGAGTCGAGCGCCGTGCCGATCTTCATTCCGCCGCTTTGCTGAGCGATTCGGAGGCAATCGGCGACACGGTTCCGGCAAACACCCTCTCTGCACATCGCCGCGGCTGCGCGAGGCTCATCCATGCAAAGTTGTTCAAAGCCTGCGCGCCATTGCGCCGATGTCCCTCGCTGACCGCCTGAAGGCGTGGCACATCATTCAGTCGCGAATTTAGAGTTGTCGATATTTGGCTTTGATGTCCGGGTTGAAGCGAGCGGCGACAAGGGCGGGCATCAAGTTCTTCTTCCTGCCGCCCTACTCGCCAGACCTGAACCCCATCGAAAAAATGTTCGCCAAGCTCAAACGCCTGCTGCGAAAAGCCAACGAGCGCACCCTCGAAGCCATCTGGCGACGCATCGGAACCCTCCTCGCCAACTTCAGCCCAGACGAGTGCCAAAACGACATCAAAGGCCCAGTATATCCGTAAATCAAAATCAGACCAACTCTAGG
>NZ_DAIMZT010000057.1:0-21062 GCF_036733805.1 Novosphingobium sp. | reverse complement strand
GGCAGCATCGCGCACGCTCATGCTGACGAGGCTGGCGGATAACGCGAACAGATTCTTCATCCGATGGTTCATTTCATGCAGGACGAGACGCTGCCACTCCTCGGCTCGTTTGCGCTCGGTTACGTCCCGTGCGATCGTGGAGGCGCCGATGACTGCGCCGTTTGCATCGCGCAAGGGCGAGATACTGAGTGAGATATCGACCAGACTCCCGTCCTTGCAGCGCCTTACCGTTTCATAGTGGCGGACATGCTCACCTCGGCGCAGCCGCGCCAGAATCGATGCCTCCTCATCCTGCCGATCATCCGGCAGCAGAATCGTGACGGGTTTTCCGATGATCTCAGGCGCACGATAGCCAAAGAGCCGTTCCGCTCCCCTGTTCCAGCTGGTGATAGTCCCTTCCAGATCCTTCGTAAGGATGGCATCGTCGGATGCTTCTATAATGGCAGCGAGACGTTGCGCCATTTCGTCCGCCGTTGCCCAAGCTAGTGAATGGCCGGACACCTCTGATTCGCAAAACCGCTTCACTTGCCATTACCTCTGCGATGGGATTTTTGCTCGATTCGCTGTCGCTTTTTCTGAACCAGAAGAATGTCTGCGGCCCGGCGGCACCACAACCACTGTGAGCATGATCGATGCGAAATTGAAATTTTTGACTCGCTCCGAAGCCGCAGAGTCAGGGCCACCGCGTTAGGTCAGCAGACTTATGGTAACAGATACACAATCTTGGAACAATTAGAGCAGAGCAGTGGCTGTCTCTGACGGGCTGAACCATCCCGCTTACAACGGCGACGTTGTGGGGGAGCCCAACAGTCCGAATCAAGGGTCATTTGTGGGCGAGACGACGACCTGGACAAGGTGCGTCCAGCTTGCCCGTGCCCTATGGCTCTGGGCCAATCCAAATCTTTTGCGTGCTACCTAGCAGGGCACATCCTGCGAAACTTCGCAGCCTAATGACCTATAACAACTTGAATTTACCAGAGAATTTGGTGGACACACTAGGGCTCGAACCTAGGTCCCGCTGATTAGGAGCGGCTTTTTCGTCCGTATGCGCCCACAAATATCCGCACGTATCCGAGTCAGCGACAGAATTCATCAGTGTACAGAATGCCAAGACGTGGCTTCGTTCTCGCGCAACCACGCCCCAACAAATTCTCTGGCCGGGAGGTAAAGGCTCAGGAGTCGACCTTTTCAACTTTGGTGACCGTTCCGGCCTTGCCGTCCCAGTCGATCTCGAAATTGACCTTGTCGCCGACCTTGATACCCGCGAGCAGTTCCGGCTTTATGGCAAAGCCCATCTTCATCGCTGGCCATTGAAGTTCCGCGATATCGCCGTGATCAAGCGTCACTATGCCCTTAGCCGCGTCGATCGCAGTCACAGTCCCGACGCCTTTGCCGTGCTTAATTTCCGTGGCCATCGGCATCTCGGACATGCTGCCAGTGTCGATTGCAGCACTCTCCACCGGTTTGGGTGCATCGGCTTCCTTGTTGCAGGCGGCAAGCGAAGCCACCAGCGCAAGGCTCGACGCAATCATGAGGGATTTCTTCACTTCACTTCTCCTTCGGGTTGAACATGGGATTGAAATTTGCGGCGCATCAGCAAATAGGCCGCCGGGATAATCAGCATCGAAAGCAAGGGTGCGGTTAGCATCCCGCCGACCATCGGGGCGGCGATCCGGCTCATCACTTCGGACCCGGTGCCCGCGCCGACCAGGATTGGGAAAAGCCCGGCCAGGATTACCGCTACTGTCATCGCCTTGGGCCGGACACGCAGCAGTGCTCCCTCGCGAACAGCGGCAGCGACATCGCCGTCCTGACGGTCATCGAGCGCGTGTTTCAAATAGATCAACATCACCACGCCGAACTCGGCGGCCACGCCAGCCAGAGCGATGAACCCCACGCCGCTCGCGACGGACTGGTTGTAGCCGAGTAGATAGAGCAGCCACAGCCCGCCGGTCAGCGCGAACGGCAATGTGCCCATGATGAGCAGGGCCTCGTCCCAGCGGCGAAAGGTGAGGTACAGCAGCGCGAAGATGATCGCGAGCGTGACTGGAACCACGATCTTCATCCGCTCGGTCGCGCGCACAAGGAACTCGAACTGGCCGGTGTAAGATACGCTGATGCCCGGCGGGAGTTTTACCTCGCGCGCGATTGCCGTCTGCATGTCCCCGACCAGAGTCTGGAGATCGCGCCCGCGCCCATCGACATAAATCCAGGTGACCGGCCTGCCGTTTTCGCTCCTGAGCATTGGCGGGCCATCGCTGATCCGTACATCGGCGACAGTGCCAAGCGTAATTTGCTGTCGCGAGGGTGTGAGCACCGGCAGATTGATGATGTCATCGAGACCGTCGCGCACTTCGCGGGGATAGCGCACGCTGATCGGATAGCGTGCCAGCCCCTCGACCGTCTGACCGATGCTCTCGCCGCCGATCGCGCCCGACACCACCGCCTGGACACCGGCGACATTGAGACCATAGCGCGCGGCGGCAGCGCGATTGATATCAACATCGATATAGCGCCCGCCGGTAAGCCGTTCAGCCAGCGCCGAGGCGACGCCCGGCACGGTCTTGACCACCTGCTCGATCCGCTTCGAGGTGCGATCAATCTCTGCAAGGTCGGAGCCCGCCACCTTGATCCCGACCGGGCTCTTGATGCCGGTGGCCAGCATGTCGATGCGATTGCGGATTGGCGGGATCCAGAAGTTGGCGAGGCCCGGCACCCTGACCCGCGCATCCAGTTCCTTGATCAGCTTTTCCTGCGTCATGCCGGGTCGCCACTCGGATTGCGGCTTGAACCGGATGGTCGTCTCGAACATTTCGAGCGGAGCGGGGTCGGTCGCGGTATCGGCGCGGCCAGCCTTGCCGAACACGCTCTCGACTTCGGGCACGGTCTTGATCAGCCGGTCGGTCTGCTGAAGCAGCATCGATGCCTTGGCCGCCGAAATGCCGGGAAGCGCCGAAGGCATGTAGAGCAAGTCGCCCTCATTCATCTGCGGCATGAACTCACCGCCAAGCCGCGTCATCGGCCACAGGCTGGTGGCGAAGATCAGGGCGGCGATCAGCAGTGCTTTCTTCGGCCGCTCGAGTACCCAGTCGAGCGCCGGGCGATAGGCGCGGGTCAGCCAGCGGTTGACCGGGTTGGCGTCTTCGGTGGGGATTTTCCCCCGGATCAACAGGCCCATCAGGACAGGTATCAACGTGATCGACAGCAAGGCCGCCGCCGCCATCGCATAGGTCTTGGTGAAGGCGAGCGGAGAGAACAGCCGTCCCTCTTGGCCCTGCAACGAGAAGATCGGGATGAACGAGAAGGTGATGATCAGCAGGCTGAGGAACAGCGCCGGGCCGACTTCGGCCGCGGCATCGGTTATGATGCGCCAGCGCGTCGGGTTATCCGGCTCGCTGCTGGGATGATCATGGTGCCAGCGTTCGAGGTGCTTGTGCGCATTCTCGATCATTACCACCGCCGCATCAACCATCGCGCCGACAGCGATGGCGATGCCGCCCAGCGACAGGATATTGGCGTTCAATCCCTGCACGCGCATGACGATGAAGGCGATCAATATGCCAAGTGGCAGCGTCAGGATCGCCACCAGTGCTGAGCGCGCGTGCCACAGGAACAGCGCACAGACGAGCGCAACGACGATAAACTCTTCGATCAGCTTGCTGGTCAGATTTTCCACCGCACGGTCGATCAGGCCGGAGCGGTCGTAAGTCGTGACAATCTCGACACCGGGCGGCAGGCTCTTCTTCAACTCGTCGAGTTTAGCCTTTACGCCCTCGATCACTTCGCGGGCATTCTTGCCCTGCCGCATGACAATGACACCGCCCGCGACCTCGCCCTCACCATTGAGTTCGGCGATCCCGCGGCGCATGTCGGGGCCGATCTGGACCGTCGCCACATCCCCCAGCATCACCGGAATGCCGCCCGCCGCCGTGCGGATCGGCACGACGCGGAAGTCATCAAGGGTCTTGAGGTAGCCGCTGGCCCGAACGGTATATTCGGCCTCGGCCATTTCGACCGTGGCGCCGCCGGTTTCCTGATTGGCGCGCTTCAAGGCATCGGCCACTTCCGTCGCCGTGACGCCATAGGCCGCTAGCCTCTGCGGATCGACCACGACCTGATACTGCCTGACCATGCCGCCGATGCTGGCGACTTCGGCAACGCCGGGAACAGCCTTCAACTCGTAGCGCAGGAACCAGTCCTGGATCGAGCGCAGCTGCGCCAGATCGTGCCGTCCGGTCTTGTCGACCAGGGCATATTCGTAAATCCAGCCCACGCCCGTCGCGTCCGGCCCAAGCGAGGCTTTGGCGCCTTCGGGCAGACGGCTCTGCACCTGGCTCAGATATTCGAGCACGCGGCTGCGTGCCCAGTAGAGATCGGTGCCGTCGTCGAACAGCACATAGACGAAGCTGTCGCCGGTGAACGAATAGCCGCGCACCACTCGTGCGCCGGGCACCGAGAGCATCGTCGAGGTGATCGGATAGGTGACTTGGTTCTCGACGATCTGCGGGGCCTGCCCTGGATAGGTCGTGCGGATGATGACCTGCACGTCTGAAAGATCGGGCAGCGCATCGACCGGGGTAGTCCTGACGGCGGCCACACCGATGATTGTCAGCACGAATGCGGCCGCCAGAACCAGCCCGCGCGCCGCGACCGAGGCGCGAATGATCCTGGCGATCATCGGCTGCCCTCCAGCGGCCGCACGGCGATGCCGGTAAGGCTTGCTTCGGAATCGAGTAGGAACTGGCCCGACGCGACGACCTTCTCGCCAGCGCCAAGTCCGGCAAGCACCTCGGTCTTGCCGCTGCCTTCACGGCCCGTCCGGACTTCCGCGGGATGATAGCGGCCATCGTCCATTGCCAGCATGACGATGGTGCGCCTGCCGGTGCGGATAACCGCTTCGCTAGGCACCAGTAGCGCAGGCTTTGCGTCCCCGCCCAGCGCAACCTGAGCGAACATGCCTGGGCGCAGACGGCCGCCCCGATTGGCAAGCTCGATACGCACGGTGAGCGTGCGGCTGTCGGTCTGCGTGGTCGGCAGAATCGCGATCACCCACCCACCAAACCTCTCACCCGGAAAGGCGGTGAGTGCCGCTGTCGCGTTTTGCCCGACCCTGACGCTCCCGGCCTGCGCTTCGGGAACGGCGGCGTTCAGCCAGACCGTGCCGACGCCAGTGACTTGCGCGAGTGTCTGCCCCTGCGCCAGGGTCACACCTTGCCGGGCATCAAGCGACTGGATCACGCCCGCGATCGGCGATGTGATCGTCACCGTGCCGTTGGTGCGACCTGTCCGCTCGACCTGCGCGATCAGGCTGTCGGACATGCCCATCAGCCGCAATCGCTGCCGCGCGGCTGCCAATAGCTCGGGCCTTCCGAGCCGTTTGACGCTCAGGAACTCGGTTTGAGCGGCGCCCCATTCGGGCAGTTGCACATCGGCGATGGGTGCACCCGCGCCAATCACATCGCCGGGCGCGCGGCCATAGACGCGAGAGACGAACCCGCCAGAACGGGCCTGGACGATCGCCACATCGCGCTGGTTGAAGTCGATGCTGCCAGTCGCATTGAGCGTGGTGGAGAGGTTGCCCATCTCGGCCGCGACAACCCGGATGCCGAGATTCTGCATCGCCGCCGGGTCGATGCTGACCCCCTGTGCAGCCGCGCCGCCTGCCCCTTCGTCGGCATATTTGGGGAGAAGCTGCATATCCATGAAAGGCGACTTGCCGGGCTTATCGAACTTCTGGTTCGGAAACATCGGATCGTAATAGTAGAGCACCTTGCGCGCACCATCGCTCGCCGTCGTTGGTATCGCTTCGCCATTCCCCCGCTGTCCGAGCCAATAGCCGCCGCCGCCAGCAATCAGCACCGCTGCAAGAATTCCCGCGCGCCAGCGCGCTGCCGTCGAAACGTCCATGTTCATGGCCGCATCTCCCCATAGGTAAAATTGATCCGGATCGCGTCGCGTGCGACATCGGCCTCGCGCGCCAGGGCATCGACTTCGGCCTCGGCGAGAGCGAGCGTCGAGAGCAGCGCGCTGCCGAGGTCGAGCTTGCCCGCCGCATAACTCGCCATGTCGAGCTCGGCCCGGCGCTTGGCGAGCGGCACCAGGGTATTGCGCGCATTCATCAGTCGCTGGTGATGCATTGCATGGTCGGCAAGGTCGCCATCGAGCGCGGCCGTGAATTCGCGTTCCCCGGCCGTTCGCAACAGTCGCGCCCGTTCTGCTTCGCTCGCTCGCGCGGCGATCATGGGATCCTGCCGGCGTTTGGCGAACAGCGGCAGATCGATGCTGACGCCAACCGATACCATGTCGCCATAGGCGGGATCGCGGCGACCATAGGAGGTGCTGACGCGCCAATCGGGCCGCTTGTCGGCGCGGGCAAGTTCGGTTTCCGCATCCGCCGCGCTTACGCCGGCGTCGAGTGCCTGCAGGCCTGGAAGCGAAGCCAGCCCTGCCACCAGCTGGGTACGATCGACATCAAGGATAGGCGGATCGCCCGAAACGTCGGCCTGGGGATTGCCGGTAAAGCGCGCCAGCCTGGCCTGTGCCTTGGCGACATCGGCCGTGAGTTCGCTGTGGCGGTCATTGACGGCAGCGCGCAACTGGTCGGGTTCGAGCGCCGCGCTGGGGCGCGCCGAACCGGAAGCCAGTCTTGCCGAGACCGTCGCCTGGAGATCGCCGAGACTCTGGTCCAGAACCTGCAACTGTGCGAGCCGCCGCCTGGCATAATAGAGATCCACCCATGCGAGCGCGGTCTCGAGGCGGATATTCTGCGCCTCGACCGCAAGGCCAGCTTCGGCTACGCCGATGCCCGCCCGGGCGCGAGTCCGCTCAGCGCGGCGTTTTGCCGGATTGGGAAAGGCCTGCTCCACACCGATGCGCGCCATCGTCATGCTCTCGCGGGTGAAGCTGAAGGCGGGCGGACCCGAAACGGGGAAATTGTCGAGACCGACGGACAGTGTCGGGTCGGGTAGCCGTCCCGACGCAATCTCGGCAGAACGTGCGGCAGCGACACCCGACGCGCTCGCCCGGAGCGATGGCGCTTCGTTTGCGGCACGCTGGAGCGCGGCGCCGAACGTCAGCGGCTCGGCCAGAGCTGCGCTTGGAACGACCCCAACCGAAAGGGTCGCGAGAGCCGCCACGGCAGTGGCTGGCGCAATAATCATCTTCATGTGAAGCATCCCTGGTTGAACTTTGCGATGGCGCACGGCGAACCCGGGGGTTCGTCACGCGCGCCAAGCGTTCAGCCAAGGCGTGCGGGTGGTTCTGGTTCGGGACCCGTCTCACGCCCGACAAGCGGGGCGACAGGTGCCTGCAGAGGCGTAGCAGCGCGGAATTGCTGCACCAGATCGAAAGCGAGCGGCGGAATCAACGCCATGGGCACCGCGCAGCCCATCTTGGCGATGCAGTCGGGCGTCATACCCTGACATGGCTGCTTCTCAGGCTGAGGCTGCGGCTTCGTGAGCCCCATCATCTCCGCGCAATCCGCGTTCATCTGCGCGGCCGTCGCCATCTGCTCGGCCTTCTCGACCGGCATGACGTGCGCAAAGGCAGCCTCCTGGCCCAAGAGACCAAGTAATGCCCCCAGGAGCAGGGCCAAGGAAAGCCAGCGCTTCACTCTTTTTCTTTCGGCTTGCATTTTGCCACTGTCAATTCTCGGGCTGGATGTTGCCGGGTTTCAGCAAGTCCGGCAAGGATCGGACAGTCAGGCCGGGCATCACCGCTACACCCTTCGGCCAGATCAAGCAGGGTGCGCCGCATGGCTTCGAGCGCTGCTGCTTTCCGGGCAAGATCCTCTGCATGACCAAGGGCTATGGCCTTGACCTCGCTGCTGGCCCTTTCGCGGTCGTCCCAAAGGCCCAGAAGAGCCGATATTTCATCGACGGGGAACCCGAGGTCGCGGGCATTGGCGATGAAGCGCAGGCGTTCGACAGAGCGTGGGGGATAGTCCCGATAGCCGTTGTCGCGCCGGTCCGGCGGCGGCATCAGTCCGATACCCTCGTAGTGGCGGATCATCCGTTGCGACACGCCCGTCGACTTTGATACCTGTCCGATGTTCATAGACGTTGCTCGCCTGATCGCCGGTGCTGGCCATGATGATGGCCGCGGTGAAAGAAGTGCAGCAACGGACAGGCGAACAGGAAGGCGTAGGGTATCAGGCCGAACAGGTGCTGCCGATGCTCCGGATAGAACAGGTAGGCCGCGATAATGCCTGTCGATACCGCCGCGAGCAACCGGGGCCGTCTGCTGCAAAGGTTCATAGCGCGATCATCCTCAGGCGCAGCGAATTGCCGATGACGCTGACCGACGAAAGGGCCATCGCCGCCGCGGCGATGATGGGCGAGAGCATGAGGCCGAACAGAGGGTAGAGCGCGCCCGCAGCCACCGGGATACCCGCGACGTTGTAGGCAAAGGCGAAGAACAGGTTCTGCCGGATGTTCGCCATAGTCGCATGGCTCAGGTGGCGAGCGTTGGCGATGCCTGTGAGTTCGCCTTTTAGCAGCGTAATACCCGCGCTCTCGATCGCGACATCGGTGCCCGATCCCATGGCGATGCCGACGTCGGCGGCGGCCAGTGCGGGGGCATCGTTTACGCCGTCGCCAGCCATGGCGACGATCCGGCCTTGTTCCCTCAGGCGCTTGACTATCTCGCTCTTCTGGTCGGGCAAGACATCGGTCTCGATGTCCGTAATGCCCAGCCTGCGGGCGATGGCTTCGGCCGTGACGCGATTATCGCCGGTCAGCATGATGACATGGATGCCCGCCTCGGCGAGCGCTAGAAGCGCGGCGGGCGTCGTCTCCTTGACCGGATCGGCGATGCCGATTGCGCCCGCGACTTTACCATCAACGCCGAGGAATATCGCGGTCGCCCCTTCGCCCCGCAGGCGGTCGGCTCGCTCGGCCAGTGGCATGATCGAGATGCCTTGTTCATCGAGAAAACGGGCATTGCCAGCGTGAAGCCGATGACCATCGATAATGCCGGTGATGCCTTTGCCGACGGGCTGATCGACGTCGCCCGGTTCGCTGATCGCGAGGCCTCTTGCTTCGGCTTCCCTGATGATCGCGAGGGCCAGGGGGTGTTCGCTGCTGCGTTCGAGGCTTGCGGCAAGACGCAGAACTTCGTCGTTGTCGAAGCCGTCAGCGGTTTCGATGGCCACCACCGCGGGCTTGCCTTCGGTAAGCGTGCCGGTCTTGTCGACGACAAGCGTATCGACCTTTTCCATGCGCTCCAGCGCCTCGGCGTTCTTGATGAGGATGCCTGCCTGCGCCCCGCGACCGACGCCGACCATGATCGACATCGGGGTGGCGAGCCCAAGCGCGCAGGGGCAGGCGATGATCAGCACCGCCACCGCTGCAATCAGGCCATAGCCCATCGCCGGAGGCGGGCCGACGAGCGACCAGACTATGAAGGCCAGCACCGCGACCGCGATCACTGCCGGCACGAACCAGGCGGACACCGTATCGGCAAGCCGCTGGATCGGCGCGCGGCTGCGCTGGGCTTCAGCGACCATCTGGACGATGCGTGCCAGCATGGTGTCGCGCCCGATCTTCTCGGCGCGCATCACGAGGCCGCCGGTCTGGTTGATCGTGCCGCCGATCAGCTTTGACGCTGCCTCCTTGGTGACGGGCATGGACTCGCCAGTGACCATCGATTCATCGACCGTGCCGCGACCTTCCAGCACCACGCCATCGACCGGTACCTTTTCGCCGGGGCGGACACGCAGCGTGTCGCCGACCAGCACCTGGTCGAGGGTGATTTCCTCATCCGATCCATCGGTACGGACCCGCCGGGCCAGCTTGGGAGAGAGATCGAGCAAGGCACGGATCGCGCCGCTGGTCGTCTCGCGGGCGCGCAGTTCGAGCAATTGGCCGAGCAGGACCAGCACGGTTATCACCGCTGCCGCCTCGAAGTAGGCGGGAACGGCACCGTGCGCCGTGCGGAACGCCGCCGGGAATACATCCGGCAGCAACGCAGCCACCATGCTGTAGCCCCAGGCAACGCCCGTTCCCATCGCAATCAGCGTGAACATGTTGAGGTGGCGGCTCTTCACCGAGGCCCAGCCTCGCTCGAAGAACGGCCAGCCCGCCCACAGCACGACCGGCGTCGCGAGCGCCATTTGCAGCCAGTTCGATATCTGCTGGCCGATCAGACGATTGAGCCCGAGAAGGTGCCCGCCCATTTCGAGCGCGACCACTGGCAGGGTTAGGGCTAGGCCGATCACTAAGCGGCGCTTCATATCGGCATATTCGGGAGAAGGACCGTCGCTGAGCGTCGGGGTCATCGGCTCCAGCGCCATGCCGCAGATGGGGCAACTTCCCGGACCCGGCCGCTGGACCTCGGGATGCATCGGGCAGGTCCAGATGGCGTCTTCGGGCACCGGCTCTGTCCGCAGCGGTGTGCCGCCCGCATAGCGCGCCGGGTCGGCGTTGAAACTGGCGAGACAGCCCGCGCTGCAGAAGTAGTGATGCGCGCCGGCGTGGGTGGCGACATGCGGCGTTGTCACGGGATCGACGCTCATTCCGCAAACGGGGTCGGTGGTAATTCCCAGTGCCGAAGTTCCGCGATGGGCGCAGAGAGTATGATCGTGATGCGACTCAGCCATGCCAGTTGCTCCTTCAGTCGCAACTTCATGAACCTTGACATCATGTCAGGGTCAAGGGCATTCATTCCTTTTTCCGGGCGCACTGAGCAGCGTTGTCCGGTTCGGCGTGCTCATGTCACCCGCGACCTGGCCCCCAAAGGATCAATCCAGCCCCGGCAAGGCAGATCAGCCCGCCCAGTATGTCCCAGCGATCGGGCGCCACACCCTCGATGACCTTGAGCCAGACCAGCGAGGCGACGATGTAGATGCCGCCATAAGCGGCAAAAGCTCGCCCGGCGGCTTCCGCTTCTACCCTGGTCAGGGCATAGGCAAAGACGATCAGTGACAGGACGCCGGCGCCCAGCCATGACGGCGATCGATCGAGCCGAAGGACTGCCCAGAAGGCAAAACAACCGGCGATTTCCGCGATGGCCGCCAGAACGTACCACACAATTGTTGCATGAGGGGCCGTCACAGCCGGATATCCCATCGGGCGAGTAGCGCCGCCATGCCGACGTAGAGGGCGATGGTGAGGACACAGCCTGCCGCGAGTGCGGGCCAGAACGCGAAGCCGCGTTTGAGCAGAGCCGGAATCAGCAGGAACATCGGCAGGCTCGGAAGAACGTACCAGAATGTGGCTTGCGAATAGCTGGCCATGCGCGCGGTGTCGCCGGTGTCTCGCCAGAGCCAGATCATGCTGAGCAACGCGACAAGGGGGAGCGATGCCAGCAATGCGCCAAGTCCAGCACTGCGGCGCGCCACTTCAGAAACCACGACAATGATTACGGCCGAGATCGCGGTTTTGATGACCAGATAGATCATTCGTGGTCTCCGTTGCACATGGTGTGATCCCCCAAGGCCTCGATCACGCGGCAATCGGCGGCAAGTCCGCCCCGGCAGCGACCGATAATGCGCGATAGTTCGTCGCGCAGGGTAACGAGCTGGTCGATCTTCTCTTCGACTTGCGTCAGATGCCGGGTGGCGATCCGGTCGGCCTCGGAGCACTCGCGCTCGGGATGGTCGGCCAGATCGAGCAGCGAGCGCACTTCCTCGATGGTGAAGCCAAGCTCACGTGAATGACGGACGAAGGCGAGCCGCGTGCGATGCGCTTCGCCATAGGAACGATAGTTGCCCGCGGTCCGCGCCGGTTCGGGCAGCAAACCGATCCGCTCGTAATATCGGATCGTTTCGATGTTGGTGCCGGTCGCCCTCGACAGCTCGCCGATTTTCATCGCTTGACCCTGTAGTTGCTACAGGGTGCATATAGAGGGCCGACTCGAACGAACCAAGGAGTTTCGGCCATGGCGGACAGTTGCTGCGCCAGTTCCTGCAGTGACGACACCGCGCAAAGTGATCCTGCGTGGCGAAGGGCACTGTGGATCGCGCTCGTCGTCAATGGCGTGATGTTTTTCGTCGAGATCATCGCGGGCGCTGCATCGGGATCCCGATCGCTCCAGGCTGACGCGCTCGATTTTCTGGGCGATTCGGCAAACTATGCGATCAGTCTCGGCGTCGCCGGCATGGCGCTTGTCTGGAGGGCACGGACCGCACTGGTCAAAGGGCTGACCATTCTGGCCTTTGCGCTCGGTGTGATGGTCTCGGCGGTCTGGGGCATTGTCGCCGGAACTCAGCCCGATCCCTGGGCGATGACAAGCGTCGGCGCGCTCGCACTGGCGACGAACATTACGGTGGCGCTCATGCTCTATAGATTCCGGTCGGGTGACGCCAACATGCGCTCGGTCTGGGTCTGCTCGCGCAACGATGCGATCAACAACCTGCTTGTGATCGGCGCGGGTTTCGTAGTGCTGTGGACCGGCAGCGGCCTCCCCGACCTCGTCGTTGCGCTCATCATGGCGCTTCTCGGACTTCAGGGTGGATGGCAGGTCGTTCGGCAAGCCCGATATGAACTTGCGGCGAGCGGGGCACCGGCATGACGCAGCTCGAAACCGCATATCGGGCGGAGATCGAGGCCTTCCGGCAGGCGAGGGCTGACCAGGATGCTGCGGACGCGTGGCACTATCTGGAACGCGCGCATATCCTGTCTCAGCAGGTCCTGCGGCTCCACCTCCATGCCCATGCGGTCATGCTGACCTTTGCCATATCCCGGCGCGAATGGCGCGAAGCGCGCGGACAAGTTCTGCGTCTGGTGCTTGCACCTTTCGGCGCGCTGCTGGGCGGCATTCCGCTTGGGAACACAGGCCGAGCATCGGTCAGCGCCTTCGTGCCGATGCCCATACCGGAAGAGCTTCGGCATGTTCTGGGCCAGGAACAGCGCAAGTGATGCGTTTGCTGCGGCTCTATTGCTCTGCTAGGTGGGCACAATGAGGGGCATTGTTCTCCAGTTCCTGATTTTGTTCTCGGTGCTTTGCGCCGGTCTTCATGCGCCTGCCGCGGCCCATGGGGACCATGATGATCATGGTCAGGCCACAGTTCTTGTGGCTGATGCGCATCATGCTGACGCCCACGAAGATTTCTCCGACGATTCTTCGTCGGATCCGTCGCAGGAGATCTTCCATCATCACCACTGCCCTGCAGCGATGATGGTCGAATGCGGACACACTGCTGACGGACCCAGTGCGAGCCGTGACATGCTCCGCCCCGGCGAGGCCACTGCTCTCGTCTCGCGGGCTTCGGCACCACCGATTGAACCCCCGCTAGCCTGAAACCTGCCACTTTGGCGGGCGTCTTTTTTCGCCCGCAATTGCCAAGCGTTTCAGGAGTCACCCCATGTCATTGACATTGCGCGCCGGCCTTTTGGCCGGATTGGCGCTGGCCTTGCCCATAGCGGCAAGCGCGGAACCCGTAAGTCTGGACGAGGCCGTCCGCCGCGCCATGGCGGCCTCCCCCGCGATCCAGGCCCAGGAGGCAGGCATCCGTTCTGCGAGGGCGGGCCGCAGCCAGGCCAATGTTCGTCCCAATCCCGTCCTGTCGGTCGAGGCCGAGAACATCGCGGGCACCGGCGCCTATGACGTCTATCGGCAGGCCGAGACGACAGTCACTTACGCGCAGACCATCGAACGCGGCGGCAAGCGCGATGCGCGTATCGCCTATGCCGAGCGCGACATCGGTGTAGCCGAGGCATCGGCGCGCCTTGTCCGGCTCGATCTTGCCGAAGCGGTGCAACGCACATTCATCGACCTGCAGATCGCCGAGGAAGTTGTCTGGCTTGCAGAACGGCGTCTCGAAACCGAGCGCACCATGCAGACCGAGGCCCTGCGCCGGGTACGCGGCTACAAGGATCCGCTCTTTGTCGAAACCCGCGCCGAAGCCCGCGTAGCCCAGGCACGGCTTGCGCTCGACGAGGCCCGGTCCCGCCGCAATGCCGCCCGCGCGAGGCTGGCCTCGTTCTGGGGTGGCAAGGCGGAAGACGTCGAGGTGCCGCGCGGGATCGAGAAGCCGGACGATCACGTTCATCAGTTGGCCGAGGCCGACGCCGCGCTCGCATCCGCCGCGGTGGAACGGGCGCAGGCGGCGGTCGTGGTCGAACAGACGCGCGGCGTTCAGGACTACACGGTGAGCGGCGGCGTGCGGCATCTGCGCGAGACGGGCGATGTCGCGCTGGTGGCCGGAATATCGATTCCCCTCGGCCGTTTCGACCGCAACCGGGGCAACATCGAACGCGCGCAGGCCGAACGGCAGCGGATCGAACTGCAGGCCGAGGCGGCGCGCCTGGACCGTCTGCGCCAGTTGACCTCGCTCAGGGCCGAGGCGGATGCCGCCCGGATGCGTGCCGACGGGATCATGCAGGATGTCTATCCCAAGGCGGTCCGCACGCTCCAGCAGGTCCGCGAAGGCTACAATCGCGGCGGTTTCCGCTTCAGCGACGTGCAGGACGCTGCCGACGCCATCACGGAAGTTCAATCGCAGTGGGTCGAAGCAATGACCCGCTACCGCGACATCCTGTCCCAGATCGACCGGTTGACCGGACGCTTCGACGTCGTCGCCGGGGAGGAAGTACAATGAGGAATATCCGTTTTACCGCAGCCATCGCGGCACTCGCTCTTGCCCTCCCGCTTGCCGCCTGTGGTTCCGATCCGGCTCCCGCAGAACACGGTGAGGAAGGGGCCGAAGCCGAGAAAGGCCCCAACGGCGGGCGTCTCCTCAAGGATGGCGATTTTGCCGTTGAGGTCACTGTGTTTGAAACCGGGCAGGAGCCGCAGTTCAGGGTCTATGCTACGCGCGGCGGCGAACCGGTCGATCCGGGGGCCCTGCAACTGGCCATGACGCTCCGGCGACTGGGGGGCGAGGTCAACACCTTTGCCTTCAAGCCCGAAGGCAAGTTCCTTGCCGGGCAGGGCGTGGTCGAGGAACCCCACAGCTTCGACGTCGAGGTGGTCGCGGTCGAGAACGGCAAGCGCCACGTCTGGAAATACGCCAGTCCCGAAGGCCGCACGCATATTACGGCCGAGGCGGCCAAGGCTGGCGGTATCGAGACAATGACCGCAGGTCCGGCGACGATCGGCGAGACGCGCGAACTGTTCGGCACCGTCGCACTCGACCCATCTGCCCGCTCGGAAATCCGTGGTCAGTTTCCGGGCCGCGTGGTCAGCGTGACCAAGGCCGTGGGCGACTATGTCCAGCGGGGGCAGTTGCTGGCGCGCATCGAGTCGAGCGAGAGCCTACAAGTCTATCCGGTCTATGCCACCGTCAGCGGCGTGGTCGCCGAGCGCAATGGCAACCCCGGCGATGTGACCGGCGATCGCGCGCTCTATGTCATCACCGACCCCGCCCGGACCTCGGTCGTCTTCAACATCTTCCCCAAGGATCTGGCGGTGATCCAGCCCGGCATGCGGGTGGAGATCGAAGCCATGGACGGCACGCCCGTCGCGGCCAGCCAGCTCGGCGGCTACCTGCCCGAAGGTAATGCCGAGGCCGGAACCGCGCTGGTCCGTACCTCGGTCCCCAATCAGGCGGGCCGGCTCCGCGCCGGCATGGCGCTGCGCGGCAAGGTTGTTGTGAACGCTGTCACCGTGCCGCTGGCCGTGCGGACCGAAGCCATCCAGCCGTTCCGCGACTTCAAGGTCGTCTTTGCCAACTTCGGTCAGGACTACGAAGTTCGCATGCTCGAGCTGGGGCGCTCCTCGCCCGAGTGGACCGAAGTGCTTAGCGGCATCAAGCCGGGCACGCCATATGCCACCAAGGGCTCCTTCCTCATTCGCGCCGACATCGAGAAGTCGGGCGCGAGCCACGACCATTGAGCGGGAGGCGATAGACCATGCTTGCCCGCATCATCGGCTTTTCGATCCGTCAGCGCTGGTTCGTCCTGGCGGTCGTCTCCCTCTTATGTGCCATCGGCGTGTGGAGCGCGACGAAGCTGCCCATCGATGCCGTGCCCGACATCACCAATGTCCAGGTCCAGATCAACACCGAGGCCGAAGGCTATTCCCCGCTCGAATCCGAACAGCGCATCACCTTTCCCATCGAGACGGCTATCGCCGGTGTTCCCGGACTTACCTACACGCGCTCGATCTCGCGCTATGGCCTGAGCCAGGTCACGGTCGTGTTCGAGGACGGCACCGACACCTATTTTGCCCGCCAGCAGGTCAACGAGCGGCTGCAGGCGGTGAGGTCACAGCTGCCGGCTGGTATCGAACCCCAGATGGGGCCGATCGCCACCGGGCTCGGCGAGATCTTCATGTTTGCGATCGAGCCGAAACCGGGCGCGACCAAACCCGATGGCAGTCACTGGACGGCAACCGATCTCAGGACTTTGTCCGATTGGGTGGTGCGGCCGCAGATGCGCACCATTCCCGGCGTAGCCGAAGTCAACACCATCGGCGGCTACGAACGGCAGTACCATGTCACGCCCAACCCGGCACAGCTGGCGGCGCTCAATCTGTCGCTGAACGACCTCGTCGAGGCGCTGGAACGCAACAACGCCAATCGCGGCGCAGGCTATGTCGAGCGCGGCGGTGAGCAGATACTGATCCGCGTGCCCGGGCAGGCCGCCAATGAAGCGGACCTCTCGCAGATCATCGTTGCGACCCGAGGCGGCGTGCCGATCCGCGTGGGCGACGTCGCCGAAGTCGTGATCGGCTCCGAACTGCGCACCGGTGCCGCGACCGAAAATGCCAAGGAGATCGTGCTCGGAACGATCTTCATGCGCACTGGTGAGAACCCCCGGATTGTTGCTCAGGCTGCCGCGGAGAAGCTCAAGCAGGCGACCGCCTCGCTGCCCGCAGGGGTGATCGCGCATCCGCTCTATGATCGCACCGATCTGGTCGATCGCACGATCAGGACTGTACAAGAGAACCTCGCGGAGGGCGCGCTGCTGGTTATTGTCGTGCTGTTCCTGCTGCTCGGCAATATCCGGGCGGCGCTGATCACGGCGGCGGTGATCCCGGTTGCCATGCTCATGACGCTAACCGGTATGCTGGCGACCCGAACCTCAGCCAATCTGATGAGCCTGGGCGCACTCGATTTCGGGCTGATCGTCGATGGTGCGGTCATCATCGTCGAGAACTGCCTCAGAAGACTTGGCGAGGCTCAGCATCGGATGGGCCGCCTGCTCGATCGCGATGAGAGGTTTGGCCTCGTTGCCAAGGCGAGCGCCGAAGTCATCCGGCCCTCGATCTTCGGCATCGTCATCATCACCGCGGTGTATCTGCCGATCTTCGCGCTTGAAGGCATCGAGGGCAAAACCTTCCATCCCATGGCGATCACTGTCGTGCTGGCCCTGACGGCGGCACTGATCCTGTCGCTCACTCTTGTGCCTGCTGCCGTTGCCCTCTTCGTCACCGGCAAGGTGGAGGAAAAGGAGAACCGCGTCATGCGCTGGATGAGCGAGCGGTACGCGCCGCTCCTCGACAAGGCTTTGGCTCGCCCGAAGCTCGCAGTTGGCATCGCCGTCCTGCTGGTCGCGGTGAGCGGTGCGGGCGCGACACGGCTTGGGTCGGAGTTCATTCCCAATCTCGACGAGGGCGACATCGCGATGCATGCGCTGCGTATTCCGGGCACCAGCCTGAGCCAGGCGGTCCAGATGCAGGAGACACTGGAGAAGCGCATCCGGCAATTCCCCGAGGTGGAGCGCGTCTTTGCGAAGATCGGTACTGCCGATGTCGCGACTGACCCGATGCCGCCCTCGGTTGCGGACAATTTCATCATGCTTAAGGACAGGAACCAATGGCCCGATCCGCGCAAGTCGCGTGACCAACTTGTGGCCGAACTGAACAAGGCGGTGTCGGAGATTCCCGGCAACAACTACGAGTTCACGCAGCCGGTGCAGATGCGCATGAACGAGTTGATCGCGGGCGTGCGCGCCGATGTGGCGATCAAGCTGTTCGGCGACGATCTCGAGCAGCTGCTCAAGAGCGGCGATGCCATCAACGACGTGGCGGCGTCCATCCCTGGGGCTGAGGACGTGAAGCTTGAGCAGGTCACGGGCCTGCCGATGCTCTCGGTCACTCCCCGCCGTGACATGCTCGCACGCTACGGCATCAGCATGGCCGAGGTTCAGGATGCCGTGGCCACGGCAACCGGCGGCCGCAAGGCCGGCGAGGTGTTCGAAGGCGACCGGCGCTTTGCCGTCGTCGTGCGGCTGCCCGAAACATTGCGAACCAACCTGCCGGCACTCGGCAATCTGCCCGTTCGGCTTGCAGCCAGCGGGACGGTGCCCCTGTCGCAACTGGCTGACATCTCACTCTCGGCCGGACCCAACCAGATCAGCCGTGAAAACGGTAAGCGGCGCGCCGTGATTACGGCCAACGTGCGCGGCCGGGACCTGGGATCTTTCATCACGGAACTGCGTGAGAAGGTCGATGCCGAAGTCGAACTGCCAACCGGCTATTATGTTGAATACGGCGGCACATTCGAACAGCTCCAGTCGGCCAAGACGCGCCTGCAGATCGTCGTGCCGCTTGTGCTGCTATTGATCTTCGGGCTGCTCTTTACCCTGTTCGGATCCACAAAGGACGCGGCTATCGTCTTCTCGGGCGTACCGCTCGCATTGACCGGCGGGGTGGCAGCCCTGGCATTGCGCAGTATCCCGATGTCGATTTCCGCAGGGATCGGGTTCATCGCATTGTCGGGCGTTGCCGTGCTCAACGGTGTCGTCATGCTGTCCTTCATACGCGACCTGCGCGACCGTGGATCGGGAGCGCTGGAGGCGGTGCGCGAGGGCGCCCTGACACGGCTGCGACCGGTGATGATGACGGCTCTCGTGGCATCGCTTGGCTTCGTGCCGATGGCGCTGAACGTCGGTGCCGGTTCCGAAGTGCAGCGCCCGCTCGCGACGGTCGTGATCGGCGGGATCATTTCCTCGACGATCCTGACACTGCTGATCCTGCCGGCACTCTACATGCTGGTACATCGGCGGGAGGAAGAAGAGTCGACGGAAGCGAGCGGAGCACTCGCTTAATGCGCACCTTGCGCAGTTGGGCTTAGCGGCTTGGATCGGGAACGGTGCCTGTATGCTACCTCCGGGCACTGCCTTCCGATTCGGCCCATGCGCGCGGCAAGGTCGCCCTGGGATAAGCTACGTCATTGGTGACTGATGGAAGCCGGCGATAGAATGGCCGGCCGAGGCAGTGTCAGGCGCCTGCTACCTAGGGAGCTACCTAGACAGCATTGCTTCATAAAATGGAGCAACAGATCGTCTTATAAGTTATTGAATTTTATGGGGAAAGTGGTGGACGCACTAGGGCTCGAACCTAGGACCCGCTGATTAAGAGTCAGCGGGTCCTTGCGACTTTTGGCGGATGTGAGGTCTCAGATCGGCCTAAGCTTTCTCAGTGAAGCTCGCGTTGAAAATAGCCCAAAACTAGCTCAGCGGGGCCGGGCCTGTTCATACGGCTTAGATAATTGTCCATATACGGACAGTAAGATTGACAAAATCCAGCATCTCGTCCATATATGGACAATGTTTGAAACGCCTCTGGAGCTGGCTCAAGCGATCGGCGCCCATATTCGTGTGCGCCGGCTAGGTTTCGGCTGGGGGCAAGCCGAGGCCGCAGATCGGGCAGGCGTATCCTATCGCACCTGGCGCCGCATGGAAACCGAAGGCAAAGCGTCGATCGATGATCTGGTCCGCGCCGCGATCGCACTGCGGTGTGAGCAGGATTTGAAAACCCTCTTTCCCGAGCCGGCAGCCACCAGCATGGATGCGCTCCTCGAGCGCCAGCAGAGAGAGAGCGGAAACATGTCCAAGCGAGCTCGATCGGTACGGCGCTCTACATGAAACTCGCCCCCGGTGCACCGTTGCAAATCGGGCTATGGCCTAATGAGTCCGGGGCGGTGCAGCCTATCGGTCGATTGGCGATGGTGAAGGGGCGTGCGCAGCTCGAATGGTCGCGGGAGATCGTCGCGAGCGAGCGCCGGATCGCTCCCGCCCTCTATCCATCCGAGCCCGGTCTGCACGAGGCGCGCACGCGCGACTTCGATGGTCTCCACGGATTTCTCGCCGACAGCCTTCCCGAGGGATGGGGTGCCCTGCTGATGAAACGGCGGTTGGCCAAGCTTGATGTCCGCTGGGCCGATCTGAGCGGCGTCGATCGTCTCGCCCTTGTCGGTCGTCAGGGTCGCGGGGCACTTGTCTATGAGCCTGCAACAACACCCGCGGAAGACGTGCAAACGCTCGACCTCGATGAACTTGCCGCTGAGGCCCGCTCGATCCTGGTGGGCGACGAGGCTAGGCTGGCTGATACGCTCGCCACGCTCGCAGGCGCTTCGGGCGGTGCGCGACCCAAAATCCATATCGGCTTCTCGCCAGCCGGGCAGATTTGCCTGGCAGAAGGAGAACTCGCCGCAGGGTTCGAGAGCTGGATCGTCAAATTCCGGGCACTGACGGATCCTGTCGATATCGGACCCGTCGAGGAAGCCTATGCCCGCATGGCACGGGCCGCTGGCATCACCATGGCGCCCTCACGCCTGCTGCCGGCCAAGGATGGTCCCGGCTATTTCGCCACGCGGCGCTTCGATCGGCCCGAGCCAGGGCACCGCCTGCACATGGTCTCGCTAGCCGGCGCTGTTGAAGCGCCGTCGCACATGCCCAGTATCGACTATGACGGCTATCTTCGGGCGGTGCATGGCATCACTCGACACGCAGGGGATCTGGAGCAGGCGTTCCTACGCATGTTGTTCAACATCCTCGCGTACAACCGGGACGACCATAGCCGCCAGCATGCCTTTTTGCTTGATGCCAACGATCAGTGGCGTCTCGCACCCGCCTATGATCTGACCTTCTCAAGCGGTCCTGGCGGAGAGCATTACTTGGCCGTGGAAGGTGAGGGACGTACGCCGACGCGCGCCCATGTCCTGCGGCTCGCCAAGCGCCATGGTCTTTCCGAAGGTCAGGTGTCGCAAATGGTCGATGCTATCCGTGCCAGCATCGCCGATTGGCCGCGACATGCGGAAGAATTGGAGATCGGAGCTTCGCGCGATGAAATCGGCGAGCGCCTTGTTCATATCGGCAAGCTTTTCGGCTAACGCCGATGCTCTATACCTGCAACTTTTCGGGTTATGCAAAGCTTCCGGAAGTCATCTCCGCCGT